>NZ_JBFTRD010000002.1:0-699803 GCF_056399345.1 Arthrobacter sp. 01N442
TCTACCCGCAGACGCTCCCTCAGATCCGGCGCTCTACCCGCAGACGCTCCCTCAGATCCGGCGCTCTACCCGCAGACGCTCCCTCAGATCCGGCGCTCTACCCGCAGACGCTCCCTCAGATCCGGTGGACTGAAGCGAGACGCTCCTGCAGATCCCGCGGCCTAAACGCGAACGCTCCCTCACTCGAGGTGAGGGAGCGTTCGCCCAGATTCAGCCAGACGTGAGGGAGCGTCCCGGAAAAGCCCGCCAGACGTGAGGGAACGTCCCGGAAAAACCCGCCAAATGTGAGGGGGCGTCCCGGAAAAACCTGCCAAACGTGCGGGAGGGTCGGTTACTTGGCGGCGCGCTGGCGGGAGATCTCGTAGAGGGAGATGCCGACGGCCATCGAGGCGTTGAGCGATTCCATGGCGGAGTCGATCGGGATGGAGACGATCTGGTCGCAGTTCTCGCGGACCAGGCGGCTGAGGCCCTTGCCTTCGGATCCGACGACGATGCAGACCGGTTCGGTGGCCAAAGCGAGGTCCGGGAGTGAGACGTCGCCGTCGCCGTCCAGGCCGAGAACGTAGATGCCCATGTTCTTGAAGGCCTTGAGCGTGCTGTTCAGGTTGGCGGCGCGGGCCACGGGGACGCGGACGGCGGCACCGGCGCTGGTCTTCCAAGCCGAGGCAGTGACGCCGACGGAGCGGCGTTCCGGCACGATCACGCCGTGGCCGCTGAAAGCAGAGACAGAGCGGATGATCGCGCCGAGGTTGCGCGGGTCGGTGATGCCGTCGAGGGCGACGAAAAGCGGCGCGTTGGCGATGTGGCCCTTCTTCCAACCTTCGATGGTCTCCTCGGCCAGCTCGTAGGCGTCCTGGTATTCGTACGGCGGGATCTGCAGCACGAGGCCCTGGTGGATGGCGTCGTCCGTCATCCGGTCCAGTTCGGGCTTGCCGGTTTCGAGCAGCGGGATGCCGCGTTCGGCCGCGAGCTTCAGCGATTCCTTGACCCGGTCGTCCATCTCGATCCGGATGGCGACGTGCAGCGCCTTGGCGGGGATGCCGGCGCGGAGAGCCTCGACCACGGAGTTGCGTCCGGTGACGACTTCCTCGGTGGCACGGCCCTTGGGGCCGGAGCGGGCACCGGCACCGGCGCTGCGGGCACCGGAGCCGCGCTTGGCGGCGGAGCGTTCCGCAAGCTGCTTATTCTTGTGGGCCTTGTGGTACGGACGGTCCTCCGCCTTGGGGGTGGGGCCCTTGCCCTCGAGGGCTTTACGGCCGTGACCGCCGGTCCCGACGGTGGGGCCCTTCTTCATTTTGACCGAGCGGCGACCGTTGTTGGCCATGAGTTTCACCCTTTTAACTACGCGATTCGTTGATAAGTCTGAACTCCAGTCTACTGACTCGCGTTAAATCCTCGACCGCGGGGTCTGCCGGCGGCCCGCTTCGGCCAGCCTGGCCGGGACGGCCTCAGCCGCGCTTGAGGCTCCAGCTTGCGCCGTCCGCGCCGTCTTCGACGACGACGCCGGCCGCCGCGAGGGTATCCCGGATGGCGTCCGACGCGGCCCAGTCCTTGTTGGCGCGGGCCTGCGCACGGGCCGCGAGCTGGGCCTCGACCAGGACGCCGAGGGCGGTGTTGGCCTGCTCGTCCTCTGCCGGGGCCGCCGTGTCACTGAGACCAAGGACACGCAGCATGGCTTCGACGACGGCGAGTGCCTTCCGGGCGTCGTCGTGCTCGCCGGCGGTGAGCGCCGTGTTGCCTGCCCTGACGGTGTCGTGCAGGACAGCGAGGGCCTGCGGCACGTTGAGGTCGTCGTCCATCGCGGCTGCAAAGGCGTCCGGGACGGTGCCGTCGCCGAAGGTGCCGTGACTTGCCGGGGATCCGCCGTCGGCCCCGGCGAGGGTCCGGACCGCGCGGCTGATGAAGCCGTCGATCCGCTCCATCGCGGCGGCGGCTTCCTGCAAGGAGGTGGGCTGGTAGTCGAGGACCGAGCGGTACTGCGCCTGGCCGAGGTAGTACCGGACCACCCGCGGCGAGGCCAGCTCCAGCATTTCGGACGGGCTGATGGTGTTGCCGATGGACTTGGACATCTTTTCGCCGGCGTAGGTGACCATGCCGTTGTGCATCCAGAAATTGGCGAAGCCGTGGCCGGCAGCCTGCGACTGGGCCATCTCGTTTTCGTGGTGCGGGAATCTCAGGTCAAGGCCGCCGCCGTGGATATCGAACTCGGTGCCGAGATACTTGGTGACCATGGCGGAGCATTCGAGGTGCCACCCCGGCCGGCCGGCGCCCCACGGTGAAGCCCAGGCCGCCGTCGCCGGTTCGCCCTCCTTGTGGCCCTTCCAGAGCGCGAAGTCGCGCGGATCCCGCTTTCCCCGGGGGTCGGCGTCGGGAGCTCCCTGCATGTCGTCGAGCTTTTGCCGGGTCAGTGAGCCGTACTTCGCCCAGGAGCGCACATCAAAGTACACATCGCCGGAATCGTCGAGGGCCGGGTAGGCGTGGCCGCGGTCGATGAGCTGCTGGATGAGGGCGTGCATTTCCGGAATGTGGCCGGTGGCTCGCGGCTCGTAGGTGGGGCGGGTGACGCCCAGGGTGTCGTAGGCCTTAAGGAATTCCTGCTCGTAGCGGTAGGCCAAGGCCCACCACTCCTCTTCGCGGACGGTGCCCGGCTCGTCCTCGAAGCCTGCGGCGAACGATTCGGCGGACTTGGCAAGGATCTTGTCGTCGATGTCGGTGACGTTGCGGACCGCGGTGACGCGGAAGCCGCGGTACTCCAGCCAGCGCGTGAGCTGGTCGAACGCGATCGCGGAGCGGATGTGTCCCACGTGCGGCATGCCCTGCACCGTGGCGCCGCAGTAGTAGAGGCTCACTTTGCCCGGAACCAGGGGGACGAAGTCGCGGACTTCGGCGGATGCAGTGTCGTAAAAGCGCAGGGTCACCGCTCCAGATTAGCCGATGCCCCGGGACGGGCCGGGCGGACTACTTGCAGTGCACGCCGATCTTGTCCATCTGCTGCCGGAGCTGCGTCAGCTGCTCTGCGGTCTGCCTCCCGGTGGCGCTGGAGCCCACCTGCTTCATGATGTCGGCCATCTGCTGGATCGGCTCGGAGACTTCCGGGGCCACCTTGTCCGCGACCTCCTGGTAGTGCTGGCCGATCTGGGTGGCTTTTTCCTTGTCGCTGCCTTTGGGCACGAAGGTGTCCGTGGTGAGGAACTTGCAGCTCTCCTCGACGCTCATGCGGGGCGTGGTGGTGGCGGCCGGCGTAGCGGAGCCGGAGCAGCCGGCCAGTAGCGTCCCGGTTACGAGGACGACGACGGGAAGCAGCTTTTTCACGGAAGGTCTCCTGACATCTACGGAGGGGTTGTCCCTTAAGCGTAGGGCAGTTAGGCCGAAGCGGCTGCGCCGAGCGGGTAGACCAGTGCGGTTGCGGTGGCCGCGATGCCTTCGCCCCGGCCGGTGAAGCCCAGGCCGTCGCTGGTGGTGGCCGAGACACTCACCGGTGCACCGGCGGCCTCACTGAGGACCCGTTGGGATTCCTCGCGGCGCGGACCGAACTTGGGCCTGTTGGCCACGAACTGCACAGCAATGTTGCCTATCTCGTATCCGCTGGCGCGGACGATCCGGGCCGCTTCGGCCAGCAGCGTCACGCCCGAGGCGCCGGCGTATTCGGGACGATCGGTACCGAAGTGCGTGCCGAGGTCGCCGATACCGCAGGCGGAAAACAAGGCGTCGGCCGCGGCATGCGCCACCGGGTCGCCGTCGGAATGGCCGGCCAGGCCGCGTTCGCCCTCCCAGAGCAGGCCGCCGAGCCAGAGCGGCTGGGGCGCGTCCAAGGGGGCGTAGGCGTGGACGTCGATGCCGATGCCGGTGCGTGGAATCATGGGCGCGGACTGCTGCGGCTGGTTCCCCTCCACCCTTAGCCCTCCACCCAGCGCGCGCCGAGCGGGCCTTCGAGGAGTCCTTCGGCGAGGATCAGGTCCAGCGGGGTGGTGATCTTCAGTGACTGGCTGGCGCCGCGGACGGCGTGGACCGGGACGCCGAGCAGCTCCACCAGCATCGCGTCGTCCGTGACGGCGGCTGCTTGGGCGGCGTCGAACCCGGCGGCGGCCTCGTGCGCGCCGCGCAGGGTGGCGAGGTCAAAGCCCTGAGGGGTCTGGACGGCGCGCAGCATCTCCCGCGGGGCGGTGCCGGTCACCAGCTCCGGGGCGATGCCGGCGTCGTCGCCGAAGGTGGGGTCCACCGTCTTGATGGTGTCGACAACCGGGATCACGGGGATGACCGCGACGGCGCCGGCGGCGAGGGCAGCGGCCACGCGGTGGAAGACGGCTTCCGGCGTGAGCGCCCGTGCGGCGTCGTGGACCAGGACATACTGCATGCCCGGCTCCAGCGCGGCCATCCCGGCTCGGACGGATTCGGCGCGGCTGGCGCCGCCGTCGACGATGGTCACTACCGGGAGCTGCACGGCCGTCTCCGCGGCGGCTGTGCGGCGGTGCTCGGACTGCAATTCCGCGGCGAACGCCTCACACTGCGCCCTCAATTCAGAGTCTCCAGGCGGGATGGCGACACAGATCTGGCGGGCGATGCCAGCCGCGGCCACACCCCGGAGGGCGTGCATGAGGATGCTGTCGCCGCCCAGGGGGACCTTGGCCTTCGGCATGCCGTAGCCCAGGCGCTGGCCGGAGCCGGCGGCGACGACGATGACCGCGGTGACGTGGGCTGTCGATGCAGAGTTCATGCGGACAAGACTACGTCCCGGCGCCGCACCCAGACCCAACCTGGACGGGTTTGGGCAAAAAGAAGCCCCGGCGGCGTAATGCCACCGGGGTTCGATTCTTAGCTAGGAAGCCAGGACCTCGTCGAGAACGCTTGCGGCCTTCTCTTCATCAGTCTTCTCAGCCAGTGCCAGTTCTGAGATCAGAATCTGGCGGGCCTTGGCCAGCATGCGCTTCTCTCCGGCTGAGAGACCCCGGTCGTGGTCCCGGCGCCACAGGTCGCGGACGACCTCTGCCACCTTGATCACGTCACCGGAAGCAAGCTTTTCCAGGTTTGCCTTGTAACGACGCGACCAGTTGGTGGGCTCTTCAGTGAACTCGGCACGCAGCACGTCGAAAACGTGCTCCAAGCCTTCCTTGCCCACTACGTCCCGGACCCCAACAAGGTCAACGTTTTCTGCTGGAACTTCAATGGTCAGATCACCCTGAGCCACCTTGAGCTTGAGATACATCTTCTCTTCGCCCTTGACAGTGCGCATCTTGATTTCTTCAATTTTGGCTGCACCGTGGTGAGGGTAAACTACTGTCTCGCCGACCTCAAAAACCATGTGGACATTCCCCTTTCCCGCAGACCAGTTTATCACGATTAAGGCATACGACTGCCATGGATCGGCCACGGAAACCGCGTAAATACGCGGAAAATCGCCAGAATCGGCCCTCCAAACCCCTTGACGGACGCGGATAATAGTGCATTGGAGACCCCGTGCCAAGGGCGTGAAAGTTCGACGCCGGGCCTGCCCAGGAGGGGTCCCTGCCGGGCCGGAGGCCCACCCTCCGGCCGGCCCCTCCTCCCGCTGCGGCCGACTTTGTGTAGTCCCCCGAATCCGCGTTTGAGGTCCATTGCGGATAGGCTATGGCTGAATAATGTTTCAAGACTCTCAAGGAGTGCGTGACGTGCGTTTCACTGCGATGACTCGGGGCCGGCGCGGCAAGCTGGCAATGGCAACGGCTGCACTTGGCATTGGCCTGCTGTCGGTGTCCGGCTGCGGCTACATCAACCCCCAGCAGACCTCTGTGCAGTATTCGGCGTCGGACGGGACCCGGACCGACCTCGGACCGCTCCAGCTCCGCAACATGATGATCGTCTCCGACGGCGAGAACAAGCCCGGCCGCGTGATCGGGGCGGTGTACAACACCTCTGCCAAAGATGTGAAGCTCACCATCAGCGGCGCCGCCGGCTCCCAGACCGAGGTTCCGGTCAAGAAGAACTCCTACGTCCTGCTGAATGACACCGCCGACGCGGCGATCCTCAGCACTTCCGGCGGCAAGCCGGGTTCCCTGGTGGAAGTCACGATCCGCGAAGACGGCACCAACATGGACGCCAAGTTCAAGATGCCGGTCCTGGACGCCACCATCACGGACTACAAGAAGTACCTCCCGACGGCCGAGCCCACCAGCTCCAGCAGCACAACGCCGTCGTCGACGCCCTCGGAAACGCCTTCGGAGACCCCGTCGGCCACGCCGACGCCGTAGCACTCCCGCACACGCTAAAGGAGCGGCACCCCACCGGGTGCCGCTCCTTTTTTGCGTCTTCGTCGCGTCCAGCGGCCGGGCCGGCCCGCGAGTCGGACCGGGCGCCCCGCCCGCTCGCGAGCCGGACCCGGGGCGCGGCCCGGCCGCCTAGGGCTCGAACTTGTAGCCCAGCCCGCGTACCGTGATCAGGTAGCGCGGTGCTGAGGGGTCCGGCTCGATCTTGCTGCGCAGCCGCTTGATGTGAACGTCCAGGGTCTTGGTGTCGCCGACGTAGTCGGAGCCCCACACCCGGTCGATGAGCTGTCCGCGGGTGAGGACCCGGCCGGAGTTGCGCAGCAGCATCTCGAGCAGCTCGAATTCCTTCAGCGGCAGCGAAACCTGTTCGCCGTTCACGCTGACAACGTGCCGCTCAATGTCCATCCGCACCGGCCCGGCCTGGACGGTGCTGGAGACGAGCTCCTCGGGTTCGCCGTGGCGCCGCAGAACGGCGCGGACCCTGGCCACCAGCTCCCGGGAGGAGTAGGGCTTGGTGACATAGTCGTCGGCGCCCAGCTCGAGGCCCACTACCTTGTCGATTTCCGCGTCCTTGGCGGTCAGCATGATCACCGGCACGGACGAGCGCTGGCGCAGCTGGCGGCACACCTCGGTCCCGGACTGGCCCGGCAACTGCAGGTCCAGGAGGACCAGGTCGGCGCCGTTGCGGTCGAATTCGGTGATGGCGTCGAGACCGTTGTCCACGACTTCCACCTCGAATCCTTCCTTGCCCAGCAGATAGGAAAGGGGGTCGCTGAACGATTCCTCGTCCTCGACAATAAGAATCCGGCTCAAGCGCTAGCTCCTTGTTCATGGACGCCGGCGGCGTCGCGTCGATCGTGTCGTGCAGTTTGCGGGGACCGGCGGGGATCCGCCGCGGGCTCGTCCTGGCCCTCCATCTCCGGGAGGCGGATGGTGAAGGTGGAACCCTGCCCGGGCTGGGACCAGAGCGTGACCTCACCGCCGTGGTTCGCCATCACGTGCTTGACGATGCTCAGGCCCAGGCCGGTGCCTCCGGTGTGGCGGGAGCGGGCGGAGTCCACGCGGTAGAAGCGCTCAAAGACGCGCTCCTGGTCCTCGGCGCTCAGCCCCTCGCCCTGGTCCGTCACGGAGACGGCCACCAGGCCGTCCCTGGCCCGCACGCCGACGCCAACCCGGGTGTTCTCCGGCGAGTAGCGGATAGCGTTGTCGATCAGGTTTCGCAGCGCCGTGACGAGCAGGTCTTGGTCTCCGTAGACCATGGCGTCGGTCCGGCCTCCCACAACGATCTCAATGTTCTTGCTTTCGGCCGGCAACTGGGACCGGTCCACGGCCTCGGCGACAACCTCGTTGATGTCCACGGGGTGTGCCTGCTGGGCCACGTTGGCCCCCTGCAGCCGGGAAAGTTCGATGATGTCCTGCACGAGCGCGGCCAGCCGGGTGGATTCCTTATGCATGCGCTTGGCGAACCGCCGGACGGCTTCCTCGTCGTCCGGTGAGGCTTCCAGCGCTTCGGCCAGCAGCGAGATTGCGCCGACCGGGGTCTTGAGCTCATGCGAGACGTTCGCGACGAAGTCGTTGCGGATCTCCTCGGTGCGGGTGATCTCGGTACGGTCATCGGCGAGCAGCAGGATATATTCCTCGCCGAGCATGGCTGCGCGGATCTGCACCACGATGGTGCCCTGGCCGAGCGGGCCGCGCGGCAGCTCGAGCTGTTTCTCAAGGATCACGCCGTCGCGCCGGACCTTGCCGGTCATCTCGAGCAGCTGCTGGTGCACCACGGTGTGGCCCCGGACCAGGCCGTAGGCGTAGGCCGCAGGGCTGGCGCGCACGACGCCGTCGACCGCGTCCACCACCACGAAGGCGCGCCCGACGACGGCCAGCACCTCGGCGGCGCCCTCCGGGAGCGAGGGATCGCCGGTCTCGACGTCGCTGATCTTGCGTTGCTGCTCGCTGATCCGGAACGCGAGCACGCCAAATATGCCGAGCGACAGGCCGACCAGGCCCGCGATCACACCGATGAGCATTGGATCCACGGCTCCAGCTTATGCGCTGCGGCATGCCGGAAATCGAAAACTTGTGCGATTGGGGCGCTGGTTCAGCTAACGTTCACCTATTGAGGCGTAACAGTTCACCGGAGGCTGGAAGGGTGGCAGGTTGAACGCCGCTACGGTGAAACGAAACGGCCGGCCGCCGCGGCGCCCGGGAACGTTTCCGAGGAAAGGACGCACCCGTGCGTAAGGTTTTTCAGGAAGAACTCGCCCAGGTGGGTGAGCAGCTCGTCGAAATTTCGAAGCTCGTCAGCGAGGCGTTCGAGAAGGCCACCACAGCCTTCGAGGGCGCAGACATCGACCTCGCCGAAGACGTTATCGCAGCCGACGCCCGGATCGATTTCCTGCAGAACAGCCTCGACGAGCGTGCCATCGACATTCTCGCCCTGCAGGGCCCGGTGGCGAGCGACCTGCGCATGATCGTGGGGTCGCTCCGGATGAGCGCCTCGCTGGAGCGGATGGGCGACCTCGCCCGGCACATCGCCCAGCTCGCCCGTCTCCGCTACCCGGCCAACGTGGTGCCGCAGCAGCTGCAGGAGACCTTTAAGAGCTTCGCCAAGCACGACCTGGAGATCGCGGAGAAGCTCACCGTGCTGTTGGAGACCCGCGACCTGGAGGTGGCCCGGGACATCCTCAAGGCCAACAGTGCCGTCAACGACCTGCACCTGAGCGTCTTCAAGGCGATCGCCCGCAGCGACTGGGCAGAGTCCGCCGCCACCACCGTGGACGTCGCGCTGGCCAGCCGCTACTTCGAGCGCTTCGCGGACCACGGCGTCTCGGTTGCGCAGAAGGTCACCTACCTGGTCACCGGCGCATGGCACCCGACCAGCATCGAGCACAGCTGACGGCCCCGCCGTCCCAATAGCAGCGGGTACGACGGCGGCCGGTCACCTTGGGGGTGACCGGCCGCCGTCGTCGTTTCCGGGGTACGGAGGACGCTACTTCTTGCCCTGGTTTGCCACTGCCTTGATGGACTCCGCGGCGGCCTCGGGGTCGAGGTAGGTGCCACCCGGGTTCAGCGGCTTGAAGTCCTCGTCCAGTTCGTAGACCAGCGGGATGCCGGTGGGGATGTTCAGGCCGGCGATGTCCTCGTCGCTTATGCCGTCAAGGTGCTTGACCAGGGCGCGCAGGGAGTTGCCGTGGGCGGTGACCAGGACGGTCTTGCCGGCGCGGAGGTCTTCCTTGATGTCCGATTCCCAGTACGGGAGCAGCCGGATCAGGACGTCCTTGAGGCATTCGGTGCGCGGCATGGCGTCGCCGAGGTCCTTGTAGCGCGGGTCCCCCACCTGGGAGAACTCGGAGTCGTCCGCGAGGGGCGGCGGCGGGGTGTCGTAGGACCGGCGCCAGGTCATGAACTGTTCCTCGCCGTATTCGGCCAGGGTCTGGGCCTTGTCCTTGCCCTGCAGTGCACCGTAGTGGCGTTCGTTGAGGCGCCAGTCGCGCTTGACGTCGATCCAGCCGCGGTCGGCCTTCTCCAGCGCAAGGTTGGCGGTGTTGATGGCCCGCTTCAGCCGCGAGGTGTAGAGGATGTCCGGGAGGACATTGTTCTCCACCAGCAGCTCGCCGCCGCGTACCGCCTCGGCACGGCCCTGGTCGTTCAGGTCGACGTCCACCCAGCCGGTGAACAGGTTCTTGGCGTTCCATTCGCTGTGGCCGTGGCGCAGCAGAATCAGCTTGTAAGTCATGCTTTTCATCCTAGCCGAGCAGTCCCGGGCCGTGCCGAGCGTTACACCGGCCGGGATAGGCTGGACGCGTGGTGCAGAAGGCTGAGCGGGTGGTGTCCCCCCGGACCCGGAGCGGGATGCAGAAGCGGACCCAGGACGGCACCGGCGGCGGTACAAGGACGGGCCGGCCCGTAGGCAACGTGACCCGCGGAACCACCAACCCGAATCGAATGCGGCGGGTGGACCGGTGGTTAACCGGCCCTCAGGCCTGGCGGTTGCGCGGCGCCGAGGATCCACTGGTCGTCGACCTCGGCTACGGCGCGTCCCCGGCCACCGCCGTCGAACTCTTCGCACGCCTCACCGCCATCCGGCCCGACGTGCGCGTGGTGGGGATTGAGATCGAACCGGAGCGGGTCCGGCAGGCCAAGGCGCTGGAGCGTCCCGGGCTCAGTTTCCAGCTCGGCGGCTTCGAACTTCCGGTGCCCGGCCGGCCGGTGTTGGTGCGGGCCTTCAACGTGCTGCGGCAATACGAGGAAGCCGATGTTGCTGCTATTTGGCGCCTCGTGCAGGACCGGCTGGCGCCCGGAGGCCTGTTCATCGACGGCACCTGCGACGAGATTGGACGCCGGGTCACCTGGGTGGCGCTCGACGACGAGCGGCCGCTGAGCCTCGGGTTGTCCATGCGCTTCGGCGGCTTCGAGCTGCCCTCGGATATCGCCGAACGGCTGCCCAAGGCGCTCATTCACCGCAACGTTCCCGGCGAACGAATCCATTCCTATCTGCAGGCCCTGGACAAGGCCTGGCTTGAAGCAGCGCCGCTGGCGTCGTTCGGGAACCGGCAGCGCTGGACCGCCATGTGCCGGGCGATGCGGGACGCCGGCTGGCCCGTGCAGGATGGTCCGGCGCGGTGGCGCCTGGGCGAGCTGACCGTGGATTGGGAAGCGGTGGCGCCGGTCGGCCTATAGCCGGTTGGGGCCACGCCGGCAGGGTTCCCTGAGCGAGCTTGCGAGCTTAGGGTGCCGGTTGGGGCCACGCCGGCAGGGTTCCCTGAGCGAGCTTGCGAGCTTAGGGTGCCGGTTGGGGCCACGCCGGCAGGGTTCCCTGAGCGAGCTTGCGAGCTTAGGGTGCCGGTGGGTGGGGATCACCAGGGGCCGTAGGGTCCCATGTTGCGGCTTCCGCCGCGGCCGGCATCTTTCACGGCAGGGCGGACGTCCGCGAGGTAGACGGAAGCGGCCGTCACGGCCGCGAGGCCAAAGAGTCCCAGCGGGCCGAAGAATCCGCCTCCGCCGCCAACAATGGACAGCAGGCCGATGAAGAGAGCGCCGCCGGTCAGGGCGAGCCAGAACGTCTTGGTCCGCTTGGACACGGCTTCGAAGGCGTTGGCCTTGTGCCGCAGGCAATCGAAGAACGCCCACACCTCAAGGCCCAGGGCTACGACCGCCATCAGGAAGTAGATCCCTCTGTCGGCAAATTCAATCAGCGTTCTTCCGTCCATGCCCCAAGCCTAGCCGTCCAGTGTTGCCAAAGCCTGCCGCAAATCGGCCCAGAGGTCCTCGACGTTTTCAATTCCGACACTCAGCCGGACCAGGTTCTCCGGCACGCTCTCCGGTTCCGCGGTGTGCCGGCGTCGGCGTTCGATCAGGGATTCCACGCCGCCCAGCGACGTGGCCGGCAGCCACAACTCTAGGGCGCGGATCATCCGGTCGGCCGCCTCCGCGCCGCTGAGGGTGCCGTTCGGGCCCTCCACCGGCGCCATTTCGATGCACAGCACGGAGCCGAAGCCCTTCATCTGAGCCTTGGCCCGTTCGTGGCCGGGGTCCGAGGGCAGTCCCGGGTAGCGGATGCTGCCAACCCGCGGGTGCTGGCTCAACCGTTCCGCGATCACCGCCGCGGAGGCCTGGGAGCGCTCAATCCGCAAGGCGAGGGTGCGCAGCCCGCGCAGCGCCAGCCAGGCTTCGAACGGCCCGGCGATGCCGCCGTGGATGGTGCGGTGGTGCAGCAGCCTGGCGTGCAGCTCGGCGTCGGAGGTCACGAGGGCGCCCAGCACGACGTCGGAGTGGCCGGAAAGGTACTTGGTGACCGAGTGCAGGACGACGTCGGAGCCCAGGCTGAGGGGCTGCTGCACGAGCGGGGTGGAAAAGGTGTTGTCGGTGACGACGAGGGCACCGGCCGCGTGTGCCGCTGCTGTCAGCGCCCGGATGTCCGCGACGCCGAGCATCGGGTTGGTGGGGCTCTCCAGCCACAGCATGCTGGCCGGTTTGCCGTCGGCGGGCGCCAGCTGCGCCAGCACGGCGTCGGTGTCCGCAATGTCCACGGTGCGCAGCTCAAGGGCGCCCTTCTGCGCCAGTTCCGTCGCCATCACGAGCGACCCGGCGTAGCTGTGCGAGGGCATCACCAGCACGCCCTGCGCCGGAACCAGGGACAGCGCCGAGCTCACCGCGGCCAGGCCCGAGGCATACAAGAGGCCCGGCAGCGCGGCGCCTTCCAACTGTGCCAGGGCCTGCTCGAAGGGGTCCCAGGTGGGGTTGGAGTAGCGGCCGTAGCCGCGGTCGCCGGGGCCCAGCGGGCCGGTGCCGAAATAGGTCGAGGACAGCACGATCGGCGGGTTCACCGGGGCGTCGCGCTCGCGCCGGGGACGGCCCGCGGCAACCACCACGGTTTCGGCCGAGAGCGAGGCTGCCTGTTCTTCGGAGAGACTCATGGTGACAGGGTACGTCGGAGCGGCCCCGTGCCTGTAAGGCGTTACGCGCGGGCCGCTATGGTGTCGGAGATTGTCGGTAGGCTAGAGCAGTGGATACCCAGACTCCCGGAACGCTCCCCGGACTGTTCATTGCCTTCGAAGGCGGCGACGGCGCCGGCAAGTCGACCCAGACGGCGGAGCTTGCAGCGGCGCTGGAGTCCCGCGGGCTGACGGTGCTGCGGACCCGGGAGCCGGGCGGCACGCCGATCGGCGAGAAACTGCGCTCCCTCGTGCTCGATCACGGCCACGGCCACATCGATCCCCGCACCGAGGCCCTGATCTTTGCGGCATCCCGCGCCGCGCACGCCGCCCAGGTAATCCGTCCGGCGCTGGAGCGGGGCGAGGTGGTCCTGACCGACCGGTATATCGACTCCTCCGTCGCCTACCAGGGCGCGGGCCGGCACCTCGGCACGGAGGCGGTGCGTGGCATCAACGAATGGGCCACCTCGGGCCTGCAGCCGGACTTGACGGTGCTGCTCGACGTCGACCCTGCCGATGGCCGCCGGCGCCGGACCGCCGGCGACGCCGCGGAGGACCGACTGGAATCGGAGGCGGACGAATTCCATGCCCGGATCCGGGACGCCTTCCTGGCGCTGGCCGCGGCCCGGCCGGAAAAGTACCTGGTCCTCGCGGCGCACCTGCCCGTGCCGGAGCTCGCCGCCCGGATCCTTGACCGGGTTCAGTCCTTGCTCGCCCTCCGCGAGGGCAGCTCGGCATGAGCGTCTGGGACGACCTCCAGGGCCAACCTGCCGTCGTCACCCAACTGCGACAGGCAGCGGAGGGCGAGGGGCTGACCCACGCCTGGCTGTTCACCGGACCCCCGGGATCAGGCCGTTCCAACGCCGCGAAGGCCTTTGCTGCGGCGTTGAACTGCGACCAGGAAGACGTCACGAAGCGGGGCTGCGGCGAGTGCCCGGCGTGCCAGACGATCGTCGGCGAGACCCACTCCGACGTGACGTTCGTGCGGACCGAGAAAGTCACCATCACGATCGACGAGGCCCGCGAACTGGTCTCGACCGCCGGCAACCGGCCCTCCTCCGCCCGCTGGCGCATCATCGTCGTCGAAGACGCGGACCGGATGGCGGAGCGGACCACCAACGTGCTGCTCAAGGCCATCGAGGAGCCCACCCCGCGCACCATCTGGATGCTGTGCGCGCCGTCCCCCGCGGACGTGCTCGTGACCATCCGTTCCCGCTGCCGGCCGGTGGCGCTGCGGCTTCCGCCAGCGGCCGACGTCGCGGCCCTCCTGGTCAAGCGGGACGGCGTCGAACCGGAGGTTGCCGAGCGGGCGGCGCGCGCCGCGCAAAGCCACGTCGGGATCGCCCGCAGGCTGGCCCGGGATCCCGAGGCCCGCGAACGCCGGCTGGAGACCGTGCGGTTTCCGCTGCACCTTCGGGGCATCACCGCAGCGGTGATGATGGCGGACAAGCTCGTCAAAATCGCCACCGAGGAGGCCAACAGCTCCAACGAAGAGCGCGACGCCGCCGAGAAGGCCGCGCTGCTCGCTACGCTCGGGGCACCTGAAAGCGGGCCGCTTCCGCCGGCCATGCGGGGCCAGGTCAAGCAGCTGGAGGACGACCAGAAGCGGCGTGCCAAGCGCTCCGTTACCGATTCCCTTGACCGCACCCTGACCGACCTGCTGTCCTTTTACCGGGATGTGCTGATCATCCAGATGGGGAACGCCGTGGAATTGGTCAACGTTGAGCTGAGGAATGAGCTGCAGGAATTCGCCGGGCGCTCAACGTCCGAGGTGACACTTGCCCGGATGGATGCCATCAATAAGGCCCGCAAACGGATCACGACAACCAACGTCGCCCCGCTGCTGGCCATCGAGTCCATGGCCTCCAGCCTGATTTGACCCGCCAGGAACGCTCCACATACTTCGATTCGCCCCGTTCCACATCCCCAAGGAGAACCGCATGACGTCAGCAGCACCACGGCCCTCAGGCGGCCGAACCTTCGGGCTCAAGGTGCGGGCCGCCGGTGCCTTGGCGCTGGGCCTGGCGCTCGCCCTGGTGCTGTCTTCCTGCACGCTTTTCGGCTCCGGCGACGGCGGCCCAAAGAGCTCGTCCGGGACCCCCGACCCGTCGATCGCGGCCGCCGCACCGGCCGAGCTGCGGAGCTTCTACTCCCAGCAGCTCACCTGGTCGCGCTGCGAAACTGACTTCCAATGCGCCAAGGTCAAGGTTCCGCTGGACTACAGCAAGCCCGACGGCGGCACGATCGAACTGGCTGCCATCAAGCTGGCGTCGAGGGGCGGCAACAAGAAGGGCAGCCTGCTGGTCAACCCCGGCGGTCCCGGCGGTTCCGGCTACGACTTCGTCAGGGACGCCGGCGCCACGAATATTTCCGAGAAGGTGCGCTCTAACTACGACGTCGTCGGCTTCGATCCGCGCGGCGTGAAGCGCTCGGCGCCCGTCACCTGCCTCACGGACAAGGAACGGGACGCCAACCGCGCCAAGATCTACAAGCTGGACACCGACGCCGGATTGGCCGAAGCCTTTGCGGATAACAAGGCCATCGCAGCCAGATGCGCCGAGAAGACCGGACCGGTCCTGGGCCACGTCGACACCGTCAGCGCCGCCAAGGACCTCGACATCCTCCGCGGCGTCCTGAACGACGCCAAGCTGAACTACCTGGGCTACTCCTACGGCACCTTCCTCGGCTCCACCTATGCCTCACTCTTCCCGGACAACGTGGGCCGGATGGTGCTGGACGGCGCCCTCGATCCCTCGCTGAGCAACGAGGAACTGACCGCGGGCCAGGCGAAGGCCTTTGAGAAGGCCATCCACGCGTATGTGACCAACTGCCTCCAGAACACCGGCTGCCCGCTCAGCGGAACCCCCGACGAAGCGGTCCGGCAGATCCAGGACATCATCGCGGCCGTGGAGGCGAATCCGCAGCAGGCCAAGGACGGCCGGGTGGTCAACGCCTCGATGTTCGTCAGCGGCTTCATCCTGCCCTTCTACAACGACGACAACTGGCCCGCGCTGACGCAGGCCCTCGATAGCGCAATGAAGGGCGACGTGTCCCCGATGCTCCGGCTCTCCGACTTCGGCGCGGACCGCGAGCCCAACGGCACCTACTCGGCAAACTCCACGTTTGCCTTCAACGCCATCAACTGCCTCGACTACCCGATGGAATCAGACCCGGCCGCGATGCATGCCGAAGAGAAGCGGCTTCGCCAGCTCTCCCCCACTCTCGGTTACTACTTCGCCTACGGCGGCACGAATTGCAGGGACTGGCCCTACAAGAGCCTCCGTACCCCTGCCCCGGTCCAGTACAAGGGCTCGTCCGACATCCTGGTCGTGGGCACCACCGGGGACCCCGCTACACCGTACGAATGGGCCGGCGCCCTGCGCAAGCAACTGGGCAAGGCTTCGCTCCTGACTTGGAAGGGCGAGGGCCACACCGCCTACGGCCGCGCCAACAGCTGCATCGAGAAGGCCGTGGACGGGTACCTGGTGGACGGCAAGACGCCGGCCGACAACACGGTCTGCTGAGCTTTGGACGGCTTCCGCGCCGCTCATTTTGACCCGGGCGCGGAAGCTCCATTACAGTTGTCTCTTGCATGATCCGCCCGGTTCGCCGGCGTTTCACGCGGTTGCTTCCTTAGCTCAGTCGGTAGAGCGTCTCACTCGTAATGAGAAGGTCATCAGTTCGATTCTGATAGGAAGCTCGGACAGCACGAACCAAAGAACCCCCGGAAATCATGGATTTTCGGGGGTTCTTTGCGTACCTACCAGACGGGCTGCGGGAACCGTGGGGTGCGGTACTGGGGCACTTCGACACGGACACGCCGAGCGCTCGACCGACCGGAACCGAATTCGTGGTCAAAGGCGCCCCCGACGGCGGCCCCGCCCGCTCGGACCAATCCCCGCTCGGCCCAATCCCCGCTACCCTTGTCATTCAGGAGCCGGTCCGCGACTCTTGGAAAATGGACCGGCCTGAGCGCGAACCCGACCTTCCCGGGCCGGCTCCCTACACGCTTCCGGCGCCACCGGCCGCGGCGCACCCGAACCCGGCCACACCGGAGACGACGCACCCGAATGCGGCGGCAGCCGACCGAATATCGGGCGGGTTCCCCGCCGGCGGCCGCCAGCCGTGGGGCACTGTGGTGGGTTTCGGGCTGGTCAGCCTGGCCACCGACGTCGTGTCCGACGGCGCGCGTCCGCTCGCCGGACCGCTGCTGGCGCAGCTTGGCGCCTCCGCCCTGCTCGTTGGGCTCGTCACCGGCGGGGCCGAGGCCGCTGCGCAGGGCCTGCGCCTTGTTTTCGGGCCGTGGGCCGACCGCACCCGCAAATACTGGACGTTTACCCTGGCGGGTTACGCCCTGACGGCGGTCTGCGTACCCCTGCTGGCGTTGGCACCGGCCGTGGGTGCCGCGGGGCTGGTCCTGGCTTCGGCGCTGATCATCGGCGACCGGGTAGGCAAGGCCGTCCGCAGCCCGGCAAAGACAGTGCTGCTCGCTGCCGCGGCCAAGCGCGTGGGCCGCGGCCGGGGATTCGCCGTGCACAAGTCGCTGGACCTCACCGGGGCTCTCCTCGGCCCGATCCTCGTGGCCGGCGTGCTGGCCGCCACCGGTGTCCTCCCGGCCGCGTTTGCGGTCCTGACCGCGCCGGCAGCGGTGGCACTCGCCCTGCTGCTCTGGTTGCGCCGACGGGTGGCCGAGCCCGGCGCGGAGACCAACTCGGAGTCCGGGGCTGCTGCAGCAGGTCCACTGCCGGCGGCGGCCGGGAAGCCGCCGTCGTTGTTCTCCGGGGTTTTCCTGCTGTTCGCCGTCTGTGCCTTCTTCTGGAGCGCGGGCCTGGTGGCGTTCGGCGTCATCTCCTACCACCTGACCGCGGCCGTAGCGGTTCCTGCCCCTGTGGTGCCGCTGCTCTACGCTGCAGCCATGGGCACAGCGGCGCTCGGCGCGCTGGGCAGCGGCTTCCTCTACGACCGGGTGGGCCCGGCGGTGCTACTGGCGCTGCCGGTGCTGATTGCCGCCGTTCCTTTGCTGGCCTTCTCCTCCGGTGTGGCCATGGTGGGGGCAGGCGTGGCCATCTGGGGCGCCGCCACCGGCATCCAGGACTCCACGGTCAAGGCGCTCGTCGCGGACCTGGTGCCGGAGCCGCGCCAAGGGGCGGCCTACGGGGTCTTCGCTGCCTTCGAAGGAGCGGGCGCCCTGGCCGGCGGTGCGCTCTACGGCGCCCTCTACGGCGCGTTCCCGGCGCTGACCGCCGCGGTGGCCGCGCTGCAAGCGGCTGCCCTGGTGCTGTTGCTCCTGACGGTGCGGAGGGCGCGCCGGACCTAGGATCCGGCGCSCCCTCCGCACCGTCAGTGCCGGGTCAGCGCACCGTCACCGCGCCCACACGGATGCGGCGCCGGAGTGACCGGTGATGATGCTCTGGTAGACAAAGAAGGCGCCAGCCAGGGCTCCGACAACCAGCAGGCCTGTCCGCAAAACCCGGTTCGTGCGAAGGCCGCCGAGGAACGCGAACCGCCGCCCGATCGGTTCAAAGCTGACGATGATCATCGCGGCAACGATCACGAAGAAGATGACCGAGACGACCTTCAGCACGTCACCCTGCTCCGCATGTTCCCGGACCAGTTGCGTAGCCGGTCGGGCCTTCTCCAGCTGCTCCCCCGCCTGCGCGGTGACGAGCGCGACCGGGACGAGTCCCAGCGAAAGGACCCCCAACGGCCAAGCCAGGTACCTGCGCCAACGCGGGGCTGCCGCGTAGATGATGGCGGCGAGGCCGGCGATTGGGCCTAGCACCACGACGGCGTGGACCAGAAGGATGTGGGCCGGGAGCCCGGCTATTTCAATCACGTGGAAACTCCTACGGTGGACGTGGGCTGCGCACTCCCGGCGTGGGGGGCCGGAGCTTCTATGATTCTTGCATGGCACAACGTGGGCTCGCGGACATAGCGGCGCAGCTCTACGCCATGCCGTTCGACGGCTTTGTCGCAGCACGCAATGCCGCGGCCAAGGAGTTGCTCGCAGCAGCGGAGTCCACCCCGGAGCTGCGCTCCCGCGTCGCGGCGGTGCGTTCCCTGCCCAAGCCCTCGGTGAGCGCCTGGGCCGTCAACATGCTCGCCTGGCACCGGCCCCAGGCGCTGGGTGACCTGGCCGAGCTGGGACTCGCGATGCGCCGGGCGCAGGCCGCCCTCGACGCGGCGACGCTCCGCAGCCTCTCCCGGGAACGGCGGACCATGCTGGCCGGTGCCGTTGACGCAGCCCGGGCCGAGGCGGAGCGGCAGGGGCGGAAGATCAGCGGCACCGTCGCGACGGAAGTGGAACAGACCCTGCGCGCGGCCACCGCCGACGAAGAAGCCGCTACCGCCGTCCGGAGCGGGCGGCTGCTGCGGGCGCTCTCAGCGGACGGCGTCGACGTCGTGGACCTCGACGGCGCCGTCGCCGTTCCGGAAGCACCGGGGCCAACGCTGCGGAAGGGTTCGCCTCCCACGGTGGCTCCGGCAGGAGCAGCCGCTGCTCCCGGGCCGGCCCAACCGCGCCTGCGGGCCGTCAGGCAGGACCGGCCCGCCCCCAGCCCGTCAGCGACGGACCGCGCCCAGGCCGCGCTGCGGGAAGCCACGGACGCCGCCTCTTCCAGCGCCGCGGAGGCGGAACGCAGGGCCAACGAGCTGCTGGACACCCAGCACACCGCGGCTACTCTGACCGAGGAGGCGGCCCGGCTCAAGGAGGAACTGGCCCGGGCCGACGCCGAGCTGCGGCAGGCCCGCAAGCGCCTCGAACTGGCCGCCGCCGCATCGCAGCAGGCAGCCCGCACCGCGGAGAAAGACCGCCGCCGGGAGGACCTGGCCCGGGAACGGGTGCTGCGGCTCGGCGACACGCCGGGCCGCTGAGCACATACTGTCAGAGGCCGGTTGCAGACTTAATTCATGGAACAGCATCAGGATTTCGCAGCCGCAGCGCAGTCTTCAAACCGGTCTTCGGATCAGCCAGCGGCAGATCATTGGGCAGTCACCTACCTGGACACCGACTGTGGCCGGGTCCGCACCGAAACTTTCGACGACGCCCTGGCGGCCGAGCGCTTCGCCTGCCGGCGGGTCCAGGACGAACACGGCTGGGCAATCGTCGACGCCGTGCGGCCACGCCAGAGCCGGGCCGCCGCCTAGCCGTCCTTGCCGCTGCCGCCCCCGTGGGAGGGGGCCGGGTTCGCCGGGCCGTCCGAAAGTTCGCCCACAGGGCCCTTTTGGCGGACGGCGGGAGGGAGTACCTTTCGAGGTGGAGGCCCCTTCTTTGCGGTGTCGGCAACCGCGGAGAGCTCGGCCTTGGTACCCGAAAAGAGGCCAGCATGCACTCACGGATGCGCGGGGCGTCGATTCTGGCGGCCTCCATTGCCTTGGCAGCGGCCGGATGCAGCACCACCAGCGGACTGTCCCAGAGCGGCCCGCAGTCCGCTGACGATGCAACTGTCCTGACCCTGGCTACCGCTGGCGGCCCCGACGGACGGGCCGCAGCGCAGGTCCGGCAATTCGCCAGCCAAGTGAAAGAACTCTCGGGCGGCACGCTCCGGATTGAGCTCGTGCTGAAAGCGGCTGCCGACGAAGCCGGTGCTTGGGACCAGGCGGTGGCCCAGTCCACCGAGGGCGGCGATTTCGACATGGCGCTGGTCCCGGCCCGGACCTGGGAGGCGGAGGGCATCAGATCCTTTATGGCACTCTCGGCGCCGTTCCTCCGGGCCTCGGACCAGGTGGTGGCCAAGGTCGTCTCGCCCGAAAATGCCGGCGGCATGATGGCCGGGCTGCGGCCTGTCGGACTCACCGGACTGGCCCTGCTCCCGGATGGCCCGCGGATGCTCTTCTCCTTCGGCAGACCCATCATGGCACCGGCCGAACTCGCCGGAAAGGTTGTCCGGGCCCCCGGCTCAAGCACAGGAAATGCAACCCTGAAAGCATTGGGGGCCAGCCCGCAGGCACTGGCCGGCGAACTGTTCACCGACGCCCTGGCCAAAGGCACGGTTAAGGCTGCCGAGTCTTCCTTCACGCGGGCCGCAACCTTCCCGCGGCCAAGCACCGTGGCGGGAAATTTGCCCGTATACGTGAAGGTCAACTCGCTGGTCATCAACACCAAGGCCTACGCGCACCTCGCCGCGGACGACCGCCGCGTCCTGCTGGAGGCCGCCGCCAGGACCCAGGAATCGGTCACCGAAGCCAAGGCCCGTACCGCTGACGAAGCGGCCGCCTTCTGTCGACGCGGCGGCACAATCGTCGCCGCCACGGACCAACAAATCGCAGCCTTTGAAGCCGCGGCGGCACCGGTCTACGCGCAACTCGAGCGGGATGCCGCTACGAAGGCGCTGATCGCAAAAATCCGGTCGCTCACCGACGCTCCTGACGGAGCCTTCGACGTCGCACCCTGCGGCCCGGGCGCGTGACGGCCCACAGAAAGAGCGGTCCAGGGCCGGTAGGCCCTGAACCGCTCGTTTCTTATCGTTTGTTACCGCTTGCAGGGAACCCCTGCCATGGCGCTAGCGCCTAGGCGAAGTCGGAAACCGCCGGGTCCGGGCCGATACGCCCGGCGCCCTCAGCGGAGCGGTCCAGGCCGTTGATGGCCTCCACGTCCGTCGCGTCGAGGGTGACGTCCAGGGCCGCATAGTTCTCGCGGATCCGCGACTCGGTTACCGACTTGGGGATCACCACGTTGCCGATCGCGAGGTGCCAGGCAATGACCACCTGTGCCGGCGTGGCGTTGTGCTTGGCCGCGATCTGGGCGATGACCGGGCTTTCCAGCAGCTCCCCGCCCTGGCCCAGCGGCGACCACGCCTGGGTGAGGATGCCCTTGGAGGCGTTGAATTCGCGCAGCTCCGCCTGGTTGAAGATCGGGTGCAGCTCAACCTGGTTGATGGCGGGGACGACGCCGGTCTCGTCGATCAGGCGCTGCAGTCCCTCCTTGGTGAAGTTGGAGACACCGATCGTCTTCACGCGGCCGCGCTTCTGCAGCTCGATGAGTGCCTTCCAGGTGTCGACGTACTTGTCCTGCTTCGGCTGCATCCAGTGGATGAGGTAGAGGTCCAGGGTCTCAAGCCCCAGGCGCTCCATGGATTCCTCGAACGCCTGAAGCGTGGATTCGTATCCCTGGTCCGCGTTCCAGAGCTTGGTGGTGATGAAGATTTCCTCGGGCTTGAGGCCCGAACGCTCGATCGCGCGGCCCACCCCTGCTTCATTTCCGTAGATCTTGGCGGTGTCGATGTGCCGGAAGCCGGCCTCGAACGCCTGGACGACAACCTTCTCGGCTACGTCGTCCTCAACCTGCCACACACCGTAGCCAAGCTGCGGGATGGTGTTGCCGTCATTGAATGTCAGTTCGGGTGAAGAAGTCATTCGTCCATCCTGCCAACCGGCGGTCCCCCATGCCAGCGTTTTTCCGCCGCTAAGCTAGGCGCTTAACCCGGAATATCCGGCAGCCCCGTCTATCGCCCGGCCTACTCGTTCGGCGGGCGCAGCATCAGTCCCCTGCGGTTGTCTCCGCGAGCCGCCGTTCGGCGTCGTCGATGTGTTCCACGACGGTCTCGGCGCGGCGGCGCACCGACGCCGCACCGACCGGGACCGGCCCGACGGCGAGGCGCAGCATCGCCGCTGCTTCCGCTGTCATGGCCAGCGCGTTGCCCGCCGTGGACAGGGCCCGATGCACGCCGCTCAGGGCTCCGGGGATGTCCAGGCCGTCGCTGGGAGAGCGGCGCTGTGCCTCCATGCAGATCTGTCGCACCCGCACGGCCAAGACGGACAGCTCGTTGGCGATCTCGACCAGTTCCGCGTAGAGGGCCTCATCCTCAACCCCTTCGAGGACCTGGTGGTACCGGTCCAGGCCCCGGACGAACCGGTCGTGGGCGCGCCGCCACAAGCCCTTGCCGAGTTCTGCGTCGTCAATGCGTCCTTGCCGTGCCGCGCTAAAGAATCCCAAAGCGGCCCTAGAGGTACTGGCCGGGACCGTGGTCCGGGTCGGCGGGACGGGCGGGCTGGGTGGGGTCTTCGCCGGGCTGCCGCTCTGCGGCCCGCTGGGGTTCGCCGTTTTCACCGATGACGACGCCGGGCGCAATCATGGTGCCGGGCGGCAGCTGGCGGAGCTGAAGCTGCGCGGCCGCGTGCTCCCGGGCGGCATGCTGGGCTGCGATCGCGGTCTGGATGCCGTGAAAGAGCCCCTCGAGCCAGCCGACCAGCTGGGCCTGCGCGATGCGCAGTTCCGCATCGGAAGGGGTGCCGTCCTCGGGGAACGGCAGATGGATCCGCTCGAGCTCCTGCACCAGCTCGGGCGCGAGGCCGTCCTCCAGTTCCTTGATCGAGCGCTCGTGGATCTCCGCCAGGCGGATCCGCGCCGCGTCGTCCAGCGGGGCAGACTTCACCTCGTCCAGCAGTTGCTTCAGCATGGTGCCGATCCGCATGACCTTGGCGGGCTCGTCCACCAGGTCCTGCAGGTGGCTGGCCCGGCCGCGCTCGGCCGGGCCGCGGGAATCGGAGGGGCGCGGCGCCGATTCCGTAGTGGCCGTGTCGGAGCCGGGGGCGTCGGGCGTCGCGGAGGTGGCGATGCCCTCCAGCGGTGCGTCCCCGCCGGGCTGAGTGTCGTTCGGATCGCTCATGGCTTCATACTCTCACGCTGCAGCGGGACGCAGAGGGTGGATGTCGCCCAGGTGGCACCGGGGGCCCGCTCTCCCGCGGCGGGCTCCGCCAGTGAGGCCCCCGCGGCGGGCTCGCCAGAAAGCCCCGGCGGCGGGTCCGCCGTCGTACGCGCAAATGGCAGGGGCGCCGTCGGGAACTGGTGTTCCCAACGGCGCCCCCTGCACCGCGGCAGCCATGTCAGCAGCAGCGGCCTTGCGGATTGCTGTCCTGGCGGTCGGTGTGGTCCCGCCAGAAGTCCCGCTCACACATCGGCGGACCATCGTGGCCCGAGGCCTGATGGTGCTCCAGGTACTTCTTGTAGGCATCGGCTCCAAGGACACCGCTGAAGTACTCGGCAAATCCCCGGAATCCCGCTAGGAGTGCGTTCATGGCAGCAACCGTCAGTGCCGTGCGGAGTGTTCGAGCCGCTGGTCGGCCGGCAGCTTCTTCCACTCCGCGTCCAGCTCCCGTTCGGCCGCGGTCGGGAACAGCCCGGCCGGCGCGAAGACGCGGGACGGCTGGGCCGGATCCTCGTATTCGACGTTGGCGGTGCCGGCGGAGGCATTGCGGAACGCCTTGGCAGTGGCGATCAACGCCGTGATGATGACGATGATGCTCAGCACCACGAAGATGACCGAGAGCCAGCCCTGGATCATCGTGTTGCGGACCACGGCTTCCATGGCAGCCTGGGTCTTGGCCGTGCCGAAGGAGGTCTTACCGTCGGCCAGGGCCTTGGCGAACGCCGCGTTGTTGGCGAAGTACCCGACGGCCGGGACCGGCGAGAAGATCTTGTAGAAGCTCGCGGTGATCGTGACGACGGCCGCGAACGCGAGCGGCAGGGCCACGATCCACAGGTACTTGAAGGTGCCGCGCTTGGCTACGATCGCGAGAACCACGGACAGTGCAATGGCAGCCAGCAACTGGTTGGCGATACCGAAGAGCGGGAACAGCGTGTTGATGCCGCCCAGCGGGTCGGTGACGCCCATCAGCAGCACCAGGCCCCACGCGGCAACCATCACCGCGGTGGCGAGCCAGGCTCCCGGCCGCCAGGAGTGATCCTTGAACTTCGGAACGAAGTTACCGATCGAGTCCTGCAGCATGAAGCGCGCGACGCGGGTACCGGCGTCGACCGCGGTCAGGATGAAGAGCGCCTCGAACATGATCGCGAAGTGGTACCAGAAGGCCATCATGGCGGTACCGCCAATGAACTGCTGCATGATGTGCGCCAGGCCCACAGCGAGCGTGGGCGCGCCGCCGGAACGGGAGATGATGCTCTGTTCGCCTACGTCCTTGGCGGTCTGGGCGAGGACATCGGGCGTGATGTTGACTCCGGCCAAGCCCAGGCTGTTGACCCACTGCGCGGCCGTCTCAACCGTGCCGCCGGTCAACGCGGTGGGGGCATTCATGGCGAAGTAGATGCCTCGGTCAATCGAGATCGCAGCTACCAGCGCCATGATGGCGACAAAGGATTCCATCAGCATGCCGCCGTAGCCGATCAGGCGGGTCTGGCGTTCCTTTTCGATCAACTTCGGCGTCGTGCCCGAGGAGATCAGGGCGTGGAAGCCGGAGAGCGCGCCGCACGCGATGGTCACGAACAGGAACGGGAACACGGCGCCGGAGAAGACGGGGCCGTTGTCACGGGAGGCGAACTCGCTGAAGGCCGGGACCGTGATTTCGGGCCGAACCACGATGATGGCCAGGGCCAGCATCACGATTACGCCGATCTTCATGAAGGTGGAGAGGTAGTCGCGCGGGGCGAGGAGCAGCCACACGGGCAGGATCGCGGCGATGAAGCCGTAAATGATCAGGCCCCAGGCGATGGTGACCTTATCCAGGTGGAAGAACGCGGCACCCCATTCGGTGCCGGCCACGGCGCCGCCGCCGATGATGGCGGCCATCAGCAGCACGAAGCCGATGAGCGAGACTTCCATGACCTTGCCGGGGCGCAGGTAGCGCAGGTACACGCCCATGAACAAGGCGATCGGGATGGTCATGCCAACGGAGAAGACGCCCCAGGGGCTTTCGCCGAGGGCGTTGACGACGACGAGTGCCAGGATGGCGACGATGATCACCATGATCAGCAGCGTTGCGACGAGGGCGGCGGTGCCGCCGATCACGCCGAGTTCCTCACGGGCCATCTGGCCGAGCGAGCGGCCTCCGCGGCGCATGGAGAAGAAGAGGACCAGGTAGTCCTGGACGGCGCCGGCAAGGACGACGCCGATGATGATCCAGATGGTGCCGGGCAGGTAGCCCATCTGGGCTGCGATAACCGGGCCGACGAGCGGGCCGGCGCCGGCGATGGCGGCGAAGTGGTGGCCGAACAGCACGTTGCGGTCGGTGCGGACATAGTCCTTGCCGTCAGCCTTGTACTCGGCCGGGGTGGCGCGGCGGTCGTTCGGCTTGGTGATGTACCGCTCAATGACCTTGGAATAGAAGCGGTAGCCGATCAGGTACGTACAGACCGAGGCGAACACGAACCAGATCGCGTTGACCGTCTCGCCCCGGACGATCGCGAGCATGAACCAGGCGACGCCGCCCAGCAGTGCGATCGCCACCCAGAGCGCGATTTTCGCCGGTGTCCACTTGCGCTCTTCCGCTTCGCGGACGGAATCATCGACGGCCGTGGCCGGAAGGCCCGGCACCGGCGTGATGCCATCGTCGACTCGTGCGGTGTTTGGCCCGCCATCTGGCATTGTGCCCATGTCTCCTCCTTGAGAAACCCCATCTGACAGATCAGCAGTCAGATCTGCCCCAAGGCACCCTATCAATGCAGCATCAGCTTGGACATGACCCCGGGGCCGCAGGGCCCTGCGGCTCGGCAAGCGGTGCAGAGTCCGCGGTGAACGGCGTCACACCGGGGGTGCCGGCGGGCTGGCGGGCCCGGGCGGTCAGGCCGTGGATGCGGTCAGGCCGGGCCGGTCAGGCCGGGGATGCGGTCAGGCCGGGCCGGTCAGTTGCAGAAGGCGGGCCTCGCAGAGGTCCAGCCAGCGGACCTCTGCCTCGGTCTGAAAGATCAGCGAGTCAAGGACCAGCAGCCTGGCCGTGTCCGCGGGCCTCGGGTGCACCACGGCCTCGCGGCGGGACTTGGTGTACTCCTGAAGCGCCCGGATGGAGACGGCGCGCTGGGCCTGGATGAGTGCGCCGACATCGACGGCAGGCAGCGTCAGGGCGAGGGCAAGTTTGATAGCCAGTTCGTTGCGCGGCGGATTGGCGCGGCCCACGGGAGCGTGGAACCAGCCCTGCACCTCCGCGAGGCCGGCCGTCGTAATGCTGTAAACAATGTGGCCGTCGCCGTCGGCGCCGTCCTTTTGCACGAGGCCGTCGCGTTCGAGGCGGTCGAGGGTGGTGTAGACCTGCCCGATGTTGAGGGGCCAGGACGATCCGGTGCGATCCTCGAATTCAGTCCTGAGCTGGTACCCGTAGCGCGGCCGGTCCTGCAGCAGCGCAAGAAGGCTGTGGCGGATAGACATGGTGCTCCCGACGGTAGCAGGACGACGGCATACACGCGCCCCAAGACGCGTGTATACCGCGTATGGAATCACACTATCGTCGTTTACCCCGGACAAGCGCCATGCATATGCCGATTCGTGCATGTCGTCCGTCACATGGGGTTACATGACGAGCAGGACCTTGCCCACGTGTTCGCCGGAGTCGAAGTAGCGGTGGGCTGCCTGGACCTGGTCGATGGGGAAGGTCTTCGCCACGAGCGGCCGAACCCGGCCGTCGGCGAGCAGCGGCCACACGGCGTCGCGGACGGCGTTCATGATGACGGTCTTTTCCTCCACGGGGCGGGGACGGAGCGAGGTGGCGATGATGGCCGCCCGCTTACGGAGCAGCTGGCCGAGGTCCAGTTCGCCTTTGGTGCCGCCCTGCAGCCCGATCACAACGAGCCGGCCATAGTCGGCCAGGGCGTCGACGTTCTGTTCCAGGTACTTGGCGCCGACGACGTCGAGGATGACATCCGCACCCTTCCCGCCGTTCTGGGCGCGCAGGCTCTCCGGGAAGCGCTCCTCGGCGTAGTTGATGGCAATATCGGCGCCGAGGAAGGCTTTCGCGGTGCCGACCTTTTCGGCCGTGCCCGCGGTGGTGGCGACGTGGGCGCCCAGGGCCTTGGCCAGCTGGATGGCCATGGTGCCGATGCCGCCGGTGGCCCCGTGGATAAGCACCGTTTCCCCGGCCTGCAGCTGGGCCGTCATCACCAGGTTGGAATACACCGTGGCAGCGACTTCCGGCAGCGAAGCGGCGGTGACGAGGTCCACGCCGTCGGGGATGCGCAGGACCTGGCCGGCCGGAACGGCCACCTGCTCCGCATAGCCCCCGCCGGCCAGCAGGGCCACGACTTTGTCCCCGACGGAGAAGGGCTTGGTGACACCGGGGCCGAAGCCGGCGATCCGCCCGGAAACCTCGAGTCCGGGAATTTCGGAGGCGCCCGGCGGGGGCGGGTAGTACCCCATCCGCTGTTGGACGTCCGCCCGGTTGAGTCCGGCGGCGACGACGTCGATCAGCACCTCGCCCGGGCCGGGAACAGGCGCCGGGACCTCGCGGAGCTCCAGGACCTCCGGACCGCCGGGCTCTGAGATGTAGACAGCCTTCATGGAGAACTCCCGATTCCTTACTGATTTCGTGCGGGCAGGGCACCCCCGGCGCGCGGCGCGGGCAACGCCCTTCTCCAGAGTAAGTGGCCGCACCGGCGTCGTCTGCGAGCGCCGCCTGCTTTTTGTGGCTGCCTAAAGGCTATGAAACACTACTCTTCAAGGAAGGTTGTCCGAGCGGCCGATGGAGCTGGTCTTGAAAACCAGTGTGCGGTAACCCCGTACCAAGAGTTCGAATCTCTTACCTTCCGCGGGTGCGCAGAATCTGCGCGACATTGAGGCCGGTTGGCGCGATCGAAAGATCGCTCCAACCGGCCTCACCTGTCTTCGCTTCCGTTCGGCGGAACGCTCAAGCGGAAGCGGCTCAGATCAACCCGGGATAGCTGGACAGAATATAGTCCGCGGCCGCGGGACCCTTCATGCGCAGCGGCGTGTAGCCGGGACGGATCTTCTTCTCTTTCATGGCCGCCCAAAAGGCGTCTTCGGGCCGGGGCACTGCCCGGGACAGGAAGCACCAACTCGTGTAAACGCCGTAAAGGCAGTCCCGTCCGAGGACGGAGCCGCGTGCGGCGTCGGGGGTGGTGGCTTCTTGGAGGAACTGGTCGTACTGCGAATCTGCCATGGTGGCTCGTTTCCGCTGGATGCATATTGTGCCGCCGAGGGCTACAGCGGCAGACACTTGAACGCCATGCACGGGCGCCAAGCCGGTCCGGATGCCGCAGTGCGGCAAATTCAGGACTTATCTACACTGTAGACAGTAGGCGTAGACTTCGATGTAAGCAAGCTTGTTTACCAATTACCGTTTACCAATTACCCAGGACGGCTCCGTTGTGGCACCGGGCCCGCCCGACAGGATCAGAACCTATGCCCCCCGCAGCAAAGCCGTCCCCCTCCGCGACTCCCAAACCCCGCCTTAGCCGTGAGCTCGTGCTATCCGCAGCCCTGGCGCTGGTGGATGCCGAAGGACTCGACGCGCTCACCATGCGCCGGCTCGGGCAGGAACTCGGCCGGGACCCGATGAGCCTGTACCGCTACGCCGAAAACCGCGCGGCCCTCCTTGACGGCGTCTCGGAGCTGGTCCTCGACGAACTGGAAATCGTCCCGGAAGACCCGGACTGGCAGGCCCAGCTCCGGCGCATTGCGCACTGCCTGCGCGAGCTCGCGCTCAAGCATCCGAACGTCGTGCCGCTGCTCGTCACGCGCCCCTTGTCCACTCCCCTGGGCCTCCGCCCGCTGGGCACCTTGCGGCCGCTCGAACAAATTCTCGCGCTGCTGATCGACGCCGGCTTCGCCCCGACCGACGCCCTGCACGTCTACCGGGCCTACTACGGCTACCTGTACGGCCACATCCTCAACGAGCTCCAGGAGTTCATCGTGGACCCGGAGGAAAACGAGGTCCTGCTCCGCTTGGGTCTGCACCGGCTGCCCCCGAAGGAATTTCCCCGCCTCCGGGCGCTCGCACCGGTCCTCGCGGATTACGACGGAATGGCCGAACTGGACGAAGGCATCACCATCCTGTTGTCAGGCCTCGCCACCCGGCTGTCGCCTACGGCCTGATCGGGGCCGGCCGGCAGAGGCACCCCGCACGGATCCTGACCAGCGCTAAAATGGCCGCATGACACCGCAGGAGCTGGCCAATCTGGTCCACCTGCGCCGGGCACGGGACCTGATTGACCGCGATTACGCCCGGCCGCTCGACGTGCCCACGATGGCCGCCGGCGCCCTCATGTCCCCCGCGCATTTTTCCCGCCAGTTCAAGGCGGCCTACGGCGAGACACCGTACAACTACCTGATGACCCGCCGGATCGAGCGTGCCATGGCGCTGTTGCGGGCCGGCGCGGGTGTCACCGACGCCTGCATGGAAGTCGGCTGTACCTCGCTGGGGTCTTTCAGTTCCCGGTTCAGGGAGATCGTCGGGATGACCCCCAGCGCCTACCGGGCCCGGGAGCACCACGCGGTGAAGGCCATGCCATCCTGCGTCGCCCGGCAGCACACCCGCCCGCCCAGGAAGCCGAGCAGGATTGAAGAAGCGCCCCAACGCCCGCCGTCGTAGCGTGTGATTCATGAACATTTCACTCCAGTACGCACAAATCACCGTCAACGACCTCGACGAGTCGCTCGCCTTCTACCGCGACGTTCTCGGCCTGGAGGTGCGCAACGACGTCGGCTCGGACGGCCACCGCTGGGTCACCCTCGGCAGCGCCGCCCAGCCCGACCTGGAAATCGTGCTTTCGCCGCCGCACGCCGGCCGCTCCCAGGACGACGGCGACGCACTCCAGCAGCTGCTCACCAAGGGAGTCCTGCCCGTGATCGTCTTCCGCACGGACGACCTGGATGCAACCTTCGAGGCCGTCCGCGCCGCCGGCGCCGAAGTTCTCCAAGAGCCCATCATCCAGCCCTGGGGGCCGCGGGACTGCGCCTTCCGCGACCCGTCCGGCAACATGGTCCGCTTCAACCAGGCCTGAGCCGACCGTCGGGCGAAGCAGGCGCCAGGGCACCCCGGCCCGAGGATCGGTGCCGGCGCCGGGTTCCCCGCAAGCCATTGAAACTGTCGGACCCGCGGAATAGTCTCTCCATGTTTGACTCTGGCCCACCCATCAGCAAGCCGCGGCCACCGGGAAACAACCGGAGCCGCGCAGAGCAGGAGATACCAATGCCGAGCCCTGACATCACTCCCGGCGCACCGTGCTGGATCGACCTCATGACCACGGATACGGACAAGGCGAAGAAATTTTACGGCGAACTCTTCGGCTGGACCTTCGAAGCCGGAGACCAGGAGACCTACGGCGGCTACATCACCGCCTCGAGGAACGGTAAGTCCGTAGCGGGGATGATGCAGAAGACAGCCGAGCAGGCCGGGTTCCCGGATGTGTGGAGCACCTATCTGCGCGCCGACGACGCCGCCGCGACCGCGGAGGCCGTGAAGGCACACGGCGGCCAGGTCTACATGGAACCGATGGAAGTGCCGGAGCAGGGCAAGATGGCGATGTTCGCAGACGTGGGCGGCGCCTCGATCGGCGTCTGGGAGCCGCGCGAGATGAAGGGCTTCCAACTCGTGGCCGAACCGGGCGCCCCCGCCTGGCACGAACTTCACACTAAAGACTACGCCGCGGCCGTGAAGTTCTACCAGGACGTATTCGGTTGGGACACGGATGTCATGAGCGACACCCCGGATTTCCGGTACACCACGCTGGGTGCCGCGGAAACGGCAAAAGCCGGGATCATGGACGCCTCCAGATACCTCCCCGCAGGCGTGCCCGCCAACTGGCAGGTCTACTTCGCCGTCCAGGACACCGACGCCACCGCTGCCCAAGCCGCGTCACTTGGAGCCACCGTCGTCCAGGCACCCGAAGACACCCCGTTCGGCCGAATCGCCACGCTGAGCGACCCGACCGGCGCGATGTTCAAGATCGTTGCAGAGACTTCCGGGAAGGACACCGCCAACGCCTAAGCCCGCGGGCTTCATAAATCCTTTGGAAAAACTGCGATAAGAAATACCGGCCATCCGAATCCCAAGCGGCTACTGGCCGGTATTCTTTTGACTGCCCAGGCCTGGGGTTAAGCCCCGGGCCGTCAAAAGAGTCATACCAACACCGTCGCTGGGGCCACCTTGTTGGGCTTCCGCCACGGCTGCGAGGCGTTCCGCTGGGGGCCGTCGCGCCGAATGCGCATGAAATCTACCTTGCGTTCATTCACTCCTGTTTTGCTGTGCCGGAATCTGCTTGACCAGGAGCAGACCGGCCGGTCCGCGGGCCATCAACCCGGACATCGCACCCAGCCCTTACCCGGGCACCCTAATGAGAGTTAGAGCGGATGAAATTCACACCTTGGAAAACAGCGCTGGGCACAGCACTGTCAGCCGGGCTCATCGCAGCCCCGCTGACGGCCTCGCCCGCCGCCGCCCTGGAGGCCTCACCGGCAGCGGCCGGAACGTCGCCAGTCATTATTAACGAGGCCTACCTCAGCGGCGGTAGCGCCGGAGCGGCGTACAAGAACAAGTTCGTCGAGCTGTACAACACCTCGGACGCCCCGGTGGCGCTGGACGGCTGGTCCATCCAGTACCGCTCCGCCACCGGAGCCGCCTCCCCCAGCACCACGGTGCCCCTGTCCGGGACAGTCCCGGCAAAGGGGTTCTACCTGCTCAAGGGCGGCAGCAACGGGACCGTCGGGCTGGACCTGCCCGCCGCGGACGCCACCGCCACCGGCTTCAACCCGGCGGGCGCCGGCGGAACGATCATCCTGGCCAAGCAGCCCGCCGCCCTGACCACGCTGGGCACCGGTTCCGTCATTGAACCCGCGAACGTCGCCGACCTGCTCGGCTACGGCACCTCCAACACGTTCGAGACCCAGGCGGCGACGGCGCCGTCGGGCAACACGGACGTCAAGAGCATGAACCGCAGCGGCGGCACGGACAGCAACAGCAACGCCGCCGACTTCACCCTGAACGCGGCCATCACCCCCAAGGCGGCCAACGGGGAAGCCACCCCGGTCGATCCGGGGCCGGTCACGCCCCCGGTTGCCAAGAGCATCGCCGAGATCCAAGGCACCGGCGCGGCCAGCCCGCTCGCCGGATCCTCGGTCACCACCCGCGGCAAAGTCACTGCCGCCTTCCCGACCGGCGGCTTCGCGGGCTTCTACATCCAGACTCCCGGCACCGGCGGCGATCTGACCCCGGCCAACCACACGGCGTCGGACGCCATCTTCGTCTACGCGCCGTCCGCCGTCGCCGGGGTGCAGATCGGCGACTACGTCGAGGTCACCGGCGACGTTGCCGAGTACTACGGCATGACCCAGCTCAACGTCTCCGGCGCTGCGGGCGTCACGAAGCTGACCGAGGCCGCCCCCGAGGTCAAGGCCACCGGCTTCGCCCTCCCGGCCGACGAGGCCTTCCGCGAATCGCTGGAAGCCATGCTGCTGACACCGCAGGGACCGGTCACGGTCGCGGACAACTACTCGCTGAACCAGTACGGCGAAATCGGCCTGGCCGGCGGCACCACCCCGCTTGAGCAGCCCACCGCCGTCGCCCCGTACGGCTCTGCCGAATACACCGCCACCGTCGCGGCAAACGCCGCGCGCGGCATCAAGCTCGACGACGGCGCCAGCACCAACTTCCTCAAGGACGCCACGAACAAGGCGCTCCCCCTGCCGTACCTGACCACCGCGGACCACGTCCGGGTGGGCGCGCCGGTGACGTTCAAGACCAATGTGGTGCTCAGCTACGCCAACAGCTCGTGGAAGTTCCAGCCGCTGACCCAGCTGACGCCCGCCAACGCGGACACGGTCCAGCCGGCCAGCTTCGGCGCCACCCGGGCGGACACCCCGGCCGCGGTGGGCGGCAACCTCAAGCTTGCCTCGTTCAACGTGCTCAACTACTTCCCCACCACCGGCGACCAGGTCGCCGGCTGCAAGTTCTACACCGACCGGGCCGGCAACCCCATCACCGTCAGCGGCGGCTGTGACGTCCGCGGCGCGGCCAACGCCGAAAACTTCAAGCGCCAGCAGGACAAGATTGTCGCCGCCATCTCCAAGTCCGGCGCCGACGTCGTCACCCTGATGGAGGTCGAGAACTCGGCCCAGTTCGGCAAGAACCGGGACGACGCCCTGGCCAAGCTGGTTGATGCCCTGAACGTCGCCACGCCCGGCATCTGGGACTACGTCCGCACTCCGGCGAACGCACCCCCGCTGAGCGACGAGGACATGATCCGCACCGCCTTCATCTACAAGAAGGCAGCAGCAGAACCTGTCGGCGAATCGATCATCCACAACGACACGGTTGCCTTCGCCAGCGCCCGCAAGCCGATGGCCCAGGTCTTCAAGCCCGTCGGCGCCTCCGATGACAAGAAGTTCATCGCGATCGCCAACCACTTCAAGTCCAAGGGCTCGGCCGCAACGCCGGACGACACGGACAAGGGCCAGGGCAATTCCAACCTCGCCCGCACCGCCCAGGTGAAGTCCCTGCTGGCCTTCTCCGACGAACTCCAGAAGTCCAAGGGCACCAACAAGGTCTTCCTGATCGGCGACTTCAACTCCTACGCCAAGGAGGACCCGATCAACGTCCTCACGGCGGCCGGGTACGTCAACCAGGACGAAAAGGCCAAGAACGCCGACGGCAGCGCGAAGCACTCCTACCTCTTCGGCGGCCTCGTGGGCTCGCTGGACCACATCCTCGCCTCGCCGGCGGCCAACGCCGTCGTCACCGGTGCGGACATCTGGAACATCAACTCGGTGGAGTCCGTGGCGCTGGAATACAGCCGTTACAACAGCAACGTCACCGACTACTACGCCCCGAACCAGTTCCGCGCCAGCGACCACGATCCGGTGGTGGTGGGACTGGACCTGCCCGCGACCCCGGCCAGCGTTGACCTGAACTTCCTGGGCATCAACGATTTCCACGGCCGCATCGACTCCAACACCGTCCAATTCGCCGGAACCATCGAGAAGCTCCGGGCCGCCGCAGCGCCCGGCGCCACCGCCTTCCTCTCTGCCGGTGACAACATCGGCGCCTCGCTGTTCGCCTCGGCCGTGGCCAAGGACCAGCCGACCATCGACGTACTGAACGCCCTGGACCTCCGCACCTCGGCCGTGGGCAACCACGAGTTCGACGGCGGCTGGGCCGATCTGCGCGACCGCGTCATCGCCGGCGGCAACAACGCCAAGTTCCCGTACCTCGGCGCCAACGTCTACAAGAAGGGCACCACCGAGCCGGTTCTGCCCGAATACACCGTGCTGGACATGAACGGCATCAAGGTCGCTGTGATCGGCACCGTCACGCAGGAAGTGCCCTCGCTGGTCACTCCGGCGGGGATCGCGGACCTCGAATTCGGCGATCCCGTCGATGCCATCAACCGGGTCGCCGCCAAGATCAAGGCGGACAAGCTCGCCGATCTGATCATCGTCGAGAACCACGACGGCGCCGGTTCCGGAGCTCCCGAAGGCGCCACCCTGGATCAGGAAGTCGCCGCCGGCGGCCCCTTCGCCAAGATGGTCCAGAAAGTCACCCCGGATGTTGCCGCGATCTTCAACGGCCACACCCACAAGCAGTACGCCTGGGACGCACCCGTACTGGATGCTGCCGGACAGCCCACGGGCAAGACCCGGCCGATCGTCCAGACCGGCAACTACGGCGAGTTCATCGGACAGATCCAGCTCACCGTCGACACCAAGACCATGTCCGTCACCGGCTACAAGGCGGCCAACGTCAAGCGCACCACGGATCCGGCGGCCGACCTGGTCGCCGCGTATCCGCGGGTAGCTGCGGTCAAGGCCATCGTTGACAAGGCGGTCGCCGACGCGGCCGTCATCGGCAACCAGCCGGTCGGCAAGGTCACCGCAGACATCACGACGGCGTTCGGCGGCTCCCCCGCCGTGCGCGATGACCGCGGCAGCGAGTCCACCCTGGGCAACCTCGTGGCGGACTCCCTCGTCGACGCCCTCAAGGCGCCCGAACTGGGCGCCGCGGAGATCGGCGTCGTCAACCCGGGCGGCCTGCGCAACGAGCTGTACTTCGCTCCGGACGGCACCATCACCTACGCCGAGGCCAATGCGGTCCTGCCGTTCGTGAACAACCTCTGGACCACCACCCTTACGGGCGCGCAGTTCAAGACACTGCTGGAGCAGCAGTGGCAGACCAACCCGGACGGCACGGTCCCCAGCCGCGCCTACCAGCAGCTTGGCCTGTCCCAGAACGTCAACTACACCTACGACGCCGCCCGCGCCGCGGGTGACCGGATCACCGCGATCCGGGTCAATGGTGCGCTGATCGACCCGGCCAAGTCGTACCGGATCGGCACGTTCAGCTTCCTGGCCACCGGTGGCGACAATTTCCGGATCTTCAAGTCCGGCACCGGCACCAAGGACTCCGGGCTCGTGGACCGCGACGCGTGGATCAAGTACCTGCAGACGCACAACCCGGTCTCGCCGGACTTCGCGCGCCGTTCCGTGGCCGTGGTGAACACCACCGCAGCGGAGGTCAAGAGCGGGGATTCCATCACGCTGGCGGTCTCCAAGCTGGACCTCACCTCGCTGGGCAGCCCGGCCAACACCGCGCTCCGGGCCGAGTTCACCGATGCCGCCGGCAAGGTGACCTCACTCGGCAGCATCCCTGTGACCGCCGGTGCGGCCACGGTGGACGTCAAGGTGCCGGCCGGCGCCGCTGCAGGGACGGGAACCCTGTCGCTCACCGCGGTCGAATCCGGCACGGTGGTGAAGGCCGATGTGTTGGTTGCGGCCAGCGTCCCGGTCCCGCCGAAGTGCACTCCGCCGGTCAAGCCGAAGCGGCCCGCTGACGTCGTGGGCCAGGCAAACTACGGCACCGCCATGGCGGCCTACCGGAAGTGCCTGCACGGCTAGTTCCGTAGCCCCGCAGGAGTGAGCATGCCCCTCCCGCGGCCGGAGCGGTGGACATTTTATGCAAGTGTCCACCGCCTGGCCCCGGGAGGGAGCATGCTCATTTTTTTGGTCCCACAAGCGCCCGCCGTCACATAGCCCGGGCGGGGCTGCTGTGACAGATGTTGCCCCTGATGCGCTGATACCATATGCGGCATGCGTAAAGGGAGATTTAACCGGGCTGTCGGCATTTTTATTGCCCTGACGGCCAGCGGCGCAGCCGCGCTCCTCTGGTTCGCCGTCGCCGCCGGCGGACCGGCGCTGAGCGAATCCCCCTCCCAGGGCCTCTTCTTCGGTTTCTGGAGCATCCTCTACAACACCGATGCACCGGCCCCCCGCGTGCTGCTGGCAGCCATCGCGCTGGCGCTGCTCCTGGCCGCCGGCGTCGCCGCCGTAGACCGGCGAATCGCAAACCGCTCGCGCCGCTCCGCGGACCCGCTCACCGGCCCGCTCGCGCCCCGCGTGGTGATGGCAGCGACGCGCGGCGAGTTTGCCGGCCCGGTCAGGGTCACCGTGCTCATCCCGGCGCACAACGAGGAAGCCTCGCTGCCGCTGACCATCGCCTCCCTGCTGGCCCAGTCCCGGCGCCCGGACCGCGTCATCGTCGTGGCGGACAACTGCAGCGACGACACCGTCCCACTGGCCCGGGAGGCCGGCGTCGAAGTGATCGAATCCGTCAACAACACGCAGAAGAAGGCCGGCGCCCTGAACCAGGTGCTGAAGCAGCTGCTGCCCGGCCTCGGCGACAACGACGTCGTGATGGTCATGGACGCCGACACCCGGCTCGACGACGGGTTCCTCGCCGCCGCGGTGGACCGCTTCACCTACGACCGGGCGCTGATGGCCGTCGGCGGACTGTTCTACGGCGAGGAGGGGCACGGCCTGATCGGCCAGTTCCAGCGCAACGAGTACCTGCGCTACAGCCGCGAGATCGGGCGCCGGCGCGGCCGGGTCTTCGTGCTGACGGGAACCGCCTCGATGTTCCGCGCGCGGGGCCTGCGCACCGTGGCCGCCAGCCGCGGATCCTCGATCCCCGGCACCCCCGGGGACGTCTATGACACCGCCGCGCTGACCGAGGACAACGAACTCACCATCGCCCTGAAGTCCCTCGGCGGGCTCATGATCTCGCCCGAACAGTGCACGGTCGTGACCGAGCTGATGCCCAGTTGGGCCACCCTCTGGGCGCAGCGGCTCCGCTGGCAGCGCGGAGCGCTGGAGAACATCGGCGCGTACGGCATCACGCCGCAGACCCTGCGCTACTGGGCCCAGCAACTCGGCATCGGCTACGGCGTGATCGCGCTGGGCTCCTACCTGCTGCTGATCTTCCTCATGGTCTTCTCACTGGACACCTGGATCTGGTTCCCGTTCTGGCTGGGACTCGGCGCCCTGTTCATGGTCGAACGCGTCGCCACGGTCTGGAAGGGCGGCTGGCGGGCCCGGTTCCTGGCCGTCACGCTGTTCCCGGAACTGTTCTTCGACATGTTCCTCAACGTCGTCTACCTGAAGGGCGTGGCGGACATCTCGCTGGGCCGGACGGCCAGCTGGAAACACGTCCCGCACACCCGGCCGCTCGAGACCACGGGGGCGGAACGTCCATGAGCATCCCGGCCACCGTCGTCGTACCCGCGGGACTCCTGTTCCCCGAATCGCTGCTGCATTCGCAGTGGTTCGCCGTGCTCGCCACCTTCGTGGCGATCAACACCGTCATGTACGCCGCCCTGGCGCTGGCGAAGATCCTGCCCAAGGTCCACCCGTCCGACTGGGTGCGTACCCGGAACGAACGCTCCGAAACCCGCAGCATCCACCCCGACGCCGGGAACTAGGGCGCTACCGGCCGAGGATGCCCCGGGCGATCTCATCGGCGTCACGCAGCGTGCGCTGGCCGCTGCGGTAGTGAGGCCCGTGCTGCTGCCGTGCTTCGGCCGCGATGGCCGTGCCCCACTGCGCGGCGGAGAGCTGCAGGCCCAGCACGTAGAGCCCTTCCGTGACCGAGCCGTTCGCACCGACAGGCCGGTAAGGGTGCGGGACAACTTCCAGCCCGGAACTCTGCACCGGCATTCCCTCCACACTCATCATCAGGCGCGGGCGGACCAGGCCGTCGGCGAGCAGCTGCTCCAGCAGCGGCGACGCATTGATGGCAACCCGGTTGGCCGGGGCCAAGGCTTCAATCAGCACCGCGGCCTGGACGTTGTCCCCGCCTTCCGCGCCGTCGCCGGCGAGGCCGGCCACCCACGGCGAGGCAGCCGTGAACACTTTGGTCTTGCGGTCGACGCCGAACTTGGGGTCGGGGCCGACAAAGCTGACCACCCCGGCGCGCGCCAGGGCTGCGAGCTGCTCGGCACGCAACGCCGGCGGGCCGCTCGCGAGCCCTTCCACGAAGGACTCGAACCAGCCGCGCAGCCCGGCCACCCACGACTCGTCGGTGATGCCGCCGTCGGCCACGGCCGTCTTCAGCACTGCCCGGCCGTGGTGCAGTGCGCCAATTGCCATCTTGACCGGGTCATCCTCACCGAGCGCGGAACGCCTCGCGTCATCGAGCAGATAGTCGACGACGGCGGCGTCCAGTTCCGTCCGGGATGCGAAGCTCCGGCCGGCGAGCGGCGCGGCGAGACCCAGCAGGTCCAGCCGGTGGGCCTCCCGGACGTACGCCTCGATCACCTCCCCGGCGGCGTCGTCCCACTTCACGGTGGAGTGGGCATGCGGCTGCAGGGCCTCCTCGAGGGCGGCCAGGAAGCCGGCGGGGTCGGCATCGAAGGCGTCGGGCTGGGTGCGCGCGAGGGTCGAGTAGTAGGCCCACACGACATCCCGGTGCAGCAGCGGCCAGAGGTCGTGGTCGAACGCGGGCAGGATTCCGGCGGCGGCGAATTTCGAAAGCGCGTCCTCGGTGCAGTACCGCAGCGACACCGCCGCCGGGTAGTAGCCCGCCAGGGTCGCCTTCGCCCGGTATGGGGTGCCGCGGCGCGAGGCGGCGATGATGGACGGTTCCCGGCCGGAGGGCAGGTACGTCAGCCCTGCGCCGTCGGGCGCGGGCAGGAATTTGCCGCCACGGCCCTCGGTCAGCTGGCCCATCACGTCGAAGAAATTCAGGCCCATGCCGCGCACCAGCACCGGCTGGACGGCGGGGATCACGGACCAGTCGACGTCCGCCGGGGCCGCCGGCGGCAGGTACTTCAGCCCCAGCTCATCCGCCGCCGCCTGGAGTTCGCGCTGCTCCGGGTTTAGCCGGGACTCCAGGTGTCCGAGTGCCAGCACCACGGAGCCGACGGTCAGCTGGGAACCGTCGGCGAGCGCGACGTCGAACCCGGCGTTCGAAGAACCGGTGTTGAAGGAGTCTGTGTTCGAGGAGCCGGCGGCCGGCCGGACCGACGTCGCGGTGGTCTGGTGGAAGTCCACGGTGACCCCGGTGGGCAGCTTCGCCAGCAATTCCTCGAGCGTGGACCGCAGGTAGCGGCCATACAGCGCACGGCTGGGGAAATCGGCGGAACCCAAGCCGGACAGTTCGGTGCGTTCCTCGGCTGAGTGCGCCGGGTCCGGATCCTTCCGCTGCAGTTCCCGCCACTGGTCAAAGGTGCCCCCGGCCAGCGGCTTCGCCAGCTCCGGGTCCTCGGGGACCACGGTGGGATAAAAGGACTGCGTGTTCATCAGGTAGAGCCGGGACTGCCCGGGCTGCCAGACGTGGCCCGGGCCCGCAGGGTAGGGGTCAATTACGTCGATGTGCAGGCCGGCGTCGGGCGTTGAAGGAGCCCAATTGGCGAGCAGCCGCTCCAGCACGCTGGTGCCCCGGGGACCGGCGCCAATCAGTGCCGTCCGGATGCTCTGCGATTTACCCACGGCATCCAGCGTATCCGCATCCGGGCCGCCGTCTTGACTTGCCTGCCCTGCGTCCGTGTTGCTTGGATGGGCCCATGACCACCTCTTCAGCTGAGTACCCCACCGCGTCCGGCCAGACCTCCGGAGCGATTTCCGGCACGGCCCCGGAACCCGTCGACGAGAACATCTGGCTGGAGGAAATCTACGGCGAGGAACAGCTGGCCTGGGTCCGGGAACAAAATGCCCGCACCGAGGAACTGCTGGAGGACGCCGAATACGCCGAGCTCGAGGGCCGGATCCTGGAAGTGCTGGACTCCACCGACCGGATCGCCATGGTGGGCAAGCACGGCCAGTGGTACTACAACTTCTGGAAGGATCGCGAGAACCCCAAGGGCCTGTGGCGCCGCACGGACTGGGAGAGCTACCGGGCGGGCTCCCCGGCCTGGGAGGTCCTGCTCGACGTCGACGCCCTGGCCGCGGCCGAAGGGCAGGAATGGGTCTTCCACGGCGCCAGTTTCCTGCGCCCGGCGGCCGGGCAGCCGCACCGGCTGGCCCTGCTGGCGCTCTCCCCCGACGGCGGCGACGCCAACCGCTACCGCGAGTTCGACGTCGAGACCCGTAGCTTTGTCGACCCGGCCGAGGGCGGCTTTGACCTCCCCACCGCCAAGGGCAACGCCTCCTGGCTGGACGCGGACACGCTGCTGGTCGCCAGCACCGCCGAGGGACTGCCGCGGACCAGCTCCTCCTACGCCAGGACCGGCGTGGTGCTGCGGCGCGGCGAGTCCCTGGCTTCGGCCGAACGGCTCTTCGAAATCCCGGAGGACCACATGATGGCACTGCTGGCGCACGACTCCACCCCCGGCTTCGAGCGCACCTTCGCCGTGGACTGGATCAGCTTCTTCGAAAAGCGCACCTCCGTGCTGCGCGACGGCGACTGGGTGGACATCGACGTGCCCGCCGACGTGAACCTGAGCTCGCACCGGGAATGGCTGCTCTTCCGTCCGCAGGACGAGTGGGACGTGGACGGAACGAGCTACCCGGCCGGGTCCCTGCTGGCGGCGAACTTCGAGGACTTCCTGGCCGGCAGCCGGGAACTGTCCGTGCTGTTCACCCCGGATGAGCACACCTCCCTGCAGTCCTGGAGCTGGACCCGGGACTTCCTGCTCCTGAACCTACTCCGCGACGTCTCCTCCGAAATCCGGGTGCTCGATCCGCAGCGGCCCGGCACGGACGTCGCCTGGGCCTCGAGCGTGCTTGACGCCTGCCCGCCGCTGCACGACGTCAACGCCTTCAGCGTCGACGACGAGGACGACGCCGGCGACGGCGACAACTCCGCCGGGAACGACTTCTGGCTGGTCGCCACCGGGTTCGCGACGCCGAGCACGCTGACCCGGGGCACCCTCACGCGCGCCGGCGTGGACGGCGTCGTCAGCACCCACGAGGTAGTCCGCACCGCGCCGTCGTTCTTCGACGAGGCCGCCTACGAGGTCCAGCAGCACTTTGCCGTGTCGAAGGACGGCACCCGAGTGCCGTACTTCCAGATCGCGGCCAAGGACCTGGTGCTGGATGGACAGAACCCCACCCAGCTCTCCGGCTACGGCGGATTCGAGATTTCCCGTACCCCTGCCTACAGCGGAGCCGTCGGCCGGGCCTGGCTGGAACGGCGCACCGAAGAGTCCGCGGGCGCCGACGGCGCGGCACCGCACAGCCGCGGCGGGGTCTACGTGGTGGCGAACATCCGCGGCGGCGGCGAGTACGGGCCGTCGTGGCACCGGGCCGCGCTGCAGGACAAGCGGCACCGCGCCTACGAGGACTTCGCTGCCGTGGCGCAGGACCTGATTTCCCGCGGCGTGACGTCCCGGCAGCGGCTGGGTTGCGTGGGCGGCTCCAACGGCGGCCTGCTGGTGGGCAACATGCTCACCCAGTACCCGGAACTGTTCGGCGCGGTCTCCTGCGGAGTGCCGCTCCTAGACATGCGCCGGTACAGCAAACTCTCCGCCGGCTACTCCTGGATTGCCGAATACGGCGACCCGGACGTGCCCGAGCAGTGGGAGTTCATCCGGACCTTCTCGCCCTACCACCTGCTCCGCGACGGGGTGGAGTACCCCGAGACCTTCATCTGGACCGCCACCTCGGATGACCGGGTGGGTCCCGTGCAGGCCCGCAAGATGGCCGCCCGGATGCAGGCGATGGGCATCCCCAACGTCTGGTTCCACGAGGCCCTGGAGGGCGGTCACGCGGGGGCCTCGGACAACCGCCAGGCCGCTGCGCTGCAGAGCCGCAGCCAGCACTTCCTCTGGCGAGCGCTGGCGGGCCGGGCAGCCTGAGCTCCGGACGCGGTGCCGGGGGCGATACCGGGCGAGGCGCGCGGGCACGCAGCGTTGGGCCGCAACTGCGGATTGGCGGGCCACTCTGACGGCGGGCATGGGCCGTAAGAGACCCCGCGCCGACCGTTTTGCACTGCATGGCCCCTTCTGCGTATCCTTGGTTGGCTAGTAATAGCAATTGGAGACGTGCCAGAGCGGCCGAATGGGCTTCACTGCTAATGAAGTGTGGGGCACAACTCCACCGGGGGTTCAAATCCCCCCGTCTCCGCGTTTGGCCCCGGTCCTGGACCGGGGCCTTTTGCGTTCCCGGCACCCAACGCTCCCTCACCTCCGGCCCAAACTTCCCCGACGCTCCCTCACGTCCGGCCCAAACTTGCCCGACGCTCCCTCACGTCCGGCCCAAACTTCCCCGACGCTCCCTCACGTCCGTCCGGCGTTCGGATGGCAGGATAGGCGCATGTCGACCAATCACGCGTTTGACGCGATCATCGTAGGCGGCGGCCACAACGGGCTGGCTGCGGCAGCGTACCTGTCCAGGGCCGGCCGGAAGGTGCTGCTGCTCGAAAAGCTCGAGCAGCCAGGCGGCGCCGCGGTGTCAGCGCAGGCGTTCGACGGCGTCGAGGCCCGGCTTTCGCGCTATTCCTACCTCGTAAGCCTGCTGCCGCAGCAGATCATCGACGACCTCGGCCTGCGGATCACGCTGGCGCGGCGACGGTACTCCTCGTACACCCCGGACCCGGCTGATCCCGGCCGGGCCCTGCTGATCGACAACGAGGACGCGGCGTCCACCGCTGCCTCGTTCACGGCGATCGGCGCGTCAGACGACGAGTTCCGTGCCTTCAACGAGTTTTACGCCAGCTGCGGGAAGCTCACCCGGGCCCTCTGGCCGACCATGACCTCCCCGCTGCCCAGCCGGTCGGCGGCGCGGCAGCTAGCCGTCCGGGCCGGCGCCGCCGAGGCCTGGGAAGCCATGATCGAGCGGCCGGTCGGGCATGCCATCGCCGAGGCGCTCGGCCACGATCTGGTCCGCGGCGTGGTGCTGACCGATGCGCTGATCGGCACCTTTGCCCGCGCCGACGACGCCGACCTTCAGCAGAACATCTGTTTCCTCTACCACCTGATCGGCGGCGGGACCGGCGACTGGGACGTGCCCGTCGGCGGCATGGGCGCGGTGTCCGGGGAGCTGGAACGCGCCGCCCGGGAGGCCGGCACAACGATCCTGGCGTCGGCCGAGGTTTCCTCGGTCCGCCCGGGCGGAGTTGTCAGCTACCGGCACGACGGCGTGCAGCACACCGTCTCCGCCCCGTGGGTGCTCTCCAACGTGGCCCCCGTGGTGCTGGACCGCTTGCGCAACGCTGGGCCGGCCGGTCACGGTCCAGTTGACGCCGCGCCGGATGCTACCGCCACCGCATCAAGCGACGCCGGTTCCGCGCCGGCCACGCAGAATCCCAACCATCTCCGCGAAGGCGCACAGGTGAAAGTGAACCTGCTGCTGAAGCGGCTGCCCCGGCTGCTCGACGACGTCGTCAGCCCGGAGGCGGCGTTCGGGGGCACCTTCCACATCAACGAGACCTGGTCCCAGCTGGACGCGGCCTACCTCAGCGCCGCGGAGGGGAACATTCCGGAGCCGCTGCCGTGCGAAATCTATTGCCACTCCTTGACCGATCCCAGCATCCTGTCCGCTGAACTGCAGGCAGCCGGGGCGCAGACGCTGACGGTGTTCGGCCTGCACGTCCCGGACCGGCTGATCACCGCGCAGAACAACGAGGCCCGGCGGGCCGAGTTGCAGGCCGCGGTGCTGCGCTCGCTCAACAGTGTGCTGGCCGAGCCGATCGAGGAACTGCTGCTGACAGCACCGGATGGCAGGCCGTGCATCGAAACCAAGACGACCCTGGATATCGAACGCGCTGTCGGGATGCCGCGCGGCAACATCTTCCACGGCGGCCTCGACTGGCCCTTCGCGGACGATGACGCGCCGCTGGACACCCCGGCGCAGCGCTGGGGAGTCGCCACGGACGATCCGCAGCTGCTGCTCTGCGGCTCCGGCGCCCGCCGCGGCGGCGCGGTCAGCGCCATCGGCGGGCACAACGCTGCCATGGCCGTGCTGGAATCCGAGGAACCTCTCCGCGGCTGAGCCGTTGCCGGCGGCATGCCGGGCAGTATCGGTATTACCCGGCAGCTGAATGCAGCCGCCGGGGCATCCCTAGGCCTAACAGCCCGTGGACCGAGCCGGAAGCCGCTCAGCCGGCCTGGCCGAGCACCAGCGGCAGCACGGCCCCGGCGCCTGCCAGCCGCAGGGCACGTCCGGCCACGGTGACGGTCCAGCGGCTGTCCACGAGGTCGTCCACCAGCATGACGCTCTGGCCCTGGACGCCTTCCAGCGCGGCCGCAAGCTCGGGGCCCACCACCAAGCGGTCCCATACCCCGGCGAGTCGGTAGGCGCTGTTTCCGCCACGCCCGCCCGTGGGTCCGCCGTGGGCGAGCTGCAACTGGCCCAGGTACGGGATCCGGCCGATCTCGGAGATGCCGCGGGCCAGGGAATCGACCAATGCCGGTTTGCCGCGGGAGGGAACGCTAACGATCGCGGCCGGACGGCCGGCGCCGCTCCAGCCCGGAGTGCGCGCGTCCCCGCTGCCCCACTCGCGGAGGACCTGCACGCAGGCCCGTAGCATTCCGGGATCGACGGCCCGGTCCGGGGCGCCCGCAGCGAAGGTTTCCCGCAGCGCCCCGCCCCAGCCCAGGTCCGTCAGGCGCGCCAGCACCCGGCCGTTGGCCAGGCCTTCCTCCGGCTTGATCTTGCCCTTTACATTTACTCCGAGGCGGTCCATGCCGCTGGGCCACTGCAGCCGCGGTTCCAGCACCATGCCCGCCCGGCTCAGGGTTGCGCCGGCCGCTTCGGTGGCGTCGGCGGCAATATCGGCCGGGAACCACTGCCCGGCGCAGTTGTCGCAGCGGCCGCAGGCCCTGGCGGTCTCGTCGTCGAGCACCGAGGTGATGTACTCCATCCGGCAGCCCGCGGTGTCCTGGTAGATCACCATGGAGTCCTGCTCGTCGACCCGGGCCTCGGCGATCCGGCGGTACCGTTCGGCGTCGTAGGTCCACGGCTGGCCGGTGGAGCGCCACCCTCCACCCACGCGCTCAACCGCACCATCCACGGCCAGCACCTTCAGCAGCAGTTCCAGCGGCGTCCGGCGCAGGTCCACCCGGGCCTCGAGCGCCACGGTGGACACGGCTGTGCCGGCCTCGGCGAGGGCCGACAGGACAGCGGAGGCCTTTTCTTCCGAGGGCATCGAGGCGGTGGCGAAGTACTGCCAGATATCCCGGTCTTCGGATCCGGGCAGGAGCAGCACATCGGCGTTGGCAGCGCCACGGCCGGCACGGCCAACCTGTTGGTAGTAGGCCACCGGCGACGACGGCGCGCCGAGGTGCACCACGAAGCCGAGGTCCGGCTTGTCGAAGCCCATACCGAGGGCGGAGGTGGCGACCAAGGCTTTGACCTGGTTGTCCTTCAGCAGCTGCTCCGCGCGTTCCCGGTCCGCGGGGTCAGTCCGTCCGGTGTAGGCGAGCACGTCGTGGCCGGCCTCGGCCAGCAGGCGGGCGGTGTCCTCCGCGGCGGACACGGTGAGGGTGTAGATGATCCCGCTGCCGGGCAGGTCCTGCAGGTGCGTGAGCAGCCAGCCCAGCCGTTCCCGGGAGTCGGGCAGGCGCAGCACGCCCAGGCGCAGAGACTCGCGGCCAAGGGCGCCGCGGATGGTCAGCACGCGCTCGCCGAGCTGTTCCTCAATGTCGTGGACCACCCTGGAGTTGGCGGTGGCGGTGGTGGCCAGGACCGGGACGGTGTCCGGCAGTTGGGTGATCAGGTCGGCGATCCGCCGGTAGTCGGGGCGGAAGTCGTGGCCCCAGTCGGAAATGCAGTGGGCCTCATCGATGACCAACAGTCCGGTCCTGCGGACCAGCTCCGGGAGCTGGTTCTCGCGGAACGACGGGTTGGTCAGCCGTTCCGGGGAAACGAGCAGCACGTCCACTTCGTCGGCCGCGAGCTGTTCACGGACGGTGTCCCAGTCGAGTTGGTTGGCCGAGTTGATGGCTACGGCACGGACCCCGGCCCGCGCTGCGGCGGCGACCTGGTCGCGCATCAGCGCGAGCAGCGGGGACACGATCAGGGTGGGTCCGGCACCGCGGCGGCGCAGCAACAGGGACGCAACGAAGTACACGGCCGATTTGCCCCAGCCGGTGCGCTGGACGACGAGGGCACGACGGCCGCCGTCGACGAGGGCCTCGATGGCCTCGAACTGGCCGTCGTGGAACTGGGCTTCAGGGTTCCCCACCAGTTCGCGCAGAACCGCCCGGGCCTGCTCACGCGTCCCGGTCCCCCCGGCGGAGGGGGACTCGGGGGCGGAAAGGACTGCAGCATTCTGGTTATTGGCCATTGCTTCAGTATCCCAGTCCCCTCCGACAGCCACGAAGCGGGCAGAGTCGTATGTGGATAAGCGATATCCACATACGCGCCCAGCCCGGACGGTCCGCGGCTGCTTCCACGTAAGATAGGAGCCGTGACTAGCGACCAGACGAAGACTTTTGACCTTTCGGCTTCCTTCAAGGCCTACGACGTGCGCGGAATTGTGGGCGAATCCATCACCGCGGAAATCGTCGAAGCGGTCGGGGCTGCCTTCGTGGACGTCCTGGACCTGGCCGGGCAGACCGTGCTGGTCGGCGGCGACATGCGCCCCTCCTCCCCCGAGTTCAGCCGGGCCTTCGCCAACGGCGCGGCAACCCGTGGGGCCAACGTCCAGCTGCTGGACCTGATCTCCACCGACGAGCTCTACTACGCTTGCGGCGCCCTCAATGCGGCGGGAGCAACGTTCACCGCGAGCCACAACCCGGCCGAATACAACGGCATCAAGATGGCCAAGGCCGGCGCCGTGCCGATCTCCTCGGAAACCGGTTTGAAGGAGATCCAGGCCCTGGCCGAGGAATACCTCAACGCCGGTACCATCCCCGCGAACGGCCCCCGCGGCCTGATCAGCGTGCACGACGTACTGAAGGACTACTCCGAGTACCTGCGCAGCCTCGTTGACCTCAGCGGATCCCGTCCGCTCAAGGTCGTGGTGGACGCCGGCAACGGCATGGCCGGCATGACCACCCCCGCCGTGCTGGGCGACACTTTGCTGCCCAAGCTGCCGTTGGAGATCATCCCGCTCTACTTCGAGCTCGATGGGTCCTTCCCGAACCACCCGGCCAACCCGCTCGAGCCGGAAAACCTCCGCGACCTCCAGGCCGCCGTCGTCGAGCACGGTGCGGACATCGGCCTGGCATTCGACGGCGACGCCGACCGCTGCTTCGTGATCGATGAGAAGGGCGAGCCGGTCTCGCCGTCGGCCGTCACCGGCATGGTGGCCCGCCGGGAGATCGCGCGCGCAAAGGCCAACGGCGAGGAAACTCCGACGATCATCCACAACCTCCTGACCTCCCGGGCGGTGCCGGAACTGGTCGTCAACGACGGCGGCCGGGCCTTCCGCACCCGGGTGGGACACTCCTTCATCAAGGCCGTGATGGCGGCCGAGGGGGCGATCTTCGGCGGCGAGCACTCCGCCCACTTCTACTTCCGTGATTTCTGGAATGCGGACACCGGCATGCTGGCCGCCATGCACGTGCTGGCGGCTCTCGGTGAGCAGGACGGCCCGCTGTCCGAGCTGGGCCGCGAATATGAGCCCTACCGGTCTTCCGGCGAGATCAACTCGGAAATCGAGGACAAGGCCGCCGCGGTGGAACGTGTCCGCGCGGACTTCCACAACGAGGACGTTGAGGTGGACTACCTCGACGGCAGCACCTTCATCGCGGCAGACGGAAGCTACTGGTTCAATCTGCGTCCGTCCAACACCGAACCGTTCCTGCGCCTGAACGTCGAGGCCACGGATCAGGAAACCATGGAGCGCATCCGCGACCGGGTCCTGGCGCTGGTCCGGGGCTGATCGCCGTGACCGATTCACCGGAGACCCAAGACGCCGTCCTGCAACCGGCTGATCCGGCCGAGGACTCCTGGCGCGGCTCGGTGCCGGACGCCAGCGCCACCGACCTCGAGAACCTGCTCGGCACCGGCGTGGGGGCAGCCCAGGAACAGCTGGAGCGCAACGGCGGCTTCCTGCCCTTCGCCCTCGTGGTGGAGAACGACGGCGAGGTGCGCCTCGTCGCGGTCACCCCGGCGGACGCGGCCGAGGACGCCGACGCCGACTTCGATGCCGACGGCATGATCAACGACCTCACCGAACTGCTCCGGCAGCACCGGGACGAGTTCCGCGCCGCCGCGATCGTCTGCGACATCACCCTGCTGGAAGAGGATTCGGACGCGATCCACGTGGCTGCCGAGCACCAGGACGGTTCCGTCTTCGCGGCGGTGCTGCCCTACGGCGCGAACCCCGCGACGAACGAGCTGGAGTTTGGCGAACTGTCCGCCGACACCAACGAACCCACCGTCTGGGTGGACTAGACCAAGCCGGTGCCATGAAGATCAACGCCTTCGCGGACGTGAGCCTGCGCGCCATGATGGTGCTCGCAGCCGCGGCCGACGGCGAGCTGCTCACCACCCAGAGCATCGCCGACGCCGTGGGTACGCCCTATAACCACGTCAGCAAGGCGATGGCCAAGCTCCGCGAACTCGGCCTGATCGACGTCGAGCGCGGCCGCAACGGCGGGTCCCGGCTCAGTCCGGCAGGCCGCGACGCCACCGTGGGTCAACTGCTCCGTGCGCTGGACACGCGGACCGATCCGGCCGACTGTGTGGCCGCAGGGGGCGCCTGCCCGCTTATCAACGAGTGCCGGCTCCGGAGCGCCCTGGGCCGCGCGCGGGAAGCGTTTTACCGTGAGCTTGACGACATCGTCGTCGCTTCGCTGCCCACTTCGCGGCAAATGAATCCTGTTTTCGCGGCAATCGGCCTGCGCCCGGGTCTGGCAGAACGCCTGTAGAACGCGAGTAGAGCGCCGGCACCGCGCGGCAGAGCACAGATAGAGCGCCGGCAGCCCGCCGCCAAGCGGCGCGCACCCCGGCGCACACCCCCGCCCGCACACCCTCACGCCGCATGCCACCCGCCCCGGCTTCATCCGATTTGCAACCATTTTCTACGACGTGTAGAACTAAGGCATAAATACTTGTATTTCAAATGCGAGTATTTGGCAACGGTCCGGTTGAAGACGCCGGGCCACTATCTCAGGAGTCAGCATGCTCTCGGACAAGTCCTTCCCCGTCATCGAGGCCACCCTGCCGCTGGTCGGTTCCCGGATCGGCGATATCACCCCCAAGTTTTACGCCCGGCTCTTCGGCGCGCACCCCGAACTGCTGGACGGGTTGTTCAGCCGCTCCAACCAGCGCTCCGGCAACCAGCAGCAGGCCCTGGCCGGGAGCATCGCCGCTTTCGCCAGCCACCTGGTCAGCAACCCGGGCACCCTCCCGGAGACCGTGTTGTCGCGCATTGCGCACCGCCACGCTTCCCTCGGCATCACCGAACCGCAGTACCAGGTGGTCTACGAGCACCTCTTCGCCGCCATCGCCGAGGACCTGGCCGAGGTCATCACCCCCGAAATCGCCGAGGCCTGGACCGAGGTTTACTGGCTCATGGCCGACGCCCTGATCAAGCTCGAAAAAGGCCTCTACTCGGCGCAGGCCAACGGCAAGATGTGGACCCCGTGGCGGGTTGCGGCCAAGACCCCTGCCGGCACCGGCTCCATGACGTTCACGCTGGAACCGGCCGACGATACCCCCATCACCCCGGCTCTGCCCGGCCAGTACGTCAGCGTCAAGGTGACCCTGCCGGAGGGTCTCCGCCAGGTCCGCCAGTACTCGCTCTCCGGCGACGCCGGCACCAGCCGCAGCTTCACCACCAAGCTCGACGACGGCGGCGAGGTCTCCCCCGTGCTGCACAACCACGTCAAGGTCGGCGACATCCTCGAGATCTCCAACCCGTATGGCGAAATCACGCTCAAGGAGAGCGAGGGCCCCGTGGTCCTGGCCTCGGCAGGTATCGGCTGCACGCCGTCGGCCTCGATCCTGCGCTCCCTCGCGGAGGAGGGCTCGGACCGCCAGGTCCTGGTCCTGCACGCGGAAAGCACCCTGGACGGCTGGGCGCTGCGCTCCCAGATGACCGACGACGTCGAGCGTCTCGAAGCGGCGGACCTGCAGCTCTGGCTAGAGCGGCCGGAGGCGGGCGCGAAAGAGGGGTTCATGTCGCTGCGCGACGTGGACCTGCCGGCAAATGCATCGCTGTACCTGTGCGGCCCGCTGCCGTTCATGAAGAACATCCGCAACGAGGCCATCAACGCCGGCATCCCCGCCACCAAGATCCACTACGAAGTCTTCGGCCCGGACATCTGGCTCGCCAACTAGGAACACATCGATTGCTCCGTAACCGCCCTTATGACGGGCCAAAAGGGCGGTTACGGAGCACTCGAATGCATCTCACCCCAGGGATGGCACACCGGTGATCGTGTGGCCGAACCGCAGGAGATTACCCGGGTCGTAGCTGGACTTCGCGGCCCTCATCCGTTCGTAAACTGGGGGCGCCCACGCCCGGGCCCGGTCCGCCTCATCGCCCGGTTCGCCGTGGAAGTTGACCAGGGTAAATCCGGTGGAGTGCGGAGCCATCGCGGCCAGGGTCGAGCGGATGGACGCCGTGACAGCCTCGGCGACCGGCGGCATCTTGAAGCCGAGCAGGAAGAGCAGGAATGCCGCGTCCCGCCCCGACACGGCGTTCGGCACTGCCCCTTCGCGGGCCAGGGCTCCACCCAGGGGCCGGATTTCGACCAGGAGCAGCGGACAGTCCGAGCCTTCCCCGGTGTGTTGCAACAGCTCCGCCAGGGTCTCCTCGCCGAGGTCCTTCAGCAAGGCTCCGCCGGCCGTGTAGGGGAGCGGATCCGCCGGGTCCATGTGGATCTGGTCGACGTCGAGGTAGTCCATGGGCCCGGCCGTGTCCATCAACGGGGTCGAAATTGCGCGCATGGGGGCAAGCAGCGCGTCGCCGACCTCCCGATTCCCCAACAGGGCGAAGCGGAGGTGCACCACAAACTGGCCCCGCAATGGGCCGGGGACAAACTCCATATCCGGAAGCCGCAACAGCGAGATCGAGGGCGAGGCGTCGTCCGGCAGCGTGGCCAGCCAGTCACGGAACGCGGCCAGAATAAGGGCCGCATCGGCACCCGGGTAGATGATGCCGCCGCCGTAGAACTCGCCCAGCGGAAAGAGGCTGAACTCGAGTTCGGTGACTATGCCGAAGTTGCACTTGCCGCCGAGCATCAACGCGAACAGCTCGGCCTCCGCCTCGGCATCGATGCGGCGCAGCGCACCGTCCGCAGTGACCACCTCCATGCTGCGGACGTGGTCCGCCGCGAAGCCGTGGGCCCGTCCCAGTACCGGCAGACCGCCGCCGACGGTGTATCCCACCACGCCAACATCGGTGCTTGAGCCGTGCAGTCCGACCAGCCCGAGCGGAACACTGGCTTCCAGGACGCTGCGCCATTTCACCCCGGCCCCCACCCTCGCGGTGCGTTCCACCGGATCGATGTGCAGCCCCTGCAGCCGCCTGGTGTTAATCAGCAGACCACCCTCGACCACCGAGTCGGCGCCGTGTCCGGTGGACTGGACCGCTACCGGGAGCCGGCGTTCTGCCGCCCATTTGACCCCCGCCGCTACATCCTGGGCGGTGCTGGCGCCGAGGACGACGTCGGGCCGGTGGACGGTAGCGGCGTTGAAGGCGAAGGTCTCGGCCGCGAATTCGGGACTGTCCGGCAAAGCGACCGGGCCGCGGACAACATCGGACAGGGCCAGGATATCGTCAGTGACAAGCATGGTGTGCTCCTGGGATCTCGCCCGCAGCGGCAGGCGGAGGGCACGTCAGCGTGCGCCCGGAATGTCCCCGCATCCCCGAGTTCCAGCGGCGTGCCCGGCTGATGAATGCGACGAGCCTATGGGCCCCTCCGCACCGCGGGCTAGGGGCCTAAGTCCCGGCAGTCGCCGTCTCCCTGCCAAGCGAGGAGAACAATCGATGAGAATACGACGGCGGCCCCGCACCTTATCGAAGGTGCGGGGCCGCCGTCGTTGCATCAACAGCCGCTAGTGCGCGGACATCCGTTCCTTGAGCGAATCGAGCTCGGAGCGCAGCGCGTCCGGCAGCGAATCGCCGAACTTCGCGTACCACTCCTCGATGGAGGCCAGCTCGGCGTCCCATTCCTCGCGGTCAACGCGGACGGCGTCCTCCACGTGGGCGTGGGTCAGGTCCAGGCCGCTAATGTCCAGCGAGTGCCCGGTCGGGACGAAGCCGATGGGCGTCTCGACGGCGTCAGCCTTGCCTTCAATGCGCTCGATGGCCCACTTGAGGACGCGGGCGTTGTCGCCGAAGCCGGGCCAGGCGAAGTCACCGTCGGCCGTGCGGCGGAACCAGTTGACCAGGAAGATGTGCGGCAGCCGCTCCGGGTTGGCCTTGCCCGAGACGCTGATCCAGTGCTTCAGGTAGTCGCCGGCGTCGTAGCCGATGAACGGAAGCATGGCCATCGGGTCGCGGCGGAGCACGCCGACCTGGCCCGCGGCAGCAGCGGTCGTTTCCGAGGAGAGCGTGGAACCCATGAAGATGCCGTTGGTCCAGCTGCGGGCCTGGGTCACCAGCGGAACCGTGGTCTTGCGCCGGCCGCCGAAGAGGATCGCGGAAACCTCGACGCCTTCGGGGCTGTAGTACTCCTCGGCCAGCATGTCGACCTGCGAGATCGGGGTGCAGAAGCGGGAGTTCGGGTGCGCGGCCGGCTTGTCCGACGCCGGGGTCCAGTCGTTGCCCTGCCAGTCGATCAGGTGCGCCGGGACCTCGTCGGTCATGCCTTCCCACCACACGCCGCCGTCGTCAGTAAGGGCGACGTTGGTGAAGATGCTGTGGCCCTTGGCGATGGCGCGCATGGCGTTGGGGTTGGTGCCCCAGCCGGTGCCCGGGGCGACACCGAACAGGCCGGCCTCCGGGTTGGTGGCGCGCAGTTCGCCTTCCTTGCCGATCCGCATCCAGGTGATGTCGTCGCCGAGGGTCTCGACTTCCCAGCCCTCGATGGTCGGGTCGAGCAGGGCGAGGTTGGTCTTGCCGCAGGCGGAAGGGAACGCCGCGGAGACGTAGTAGTTCTTCTTCTCCGGCGAGGTCAGCTTGAGGATGAGCATGTGCTCGGCCAGCCAGCCCTCGTCGCGGGCCATGACCGAGGCGATGCGCAGGGCGTAGCACTTCTTGCCGAGGAGGGCGTTGCCGCCGTAGCCGGAGCCGAAGGACCAGATGGAGCGCTCCTCCGGGAAGTGCACGATCCACTTGTCCGGGTTGCAGGGCCAGGCAACGTCAGCCTGGCCCGGGGCCAGCGGGGCGCCCAGGGAGTGCAGTGCGGGAACGAAGAAAGCGTTGGTGGCGGTGATCTTGTCCAGGACTTCGGTGCCGATCGTGGCCATGATGCGCATGGAGGCGACAACGTAGGCGCTGTCCGTGATTTCGACGCCGAACTTCGGGTCCTCGGCGTCCAGGTGGCCCATGACGAAGGGGATGACGTACATGGTGCGGCCGCGCATCGAGCCGTTGAACAGGCCGCGCAGCTTTTCCTTCATCTCGGCCGGCGCCATCCAGTTATTGGTGAAGCCCGCATCCCGCTCGTTCTCGGAGCAGATGAAGGTCTGTTCTTCGACGCGGGCGACGTCGGCGGGATCGGAGAATGCCGCGAAGGAGTTCGGGAACAGCTTCTCGTTCAGCCGGGTCAGGGTTCCGGCCGCCACGAGCTCGTCCGTGAGCCGGGTGTTCTCCTCTTCCGAGCCATCCACCCAGTGAATCTGGTCCGGCTGGGTCAGTTCCGCAACCTCTTCAACCCATGCCAGCAGGCCGGCATGTGTGGTGGGTGCTTTCTCAAGCAGCGGCAGGTTCGCCAGATCGCCCATTACGGTTCCCTTCTTCGGGTTCAGTGGTGTGGTCTAAATGCTAGGTCTCGAGGACCACGCAGATTCAGGACTAAATACGGGTTGACGGCGGGCCGGCGATCGAAAAACCCCGGAAAATCAAGGTTTAGTAACTCCACACGGCGGATTTTTTGTGATCAAGGTCACGTAGACCGGTCTAGTCAGGCAGATTACATGGCTCTCGATTTGGAACTCCGGGCCGATCTCGCGTAAAGTAATTCGAGGTTCGGGGGAGCGAGAAGTTCCCGAAGAGCCGAGAATGCGCCCATAGCTCAGCTGGATAGAGCGTCTGTCTACGGAACAGAAGGTCAGGGGTTCGAATCCCTTTGGGCGCACAGATAGAAAAGACCCGCACCGGTTCGCCGGTGCGGGTCTTTTTGTATGCCCCAGCGCGGCGGTTCCGGAAAAGCGCGGCGGTTCCGGAAATACACGGCGGTTTCGGACGAGGGTGTGCCGGATCCGGTGCGCGCCTGTCGCAAAACGTAGCGAGAACCGCCGCAGCCTAGTTCCCCAGGCCTTACTCCCCCACGGCGGCCGAGATCCGGCGACGCATTTCGTCAAAGTGGCCGGCCAGCCGTTCCGCGGCCAGGACCGCGTCCCCCGCCGCCACGGCTTCGTAGATGCCCCGGTGCAGCGCAGCCCGGCGCGCAGGATCGCCGTGGGCGCTCCCGACAGCGGCACGCCCAGGTTCGTCGCTGCCCCGCTCCGTACCCGCCGTCCCAACGCCGCCCCGCTCGCCAGCCACCTGCCCGCTCGCCGGGCCCAGCTCCGGGCCCAGCTCCAGTTGGATCCGGCGGTAGACCGCCTGGAACGCGCCCATCAGGCCGAGCAGCAGCTCGTTGCCCAGCGGTTCGAACAGTTTCCGGTGGAAGTCGGCGTCGGCTTCGACAGAGCCCTCCCCCGAACCGGCCAGTTCTTCCATTCCCAGCACCGCCGCCTCCAGCCCGGCCAGCTGGTCCGCCGTCATGCGCGCCATGGAGGCGCCGATCAACCCCGACTCCAGCAGCCGCCGAGCATCGATCAGCTCCAGTGCCTCCTGCCCGCGATGCCGCAGCGACATCCGGGCCCGGAAGCTGAGGCCGCCCACCAGCGCCTCGAAGTTGCTCGCGGCCACGAACATGCCGAACCCATGCCGGATCTCGATCACGCCCAGGGCCTGAAGCACCTTCAAGGTCTCCCGCAGCGTGTTCCGGCCAACCCCCAGCAGCGCGGCCAGTTCGTTTTCGGTAGGCAACGGGTCGCCAGGCTCCAGCTCGCGCTCAAGGATGAGCTCAACGATGTCGGCCTGCAGCGCGCGCAGCCGGTCCCGCGCGCCCAAACGGGCCGCCGGCCCGGCGTCGCCGGCACTCGAACTGGCTGCACCCACGGCTGAACTCCTCCCCAAAGTGATCCTCAGGGTAACGGACGTCCCACCTCCTGCACAGGGTCCCGCCGAAACCGCTCCGTGCGGGGCTAGGCTGTTGCCATGACGGCACACTTTGAACGTGAATTCGATGTCCTCGTGATCGGGGCCGGCGCGGTGGGCGAGAACGTGGCCGAGCGCGTGGTCCGGGGCGGATTGACGGCCGTCCTGGTGGAGGCGGAGCTGGTGGGCGGCGAGTGTTCATACTGGGCCTGCATGCCGTCCAAGGCCCTGCTGCGGCCCGGTACCGCGCTGCATGGCGCGCAGACCGTGCCCGGAGCCGAAGAGGCCGTCACCCGGGTCCTCGATGCCGCGGCTGTCCTGAAGCGGCGCGACTACTTCACCTCCAACTGGCAGGACGACAGCCAGGTCAAATGGGTTGAGGACACCGGCATCGAGCTGATCCGCGGCCACGGCTGGATTACCGGTACGCGCCGGGTGGAGGTGGCCGGGGTGGACGGCAACAGCTACGCACTCACCGCGCGCCACGCCGTGGTGCTGGCCACGGGCTCGCGCCCGAGCATCCCGCCCATCGAAGGCCTCGAGGAGGTCGACTACTGGACCACCCGGGAGGCCACCTCCGCACACGAAATTCCGCCGCGGCTGGGCGTGCTCGGCGGCGGCGTGGCCGGGACCGAACTCGCCCAGGCCTTTGCCCGGCTCGGGTCGGCCGTGACGGTGGTGGCACGCGGCGGGCTGCTGGGAGCCTTCCCTGCCCCGGCGGCCGAGCTGGTCCAGGCCGGACTGCGCGCGGACGGCGTCGAACTCCGCCTCCGCACGGGCACCCAGGCCGTCCGAGAGAACGAGGACGGTTCCCTGACGCTGGCGCTCGACGGCGGCAACAGCGTGACCGTGGACAAGCTGCTGGTCGCCACCGGCAGGCACCCGGCACTGGAAGGCCTTGGGCTGGAGAGCGTGGGCCTGACCGGCGACGACGGGAAACCCCCGAGGTTCGAGACGGATGCGAGCGGACTCGTCCGGGGAGCTGAGGGCAACGACCATGCGCCGTGGCTCTACGCCGTCGGCGACGCCGCGGGCAAGGTGCTGCTGACCCACCAGGGCAAATACGAGGCCCGGGCCACCGGCGATGCGATTGCCGCCCGCGCCAACGGCACCCTCACCGGCGAGCCGGGCCCGTGGAGCCGCTACGCCCACACGGCCGACGAGCACGCCGTCCCCAACGTGGTCTTCACCGACCCCGAGCTGGCCAACGTCGGCCGCAGCCTGGAACAGGCCAGGAAGGACGGCTACAGGGCCAGCTCCGTGCAGCTCCCCATCCAGGTGGCAGGTTCCTCGCTTCATTCCGAGCACTACAAGGGCTGGGCCCAGCTCGTGGTCGACGAGGACCGCAACGTGCTGCTGGGTGCCACCTTCGCCGGCCCGGACGTCGCCGAGCTCCTGCACGCGGCCACAATCGCCGTCGTCGGTGAAGTCCCGCTGGACCGGCTCTGGCACGCTGTTCCCTCGTATCCCACCATCAGCGAGGTGTGGCTGCGGCTGCTGGAGGAATACGGGATGTAAGCGCGAACGGCCGTTTGGAGGCCCCGGAACCGGCGGTTCCGGGGCCTTCGATGTCTATTCGCTCACTTCTATTTGAACTGACCGGTCAGTTTAGTTAGCCTTGGAGGAGACCAATTCTTCGAAAGGCTTCCCTTGCTCTCCGTTCAACAGCTTCATGTGAAGGGCCGGCGGGACTACCTGCTCCCGCCCACCTCGCTGCAGGCCAGCCGGGGTGAACTGCTGCTCGTCGCCGGCCAACGCCAGGACCAGCGCACCGCCCTGGCCCTGACCCTGAGCGGCCGGAGGAAGCCCTCGGCCGGCACCCTCGAGTGGGACGGCACCACCCGGATCAAGCAGCTCCGGCAGGCGAGCGCCGTGGTGGACGCCCCCGGGGTGAACGAGCCGGAGCAACACCTGAGCGTCCGGGATCTGGTTACCGAGGACCTGGCCCTGATCCCCCGCCGCTACCGGGGCGCGCTGCTCAGCACGCCGTGGCTGAAGGTGAACCGTTTCGAGGACATCGCCGGGCGCTGGGCCGAGGAGCTTCCTGCCGACCGCCGGCTCGAGCTGCTGACGGCACTGGCCCTGGCCAACCCCCGGACCGACCTGCTGGTGGTCGATTCCCCTGACCGCCACAGCGGCGATCCGACTCACTGGCTGCCGCGGCTGCAGGAACTGGCGTACGACGCCGGCCGCCCGCTCGCCGTCGTCGCCACCGTCGGCAACCTCCCGCCGGGCTGGACCGGTCCAGCCGCGGAGATCGGCAATGCCGTCGCGCCGGAACCGTCCGCTGCCCACCCTGACCACGAAACCGAGGATGCCCGATGACCGTGCTGCGGCTTGCCCGTTCCGAACTCAAGCGCATGACCGGCGGCCTGCTGCCGAAGCTGACCATCGTGGCCCTGACCCTGGTACCGCTGCTCTACGGCGCGGTGTACCTGTACGCCAACTGGGATCCCTACGGGAAGCTGAACCAGATCGACGCGGCCCTGGTGGTCGAGGACACCGGCGCCAGCTCCGCCGACGGCACCCGGCTGGAGGCGGGCCGGAAGGTGGCCGACAGCCTCGTGGACGGCCACGTCTTCAACTGGCAGACCGTCTCCAGTGCCGAGGCGGCGGACCAGGGCGTGAGCAGCGGCCAGTACGCCTTCGCGCTGAAGATCCCGCGGGACTTCTCCGCCAACCTCGTCTCGCCCGGTAGCTTCGACGCCGCCAACCAGGCCATGCTGAACGTCACCACCAACGACGCGAACAACTACCTGCTTGGCACGATCGTGGACAAGCTCACCACCGCTGTCCATTCGACCGTGGCGAAGGAGGTGGGCGAAGAAACCGCCAACCAGCTCCTCACCGGCTTCGGCACCATCCATACCCAGATACTCAAGGCGTCCGACGGCGCCAAAGACCTCGCTGGCGGGGTGTCGTCGCTCCACAACGGCGCGGCGAGCCTGCACCAAGGCACGTCCTCGCTCAGGAACGGCACCGGCGAATTGGTAGCCGGGCAGCGCAAACTCCTCGACGGGGCGAATGCCTTGAACTCCGGGGCCGGGCAGCTCGCCGGCGGCCTCCACCAGCTCAAGGACAAGACCGCCACACTGCCCGCGGATACGCAGCGGCTGGCCGACGGCGCTGCCCGGGTCGCTGCCGGCAATGCCGCGCTGAACACCAAGCTGCAGGGCATGGCGGGCCAGCTAGCGTCCGCCCAACAGGCCGCAGCGCAGGCCCAGCGCGGCCGCGTCGTCGCCTCCAACGGCCGCCTGGTCGCCGCCGGCGTGATTACCCAGGCCCAGGCCGATGCCATTCTGGCCGACTATGACGCGAACTCCGCCCCCGCACCTTCCGGAGCAGCGGCCGCCTTCCAGGATGCCGCCGGCCAGGTGCAGCAACTGGCGGACGGATCCGCCGCGGTCAGCGCTGGCGCCGCGAAACTTGCCGCCGCTGCCCCCGCCCTGAGCGGCGCCGTCGGGCAGGCCTCAGCCGGGGCGGACCAGCTCGCCGCCGGCAGCGCACAGCTCGCCACCGGCCAGCAGAATGCCCTGGCCGGCGCGGAAAAACTCGCCCAAGGCGCCCAGCAACTCGACGACGGCGCAGCGCAGCTGGACAGCGGTTCGAAGAAGGCATCCGACGGCGCCGGAACCCTCGCGGCCGAACTGGGCAAGGGCGCCGGCAAGGTGCCGAACCCGGACGGCGCGCAAAAGGACAGCCTCGCCAAGGTGATGGCGGACCCCGTTGCCGTCAGCAACGTCTCGCAGGCCAAGGCGGGCTCCTATGGGGCCGGACTGGCGCCGTTCTTCCTGACCCTGGCCCTGTGGATCGGCGTCTTCATGCTGATCCAGGCGATGCGGCCGGTCACGCAGCGTGCCCTGGCATCCAACGCGCCGACGTGGAAAATCGCCGTCGGCGGCTGGCTGCCGTTCCTCACGGTCGCCGCCGTCCAGGCCAGCCTGCTGACCCTGGTGGTGGATTTGGGGCTGGGCCTGAATCCGGCCCACCCTGTCCTCATGTGGGTCCTGATGCTGGCAGCCGCCATGGCCTTCAGTGCGATCATCCAGGGTGTGGTGGCGCTGCTCGGCTCGCCCGGCAAGCTGGTGGTGTTGATCCTGCTGGTCCTGCAACTGGTCTCCTCCGGCGGCACTTTCCCCTGGCAGACCACGCCGGAGCCGCTGCATGTGGTGCACCAGCTGTTGCCGATGGGCTACGTGGTCAACGGCATGCGGCACCTGATCTATGGAGCCGATCTTGCCAGCATCCTGCCCACCATGCTGGGCCTGGTTGGCTACACTTTGCTGGGACTGGCGATGTCCGCCGTCGCCGTCCGGAAGCACAAGTTCTGGACCCTCAAGACGCTGAAGCCGGAGATCGCCGTATGAGCACCACGCCCCGCGTAGCCGCGGCGACCGACGCGGCGCCCGACGCCGACGCCGGCAAGAAACTCCGGCCCGGGCGCACCAACGCGACCAAGCAGAAGCTGTTCGAGGCCTCGATGGAGCTGATCGGCGAGCGCGGGGCCGCGGGCGTGACGGTCGACGAGATCGCCGCAGCCGCGGGCGTCTCCAAGGGCACCGTGTACTACAACTTCGGCAGCAAGTCGGATCTGATCGCGCAGCTGCTCCGTCACGGCGTGGACATCCTCATGGCGCGCCTGCTGAGCGTCAAGGACGGGTCGGCGGACCCGCTCGAGGCAATGGACGAGATGATCGGCCAGGCGATGGACTTCATGGCCGAGTACCCTTCCTTCGCCCGGCTGTGGGTCAGCGAGAACTGGCGGACGCCCAGCGAGTGGCAGGACACCTTCACCGAGCTCCGCGGCCGGCTGCTCGGCGTGATTGGCGCGGCCATCGAGGCCGTGGCCGCCAAGTATCCGGTGGATCCGGCCCTGTCCCGCGGCAGCCTGGAGACGGCGATCTTTGGGGCGTGTTTTGTCGTGGGGCTGGACCGCCAGACCTACAACCCGGAGCGGACGCGGGCTCAAAGTGTCGCCGCAATCATGGCGATCATGCGTGGCTACGTCGTGAAATAGCCCCGCTCGGGGATGATTAGTCACATGCGCCACATGGGTAAAAGCGGGAAGACCGCCATCGCGGCAGCCCTGGCGGCCTTGGCGCTGCTGGTGCTCACGGGCGTCACCCTGCACGAAACGGTAGGACTCTGGTTCCTGGCCGCCTCCGCGCTCGCCTATGTGGCGTCCGTGGCCGAGGTGCTGGTCCGACGGCGGTACAAGACACTGCTGGCCAGCGGGGTCGGCAGCATCCTCTTCATCGCGTTCGGCATCGCGTTCCTGCGCCAGTGGGGGCTGGCCTTCAACCCGGACCCGAACGCCTTGTCCACCAACGTCGATACCGAGCACCCGGACCTGTACTTCTACCTCTCCGCGGCGGCGGGAGCGCTCACGCTGATCCTGTTGCTCGCCGGCACCGTCCTGCCCGGGCACCGGCCCGCATCCGATTCCGCCTACGCGTCGCGGCGCCCGGCTTCCGCGTCCAGGGGTTCGGCACCCCGCAAGCCAGCCCGCCCTGCCAGCCGCCCTGCCGCCCGGGCGTCGACGCCGCGCTCGGCTGCGCCGCGCGTCTCCGCTCCATCCCGCACCTCGGCATCCCGGTCCGTAGCTCCACGAACCGCGGCACCACGGTCCGCTGCACCGTCGGCCAAGCGGCCGGCGTCGTCGTCTGCGTCTTCAGGGTCCAAGCCGGCTCCCAGGACGCCTGCCAAGCCCGCTGCCAAGGCTCCGCCCCGGCCCTCCGGCAAAGCTCCCACCCGGCGCTGACCACCCCGGGCTTGGCCGTTTTCGCCGCCGCGTCGCATGCCGGGCCTTCGCGTGCCGCCGCGCCGCATGCCGGCGCCCGGCAGCACGGCAGTTGCCACCCCGGCCAGGAGCAGCAGGCCGCCTCCAACTTCCGCCGCTGAGGGCACCTCGGACAGCACCAGCCACGCCGTCGTCATACCGACCACCGGGACCAGCAGGGTGAAGGGAACGACGGCGGAGGACGGATACAGTCCCAGCAGCCGGTTCCAGATGCCGTACCCGATGAGGGAACCAAACACGGCGGTGTAGAGCGCGCTGAGCATCGTGACCGGCTGCAGCTGCAGCAGGGCGTCCGACACCGCGGCCGGGCCGTCCACCAGCAGCGAAAGTCCGGCGAGCGGCAACGGCACCACGGCGCCGGACCACACCACCAGCCCCAATCCGGAGGCGGCCTTGGCCTTGCGTGCCACGACATTGCCGCCGGCCCAGGACAGCGCCGCGGCCAGCACGATCATCAGTGGCAGCAGGGGGGCCACTAGGCTGCGGCCGACGGCCACGACGGCGAGCCCGGCAATCCCCAGCACGACGCCGGCGAGTTGCCTCCGGGTTGGCCGTTCGGCCAGGATCCCCGCGGCCAGCAGCACCGTCAGCAGGACCTGGGCCTGAAGCACCAGCGAGGCCAGGCCCGCGGGCATGCCGAGCGCCATGGCCAGGTAAAGCAGGCCGAACTGGCCCGCGCTCATCAACAGGCCGACGCCGATTATGGCTTTCCAGCTCACGTCCGGCTTGCGGATGAAGAAGATGCAGGGAAACACCACGAGGGTGAAGCGCATCGCCACGAACAAAAGTGGCGGCATATGTGCGCCGTCGGGGTGCAGGCCGAGGTCGATGGCTACGAAGTTGACGCCCCACAGGATGGCGACGAGCAGGGCAAGCCCGGAATGTCGAGGTGTCATCGCTCCTGCGGCCGTCGCCGCTGCCGCGCCTCAGAGATTGCGCGGCCGTTCATCGCGCGGGTCCTCGGCATCGCGGCGCTCCGCAGCCGGCTCCCCGGGGTGGTCTACGACGCCGCCGGTGCCTGCCGGACGATCACGGTCGCTCCGGTCCCGGCGCAGTTCCTCCTGTGGTCGCAGCTCCTCGTCCCGGCGTAGCTCCTCGTGCGGCTGTGACTCGCGGGTGCCGGCCTCGTGGGTGCCGGCATCGTGGGTGCCGGCCTGGTGGGTGCCGGCATCGTGGGTGTGGGCCTCGTCGCGTTCGGTCGTTACGACATCCGGATCGACGTCGTCGGCCCGTCGGAGCTGTTCTTCTGCGCCGGCACGGACGGCCGCTGCCTCCTGCTGCGTGCCGCGTGCCTGCATGCGGAGGCGTTCGGCCTCGACTTCGGCGGCCTTTGCATCGGCTTCCGCCCGCGCCGCTTTGGCCTCGTGGTCCCTCGCGGCGAGTTGGTCGGCCTCTGCCTTCTCACGCATTTCCGCAGCCCGGTTCCGGTCAGCGTCCGTCTTGCGTTTACGGCTGAAATAGAGTGCCACTGCAATGATCGCGAGCACCACGACGATGCCGACGATGATCCCTACGAGCTGTCCTGAATCCACGTTGATCCACCTTTTCCCTCGGTCGCTTAGAAAACACCGGCAGTAAAAGCAATAACAGCATCAGTAAACAACACAATGAGGGTGCTGACCATCAACGGTCCGGCGCGCTGACCTGCTACTTTGCGCGCGGAACCTTGAAGTGGGTCAGTCGCGCGTCCTGGCCGTCGAGCTCGGCCCAGGGCTTCTCGATCTCGAAAACGGTCAGGCCGCTGGTGGGATAGCGCGTGGCCGCATCCATGTAGGCATCATGGTTGGAGTCGCGGGAGGCCAGGTGCATGGCCAGGTCCTGCACGCCGGGCATGTGGGAGATCACCATGAGCGTTGTGACGGTGTCAGGGACGTGGTTAATCACGGCCAGCATGCGCAGGGCCGAGGCGCCGTAAAGACCGTCCTCCAGTTTCGGAGTCGGGGCCTTATCCCCCAGTTCGCTGCACACCCAGGTGCAGGTCTGCCGTGTCCGCAGGGCACTGGAGCAGAGGATGAAGTCGGGGACCACCCCGTGTTTGAGGAGCCATTTGCCGGCCAGCGGCGCCTCGCGGTGTCCGCGCTCTTCAAGCGGCCGCTCGTGGTCGGCGACGCCGCCCGGCCAGTCCGCCTTCGCGTGCCGCATGAGCACCAGACGTCTAATGTGATGCGCGCTCATGGCTCAATCCTAGTGCGGCCGGCTTCACCACGAGCGCGCTCCACATCGGGTGCCCTGTCAGTCGTCCAGGACGAAGGTCACTTCCAGCACCACATGCCAGGCCACGACGGCGCCGCCGCTTATTTCAACCTTCTGCTCCTTGACCCATGCCCCGGTGACGTTCCGCAGGGTCTTGTTGGCCCGGTCGACGCCTTCTTTGATGGCATCCTCAAACGAGGTCTTGGAGTTCGAGCTCAGGGTAGTAATACGTGCAACAGACATGTTTCCTCCCAATAGTCGGATCGACGGGAGCGAGCCTACGCCGAAGCCCCCAAACGCAACAGAGTCCAAACCCCGTAGCCCCACCGGCGGCGGCTTCGCCGGATTTGGGGCCGTGCCCGCTTCGCGGTGCCCGCCACGCCGCGGCCCCAAAATCCGGCCTTGCCGCGCCCCGAATCCGCCGTTCGTGTTGCGAGGGCGCTGCAGCGCAGCGGCACATCCCGAGAGCGCCGTTGTTGCGCGAGGAACGAGCGCAGGCGCCGAGGGATCGTGCCGCGAAAGCGAAAGCGCCCGCCCCCGGAACAGGGACGGACGCTTTGCGTAAAGCTAAGGCTAGATGGAGTATTCCGGAGCGGCCCAGACAACAACCTCGGGGTGCTCGTAGAACCGGTAGCCCTGGCCGCGCACGGTGCGCACCGTGTTCGCCAGGCGGCCAAGCTTGGAGCGCAGCCGGCGGATGTGCACGTCGATGGTGCGCTCGTTGGGCACCTCTTCGGCGTTGCGCCACAGGCCTTCGAGGAGTTCGTCGCGGCCCACGGTGCGGGTGCCGTTCTCCACGAGGTAGTTGAGCAGTTCGAATTCCTTGAACGTAAGGTTCAGCGATTCGCCGTCGAGCGCCACTTCGCGGCGGGCGAGGTCGATCAGCACGCCGGACGGGCGCGGATCCTGTGCCTGCTGCAGCCGTGCGTTCTCGGCGCGCTGGCGGGCACCGGCAGTCGGGTCGCCAAAGGTGGACCGGACGACGTCGAGCGCGGAACCCGGCGCGGACGCCGGGGCGACGGCGACAGCGGCGTAGCTTTCAGCACCAGCGACGAGGGACTGGGCATAGGCGCGGATTTCCTGGGCCAGCTTGGCGATCGAGGTGCCGGCAGCGGCCGCGGTTTCCTCGTCGATCCCCATGTAGAGCACGAAGCCACGGGCCACATTGTCGTTGGGCACGGGGCGGACCGGGCTGCCGTTGCCGGGAGCGATCACCGGGGTCGGCGCGGTAGTCGGCGCCGACTCAGCGGCGGGGACGGCACGAAGCTGGCCGTACGAGTTGGGGTTGTAGCCCTGCGCGGCGTAACCGGGGGCCGGGAAGCTGCTGCCGGATCCTGCGGGACCGAAGCTCGGGCGGCCGCCGAAGCCCTGGCGGAGGCCGGTCTGCCCGGCCTTGTTGGCGTTACGGACGGAGATGTGGACGTATCCGGATGCAACTGACATGAAATGCTTACCTCAATGTGAATGGCCGTCATCGCGGCTCGAATGCTGAGTTCCCCGCAATGAAAACTGGGGAGGGGCGCCCGACGCTGGGCTGGGGGCGAATGCCTAGAAACGTTCTGGGGTGTAGAAGTTAGGCGTGCATTCGACAACAGGGCATCTCAGTACCAGCTGGTGCGCTGATCCAGGAAGCTGCGGCTGCAGGTGCTGTTGAGTTCTTGTTCACAATTGAAGTGTGCAACGTAACAATAAGAACTAGCAAGTAACAATGGACTCCAAAGTCCGCATTGTGAGACGAAATCACCGATTGTAGCGCAAATCACAATTTTGATAAGCCTACGAATAATTGTGCGTTTCACTGCATGCGAGTACGCGCACCCCAGTTCGTCGAAGATTCTTCAGCAACTGCCACCTCTAGGCCGAAAATATTCACGGTAAGCAATACTGGCGGAATCGTCTCGAAAGAGTCACGCCACCACAACCAGTCCACGGACTGGGCAGGCCCCGGGCCGAGGCTGACTCGTGGCGTTTGCACCTCCGGGGCAGCGTACAGCTCGGTAGTCTGGGATTCACAGGTGCCGCACAGGGTCCCCAAAGCCTCGGCCCAACGGCAGATCGGAGAGTCGTCCCATGGCCACTTCGCACTCCATGACCAACAACCTTCCCCAGCTCACGCATCCGGACGGCTCTCCCATCCGCGCGCTGGTGGTGGACGATGAGCCCAGCCTGTCCGAGCTCATGAGCATGGGGCTGCGAATGGCCGGCTGGTCCGTGGCGGTGGCGGCCGATGGTCCCGAAGCTGTCAAGCTCGCCAAGGAGTTCCGCCCCGACGTCCTGGTGCTGGATGTGATGCTGCCCGGGTTCGACGGCGTTGAGCTGCTCAGCCGGATCCGTGCGTTTGCGCCCGAGGTTCCCGCGCTGTTCCTCACGGCCAAAGACGCCGTCCAGGACCGCATTACCGGTCTGGCGGCCGGGGGCGATGATTACGTGACGAAGCCGTTCAGCATGGAAGAGGTCCTGCTGCGGTTGCACCGGCTGGTCCAGCGCTCCGGGGTGGCCGCCATGGACACCGCCGAACTCGTAGTGGGTGACCTGGTGCTCAATGTCGATACCCGCGACGTCACCCGCGCCGGCGAGGAGCTGCACCTGACCGCCACCCAGTTCGAACTGCTGCGCTACCTGATGGAAAATCCCAAGCGGGTCATCAGCAAGGCCCAGATCCTGGACCGGGTCTGGGACTACGACTTTGGCGGCCAGGCGAACATTGTGGAGCTCTACATTTCCTACCTGCGCAAGAAAATCGACGCCAACCGCGCACCGATGATCCACACCGTGCGCGGCGCCGGTTACGTACTGAAACCGGCGGACTGATCCATGCCCACCCTTTCCGGCGTGGCGCCAGTCCCCGGTCCCGACTGGCGCAACCCGTCCACCTGGCACCTGCGGACGCGGCTGGTCCTGCTCGCCATGGCGCTGCTCGTCGCCATCTGCGGTGCGGTGGGAGTCTTTAGCTACGTCTCCATGGACGTGGTCCTCACCCGGCAGCTCGACACCCAGCTGGCCCAGGCCTCGCACCGCGCGAGCGAGTTCGGCAGGCCCTCCACCGACGACTCCGGCCGGCGCCCCGACCTGCTAGAAGCCCGGGGACAGGGCATCGGAACGCTCACTGCCCGCATCTCCAACGGCGCCGTCAGCGACCCCGGCTTCCTGGCCGACGACGCCACCCGCCAGAGCCTTTCCGCCGCCGACGACGCCGCCCTGCTGGCGCTGCGCCCGGACGGCGTGCCGGTGGAACGGACGCTCTCGGCCGGCGCCTACCGACTCACCGCCGTGCGCGCCCCGTACGGCGACATCATTGTCACCGGCCTCCCGCTGGAAGAAAAACAAAACACCCTGGCGTCCCTCGTCTGGACCCTGGGCATCGTCTCGACGGGCGGCCTCGTGCTGATCGGGCTCGCCGGCACCGCCCTGATCCGACGGACCATGAAACCGCTGGAGCAGCTCTCCGAGGTTGCCACCAAGGTCTCCCGGCTCCCCTTGGACGCCGGTGAGGTAGCGCTGGGGGTGCGCGTCCCGGCGTCGGCGGCCCATCCGGGAACGGAGGTGGGCAGCGTGGGCCACGCGCTGAACCAGATGCTGGACAACGTCTCCAACGCCCTCGAGGCGCGGCAGGAGAGCGAAATGAAGGTGCGCCAGTTCGTCGCAGACGCCTCGCATGAGCTCCGCACCCCGCTCACCGCCATCCGCGGCTACACGGAGCTGATGCGGATGACCGAACACTTCACGCCCGACGGCGAGAAGTCCCTGGCCCGCGTCCAGAGCCAGTCCGAACGGATGACCACCCTGGTGGAGGACCTGCTGCTGCTGGCGCGCCTGGACGAGGGGCAACCGCTCAAACTCACCGACGTCGACCTCACACAGCTGGCCGTCGAGACCGTCAGCGACGAGAAAGTCATGGCACCGGACCGCACCTGGCAGCTGGAGCTCCCGGACGAGCCCGTGGTGGTGCGCGGGGACGCAACCCAGCTTCACCAGGTCCTCGCCAACCTGCTGTCCAATGCCCGCAAGCACACGGACCCCGGAACCACCGTGATCACGGGCGTGAGGCGCTCGGCGGACGGCAGCGCCGTGGTCACAGTGACGGACAACGGCGGCGGCATCGCCCCCGAATTCTTGGGCCGGGTCTTCGCCCGCTTCTCCCGGGCGGACGCAGCCCGCACCAACCGGTCTGCAGGTGGCGCTGCCGGCCGAGCGGCCCGTCCCGCCCCAGGGTCGGCGGCCACTTCAGCCGTCGCGACCGCGGCCGCGGCGTCGGAAGGCACCAGCGGCCTGGGCCTGTCCATTGTGCAATCGATTGTCGAGGCCCACGGCGGAACGGTCGAAGTCACGTCCCGGCCGGGGCGTACGGAGTTCACCGTGCGGCTGCCCGCGGCGCCCCCGGTGGCGTAGCCCCTGACGTAGCAGCCTGCCTGCCCGTTTCGACGGTTCCCTGACCCCTCGATGCTTACCGGCGTCGTGCAGGCAGGGAACCGTCGAAACGGGCCACCAACACCCGGCCCAATAGGCAAGACGCCACACCGCAGCGGCGGGCCGCCGTTACCTAAATGTGACTTCCGAGTGAAAGTCCGGTACCGTTTTAGGGTGCGGCCATCGATCTGGCCGCGTATCCGGGCTGACGCCAAACTCTGCCGCTCCCGGATTCCCATGGACCAGGCAGAGACGGGGAACCCAGTGTTCCCGGGCATTCTGCATCCATGCACCCTAGGGGTGAAGCCGACACGTCGAGATTCCGTGCGGCCGGATTTCGCATCCGAACCCGACAGCTAACTCCGTAGGCGTTGAGAGGCGAACATGACTGAAATCAAGGAACCCACGCGCCCAGAGGGCGCTAAACGCACGTCCGACACCGCACGCCACCGTGCCGAGCCGGCCAAGCGCCCTTCGGCCGTGTCCTCGTCGAGGGCTCGGACCAATGGCAAGCGCGCCGCCGTCGTGGCCACCGCGTTCGCCGTCCTGCTGGGTGCAGGCGCCGCGGGCCAGGCGTCCGGCTCTGCCGCCCACACCACCGAAGCTGCCAAGGACACTGCCGCGTCCCTGCAGACCCTGGACTTCGAGCGCGTCGGCAGCAATGCGCCCGCGTCGCCCGCCCCGATGAGCGTCGAGGCCCAGGCCTCCAAGATCAAGCCCGCCAAGGCCCCGGCTGCCCCGGCCCCTAAGCCGACCCGCGCCGCCCCGGCGGCACCGGCAAAGCCGGTCGCGATCGACGATCCCGCCGGCGCGCAGGCCTATGCCGCCTCCCAGCTGCCCGCCCACGGCTGGGCTCCCAGCGAGATGCAGTGCCTGATGAAGCTGTGGACCAGGGAGTCCGACTGGAAGACCACCGCCACCAACGCCAGCAGCGGCGCCTACGGTGTGGTCCAGTCACTGCCGGCCGAGAAAATGGCCAGCGCCGGCGCCGACTACCGGACCAACTACCGGACCCAGATCAACTGGGGCCTGCAGTACGTGAAGGACCGCTACGGTTCTCCGTGTGGCGCCCTGGACTTCCACTACGCGAACAACTGGTACTAAACAGCCGCCACCACGGGGCCTTGAGGCCCGCATGAGAAGGGCCCCGGATCCACTGGATCCGGGGCCCTTTTCATGTGCTGCACCGCCGGGGGCGACGGCGGCGCGGAGCGGCTACCCGGTCGGGCGGCCGGGGATGTACTGCACTCCCCATTTGTTGCCGTCCGGGTCGGCGAAGTAGACAAACTGGCCCCAGTCCTGGACGTCGATGTCGCTGACGTCCACGCCGTTGTCCTTGAGCTGCTTGTGGGCGGCTTCGATGTCGCCGACCACCAACTGCAGGCCCGGCGCGGTGCCGGGCGGGGCTTCATTGAGCCCCTCGCCGATCGCTATCGAGCACCCGGAGCCCGGCGGCGTCAGCTGGACAAAGCGGATGCCCTCCGAGGGCCGCTCGTCGTAGTCGGCGTTGAAGCCCACCTTGTTCACGTAGAAGTCTTTGGCCCGGTCCACATCCGAAACGGGCACGAAGATGAGTTCAAGTTTCCAGTCCATGGCCACAGGCTAGTCCCGGAAAGGACCCGCCGGAACCCCTGGATGGAGGCGCCGACGCAGCTGCCTGGCTAGACGGTCGCCTAGCCCGCGATGCCGTACAGGCGGTCGCCCGCGTCGCCCAGGCCGGGCACGATGTAGGACTTCTCGTTGAGCTTCTCGTCGATCGAGGCCAGCACGATGGTCACGTTCGCGTCCGAGAGCTCTTCTTCCAGCTTGGCCAGGCCCTCCGGGGCGGCCAGCAGGCAGATGCAGGTAACATCCGAGGCGCCGCGCTTGAAGAGGAACTTGATCGCCTCGCGCAGGGTGCCGCCGGTGGCGAGCATCGGGTCCAGGACAAAGATCTGCCGGTCCGTGAGGTCCTCGGGCAGGCGCTCGGCGTAGGTGATGATGTCCAGGGTTTCTTCGTCCCGCGCCATGCCCAGGAAGCCGACCTCGGCGGTGGGGACCAGCTTGGTCATGCCTTCGAGCATGCCGAGTCCGGCGCGGAGGATCGGGACCACCAGCGGGGTGGGCTTGGTGAACGCCGTGCCGATGGTGGTGCTGACCGGCGTCTCGATGGTGACCGGCTCGGTGCGGACGTCGCGGGTTGCCTCATAGGCCAGGAGCGTGACGAGCTCCTCGGTGAGCTGGCGGAAGACCGGGGACGGGGTGTTCTTGTCCCGCAGAACGGTGAGCTTATGGGCGACCAGCGGGTGGTCCACAACGAGAGTGCGCATGGGTCAAAACTATCACCCGGACGTCGAGGACCGCCCCGCGGAGCCACTCTGATCGGAGTCGGCGGCGGCGGCGGCGGCGTCGGCCGCGGCCACGTCCGCGATGCTGTCGGGGGCGCGGTCGCGCAGGTGCGCCTTATTGTCGAACGTCGGGGCCGGGCCCGTGTGTTCGCGGTGCCGCAGCACATGGAACAGCCGGTGGGCCAGAATCACGATCCCCACCCAGCCCAGTCCCAGTGCCCAGCCGAAGATCACGTCGGTCATCCAGTGGTGGCCCAGGAACACCCGGCTCATGCCCATCGCAAAGACGAAGATCACACCCGCCGTGATGAAACCCACGCGGGCAAGGGTGCGTTTCACATGCAGGCAGGCCAGGTAGACCACCAGGCCGATCACAACAGTGGAGTTCAGGGTGTGGCCGCTGGGGAACGACGGCGACGTCTCGTAGGGCGGCACCGCGTCCGCAAAGTCGGGGCGGGCCCGGCCGATCAGTTTCTTGCCCAGCGAGGTGGCGGTAATGGAAACCGCGGCGGCGCCGCCGATCAGGATCAGCGGCCGCCAGGTCCGGGAGACCCAGATCAGCGTAGCCGTGAGGATGCTGGCCAGGATCGGCATGCCGATGCCGCCGCCGATGTTGGTGAACCCGGTAACGAAGGCATCCAGGCCCGGGTTGCGCAGCTGTTGCATGAACGAAAGCGTGGGCTTGTCCAGGTTCGCGAGGCCGGCGTCGTCGACGACATTGTCATAGACCTCCGCACTGGTGAGCGCCAAGGCGACCACGACGATGCCGCCGATCAGCATGGTGACCCACAGTGCGGCGTACGGGACCACCCACCTGCCCCAGCGCCGCATCAGCCAGCTCTCAGTCTTCGTGCTCAATGCCGTCTCCCGACTTCCCGGTGCACCGCACGGGTGCACAGCTTGCTTAGTGTCGAAACTATCATTGAGCCATGACTACCCCCGAGCCCCGCCATGCGGAATGGATGGGCCTGGCCCTCGCCGAGGCCCGCCGCGCGCTGGCCACGGCGGACGTGCCGATCGGCGCCGTCGTGATCGGCCCGGACGGCGCCGTGCTCGGCACCGGGCGAAACGAGCGGGAGGCACTCGGGGACCCGACGGCGCACGCCGAAATGGTGGCGATCCGGGAGGCCGCGGCCAAACTGCGCGCACGCAGCGCGGACGACGGCGTGGCCGGCGACGGCTGGCGGCTGGAGGACTGCACGCTGGTGGTGACGCTGGAACCGTGCGCCATGTGCGCCGGCGCGGTGGTGCTGGCCCGGATTCCGCGGGTGGTCTTCGGCGCCTGGGATGAGAAGGCCGGGGCCGCCGGCTCTGTGTTCGACATCCTCCGCGAGCGCCGGCTCAACCATTGGGTGGAAGTCTACGCAGGCGTCCGGGAGCAGGAATGCGGCGCATTGCTGCGCGATTTCTTCGCCGGTCACCGAGGCACCTGACCCAGCCGGATCCGATGACTGCCTACCGTTCGGCGGTGGCGGTCGTTGACGCCAGCAGCGCGTCGATCCGCTTCCGCCGCGACGCCGGCGAGTCCAGGCTGAAGGCCCGGAAGTCGCCCAGGTCCTCCTTGATCCAGGCCTCCACCTCGGCAATCCGGCGGGTGACCGCTGGCGTGGGGGCGGTGAACACCCAGGCGGCGATCCGCTCCCGGCCCGGGTCGTACTGCCAGAGCCCGATGATCCGGCCGCGGTCAAGAATCGGATGGTCCGCCAGGTCCGCCTGCAGCGCGAGCGAGCCCAGCGCCCTTTTGTCCTGGTCCTCCGCGTCCAGCAGCTCCCCCGCGTTCCGGCGCAGCAGCACCAGCGAGTCCGTTCCGGCGAGCAGCTGGATTTGTTCTTCGGCCGGTTCCTCGAAGGCGGCGAGGCGTTCGACGTCGTCGGGCAGCATCCAGAGCGGGTCTCCCCCGGCGGCGGTGGGAACCTCGACGGCGCCGACGGCGGCGAACGCTGCCTTGCTCTGCGCCACCGTGAAGCTGCTGAACCACTGGGATTGTTTGAAGCTGGCCCCTCCGGTCCAGCCGAGGTAGCGGCGGATCAGCTCCGCGCGGATGTCCTCGTCGCTGAGCGTGCTCGGCCGCAGTCCCCATGGCTCGTAGGCGTAACGCTGCTGGTCGAGGCGGCCGTTGGCGGGGACGCGGCGGATCCGGCCGTCCGCCTGCAGGATGCCGAGCGCGGTGGGGAGCGTGGTGGCGGCGCCCTTCTTCTTGCCCTCCTCGCCGAGGTTGCGCACCGAATCGCCAAGTTCGTCCTTGAGCTGCCGCGGGTCGAGCGGGACGCCGGCTTCGGTGAGGGTGTGCAGCACCTGTTCCTCGAGCAGCGCGATTTCTCCGCGGTCCACCCCCAGCCGGCCCACCACCTTGAAGCCGGCCTCGGCGGGGTCGCGCCCCAGCCGCAGCGCCCAGTCGAAGTCGTCGGCGCCCAACACGTAGGTGCAGCCGCGGGCCGTGGGCAGCTCCAGGATGCGGTGCGCCAGAACGTCGGCGTCCACCTGTGCGCGCCGGATCCCCGCCCGGGCGAAGAGCGTGAGGTACGGGTTGGCCCCGCCCACGGACCGTGCCCAGCCGCCCCGGGCGAAGACCTGTTCCGCGGTGCAGCCGGCCAGCGAGCCGTCCAGGCCCTGCCGGTGCCAGGACCAGGCGCGGAGCCGTTCGGCGGTGAGGCTCTCCGCGGGCGGCAGTTGCACAGTGCTGGGCTCGGTCGTCATGGGGCCATTCTGCACCTCCGGCCCCCAACTAGCTCGCAATAGTTGTCATTATGGGCCCTCAAAACGACAACTACTGCGAGTTAGTTGGGTGGTCGGGCCCGCCGAGGATCGCGAGGACGGACCGCGCCGTGGCGTCCCAGCCGGGCAGGTGCCCCCGGGCGGATCGTGCGGCGGCCCGCCAGTCGGTGCGGAGCGTGACGTCGGTGAGCCAGCGGCGGAGCAGCGCTGCGAGCGGTGCGGGGTCTGAACCGAGTTCGACGGCGGCGCCCGGCAGCGCGGTTGCTTCCGGCCCTGCCGCAGGCTCTGTCTCTGCCGCTGGCGCGGCCGCGGGGATGTCCGCAGCGGAGGCGGTTCCTTTGCCTGCGGGGCTGCCGGCGGCGAGCGCTTCTACGGCGCCTGTGCCTTGCCGAACGATCACCGGCACACCGCGGGCCAGCGATTCCGTCACCACCAGGCCGTAGGTTTCGGCCCGGGAGATCAGCAGGCTGAGGTCCGCGGCGGCCCACTCCGCATCCAGTGCCGCTCCGCGCAGTTCACCCGGGAGGCGGACCCGGCCGCTGAGGCCAAGACGATCCGTTTCGCTCCGCAGCAGCGCGGCGTAGGCGGGGTCCGCGGTGTCCGATCCGGCGAGCGTGGCCGTCCAGGCCGGGTCCCTAACGCCGGCCAGGGCACGCAACAAGAGCAGCTGGTCCTTGTTGGGCAACAGTGCGGCCAACGCCAGCAGGTGGAGCGGTTCGGAGCCGGCGGCTGCCGGCGCGGGGTCGGTGCCGGGCAGCGCGACGCGGATCTTCCCGGCTGCATCCATCCCGTGCCGTTCCCGCAGGGTCGCCGCCGCAGAGTTGCTGGTGCAGATAACACCCGCCGCGGCCTGCAGTGCGCGGCGTTCCAGATCCGGGTGCGCGTCCAACGGCATGTGCAGCAGGATCCAGGCCGGCGCCCCGGCAGCGGCCGCCGTTTCCAGCGCGTCCGGCGCCCCGCAGGCCACCAGGCCGTCCACCATCGTGGGCTGGCCGGCGTCGGACTCGGTCAGCAGGCGGCGCAGCTGCTGCCGGTCGGCCGCGCTGCCGACCGGCCAGTCGCCGTCGACCTCGCAGGACACGGCCGCCACCCCGAGGGCGCGCAGGGCGCGGATCAGGGCGGCGTTGTAGGCGTTGCCGCCGGAGTTGTGGCGCACGTTGCCGGGCACCAGGAGGCGGAGGCGGGGCGCTGCCACGGGCTGCTAGCGGGCGTCGAACTCGAGCGAGTAGCTGGCCCAGGCGTCCGGGGTTTCACGCAGCGTGACGTCGATGCCGGCGAGGGCCTTCCCGTCCTCCCCATCGCGGATCCGGCCGGCGACGGCGTCGGCAATGTACTGCGCGAGGGCTTCGGTGGTGCTGAGTTTGCCGGCGAAGTCCGGGTGCTCATCGAGGTTCTTGTAGTTCAGGTCCGCCAGGATGGCATCCAGCACGTCCCCGGCTTCTCCGATGTCCAGCACGATCGCATCCTCGTTCAAGGCCGGGCGGCGGAAGGTCACCTCCGTGACGAAGGTGGCGCCGTGCAGGCCCTGCGCGGGGCCGAAGGCGGGTCGCGGCAGGCTGTGGGCGATCATGAAATTGCGGCGGACGGTCAGGCTGAACACGGATTACCTCGTGCTTTCGGTTGCGGGAACTTCGGGGTATTCGATGACGTGGCAGAGCGCGTCCAGGCTTCCGTCGGAGAGGCGCTGCACGACGTCGGGCAGCTCGCTGAACGCGGACGTGCCGGTGAGGAAGATGTCGAAGACCGGGTCGGCAAGCAGCGAGACGGCCAGGTCGAGCCGGTCGGCGTTGCTGCGGCGGTGGCGGCGGGCGCGGGCGACGACGCCCACCTGGCTGGCGCGGATGGAAAGCCGGCGGGCGTGGAAGTCCTCGCCCAGCGGCAGGGTGACCAGGCGGTCCGCGTACCAGGACATCTCGATGATCTCGCCCTCGTCGCCCACCAACTGCAGGGCGCGCTGCAGGCCGGCCTGGGAGGCGGAGCAGTGGATCACGATGTCGCAATCGTCCAGCGCGTCGTCGGGGTGGCAGAAGTCGACGCCCAGGGTGTCGGCGAAGGCGCGCTTGGCGGGGTCGACGTCGATCAGTTGCAGCCGGCCCAGCGGGAACGTTGCCAGGAGCTTGGCGACCATGCCGCCAACCAGCCCTGCACCGATGACTGCGACGCGGTCGCCGAGGCGCGGTCCGGCCTCCCAGAGGGCGTTGACGGCGGTTTCCACGGTGCCGGTGAGGACGGCGCGGCGGGCCGGAACGCCGTCGGGGACTTCCGTGAGGGACTCGACCGGGACGATGTAGCGGTCCTGGTGCGGGTGCAGGCAGAAGACCGTCTTGCCCTGCCACTCGGCCGGGCCCTGCTCGACGACGCCGACGGAGAGGTAGCCGAACTTCACCGGCGACGGGAAGCTGCCTTCCTGGTGCGGCGCGGCCATCTCCTCGGCGATGCACTCCGGCACGCGGGCGTTGTGCACCACCATCTCGGTGCCCTTGCTGATGCCGGAGTAGAGCGAGCGGACCAGGGCTTCGCCCGGGCCGGGTGCGGGCAGTTCCTCGCGCCGGAGTTCACCCTGCTCCGGGCCGACGGTCCAATATGCGGTTGCTGTGGTTGCTGCCTGGCTGGTGTTGGTCGTTTTGCTCATCTTGCTTACGAATCTAGTGCCGGAGCCGGGCAGGGGGAAAGCTTCGGCGCCGCGGGCGGGGCGCGGAGGGATGGTTTTCGGAGGCCGTTTGGGTGCCGTTTTGGGGTTGGGCGCCTTGCTCCGGTACCCTAGTCAGGTTGGTGACGTGTCCGAGCGGCCGAAGGTGCAACACTCGAAATGTTGTTTGGTGTAAAAGCCAACGTGGGTTCAAATCCCACCGTCACCGCCAGATAGCGAGGCCCCTGCTTCCCTTTGTTTAGAAGGGAAGCAGGGGCCTTTGCTTTACCCCAATCAAGAGCGCGGGAAGGGTACGGTGCGTCGCTTGTGATTTTTAGGCGTACCAACCTCAATGACCGAGCCAACCTGTACGGCGTTTTCCTCGACAAGGAAACCCCTTCTGAGCATGTCTAAGTTTTTGACCAGTTATTGTGGCGGGTCTTTTCGAACGACAACGCCTTCGTCCCCGGGGAATTTTTTGCCCTGATCCCGCTCGGCCTGATCCGCAACGTTGAGCTCCCAAGCATCGCCCGGCGAGCAGGGGGCGGTGGCACCCACTCGGTAGGATTTATCAGCTGCATTCGTGTCGAAGCTTGCCCGAAGGACGGGACCGCCCTCCGCGAAGACAGTCGGGTGTGTCGACGGATTTACGGTGCGCACGGTCATGCCGAGGGATTTCCAATATTCGGCTACGCGTTTGGCGTCCTCAACATGGTGAGTTCCTTGCGTTGCCCAGTGGTCATAACCGTAGCTGGCCCCCTTTTCGCCTGTTCCGAGGGTGCACTCCTGTGCTCCGGCGACGCCGTTGCGGGGCCACCAGCCGGTGACGTCGAGCTGTTTGGTGGTGTTGATGACGAGTTCGACCACGCGATCTCGCCCTTCTCTGGCACTGATTGTCTTTTCCGGTGTTGACTTGTCTGACATCGTCGTGTTTGGCTCCTTGTCAGCGCATGCGGTTAAGGCCGTTCCCATCATCAGCACGGCCGCTGCGGCCGTGAGAATCCTTCTATGCGTCTTAGCCGCTGGCATTTGACAGTCCTTCCAGTAGGGCTTTTTGCAGGTCAGTCGGCCCCAACGGAACGTACGGGGTAATGTCGTCCGTTGCGCCGGTTATAGCCCGTACGACGTTTTGTAGTGATTCTGTGTCACGGTCGAAATACCCTACCGGTCCACCTTCCTCAGACATGAACGCGTTGTGGTCGGCGACGGGTGGTCCGGCGTCACCGCCGGTATCAGTGCCGAAGGCGCGGGACCCAAACTCAGGTTCCATCGGATTCACGTGGTGGTCGCGGCTGCCTTCCCGGCCGGTCCAGGCCCACTGGTCTCCGCTTTCCGTTTCACCAGGGATCTTGTCGCGCGCATGTCCGGAGTATATGTGTTCTGCGTTGAGGTCAGATGCGGTATGGACGTTGTCGGGCAGCCCTGCTGAACCGAGCGTGATGAAGTTATCCACCCGGATGCCCGGCTGCGTCAGTGCCACTGCTGCCGTGGTCGTCCCGTAGGAGTGAGCCACAATATTGAGTTGCGGCGCGCTCTCACCGCGGACTGCGGCCAGTCCGCCGAGCGCCCCGGCGAGTTTCTGCCCGCCCGCTACTGCTCGGTTCACATCAAGAACGCCGACGTCGATGTTGTTCTCCAGAGCGGGCACGGGAGGTGTCTCGTACCCGATCCAAGACACCACAGCACTTCCCTCGGGAAGCAGGTCCTGGAGGTTTTGGGCTACTTTCGTCCACCCCGTCATGTCGCCTGCGGTGGTGCCCATGCCAGGAACCGCATAGGTGATACTGCTCGCGGTATCGAGGTCACCGATCGACACGGCGGCCAAAGGGGGCTTGTCCTGGGTGAAGGAGATCAAGTGCCGCTTCTCCCAGCCCTCAGGGGTAAATTGCGCCTTTCGTATATTGTTCAGCACGTCGAGCTGCTTCTGTAGGTCGATGAGTGATTGCCTCATCACGGCCACTACCGGGGGCACCCCACCGTAGCCCACGGTCGTTTCGCCGACGAGCGCCTGTATTTGGGCGATTTGGGTCTTCACATCGGCTACCGCAGCCGTAAGTGCGGTCTGGTTGGCATAGTCCCGGGCTTTGTAGGGCATTCCTTCTAGGTTTCCTAAGACCGTAGGGAACTGTCTCAATAGGAGGTCCTGCCGGACAGAAAACTGGGTTTCGACACCCGGGGGCGGGTTCAGTCCCGTCCACCACGAGTGGATCTCTGTTGGGTTCATCAACAGAATCTGTGACTTCAGCGCTGGAGAGGCCGCCGACATGGCGGCCAGCTCCTTTGCGGTCAGGGATGAAAGTGCATGTAACAGTTCCTGGTCGCTCAACGGTGCGAAACCAGTACCGGCTAGATCGAGCGCAGCGTGTGAAAGTGATCCTCCGCCGGCTGCGGTGAATGCATCGGCGATGTGTTCAATCCAATAAGCATCTGCCGCGTTTTCGGCCAGGAGCCGCTCAAAACCGCCAAGGAAGGAATTCGACCCGAGCGGAACCCAGGAGCAAGAGGAAGTGAACGACACCCACGCGTTGCCCAGCCGCATGAGATCTTGCTGCATGCCTGTGATACCCGCCCTTGACTGGGCCACGAACGTGCGGAGGTGGTCCGGAACGGCAGAACTTTTCCCGTTCGAAGATCCACCGCCTGAGGTGCGGTTGCGTTGCCTGGGAGAAAAGACAGCCGAAATGGTTGGCGGGGCGACCGGCGTCTCCGAGGGTTTTGGATCAAAGATGCCCTCTACCGCGGTGCCGACGTCGCCGACGAAGTTCACGCGCCTGCTTTCACGATCGGCCTCCCGCTCCCGCCAAGCATCCAGTCGGGATTGGCGGTCGCGTTCCTCCCGTGCTTTTCGATGCGCTCTTTCGACCTGTCCGGCAAGACCGTCAAGCACGGAAGCCAGCTTCCCACGATCCTCAGCCTCAATAGAGGCAGCCTCCTTGAACAAGTCCGCATACCCACCAGCGAAGTCCTCCAGCGCAATCTCTACCGCACCATGACGCAACACGCCTTCATCACGGAGGCGCCCATCCACATCGCGGGCAACCCTGACCAAAGACGCGGCAGCATTATCGTCAAACGAAACGCCCAATGCTTACTCCCCCAATGACATCCCTACAAACTGCTGAGAAGGGCCGCCTGGCCCATCCGCCTAGGTCAATTACGCCCCGCCACCAGCAGAGAAAATATCCTGCGAAATCTTCTGCAACTGACCCCGCAACTGCTCCAACTCCTCCTTGGCCTTATCCAACGCCGCCTTCGTCTCCGGCCACGTCGAACCACGGAACTCAGCAGCCAACGGACCATCCCACACATTCGGATCCGACAGCACACGACCCTGCGCATCCAACGCCGAAATCTGATCCGTAAACCCACTAGAAATAATCGACTGCACCTGACCAATAGCAGCCTTGGCCTGCTCAGTAGACAACACACGCGACATAGAAACCCCCAAAGTGAAAATATAAACCGCCGACGGCATCACCGCCGGGGCCGGGAATGCCCGTCACTATCAACACTAAACCAATAAATCCAACAAATGGCGTAATATCTTGTCGCTGGTGCCGCATGCCTCGCCGGGGCTCGAACCCGCGCGGGCGCCCGAACCTAGAAGGGCTGAGTCCCAAACCTTGTCAGCGCCTCCGCCTACAGTCTCACCCATGGCGACGTTTGCCCGCGACGGTTTCCAGAAGATGATGAGGAGATGCTGACTGTATCCAGAGAGCATCGAGGCCGTATCGAACATCACGACACGGCGAAGGGACTGAATTGAAAGCGAATGATCGTGGTGGCTTCTCAAGCCACATCCTGAGTGCAAGAGATAAGTTCTCCTCGGGACTCGATCAATGCCGTAAGAGTTGCTGTTACTAAGGAGCTCGAGTCTCTAGACGCCACCGTTAGCATCCATGACGCGAGCTACTTCAGTCACACGTTCGCTCCCGACCTATTGCTGAGGTGGCCCGAAAAAGCCGAACGTCCGGTGTGCGGTGGGATTTCGACCAGAGGATCTTGACGTCTCGAAACCCTAGGGTTTCGAGGCACTGAGGTTATGAGACACATAGATCCACCGATGGCGACCGGTTCCGGTGTCCGTAAGGGGATCGGCTTACGGGCAATTGGTGGTCTTCGTCATTCGTCGGGCACGATAGGAGCCATAACCGTCGAACTTCGCCCTTGGACGCTTGAAGATGCACCAGCGCTGTGTGAGGCAAACCGGCAGAGCCCGGACCTAAAGACGCAATTTGGCAATGCGGATCTAGCCAGGATCGATCAGGCGCGTGACTACATCGGTGACCAGCTTCCGTTCACAGAGTCCCGGCGAAACTGGGCTATCACGATCGATGGTGCTGCTGTGGGCAATGTAGGACTATCAGCCATTGACCGGCGCCACGGAACTGCTTGGGCGTACTACTGGCTCGCCTCGGCGGCCCGTGGCCGCGGCTATACGGTGCGTGCCCTTGCAACGATTTCCGCAGCGGCGTTCGACGACGGCCTCTTCCGCCTCGAGCTAGGGCACCGGGTCAACAATCTCGCTTCGTGCAAGGTCGCCACCAGTGCCGGCTTCATCCCGGAAGGTATCGAGCGCCAGAAGCTGCTGTACGGTGCTGAACGCTTCGACGTCGAGACCCACGCGAGACTGCGTACGGATTCAAGCCCGAATCTCACACTGCTCCCGTTATCCCAGTAGGGGATCCCTTCCGCGCGGAACGATGCGACAAACAGCGCCGTAAAAACACCGCCATTTATCGCCGCGAGTCACAGCGAAGTCGCTTGGTTTCATGACTTACGGCGGGTGCCGGCTCCCGGGACAGCTCTGGCGGCGATGGCTGCCAGGTCACGGGCCGGTCCGGGCGGTGGTGTGGGGCCGGTCTGCCAAAGGGCGGTCAGGGTGCGGCGCAGGGGTAGCCCGCGGACGGGAACGGCGATGAGCCGTTGCAGGGCGAGGTCGTCGCGGACGGCCAGTGCGCTGAGTACTCCGGGGGCTGTGCCGGCTGCGATGGCGGAGCGGACGGCAGCTGTCGTGGAGAGTTCCACCAGCGGATCTGCCAGGGACGGGGCCCCTGCGGTGGCGAGCAGGTGTTCGAGGGCGTCCCGGGTTCCGCTGCCGTGTTCCCGGGTGACCAGCGCGGTTGTAGCCAGTTCGGCTGCTGTGACGGGGGTCCGGCGCCGGGCCCAGGGGTGGTCCGGGGCGACGACCACGACCATGTCATCGTTCTGTACCGCCGCTGCGCTCAGGTCCGGGGGAAGGTGCGGGCTTTCGATGAAGCCGATGGCTGCCTGACCGGATCGGACCAGGGCTACGGTGGCTTCACTGTTGTTCACCGTCAGCTCCACGACGGTGGGGACGAGTCCGAGGCTCTCCTGCTGGCGGCGCAGCGCGACCAGCCAGAGCGGCAGCAGGTGTTCGGCAATGGTCTGGCTGGCCGCGACCTTTAGTTGCCGGGCGGTGTCGGATCGGAGCGAGGCGATTCCGGCGTCCAGGCGTTCCGCGGCTGCGAGGACCTCCGCCGCCCACCCTGCGACCAGTGCACCTGATTCTGTCAGGGTGGATCCCCGCGGTGTCCGGGTCAGCAGGGCGGATCCGATCTGGGACTCCAGGGAACGCATCCGGGAGGAGACAGCCTGCTGGGACAGTCCAAGATGTTTCCCGGCGGCGGAGAGGGATCCCAGATCATGGACCGCGGCGAGCATTTCCAGGGCGGAGAGATCCGGTATCCGGGGGCTGAGCATCGGGGAATCTCCTTCAGAAACGTCACATGTGGTACAAGTCCGGCTTGTACCCTGACAAGTGTATGCCCCCTACTGCGGCAGGTCCCGGTCCGGGAGCATGGAAGGTATGGAATCTCTGCTGCTGACCGCCGACGAACACCACGCCACACCACCGGCACAGACCCGGGGCGGCCGCACCGGGGGCCGGCGCGTCCTGCGCCGTCTGGATAGGCCCTCGGAGCTGTTCGCGAACCTGACCCCGAATTGGTTCGCCTCCATCATGGGTACCGGGATCGTCGCGACTGCCGCCGCGACGCTGCCCCTGCAGTTTCCCGGCCTGCGCACTGGCGCCACCGTCGTCTGGGCTCTGGCGTCCCTGCTGCTGATCCTGCTGAGTGCCGCGACCGGGGTGCACTGGATCCGGCACCGGGAAACCGCCCGAAGCCACCACAGCCATCCGGTGATGGCGCACTTCTACGGCGCACCGCCCATGGCGCTGCTCACCGTCGGCGCCGGTACCCTGCTGCTGGGCAAAGACGTCCTGGGCGAACAGCTGGCACTCGGCATCGATACGGTGCTCTGGATCGCCGGGACCCTGCTGGGGCTGGCCAGCGCCGTCGCTGTCCCGTACCTGCAGTTCAGCCGGCACCAGGTCACACAGGACAGTGCGTTCGGCGGCTGGCTTATGCCCGTCGTCCCGCCCATGGTTTCGGCCTCCACCGGGGCCCTGCTGCTGCCCTACATCCCGGCCGGGCAAGCACGCCTGACCCTGCTGATGGGCTGCTACGCGATGTTCGGACTGAGCCTGCTGGCCTCCATCATCATCACCACACTGATCTGGAACCGCCTCGCCGGGCATAAGATCGGGGCCGCCGCGGCAGTGCCCACCTTGTGGATCGTGCTGGGCCCGCTGGGCCAGTCCATCACCGCCGCGAACCTCCTGGGCGGGAACGCCCACCTCGCCGTGTCCGGGACCCTGGCCCGGGCGATGGAAGCCTTCGGCGTCTTGTACGGGGTGCCGGTTCTGGGCTTCGCGCTCATGTGGGCCGCCCTCGCAACCGCCATCACGATCCGCACCGCCCGTCAGGGCCTGCCGTTCTCCCTGACCTGGTGGTCCTTCACCTTCCCCATCGGAACCTGCGTCACCGGCCTGACCGGCCTCGCCGCCCACACCCACCTCGCCGTGTTCGACGCAATGGCCGTCGCAGGCTACACCCTGCTGGTCGCCGCGTGGATCATCGTCGTCGCGCGGACCTTCCACGGCAGCATCCTCGAAGGCACCCTCTTCCAGAAGCCCGCAACGACCGCACCGTAGGCGGGCCGCAGCGGACCAGCAACCCGTCACGCAAACAAGCAACCGTTAACAGCGCCCGAGGGTGGCCTCATGAAACCCCGGACAACACCCGGTTCACAGCAACGCTCACCCACCAACACAAAAGGGTCCAGGTCGCCCGCCCGATTGCAGCGGCCATTGATCGCCGTCGGCGTGCCACTCCTCCTCGCAGCCGGCGCGCTCACCTACGGGCTCACCGCAAACGGCAGCGGTCAACCGACCCCGTCAGCAGAGAAGGGCCCGACCATGATCGAAGGAGTCATCAGCTATGCCGGCCTGAGCAGGAACCACGTCCAGACCGCGGTGACCTATCCGCAACGTCCCGGCGTCGGCGGAGACCACTCACCGGTGTGGACGAACTGCGGAGCCTACGACCGGCCCGTGCAGGAAACCCGGGCAGTGCACTCCCTTGAACACGGTGCCGTCTGGATCAGCTACCAACCCGGGCTTCCCGCCGATGACATCGCCAAACTCGCCCGGCTTGCAACCAACCAGAGCCACGTGTTGGTCAGTCCCTTTCCCGGACAGGGATCCCTCATCGAAGCAACCGCCTGGGGAAAACAACTAAGCGTCACAGACCCGGCAGATCCGCGGCTGTTCGCATTCATCAAAGCATTTCAGCAGGGTCCGCAGACACCCGAACCCGGCGAGACCTGCAGCGGCGGAGTCAACGGATAAATCAGGAGACATACCGCCGCTCGACCGGTCAGCCCCCAACACGCGCTGTCCCATGCACTGCCGCTCACCCGTTGATGGCTCCCGGGCGGGACGACAAACCGCCAATCTAAACTGCGATTTAACCGCCAACTCCGACTAAAAGTCACATGGGTCGAAAGTTCGTTGGTTTTCGAGCAACTCGCGGATACATGCGGTTCTTGTAACTATGTCTCGAAACCATCTGGCTGAACCGGTGTATTCACCATTAGTTATGAGACACCCCGGCAGCATGGCGAAACTGATCGGCTACGCACGCGTTTCGACGCGGCAGCAGTCCACCGACCGGCAGGCATGACGGCGGCTCCTGAACTGCAGTCGCAGCAGAGGAGACGATGGTGCGACCCAAGACAACTCAAGGTGCACGGCCGTCGTTCCCGGCATACGCACCCTGGCCAGCGCTCTTGTGCGCTTATCCCGGAAGGTTGCCTAGGATGATTTTCTCCATATTCGCCTGCAGATAGTGCTGTCCCTGCACACTTGGGTGGTCGCCGTCGGGTCCGATCAGCTTGTCAGCCTGTCCCATGATCCATTTGTTCTCAATGGGGTCTACAAAGACGGCCCCCGCCTCGGCCGCTGCAGCCCGGTCCTCATCGCGCACCTGGAGTCGCGACGGTTCGGGTGCGTTTGTGTACGACGGGGGTCCCACCACCACAACTCTGGCATTCGGTGACTTGGCATCAATCTCGGCCAGTGTCTTGGCGACGGCCCGTTTCAGCTCCGTTTTGTCCGCGCCCATGTCGTTTTCGGATCCGAAAACCAACACCAATTGGGTCGTCTTTTGAACGCTTCCTTCGACTTGAGTCAGGAACGTAGAACCGCCGTCGCCGTTACTGACGTAACCGCTGCCATTAACTGAGGCATTGCGAATGGCCAGAGGATGCTGCCCTCCCCTGGTGTCGTGCTGAACTAGATTGGGCCATGCCATGGCCGGACTCGTTCCGTGCCCTGTGCTCAGCGAGTCTCCGATGACGACAACCTGCGCGGCAGAGGGGGATCCCCCGGTGGACCCCGCCTGCGCCGGCGGCCCTGAATCGTGCCCCTGGTCCAACAGATGGAACGCTGCCGGGTCGGTGACATGGGCCGCAGCAGACAGTAGTCCTGTCGCTGCGACCCCCAGCAGGATTTGCAGGGAGTGCCGTGAACGTGGTTTCAAGAAGCTTCGTCCTGGGGTGATTAGGGGGCCGCTGTCGAGGTGACCACCCTAACAAAAAGTCTTTCAACCACCCTGTGCCGGCCGTGTTGGACGGGCAGCATAAGCAGCAAGATGCACGAGACTCGGCCACAGCCCCACGTCTGCGGCCGGGAAACGTCGACCCGTATCTACGTGCGCGACCGGCCGCGGATGAAGTGGAAGATCAGGACCACGACGGCGATGACCAAGAGCAGGTGAATAAACCCGCCACCAATGTTCCCGATCAACCCGAGAAGCCAGAGAACAGCAATGATGATGGCTATCCAAAGCAACATGAGAATCTCCCTTGACTCGTCCGCGGATGCAAATGCTGAGTCCGGCGGAAGCCCCCACCAGATGTCGTGTGGTGGCTTCACCCTATGCCCGGATCGCTTCCTTGAAAATGGGTAAAAACCTACAGGCGCCTGCTCCCGATGCCGGCTCCGAAAGGTTGAAAACCCTATGTCCCACCACTACCGTTTCTTGACGTGGACTCGACCTTCAGCGCGGAATTGTTCGAATGGCGTGGGCCGGCGCCCTTCTACTGGCTAGCGCTGCCCGCAGAGGTGTGTGACTACGTCCGGGCCGAAGCAGCTGCGGCCACCTACGGATGGGGCGCCATCCCGGTGAGTGTCCGAATCGGCGCCACCGAATGGGAGACCTCGCTGCTGCCCCGCAACGGCGAATACGTGCTGCCGGTGAAAAAGGACGTCCGCGCCAAGGAACGGTTCGGCGACGGCGACACCGTGACGGTCGCCATGAGCGTGGCTCCCCGCCGCGGCCGGGCCGCCAACGGCACCGGCCCGACTGTGTGAGGCGCGGAAAAGCTTGCTGACAAGCTCTGCCGCGGGTCGCCACTAAGCCTTCCACGTAGGCTAGGACGTCACGACTCCTCCCGCATACCACTGCGCCCCCGCTGCTGAATGAAGGAAGCCCATGAAGAAACTCCTCCCGGTCTCTGCCGTGCTGGGCGCTGCCTGCTTGAGCGTCGCCGGATGTTCAACCGCCGCCCCTGCTCCGAGCCCGACCGTGCCGCCTGCGAGCGCCACCTCCTCCGCGGCCGCGGCCCCGGCCTCCGGCTGGGAGCTGAACACCGCGGGCGGAGCCGAACGGATCAAAGCGGCAGGCCTGACTGTCCTCACCGAGGAGGGCGCAGCCGAGCACTTCCACGCCCATCTGGACGTCTTCGTGGACGGCAAGCCTGTTGCGGTGCCGGCGGACATTGGTTTCAGCTTCACCGCGGCCGGCCAGCCGAACGGCATCTCGGCGTTGCACACACATGACGAGACAGGCATCATCCACATCGAGGCACCGGTCGCCGGCGCAACCTATACCCTCGGCCAGCTTTTGACCGAGTGGGGTGTCCTGGACGGCACCGGAATGCCCGGCACCGCGCATTCAGCGCTAACGGGTTGGTCGGTTGCGGTGAACGGCGTCAAGCAGGCGGGGCCGGTCCAGGCTGTCGTCCTGAAAGCCCACGATGAGGTGGTCCTGTTCCACGGAACGGCTCCGGAGCCGCTGCCCGCAAAGTTTACGTTCCCGGCCGGCCTCTAAGCCCTTCCCTCGGACGACGGATCACACATCAACGCCCGAGGGCCGGGTGCAGATGCTCACTCCCAATGGCGACGCGGGCCTGGACGGCAGCCGCTTTGAGGGAGTCCGCAATGGACTCACCGTGCAAGGTCGCCGCCAGAAAGCCGGCCATGAACGCATCGCCCGCACCGTTTGTGTCCACTACCTCCGCGGGAACGGCCGCGACCTCATGCCGGGTCCCGTCCGCTTCCATCGCTATGGCGCCTTCCGCCCCGCGTGTGCACACAGCCAGTCGGGGCCCCCGGGCGAGGCAAGAGCGCATCAGCTCCCAGGGATCGCCGGTCCGGTCATCATTCATAAAGACGGTATCCGCTGCGCGCAGGAACGGCTCATGGAACGCGGACGAGCCGTCAAAGTCATGAAGGTCCACCCACAACGCTGTTTGCCGGACCTCCCCACGCCCCAGTAACAACGCCCCAAATTCGCTCAGGTCAATCACGGCAACGTCGGCCGCGGCCACTGCCGCGGCGGCAACGTCCAGTTCTTCGTCCGCCGGCGGGGAAGGAACAGAAACGTAAAGAGATACCCGGCCTCCGGCGTCAGTCATGAGGTTGACGTGACGCTCGGTGCGATCAGACGTGACAGCTTCGACGGCGACGCCGGCCGTGGCGAGGGCATCGCGCACCCGGCCGCCGGCGTCGTCCGCGCCCAAAGGCGAAAACAAGCGCACGTCAACGCCGAGATCCGCCAGATGTAAGGCCTTCCCCGCTGACGTTCCTCCGACCGTATGCCAGGCGCGCCGGGCAAACTGCATGTGCGGAACAGGTTCGGGGAGGTGGTCAAGGAGGATCAGGTGGTTCCAGGAGGCGGGGCCACAAACGGCGACCACCGGAGAAGTGCGCATGTCCTCAGCCTAGCCAGCGGCACGCACAACCTCCTTAAGGCATCCACCTCAGGGGCGCGCCCGGCATTGGAGGCATGCGTCATGGAAGACCGCGGGGCCCTCCCTGGTGCACAATGCGTTCATGACCAATGACGCTCCACGCCCGGTCTACTTCCTTTCGGACAGCACGGGCATCACCGCGGAAACGCTGGGCAACACCCTGCTCACGCAGTTCCCCGAGAACGACTTCGACCGCATCACGGTCCCCTTCATCACCACCGTCGCCCAGGCACGCGCCGTCGTCAAAGTCATCGACAACCTCGCCGCCACGGGCCTGCAACCCATCGTCTTCTCCACCGCCGTCGGCAGCGATATCCGGCAGGCGCTGGCCACCTGCAAGGGGATTCTCGTGGACCTAATCGGCACCCACGTGGGGCAGCTGGAGCAGGCCCTGGGAGCCCAGGCCAGCGGGGAACCGGGGCGGGCCCACGGCCTCGGCAACGCCGCCCGCTACCAGTCCCGAATGGCCGCCGTCGAATACGCGATGGAGCACGACGACGGCCAGAGCCTGCGCGCCCTCGAAAAGGCGCAAGTGATCCTGGTGGCCCCGTCCCGCTGCGGCAAGACGCCCACCACCATGTACCTCGCGCTGCAACACGGCATCTTCGCCGCGAACTTCCCGCTGGTGGACGAGGACTTCGAACGCGAAGGACTCCCCAAGCCGCTGCGGCCCTTCGTGTCGAAGTGTTTCGGCCTCACCACCAACCCGCTGCGCCTGAGCCAGGTCCGCACCGAACGCCGCCGCGGCTCGCCCTACGCGTCGCTACGGCAGTGCGGCTTCGAGCTCCGCAGCGCCGAACAGCTGTACGTGTCGCACGGAATTCCTTATCTGAATTCGGCCAGCGTTTCGGTGGAGGAGATGGCAGCTACCATCCTCCAGAAGATGAACCTCAAGCACTGAGGCGGCCTTCACAAGTGTTGCGTGGACCACATCGTGTGGAAACACCGGCGCCGACCTGTCACTGTAAACAGGACTTGCGCCCATCAACCAGCGCCGCCCCACGCGGGGCGCATTACGGCATGTCACCATCTGCAAAGGAGCAGCAACCATGACGACGGACATCCTGTGGTTCTCAGAACTCGGACTCAAGGACCTGGACCGGGTGGGCGGCAAGAACGCCTCCCTCGGTGAGATGGTGCAGAACCTGACTTCTGCCGGTGTCCAGGTGCCTGACGGCTTCGCCACGACAGCGGACGCCTACCGCCGTTTCCTGGCCGATTCGGGACTGGACCAGAAGATTGCCGACCGGCTGGTGGGACTGGACACCGACGACGTGACGGCCCTGGCGGCAGCCGGCCAGGAGATCCGCGCCCTGATGCGCGAGACGCCCTTCCTGCCGGACTTCGAAGCGCAGATCCGCGACTCCTACCAGCAGCTGGTGGACAAGCACGGCGGCTCCGACGATCTTTCCTGGGCCGTCCGCTCCAGCGCGACCGCGGAGGACCTCCCCGACGCCTCCTTCGCCGGCCAGCAGGAAACCTTCCTCAACGTCCGCGGCATCGAGAACATCCTGGCCGCCATCAAGGACGTCTTCGCGTCCCTCTACAACGACCGGGCCATCGCCTACCGCGTGCACCACAAATTCGAGCATGCCGAGGTGGCGCTCTCCGCGGGCATCCAGCGCATGGTCCGCTCCGACGTCGGCGCTTCGGGTGTCATGTTCACGATGGACACCGAGTCCGGGTTCAAGGACGCCGTCTTCGTGACCTCCTCCTACGGCCTGGGCGAGGCCGTAGTCCAGGGGGCCGTCAACCCGGACGAGTTCTACGTCTACAAGCCAGCGCTCGCGGCCGGCCGCCCCGCCATCCTCAAGCGCGGACTGGGCGAGAAGGCACTCCAGATGACGTACACGAGCAACCGGGAAATCGGCCACACCATCGACTTCGTTCCGGTGGAGGCCTCCCTGCGGAACCGCTTCAGCCTCACCGACGACGACGTCGAGCAGCTCGCCCGCCACGCCGTCGCCATCGAAAACCACTACGGACGCCCGATGGACATCGAATGGGGCAAGGACGGCGTCGACGGCGGCCTGTACATCCTGCAGGCGCGTCCGGAGACCGTGCAGTCCCGGCGGACCTCCGGCAGCCTGAGCCGTTTCCGGCTGAACGAATCCGGGCGGGTCCTGGTCGAGGGCCGCGCCATCGGCCAGCGCATCGGCGCCGGCAGCGTCCGGATCCTCACCGCGATCGACCAGATGGCCGCGTTCAAGACCGGCGACGTCCTGGTGGCAGACATGACGGACCCGGACTGGGAACCGATCATGAAGCGCGCCTCCGCCATCGTCACCAACCGCGGCGGACGCACCTGCCACGCGGCGATCATCGCCCGCGAACTGGGGATTCCCGCCGTCGTCGGCACCGGTGACGCCACCGACGCCCTCACCGACGGGCTCGAGGTGACCGTCTCCTGCGCCGACGGCGAGACCGGGCTGATCTACGACGGACTCCTGGACTTCAGCGTCGAGGAAACCGAAATCACCCAACTGCCCGAGGCGCCGGTCAAGGTCATGATGAACGTCGGCACCCCCGAGCAGGCCTTCACGTTCGCCCAGCTGCCCAACCACGGCGTGGGCCTGGCCCGGCTGGAATTCATCATCAACCGCCAGATCGGCATCCACCCCAAGGCGTTGCTGAACCTGGACGAACAGCCCGCGGAGGTCCTGGCGGAAATCCAGGAGCACATCGCCGCCTACGACAGCCCCCGCGACTACTACATCAAGCGCCTCGCCGAGGGTGTGGCAACGATCGCCGCGGCCTTCGCGCCGGAGCCGGTGATTGTGCGGATGTCCGACTTCAAGTCCAACGAGTACGCCAACCTGCTGGGCGGCCCCGCCTACGAACCGCACGAAGAGAACCCGATGATCGGTTTCCGCGGCGCCTCCCGCTACCTGGAACCGTCCTTCCGGGACTGCTTCGACCTCGAGTGCGAGGCGCTGTCCTTTGTGCGCAACGAGATGGGCCTGACCAACGTCAAGCTGATGATCCCGTTCGTGCGCACCATTGACGAGGCGGCCGGCGTGATCGAGCTGCTCGCGGAAAACGGCCTTCGCCGCGGCGAAAACGGCCTCGAGGTCATCATGATGTGCGAGCTGCCGTCCAACGCGCTGCTGGCGGAGGAGTTCCTGGACTACTTCGACGGCTTCTCCATCGGCTCCAACGACATGACCCAGCTGACCCTGGGCCTGGACCGGGATTCCGCCATCGTCGCCGGCAGCTTCGACGAGCGCAACCCTGCCGTCAAGAAGCTCCTCAGCATGGCCATCAAGGCGTGCAAGGAGCGCGGCAAGTACGTGGGTATCTGCGGCCAGGGCCCGAGCGACCACCCGGACCTAGCGGAATGGCTGGTCGCCGAAGGCATCGATTCCGTCTCGCTGAACCCCGACACCGTGGTGGACACCTGGATCCGGCTCGCCGGCGTTGCGGACGCGTCCGCAGGTCCCGACGCCGTCGCTGCCGCCGGCGTCGCAGCCGGAAACTAAGCACCGGTGGCACCCCGGTCTGAAACCCGGGGCGCCGCTGCCGGTCCCCGGCCGGTCCCCGGACCGGGGTGCCGCCCAGGTCCCCGGACCTGGGTGCCGCCGCCGTAGCAGTAAGCGCGATTTCGTAGCGCTGTAGAAATCGCCGGTAGAATCAGGGAACGACCCCCTGCCGGCAGAACGCCCGCGGGAGCAACAATGGCCGCCGCCGGCGAAGGGAGTGTTCCATGCGCACCGCCGCCAGGGCACCCTTCCACGCCTTGCGCTCGGCCATCGTCGCGACCACGATTGTGGCCCTCGCCGCGGCAGCGCACGTCGTCGCCGGCGGCCAGCTTCCCGCCCCCGCCATCCTGTTTGCCTTCCTGGCCCTCACCGGCTTGGTTACCACCACGGCCACCCGCCTGAAACTGAACCTTTTCGCCATGACCGGCCTGCTCGGCGCCGGGCAGGTGGTACTCCATGAGGCCTTCGCCGCGTTCAGCGCCCCGGACAGGGGGCCCGCCGCGGGCGCAGTGAACAGCGCAATCGCCACTCACGCGCACCACGCCGTCGTGGGCACAATTCCGATTCCGGCGGACCACCTCCAGCTCCACCAACTGGACTCCGCGTTGGCCCTGTCCATGCTCATCGGACACGCCCTGGCAACCCTCGCCTGCAGCCTGCTCCTGGCCAGGGGCGAGGATGCGCTCTGGGCCCTCGCCGCCTGGCTCCGCCCGCTCGTCCAGCTCCCGGCCCCGGTATCGCCGCGTCCGGCGGCCGCACGCGTCCTTCCGCCCCGAACCGACGGCGCCATTCCGTTGCCCTGGCGCAACCTCCGGCGCGATTGCCGCCGCGGGCCGCCCGCCGTCGTCGCCTTTCCCTAACTTTCCTTCCGGCTGCGGCCGCTCCTGCCCGACCTAGTCTCCGTGCATCCGCCACGGCGGGCAGCCGTGCCGTGCCTACTGCTTCCGAGCCTCCCCGTTTCCGTGCGCCGCCCTACCCTGCCGCGCACCCGCCTGAAAGGCACCTGTTTTGAATACCTCAAAGCCCAAGTCCACCTTCCGCCGCGCCCTCTCCGCCACCGCCGCTGCCGGAGGGACGGCAGCCCTGATGCTCGCCGGCATCAGCGGAGCATCGGCCCACGTCGAAGCGACCCCGGACAAGACCGCGGCCAACTCCTACGCGCTGCTCAGCTTCGCCATCCCGCATGGCTGCGACCATTCGGGCACCACGAAAATGACCATCACCCTGCCCGCGGAACTCAACGATGCGCAGCCCACGGTGAACCCGAACTGGACCGCGGCCAAGGTCACGGAGAAACTCCCCGAACCGAAGAAACTCGCCGACGGTTCCTCCATCACCAAGCGCACCAGCCAGATCGTCTACACCGCCAAGTCCCCGCTGAACCCGGAATTCCGCGATGTCCTGGTGCTCTCCGTGAAACTGCCGGACACCCCGGGGAAGACGCTTTACTTCCCCACCCTGCAGGACTGCGAGCACGGACAGACCAAGTGGACCGATATCCCCAAGGATGGCCAGGACGAGGAGTCGGTCAAGAGCCCGGCGCCGTCCGTCACGGTCACCGGGGCGGTCGCGGGGACCGACGGGCACGGCGCCCACGCGGCTGCGGCAGCCGGCAGCCCGGCGGCGGGCACCCCTTCCGCCTCAGGTGACGACGGCGGCGGCCAGGCCAGAAGCTGGGCTGGCCTTGTCGCCGGCGTCGGCGGCCTGATGCTGGGCGGCCTCGCGCTGCTCCGCAGCCGCAAACCCGCCGCTGCCCGGGTTCCGGCCTCCGGCGCCGCAACCAAGGAGTAATCCGCCGCGGCGTAAGCCTCGGCGGATTGAGAGGCCAGGTTGGTGCCCGGAAATCACAATCCGGGCATCAATCTGGGCCCTTCGTCGTGGCGTCGTTGACTCAGGCAACCGTGCAACATCAAAGTTGTGCCATGAGGCCTCAGCAGATGAAGAACAAACTGGTAATTACTTCCGTGACCGCGGCCGCCGCGGTCGCGCTGCTGCTCAGCGGCTGCGGCCCGAGCCAGCCGCAGGGCGCCGCGACCGCCACCTCGCCGTCGTCCTCTGCCAGCGCGCCGAGCGAGTCCACTACCGCCAGCCCCACCACGACGGAGTCCGGCGGAGCTGCCATGGCGTCATCCGCTGCCGCCCCCTCGTCCTCCCCCGCAACCGGTCCGGCCCGGTGCAAGGCCGCCAACCTCAAGCCCTCCCTTGACGCCAGGGGCGGCGGAGCGGCCGGCAGTGTCTACATGCAGCTGATCCTGAAGAACTCGGGCACTGAGCCGTGCCTGCTCAAGGGCTTCGCGGGAGTGTCCCTCACCGCCGGCGCCAACGGAGCTCCCATCGGTGCCGCGGCGACGCGCGACGACTCCACCGCCGTCGCCGACGTACTGGTCGCCCCGGGCCAGTCCGGAAAAGCCACCCTGCGTTACACGCAGGCGGGCAACTACTCCGACTGCACCCGTACGCCGGCCGCCGGTTTCCGGGTCTACCCGCCGGAAGACACGGCATCGCTGTTCGTCCCCGTACCCAAGGACGCTTGCCGCGAGTCGGCGATCAAACTCCTGACAATCGCGGCGTTCACCGCGGCGTAGCCTCCGCCTCAGGGCGGCGCCACCGCATGGGGGCGCCACCCCTCCGCCGCGCCAAATGGCCCCGGCTAAGACTGTCTGCCCCATAAGGCATGATGGAGGAATGAAGGGTCAGGAGCTCGCCGGCGGCACACTCGCGGCCGAGGCCATGGACCGGTTCAGCCGGCCGACCCGGGAGTGGTTCCTGGGCGCATTCTCCGCGCCCACACCCGCCCAGAACGGCGCCTGGAATGCCATTTCTTCCGGCGCGCATGCCCTGGTGGTGGCACCGACTGGCTCCGGCAAGACCCTCGCGGCCTTCCTCTGGGCGCTGGACCGGCTGCTGGTCTCGGCACCCGCCGAACCCGACGAACTGCCCGGGCTGGACGCCGCCGCCAAGCCGGCCCGTCGGAAGGCACCAAAGCGGAAAACCCGGGTGCTGTACATTTCCCCGCTCAAGGCCCTCGGCGTCGACGTCGAACGCAACCTGCGTGCCCCGCTGATCGGCATCACCCAGACCGCCAAGCGCCTCGGCCTGCCCGCCCCCCTGATCACCGTGGGCGTCCGCTCCGGGGACACGACGGCGGCGGACCGCCGCTCGCTGCTCAGCCACCCGCCGGACATCCTGATCACCACGCCCGAGTCCCTCTTCCTGATGCTTACCTCGAAAGCGCGCGAGACCCTCGACGAGGTGGACACGATCATCGTGGACGAGGTGCACGCCGTCGCCGGCACCAAGCGCGGGGCGCACCTGGCCGTCTCGCTGGAACGCCTCGACGCCCTGCTGCCCAAGCCCGCCCAGCGCATCGGGCTCTCCGCGACGGTGGAGCCGAAGGAACTCGTGGCGCAGTTCCTCGCGGGCTCCGCACCGGTCGAGATCGTGGCGCCGCCGTCGAAGAAGACCTGGGACCTGACGGTCTCCGTTCCGGTCGAGGACATGTCCGATCTCCAGGCCGCGGCCGGGGCCTTCGACTCCGGTCCGGCGTCCGGACTGCAGCCGCACGCGTCCATCTGGCCGCATGTCGAAGAGAAGATCGTGGACCTGGTACTGGCCAACCAGTCCACCATCGTGTTCGCGAACTCCCGCCGGCTCGCCGAACGCCTCACCGCGCGGCTCAACGAAATCTACGTCGAACGCCAGCTGATGGCCGCCGGCGGCGGCTGGGACGAATCCGGCGCGGCTCCGGTGCCGGACGCTTCGCTGCCCTCCTCCACCGCCACGCCCGCGCACATGATGGCCCAGGCCGGCAGCACCGCCGGCGCCGACCCGGTCCTGGCCCGGGCCCACCACGGCTCGGTCTCCAAAGACCAGCGCGCCCTGATCGAGGACGACCTGAAATCCGGCCGGCTCCGCTGCGTGGTGGCCACATCCTCGCTGGAACTCGGCATCGATATGGGCGCCGTGGACCTCGTGGTGCAGGTCGAATCACCGCCCTCCGTGGCCAGCGGGCTGCAGCGGGTGGGCCGCGCCGGACACCAGGTCGGCGAGATCTCCCAGGGCGTCCTTTTCCCAAAGCACCGGGCGGACCTGGTCCACACGGCCATCACCGTCGAACGCATGCTGGACGGCAAGATCGAACGGCTCTACGTCCCGGCCAACCCCCTGGACATCCTGGCCCAGCAGACCGTCGCCGCCACCGCGCTCGGGGCCATCGACGTGGAGGAATGGTTCGCCACAGTCCGCCGCTCGGCCCCCTTCGCCTCCCTCCCGCGCTCCGCCTTCGAGGCGACCCTGGACCTGCTGGCCGGGCGCTACCCCTCCGACGAATTCGCCGAACTGCGGCCCCGGATTGTCTGGGACCGCAACGCCGGCACCATCGAAGGCCGCCCCGGATCGCAACGGCTGGCCGTCACCTCCGGCGGCACCATCCCGGACCGCGGACTCTTCGGCGTCTACATCATCGGCACCGAGGCCGAAGGCACCGGTTCGTCCGGCGGCTCGGGTGACGGCAAGCCCGCCGCCAAGGCCTCCCCCGCGAAGGGCGGCCGCCGGGTCGGCGAACTCGACGAGGAGATGGTCTACGAGTCCCGCGTGGGCGACGTCTTTGCCCTCGGCGCGACCAGCTGGAAGATCGAGGACATCACCCACGACCGGGTCCTCGTCTCCCCTGCGTTCGGCCAGCCCGGCAAGCTTCCGTTCTGGAAGGGCGACTCCCTCGGCCGGCCGGTGGACCTGGGCCGCGCCCTCGGCGCGTTCGTGCGCGAACTTTCGGCGTCCGACGTCGGCCCGGCAACCGAGCGCTGCAAGGCCAGCGGCCTGGACGATTTCGCGGCCAACAACCTGATCCAGTACCTCGCCGAGCAGAAGCTCGCCACCGAGGTGGTTCCGAGCGACACGACCCTGGTGGTGGAGCGCTTCCACGACGAACTCGGCGACTGGCGCGTGGTGCTGCACAGCCCCTTCGGGATGCCGGTGCACGCACCGTGGGCCCTCGCCGTGGGCCAGCGGCTGCACCAGCGCTACGGGATGGACGGCTCGGCGATGGCCGCCGACGACGGCATCGTGCTGCGCGTGCCGATGATGGAGGACGAGCCGCCCGGGGCCGAACTGTTCCTGTTTGAGCCCGAGGAACTGGAACAGATCGTGACCGCCGAGGTCGGCGGCAGTGCGCTCTTCGCCTCCCGGTTCCGTGAGTGCGCCGCCCGGGCCCTGCTGCTGCCCCGGCAGACCCCCGGCAAACGGCAGCCGCTCTGGCAGCAGCGGCAGCGCTCGGCCCAGCTGCTGGATGTCGCCCGGAAGTACCCGACCTTCCCGATCGTGCTCGAAACCGTGCGCGAATGCCTGCAGGACGTCTACGACCTTCCGGCCTTGAAAGACATTGCAGCCTCGATTGAGCGGCGCGAACTGAGGATCCTGCAGACCACCACGCAGCAGCCCTCGCCGTTCGCGAAGTCGCTGCTGTTCGGCTACGTTGCGCAGTTCCTCTACGAGGGCGATTCCCCGCTCGCCGAGCGCCGGGCCGCCGCCCTCGCGCTGGACTCGACCCTGCTCAACGAACTGCTCGGCCGGGTGGAGCTGCGCGAACTGCTCGACGCCAAGGTCATCGAGGCCACCGAGCGTGAGCTGCAGCGCCTTGCCCCGGACCGGCGGATGCGCGGGCTGGAAGGCGTGGCCGACCTGCTCCGCCTGCTGGGCCCGCTCACCGCTGACGAAGTCGCGGCCCGGCTCGAGGCCGCGGTCCAGCCCGACCAAGCCGCGGCGGCGGCGGCCGTGGCGGGGACAGTGGAGACTGCGGTGGGGGCGGAGGCTGCGGCGCAGCCTGCGGATGCCGCGGCCGCTGACGGCTTGGCTGGCGTGGAGTCCGCGCCCGGCGCGGAGCCGGAGCCCGTGACGGCGGCCGAGCCCATCAAAGCCGCGGCAGACAGCGCCGAGGCCGCGGCGCACCTGGCTGCGCTGCAACGGGCCAACCGGGCGATCAAGGTCAACATCGGCGGCACCGAGCGGTTCGCCGCCGTCGAGGATGCCGCCAGGCTGCGCGATGCCCTCGGCGTCCCGTTGCCGATGGGCGTGCCGCTGGCCTTCATCGAACCCGTCGCGGACCCGCTGGGCGACTTGGTCTCGCGCTACGCCCGGACCCACGGGCCCTTCACCGCCGATGAGGCCGCCGCACGGCTGGGCCTCGGCGTCGCCGTCGTCGGCACCGCGCTCAAGCGGCTGGCCGCGGACGGGCGCGCCGTCGAGGGCGAATTCCGGCCCCATGCCCCGGCATCGGAAGACGGGGCGGCCGGAGAAACTTCGGACACCGCGGCCCCGGCGGCCACCACCGTTCTACCTCCGGCGGGGGCCAGCGAGTGGTGCGATGCCGAGGTGCTCCGCAAGCTCCGCCGCCGCTCGCTGGCCGCGCTGCGCGCCGAGGTCGAGCCGGTGGACGCATCCGCGTACGGGAGGTTCCTCCCCGCCTGGCAGAACGTGCGCACCCCCGGCAGCAGGGGACAGTCGGCGCTGCGCGGGCTGGACGGCATCATCACCGCCATCGACCAGCTCTCCGGCGTTCCGATTCCGGCGTCGGCCTGGGAACCCCTGGTCCTGGCCAGCCGCGTCTCCAACTACCAGCCCGCCATGCTCGACGAGCTCATGGCCGCCGGCGAGGTCCTCTGGTCCGGGGCCGGATCACTGCCCGGAAACGACGGCTGGATCAGCCTGCACCTTGCCGATTCGGCCGAACTGACGCTGAACCCGCCCCTCGATTTCGAGCCTGGCGACGCGCAGCAGCGGCTCCTGGACCACCTGCAGAACAACGGCGGCGGCTACTTCTTCCGGCAACTGACCGACATCGCCGGCGGGATGGACACGGTCCTCAGCGACCAGGACGTCGTCTCGGCGCTCTGGGACCTGGCCTGGGCCGGCCGCATCACCGGCGATACCTTCGCCCCGGTTCGGGCCCTGATCGCCGGCGGCCACACCGCGCACCGGCAAGTGGGGCGTGCCCCGCGGGCCCGCGCTCCCAGGCTCAGCCGGCTGGGACGCGCCCACGGCACCGGCCTGCTCGGCTCGCCCGGCCTCACCGGCGGTCGGTACGGCTCCACCACGGGCGCCGCGCCCACGCCGCCGCTCGCCGCTGGGCGCTGGTCGGCGCTGCCAGCCCCGGAACTGGACCCCACCATCCACGCCCGCGCCACTGCGGAACTCCTGCTCGACCGCTACGGCGTGGTCACTCGGGGATCGGTCATGGCGGAAAACATCCTGGGCGGTTTCGGACTGATGTACAAGGTGCTGGCCCGGCTCGAGGAAGCCGGACGCTGCCGCCGCGGCTACTTCATCGAGCACCTTGGCGCGGCCCAGTTCGCGGTGCCGGCCACGGTGGACCGGCTGCGGTCCTATGTCGAGGACGCCCAGTTGAACAAGGCCGAGCCGGTCACCCTTGCCCTCGCCTCCACGGACCCCGCCAACCCCTATGGCGCCGCGCTGCCATGGCCGGCGCTGAACGAGGAGGCTGGCACCGGCCACCGGCCGGGCCGAAAGGCGGGTGCGTTGGTGGTGCTGGTTGACGGCGCCCTGGTCCTCTACGTCGAGCGCGGCGGGAAGACCTTGCTGGCGTTCAGCGCCGACGCCGACGTCCTTGCTGCCGCCGGCACGGCCCTCGTGGGCGTGGTCACCAGGGGCGCCGTCGACAAGCTGATCATGGAAAAAGTCAACGGCCACGGCATCCTGGACACTCCCATTGCCGCCGCCCTGGCCCAGGCCGGCGCCTACTCCACCCCGAAGGGACTGAGGATCCGTGCCTGAGGGAGATTCCGTTTTCCGCGCCGCGGCGCAGCTGCACGCCGCGCTGGCCGGCAAGGAGCTACTGGCGTCCGACTTCCGGGTGCCCCGCTTCGCCACCCTCAAACTGGGCGGCTGGACCGTCCAGGAGGTGGTCCCCCGCGGCAAGCACCTGCTGATGCGCGTGACCGGCCCGGCCCCGAAGGACCGGCTCACCATCCACTCGCATTTGAAGATGGAGGGGACCTGGCAGGTCTATCCGCCCGGCGGCCGCTGGCGCAAGCCCGGGTTCACGGCCCGCTGTGTGCTCCGCACGGCGTCGGCGGACGCCGTCGGGTTCTCCCTGGGGCTGCTGGAGGTCATCCCCACCGCCGAAGAGGCCGCCGTCGTAGGCCACCTCGGACCGGATCTGCTCGGCCCGGACTGGGACATGGCCGAGGCCGAACGCCGCCTGCTCGCCGCGCCTGAGGTGCCGATCGGCGTCGCGCTGCTGGACCAGCGCAACCTGGCCGGCATCGGCAACATCTACCGCTGCGAGGCGTGCTTTTTGTCCCGCGTCCACCCCGCCACCCCAGTCTCGGAGGTACCCGACCTGCCGGCCATGATCACCGATGCGAAGGTCCTCCTAACGGCGAACCTCGGCCCCGGCCGCCGGGTCACAGTGCTGAACTCCCGCGGTGTCCCCGTGGGCCGGACGGCCGGGCGGCCTGGCTACTGGGTGTACCGGCGCGAGCACCAGCCCTGCCTCAAATGCCGCACCCCCATCCGGCGCGGCGTCCTGGCCAAAGCTACCGGCACCGAGGAACGGGATATCTACTATTGCCCCACGTGCCAGCCGTTGCTCGGCGCTTCGCAGGCGACGCCGTGAGGTGTGCCGGGAAAGGTCGGCGGTAGGATTCCCGCCGTAGTATCCCAGCTGCGGCGGGTTTGCGACGGCGGGGCTACGTCGCGGGAGTCGAGGCGCCGGCGACGGCGGCCTCCGATTCAGGCGGCGCCTCCCCTTCGAGCTCTGCGTCAGTCGCAGACTGGCGCTCCGGGACGGTGAACCACGGCAGCATCAGCTGCACCAGCGGGCCAATAGCCAGCGCGTAGAGCACGGTCCCGGCACCCACCGAGCCGCCCAAAAGCCAGCCGGCGCCCAGCACCACTACCTCGATGCCGGTCCGCGCGCCCCGGACCGGCCACCCGGTGCGCCGGGCAAGTCCGGTCATCAGTCCATCCCGCGCACCCGGTCCGAGGCGGGCGCCTATGTAAAGGGCAGAGGCCACGCCGTTGAGCAGTACGGCCCCGACCAGGAGCGCGATCTGGCCGCCCAGGTGCGAGAACTTCGGGATCAGCGCCAACCCGAGGTCGGCGAAGACGCCCACCAGCACGGCGTTGGCCACCGTACCGACGCCAGGCCACTGCCGGAGCGGAATCCAAAGCAGCAGCACCAGGAAGCTGACAATGATGACCACCGTTCCCAGGCTCAGGCCGGTCCGTCCCGCCAACCCCTGGTGGAAGACGTCCCACGGCGCCGTCCCAAGGCTGGCGCGGATGACCATGGCGAGCGAGACGCCGTACAGGGCAAGGCCGATCAGGAGCTGGAGGAGTCTGCGGGTCATCATGGCCTCCATCCTTCCCGAAAACTGGCCTTGTAATCCATAGCCAGTTTGAAATACTGGCTTTATGTCCGGCTCCCTGAATCCGATCTCCCTGGCGCGGTTGCTGGGTGCGTGGAGCGTCGGCGCCTCGCCCGCCTACCGTGAGCTGGCCGACGTCGTCCGTCTGCTCATCCTCGACGGGCGGGTCGCGCTCGACGTCGCGCTGCCGAGCGAGCGGTCCCTGGCAGCTACCCTCGGCATCAGCCGGACCACCGTTACGGCGGCCTACGCCCTGCTCCGCGAACAGGGGTTCCTCAGCAGCGGCCAGGGCAGCCGGAGCCGGAGTTGCATCCCGAGCCACGGCCCGGCCCAATCCGGAGCGAACGACGCCGGCCAGCGGCTCAGCGGCGCACCCGGGTTGGCGGTTCCCGACGGAATCCTGGATCTGGCCTACGCCTCCCTGCCCGCGAGCGGCGAAGTGGTGCACCGGGCCTTTGCCGCCGCGCTGACGGAGTTGCCGGCGCTGCTGCCCGGCTTCGGCTACGACGCGCTCGGGGTGGGGCCGCTGCGGGAGGCGATCGCTGCCCGCTATACCGCGGCCGGGGTGCCGACGACTGCCGGGCAAATCCTGGTCACCTCCGGCGCGCAGCACGCCCTGAACATCGTGCTCCGGACCCTTGCCGGGCGTGCCGGGAAGGTGCTCGTGGAACATCCGAGCTACCCGAATGCCCTCGACGCGATCCGGGCCGCGGGCTGCAGCACCGTGACGGTGGCCATGCCCGCGGCTCACCCCGGCGGCACACAGCCCGGCAGCGCGCAACCGCACCGCCCGAGCTGGGACCTTGAAGCAATGGAATGGACGCTCCGGCAGCAGCGGCCCGCGATGGCTTATGTGGTGCCGGACTTCCACAACCCCACCGGCCGGCTGATGCCCGATGCCCAGCGGCGACGGCTCGTGGCGGCTGCCGCGGCGTCGGGCACGGTGTTGGTGGTGGACGAGACGTTGCGGGAGCTGAACCTCGACGGCGCCAGCTCCACTCCGATGGCCGCTTTCAGCCCGGCCGTGGTGTCCCTCGGTTCGCTCAGCAAGTCGCACTGGGCGGGACTACGCACCGGCTGGATCCGCGCCAGCGAACCCCTCATCCAGCGCTTTGCCGCCACCCGAACCACCCTGGACCTGGGCGGCCCGGTGGTGGAGCAGCTCGCCGCGGCGCACCTGGTCAACAACCTGGCCGAGCCGCTGCCGGCCCGGCTCGCCGCGCTTCGCGGCAACCGGGAGATGCTTCTGGAACTGCTCGGCAGGCATCTTCCGGACTGGGAACCTGAACGGCCCGACGGCGGGCTGTCCGTCTGGTGCCGACTTCCCGCGCCGGTCAGCACCGCCCTCGCGGTAGTCGCCCCGGACTTCGGGATCCGCCTCGCGGCCGGCCCCAGGTTCGGCGTCGGCGGTGCTTTCGAGTACTACCTGCGGCTGCCGTTCACCTTGCCCCCGGAGCAACTGGAGTCCGCGGTGCTGGCGCTGCGCGCGGCCCAGGACCGCCTCGACCGCTCCCCGCACCTGCGCCGGAACCTCCCCGCCCAACCGGCCGCCGCCATCGCCTGAGCCTGGGCTCCTCGGGTCGGTCCGTTTCGACGGTTCCCTGCCGACTCGATGCTTAGAGGCGTCGAGTGTGCACGGAACCGTCGAAATGGCGGGGCTGGGGCGGGGTGCGGGCGGGGCGGGCGGGCGGGCGCGGAGTGGGCCTAGGCGTAAACCTTCGCCAGGAAACCGGACCAGGCGTCCGCCGTCGCTCCGGTGTCCCCGCCGCCGCTGAAGTCGTGCACGGTCATGCCCACCGACGCCCCGAAGTTGTTGCGCCCGAAGAACCTGTACATCGTGTCGGCGGTCCGTAGGCCAAGGAAGTTCTCGTTGGAAAAGTCCACTTCCCCGGACAGGTGCCCGACGCCGTCGACGTCCAACTCGACCGTGTCGCCAGGGGCCGAACCGGCCACTCCGAGGGCCGCCTTGAGCCGGTCGAAGCCATCCGGGGTCTGGGACGCGGCCGGCGCCTGGATGTCCGTGAAGACGACGGGGCGGCCGTTGAAGTGCTTCAGGTACTGGCCCAGGGTGTGGAGGTAGAAGGCGGTGTGCTTGCTGGCGCCGTCGTACTGCTCGTCCCAGTTTTCGGCGAAGATTCCGCTGTGAACGTAGTGCAGCCGCGCCCGGCCGCCGTCGAGCGGTTCCAGGACGTGCTCCAGCTGGTTGAACCAGCCGTCAGGGCCGTCCATCCTGGACACCAGGTGCGAGGGGTACTCGTCCACGGTCCGCACCGCGGGCCACTGGTCCGTGGGAAACATCCAGGCCGGGGTGTCCTTGGTGACGGCCTCCCACACCTGTTCGGGTGTGCCTGGCAGCTCGGTGTCGTAGACAATCTCGAATTCGCGCTTGTCAGTCACGATCCTGCTCCTTAGCTAGGGGTTGGGTCTTGCGGAATTGTGCGGGTTGCTGCGCGGGCCGGCGTCTTCAACGCTGGGTGGAGTCCGACGACGAGTCGGTGCCTGCGTCCGGCAGTCCGGTTTGTCGGGGCCCCGGGCGTGCCGGCCGCCGGGATCTCGCTTCCGCCGTCGTGGTACTTGTCCACGAGTCTGGTCACCGCGACGCCGAGCTCCTCAGCGAACGCCGCCCGGTCGGCGGCAGACCGGAAAGTGACCTCGCCGTCGATCGCGAAGGTGGCGAGCTTCTGCCTGGCCGCGGCGGCGCCGGCGATCAACTGGCCCATTTCCTGGACCATTCGGGCCGCGAGCGCCAGCAGCCAGAACGCGGAGAAGCGGTCGGAGAAGCGGTGCGGATCTGGGGCCACGGAGGCCAGTGCCGTCGGGGAAATCAGGTACGAGGCCGCCGTCGCCTGCAGGATGCGTTCGGTGACGTTGCCGCGCTTGCGCTCCTCGACGAGCTCCACCAGGCCGTGCCGTTCGAGGGCCTTCAGGTGGTAGTTCACCTTCTGCCTCGGCAGGCCAACCTTCGCGGCAAGCTGCGTTGCAGATCCGGGCTCGGCCAGCTCACGCAGGATCCGGGTTCGGATCGGGTCCAGTGACGCCTCCGCCGCGGCCGGGTCTTCGATCACCTCGATGTCCAACATGCTTCGATTCTTGGCTCCGACAATTTTATTTGTCAAGAACTTTTTTCTCGTCGGCGCCGCTTCGACGGTTCCCTGCCGACACGATGCTTGGAAGCGTCGAGTGCGCAGGGAACCGTCGAAACGGCGGGCAGGGGCGGGCAAAGTAGAATGGACCGGTGATGCAATCCCCCCTTCCCGTGCGCGACGGCGTGAATGCCACCCGCCTGCGCCTGCCGGACGAGGGGCCGTGGGACACCGCCATGGACTACATGATGCACCGCTGGGGGCACATCGATCCGCAGGGCATCGAGGCCCGCTTCGACGCCGGCGAAATCGTGGGCGAGGCCGGCGTCCCGCTGGATCGAACCACCCCGCTGCAGCGCCACACCTTCATCTGGTACTACCGCTCCCTGCCGCCGGAGACCCGTATCCCGGTGGAACTGAACATCCTCCACCAGGACGAGCACCTCTTGGTCGTGGACAAGCCGCACTTCCTGCCCACCACACCGGGCGGCACCTACATCCAGGAATCGGCCCTGGTGCGCCTGCGGAACCAACTGCAGTTGCCGGACCTAATCCCGATGCACCGGCTGGACCGCATGACGGCCGGCATCCTGCTGCTCTCCACCAACCCCGAGACCCGCGGGAAGTACCAGGTGCTGTTCGAGAAGCGCCAGATCCAAAAGGAATACGAGTGCGTTTCCGCCGCGGAGCCCGCCCCGGGGCACCCCGCCGTCGACTTCCCTGTGGTGGTGCGGAACCGGATGACCAAGTCCCGCAGCTATCTGCTCGCCGAGGTCATCGACGGGGAGCCCAACGCCGAGACCCGGATCGAGCGGTTGCGCACCTTTGACGGCCCTGCCCGCCTCAGCCCGGACGACGCCGAAACACCGCGCCGGGCGCTCTACCGGCTCGAGCCGCACTCCGGTAAGACCCACCAGCTCCGCGTGCACATGGCCTCGCTGGGGCTCGGGATCGTCAACGACGCGTTTTATCCCGAACTGCTGGACAAGGCGCCGGACAACTACGCCAAACCACTCCAGCTCCTGGCCCGCGGCATCCGCTTCGTGGATCCTATCTCGGGCAGCCCGGTGGAATACCGCAGCCGGCTCGAACTTTCCGAGGCCCGCTAGCCCAGCCCCTTTTCCCGGCCGGATATGCGGTACCTTGTGCCCATGGACTTGGCCAATGCGGACACCTGGGGAGCCGCGATCTATTTCTGGATCGTCCCCGTGGTCCTCGGCGACGCCATCTTCCCGCCGGTTCCCTCCGAGATGCTGGTCATCACCGGCGGAGCCCTCTCAGCCGACGGCCGCGCCAACGTCTTCCTCGTCGCTGCCATCGCCGCGCTGGCCTCCTGGGTGGGCGACCTTGTGGTTTTCCAGCTGTTTAAACGCCGGCTCAGCCACGTGCTTGACCGTTGGAGCTGGGGACGACGGTTCCACAGCGGGGTTCATGTGGCCATCGCCCGGGCGGGCCGCTCCTCGACGTACGGCGGCATCATCGGAATCCGCTTCATCCCCGGCGGCCGGCTTGCCACCACCGCGGCGGCCGGTATCGCCAACGTGTCCACCCGCGGCTTCAGTTTCTGCGCCGCATTGGGCGGCACGCTGTGGGCCGCCTGGTCCGTAGGGCTGGGATACGTCACGGGATCGGCCACGAGACTGCCGTTCTGGGCGAGCTCGCTGATCGGGGTGGGCTTGGGTCTGGTGATCGGCGCCGTCGTCGGCGTAGTCGTCACCCGACGGCGGGGAAACCGCTCCCCCGTGGTGGAACCCGGGTCTGCCGCGGCTGACCCGGGCACGGAGCTGGACTTCTAAGCCGGGCCCGCCGTTACGGCTAGACCGGCGCCCAGCGGCCCCGGTTCCGCCGCAGCACGGTCAGCGTCCCGGTCACCGCGACGCGTTCGACGGCGTCGCGCATCATGGCGGCCGACTCCAGCGCCTGGCTGTTTTCCGCGGCATAGGCCGTGGCGTCCACCAGGAAGCGCAGGTTCAACTGCGGGACGCCGCCAGCGAGCTCCAGCTGATTGGACTCCACATGGTGCCGCGTCCCGAGCGCCTCCACGGCCGCCTCCATCACGGCCTCCGGCGGGTTGCCCGGCTTGAGCCCGGTGATCTTGAGTCTGGTCTGGAACGACGGCATGCAACAACCCTATCCGCCCCTAATGACGCTCCCTCAGATCCGGCGGCCCTCACACCGATGCTTCCTCAGATCCGGCCGCCCTCACGCCGACGCTCCCTCAGATCCGGCCGCTCCAGCACCGACGCTCCCTCAGATCCGGTTGTACGCAGGAGAACTTTCCGCCACACCTGAGGGAGCGTTCCGGAAAAACCCGCCACATCTGAGGGAGCGTCCCGCAAAAACCCACCACACCTGAGGGAGCGTCCCCGAAAAACCCGCCACATCTGAGGGATCGTCCCCGAAAAAACACGCCACAGCTGAGGGAGGATCGGAATGGGCTACCCGGTGTTGCGCAGGCCTGCCGCGACGCCGTTGACGGTGATGAGCATGGCGCGTTGGAGGCGTTCGTCGATCTCGGCGTTGGGCATGCCCTCCCCGGCGGCGGCCTCGGCCCGGACCCGGCGCAGCAGCTCCACCTGCAGGTAGCTGATCGGGTCGAGGTACTGGTCGCGGATCTCGAGCGAGCGTTTGAGTGTGGGCTGGGCGTCGAGCAGCAGGTCCTCGCCGGTCAGGTTCTGGATCTCGGCCACGGTCAGCTCATACTCGGCGCGGATGGCGTGGAACAGGTGGTGCAGCTCGGCCGGAACCAGGGTCGAGACGTAGTACCCGGCAATGTCCATGTCCGTCTTCGCGAGCGTCATTTCAACGTTGGAGAGCACCGAGCGGAAGAAGTGCCAGCCGTCCATCATCTCCACGAGCTGGGCCGAGTTGCCTGCCTCGCGCGCGGCCTTGAGACCGGAGCCGACGCCGAACCAGCCCGGCACGATCTGCCGCGACTGGGTCCAGCCGAACACCCACGGAATCGCCCGCAGGCCCTCAAGCCCCGCGCCGGAATCGGGGCGCTTGGACGGCCGGGAGCCGATGTTCAACGAGCCCAGCTGCTCCACCGGGGTGGACGCCATGAAGTACGCCGGCAGGTCCGGATCGTCGATGAGGGTCCGGTAGCGGGCGAACGCGGCGTCGGAGATGGTCTCCATGACGTGGCCGTAGCGCTCGCGCTGGTCCTCGGAGGTGCGGGGGGTGCGGTGCAGGGCCGATCCCTGAAGCACCGCGGCAAGGGAGAGTTCCAGGTTCTCGCGGGCGAGCTCGGGCAGCGAGTACTTGTCCGAGATGACTTCGCCCTGTTCGGTGAACTTAATTTCACCCTCGAGCACGCCGTTGGGCTGGGCCATGATCGCGTCGTAGGTGGGCCCGCCGCCGCGGCCCACGGACCCGCCGCGGCCGTGGAAGAGCCGCACCCGGACACCGTGCTTGGCCGCGACGTCGCGCAGTTTGCGCTGTGTCTTGTGGATCTCCCACTGGCTGGTCATCACGCCGGATTCCTTGTTGGAGTCCGAGTAGCCGAGCATGATTTCCTGCACGTCCCCCCGCAGCCGGACCAGCTCGCGGTAGGACGCATCCGAGAGCAACGCGTCCACGATCTCGGCCGAGGCCCGCAGCTCCTCCACGGTTTCCAGCAGCGGCGCGAAGCCGATTTTGGCGTAGGGCGCCTCGCCGAACAGGTTCACCAGGCCGGCCTCGCGGGCCAGCACGGCCGCGGCAAGGACGTCGTCCGCGCCGCGCGTCATCGAAATGATGTACGTCTCGATCACGTCCGGGCCGTAGGTGCGCAAGGCGCGCCGGATCTCGCGGAACACGTCGTACGTGCCGTCGGCAGCGCCGTCGAGCTTGATCGGGTGGCCGGAGAGCGGTCGGCGGGATGCGAGCTCGGAGCCCAGCACCTCAAGCCGCTCGGCGCGGCTCAGTTCGGCGTACCGCACACCCGGCCCGCCAAGGCGGTCCATCAGCTGCCCGACGGCGTCGTGGTGGTAGTCGGCGTGTTCGCGGATGTCCAAGGTGGCGAGGTGCAGCCCGAAGGAGGCGATGGCGCGCCGGACCCGGGCGAGTGCGCCGTCGGCGGCGAGGCCGGCGTGGTGGTTGCGCAGCGATGCCTCGAGCAGGCCAAGTTCGGCCAGCAGCTCCGCGGTGGCGGCGTAATCGCGGCCCGGTTCGTGGGCCGAACCGGCGGCGACCCGGCGGCCGGTGTTGAGCAGCTTGGCCTTGATGCAGGTGAGCTTGAGCCGGTAGGGCTCCTGGGCATTGAGCTCCAGGACGCGGCGGTCCAGGCCCGGGAGGTTGGCAAGGTCGACGTCGATCGAGTCCAGCAGCGGCTGGTCGGCCCCCGCCAGCGCCGTCGAGTTGGACAGGATGGAAATTAGCCCGTCGATCAGGCCGATGCTGATCCGGACGGCGTGCTGGTTCTGGATCTGGAGGATTTCGCGCGTGACCCCGGCGGTGACGTTGGGGTTTCCGTCCCGGTCCCCGCCGATCCAGGAGCCGAACCGGATCGGCGCCTTCGTGACCGGGAGCGCGACGCCGTGCTCGCCGAGGAGGTCGGAAAGGTCCGAGAGCATCTCCGGCATGGCGTCGGTGAGGATCCCGGTGAGGTAGTAGATCGCGTTCCGGGCCTCGTCCACCGGGGTGGGCCGGACCTGGCGGAGCTCGTCCGTCTGCCACATCTGGTCGATCACCTCGGCCAGCTGCCGGTCCTGGCGCCGCCGGGCCGTGGTGCCTTCCCGGGTGGATTCGGCCAGCACGTCGGAGAGCCGGCGGATTTTGTCCAGGACCGAGCGGCGGGAGGCCTCGGTGGGGTGCGCGGTGAAGATGGGACGGACGTCGAGTTCATCCACGACGTCCTGCAGCACGCCGGATCCGGCTTGTTCCGCGATCTCCTCGACGGCCTTGGCCAGCCAGCCGTCCTTTTCCTGCCGGTTGCGCAGCCCGCGCACCCGGTGGACCTGCTCGGCGGCATTGGCCAGGTGGAAGTAGAAGGCGAAGGCGCGGACCAGGTCGGTCGCCTGCTCAAGCGGCAGCGAGCCGAGCAGTTCGCGGACTTGGGCGACGACGTCGTACGAGCTCCACGGCCCGGTGGCGTCGGCGCCGCCGCGGGCCGCCTCCTTCGATTCCTTGGTCAGCAGCCGCACCTGCTCCACGAGGTCGAGGAGTTCGGGGCCGTGCTGGCGGACGAGGGATTCGCCGAGGAGGGTGGAAACCCGGCGGACGTCGGCGCGCAGTTCGGCGGCGAGGTCCGTGCCGGAGGTCAGTGCAGTGTCAGCCATGGAAACATCTTTCGAGGGTTCGACTTGGCTCGTACACTGCGCTGGATACTGTGAGCCGGGTTACTTGTACCCATGGGATGTTACCCGGCTCACGCCCGCGCGGGGAATTCGTCTCAGATAGTGTCCGGCCCCTTGGTGGCCAAGGGGCCGGGGGCGCCGCGGCGCAGTTAACGGGCGATCTTGAAATTGAAGTCCGCGTTGCCGAAGGCGCCCCAGAGCCGCAGCCAGATGGGCAGGAGCATCTCGGTGCCGCGGGCCGTGGTGATGTCGCCGAGGTCGATGATGTCGCGGTGGCCGAGGTCAGCCAGCAGCCCTGCCACCACCGTCTTGGCGTCGGCGTCGTTACCGGAGACGAACACCGAGTGGTCGCCGCCAGCCACGCTGGCCGGGTCAACCATGACGCCGGCGTTCATCGTGTTGAGCGTCTTGACCACCCGCGCGGCCGGGAAGGCGCGCTGGATCTGCTCGCCGAGGCTGTCCGTGTTCACCGGGTTTAACGACGGCGGGAAGCCCTGGGAGAAGTCGAGCGGGTTGGCGATGTCAACGATGACTTTGCCGGCCAGGTTGTCGGCGCCGGCGGCGTTCAGCGCATCCAGGGATCCGGTGCCGCTGGTGGCGTTGACAACGATCTCGCTGCCGGCCGCGGCCTCGGCGAAGGTGGTCAGCGTAACGTCGCCGTGCTCCGCGTGCCACTGGGAGAACGGGACGTCGCCCATCGGTCCCGCCTCGGTCCGGGCCAGCGTGGCCTGCGGGTCGCGGGTGCCGATGACGACGTCATGGCCGAGCTTTGCCAGGGCGCCCGCGACGGCGGGGCCGACCGTGCCTGTACCAAACACTGCAATTTTCATGGGGACCTCATTCGGGAAAGAGTTTCGTCGGATGTTGGGGGGTAGACAAGTTCGTCTACCGCTGGGCGAGACGCTACCAGACAGAACTGTCTACGGCAAGCACTCGCTCGCCGGGAATGACGCTCCCCCACACAAAGGGGCAGGAACCGGACAGACTGGTCTGTGTACCATGAAGCTATGACGCCGCAAGCAGCCACCGCACCAGCCCCCGCACCCGCCGCCGCCGGGACGCGGACTGTCCGGACACCGGCAGGGCAGGCCAAGGACAAGATCCTGGCCACGGCCTTCCGGCTCTTCTACGCTCAGGGCCTCAGGGCGGCCGGCATCGATACGATCATCGCCGAATCCGGCGTCGCGAAGGCCACTTTCTACAAGTACTTCCCGGCCAAGGACGACCTGATCCTGGCCTACCTGGAGCAGGTCGACGGGGTCTGGACCGGGCAACTTCACGCCGCTGCCGAAGCGGCCGGAACCGATCCCGCCGAACAGTTGGTGGGCCTCTTCGACGCGCTTTCCACAGCCTGCCGCCGCGACGGCTACCGCGGCTGCGCCTTCATCAACGCCGCGGCCGAGTCGGCCTCCGGCACTCGGGTCCATGAGCGGACGGTCGCCCACAAGCAGCACATCCTTGCCTGGATCCGCGAGCTGGCGGACAAGGCCGGCGCACCGGACCCGGACGGCCTGGCCCGAAGCCTGACCCTGGTCCTCGACGGCGGACTGGCCAGCGGAGTGCTCGACGCCGACCCCGCCGCTGCCGCCGCCGCCCGCAGCACGGCGGCCCAGCTGGTGGCGGCCGCCCTGACAAACCCGCCAACCCCCAACTGACAGACAGTTGTTGTCGTTTTGAGCGCTCAGAACGACAACAACTGCGAGCTAGTTGGGCTGACACTCCCGGAGGTTGCCTTGACCACCAACATTTCCGCCGCCGATCCGCAGCTCGCCCGCTGGCAGCGCTTCCGGAACAGCCGCAACACGGCCCTGGCCAGCGAGTACGGCTGGCTCACCCTGACGTCGTTCCAGTGGCTCCCGGACAGCCCGGCTGCCGTGGACCTCGTGCCGGGCCTGTGGTCCACGGACGGCACGACGGCGTTCCTCACCGCCGCCGCGGCGGACGGGCTGACGCTGGTGGAGACCGGCGAGCCCGTCGACGGGACCATCAGCGCGGCGCTGACCAATGAGGAGTCGCTGCTGTGGGCCCAGTTCGGCGGGGACGACGGCCGGCAGGTCAGGGTGGAGCTCGCCATGCGGGCCAACAAGTACGCGCTGCGCACCCGGGACTCAAAGTCGCCGGTGTTCACCGGATTCGACGGCGTACCCACCTTTGATTACCGGCCCGACCTTGTGATCGAGGCCCGGTTCATGCCGTACCCCGAGCCCGTGGACGTACCCATCGGCACCGCCAACCCGCTGGTGGATGGTGTGCACCGCTCCGTCGGCGAGCTCGTGTTCCGGCTTCCCGGCCAGGCGCATGAGTGCCGCCTGCAAGCCGAGGAGGAAAAGCTCGGGGCCTTGACGGTGACGTTCCACGACGAGACCAACGGAGAAACGACCGACGAGTGGCGCAAGGTCTCCACGGCCCGGCCCAGGCCGGACGGCACGGTGGTCCTGGACTTCAACCGGGCGATCAACTACCCCAGCGCGTTCACCCCGTACGGCACCTGCCCCATGCCGGTGAAGAACAACAGCCTGGACTACCGGATCGAAGCCGGCGAGAAGCAGCCCTTCGCCTGACCCCGCAAGGGAGCAAGGGTGAGGCTACACGATCGCGGACACCCCGGTCACGGCGCGGCCCGCGATCAGGGTATTGATCTCGTACGAGCCCTCGTAGGTGTAGATAGCCTCGGCGTCGGCGAAAATCTTGGCCATCCGGTAATCGGTGACGATCCCGTTGCCGCCGAGCAGGGACCGGCCCATCGCCACGGTTTCCCGCATCCTGGCGCTCACGTAGGACTTCGCCAGGGCCACTTGGGGCATGTCCGCCGCGTCCGCATCCTGCAGCTGGGCAATCCGGACCATCATGCCCATGCTCGCCACGGCGTTCCCGAGCATCGTCACGACCTGCTGCTGGACCAGCTGGAACTTCGCCAGCGGCCGCCCGAACTGCCGGCGTTCGACGGCGTACTGCCGGGCGACGTCGAACGCGGCCAGCTGTTGCCCCACGCCCTGCCAGGCGACCATGATCCGCGAACCGCGGAGCAGTTCGTTGGTGTCCTCGAAGCTGTTGATCCCGGCGAAGCGGTCCGCTTCGGCCACCCGAACGTCGGTGAAGACGATGTCGGCGTTCTGCACGGTCCGCAGCGCGATCTTGTTCTCGATCCTGCTGCGGCGCACGCCCGGCAAAGTGGCGTCGACGATGAAACCGCGGATGCCGCCGTCGGCCTCGTCGCGGGCCCAGACCAACATGTAGTCGCAGAACGTGCCGTTGCCGATCCAGCGCTTGGCGCCGTTGAGCACCCAGTGGTCGCCGGCATCCCCGCCGGACACGCGCCGCGCGGTCGTTTCCATCCCGCCGGCGACGTCCGAGCCGTGCTCCGGCTCGGTCAGTGCGAAGGCGCCGGTGGTGCGCAGGGCCGCGGCATCCGCCAGCAGCCTGGTCTTTTGTTCCTCGGAGCCAAAACCGTAGAGCGATTCCACGAACAGGTCGTGGTGGACCAGGAAGAACGTAGCCAGAGAGGTGTCCACCCGGGTCATCTCGGCGATGACCAGGCCGGCGAACAGGTTGCTGTAACCGCGTTGGGCCGGGGCGCTGAGCTCCAGGGCCGCGAGCTTGGGCAGGATGTGCGCCGGGAACTCGGCGTCGTTCCACCACTGGGTGGCGAACGGCGCCACCTCACGGGCCAGGAAATCGCGGAGCTCGGCCAGCTTGGCCTGCTCGGCGGCGTTAAGCAGCGACTCAAAGTCGAAGAAGTCACCGGACGGCAGCCCGGCGAGCAAAGGCTCAGAGGCCTCCGGGGCGAGGGTCACTTCGGTCCCATCCGGATGGCACCGTCGAGCCGGATGGTCTCGCCGTTGAGCATGGCGTTTTCGACGATGTGTGCGGCGAGGTTCGCGTATTCGGCGGGGCGGCCCAGCCGGGACGGGTGCGGCACCTGCGCACCCAGCGACTCCTGCGCTTCCTGCGGCAGGCCCGCCATCATGGGGGTCTCGAAGATGCCGGGCGCGATCGTGACGACGCGGATCAGCGAGCGCGCCAGTTCGCGGGCGATCGGCAGGGTCATGGCGGCGACGGCGCCCTTGGAAGCCGAGTAGGCCGGCTGGCCGATCTGCCCGTCGAAAGCGGCCACGGACGCGGTGTTGATGATGACGCCGCGCTCCGGTCCTCCCAGTTCGGTGGCGACCGGCTCGGTGGCGGCCATTGCCGCGGCGGCCAGCCGGATGACGTTGAAGGTGCCGATGAGGTTGATCTGGATTACGCGGCTGAAGGTCTCAAGCGGAAGCACGCCGTCACGGCCCAGCACCTTGCCCGGGGTGGCGATGCCGGCGCAGTTGACCACGATCCGCAGCGGCCCGAGGGCGACGGCGGCGTCAACGGCGGCCTGCACCTGCTCCTCGCTGGTGACGTCCGCGGGGACAAAGACGGCGCGGTTGGCCGGTTCCGGGGCGCCGCCGCCGGATGATGCGCCGCCCCCGGCAGACGCATTCAGCTCCGCTGCCAGGGCATCTCCCGCCGATGCGGGCAGATCCACCAGCACCACGGAGGCTCCCTCAGCGAACAGCCGTCGGGCCGTCGCGGCCCCCAGCCCGGACGCGCCGCCCGTAATCAGCGCGACAGTACCCATGACGTCCATGCATCCTCCTTGATGTGGAACCGCAACCCGGCCGTGGACTGCGCGCAGCCCACCGGCACCAGGGAACATTAGTTAGTACACGTTAACTGGAATGCCAACATTGCGCACCTCGGACCCGAGATTCCGCGCCGGGGCCGCCGCCGCCACTAGGCTTGGTCCATGACCGCAGCAGCTGCCCACTCCCCCGCCCCGAACTGGTCTTTCCGTGCCGATGAGGCCGCCCGTTCGGTGACCAGGCTGTTCGGGCAGCGACTCTTCTTCCTGCCCGGCACCCACATCGCCGCGATTACCCGCCCCTCCGGCCGGATCAAGAATCTGGGCCGGCCCTGGCACTACTGGTGGCAGGCCCACTATGTCGACTGCCTGGTGGACACCGGCCGCCGCGAACTCGGCGCCGATGGCCACACTCCGGCCAAGTTCGACGGCGACAACCTGCCCAGCGCCGGCAGGCTGGCGTCCCGCTTGGTCACCGGCATCCGGCTGCGCAACTTCCTCACCGTGGTGAACAGCTACTTCGACGACATGGCATGGCTGGCCCTCGCCACCCTCCGGCTGGAAACACTCGCCGAGGACTCCCGCAAGACCTCCGGCCGGCGCCGCAATGCCAAGGTCCTCAAGAGCCTCACCCTCCAGTTCGACTCGGCCTCGACCGACGACCTGGGCGGCGGCACGTTCTGGAGCAAGAAGCGCGATTTCAAGAACACTCCGGCGACGGCCCCGGTGGCCTTGTACTACGCCCGGACCGGGCAGGCGGCCAAGGCCCAGGCCCTGCTCGACTGGCTGGACGCCAAGCTCTACGACCCGGAACAGGGCATGTACCGGGACGGTCTCCGGATCGCTCCGGGCGGCGAGCTCGTGCTGGAAAGCGCCATCTACACCTACAACCAGGGCCCGGTCCTGGGCGCACTCCTGGAGCTCGGCGGCGAGGCGAACCTGGAACGGGCAGCCGCGCTGGTGGCCGCCGTCGGGCGCAACCTCACCGTCCAGGCGCCGCTGCTGGGGCGCAAGGGCACGGTGCTCCGGTCCGAGGGGACCGGCGACGGCGGACTGTTCACCGGAGTCCTCGTCCGCTACCTGGCCCTGGCCGCCGTCGACGAACGGCTTTCCCCCGAGACCCGCGCCGAAGCTGCCCTGCTGGTGACGGACACCGCGGAGGCCTTCTGGGAAGGCCGCCGGCTGGTCGCCGCGCAGGAGCCGTTGGCGCGCAAGGGTGCCCGGCTCGTCTTCTCGGTCCGTCCGGAACTGCCGGCCCGACGGACCTACCCGGCGGGGTCCGTCGTCGAACTTTCCACGCAGCTGCAGGCTTGGATGGTGCTCGAAGCGGCGGCATCCATCGCCGGCAAGCTGCCCGCCGTCGGGAAGCCGGCCGATGGCGCAGTCGACGGCGCGGCCGGCGCCGAAGAGGCCGACGTGGCCGGTACTGAAGAGGCAGGGACCGGCGCCGAAGCCACCCGCGAGGGCGGTGCCGTGGAAGCTGCTGCACCGGGCCCGAACAATCCCACGGGGAATTAGGTCACGCAATAGTTTCGTAATTCGTGTGATCCTACTCACTTAAGACGCTTTCGGCTTGGTTGCTTAGGTTTGGCTAACCTACAGTTTTTCGTAGTGAGCATGCCCTAACTTCCCCGCTCACGGAGGTTAGGCACCTACGACCTTTTCCTTGCAGAAAGTAGCCTCATGAAGATCCGCAACAACGCGCTGGCGGGCATCGCCCTGGCCGCGACCGCCGCACTCAGCCTCGCAGCCTGTGGCTCCGGCAGCACTACCGGAGCCGACGGCAAGCCCGCCGGCGAGATCACGGTCTACAACGCCCAGCACGAATCACTCACCAAGGAATGGGTGGACGCCTTCACCGCGGAGACCGGTATCAAGGTCACCCTGCGCCAGGGCGACGACACCGAGATGTCCAACCAGATCGTCCAGGAAGGCGCGGCATCCCGCGCCGACGTGTTCCTCACCGAGAACTCCCCCGCCATGGCCCAGGTGGAAAACGCCGGGTTGTTCGCGGACGTTGACAAGGCCACCGTGGACCAGGTTCCCGCCGCCTTCCGCCCCTCCACCAACAAGTGGACCGGCATCGCCGCCCGCTCCACCGTGCTGGTCTACGACAAGGCCAAGCTGAGCCAGGACAAGCTGCCCAAGTCCATGCTGGATCTGGCCAAGCCGGAGTGGAAGGGCAAGTGGGCGGCGTCGCCCTCCGGCGCCGACTTCCAGGCGATCGTCTCCGCCCTGCTGGAACTCAAGGGCGAGGCCGCCACTGAGGAATGGCTCAAGGGCATGAAGGAGAACTACAAGGCGTACAAGGGCAACAGCACGGCCATGAAGGCGGTCAACGCCGGCGAGGTGGATGCCGCCCTGATCTACCACTACTACTACTACGGCGACCAGGCCAAGACCGGCGAAAACTCCAAGAACGTCACGCCGTACTACTTCAAGAACCAGGATCCCGGCGCGTTCGTGTCCGTCTCCGGCGGCGGCGTGCTCAAGTCCTCGAAGAACGCGGCCGCGGCCCAGGCCTTCCTGAAGTTCATCACCGGCAAGAAGGGCCAGGAGGTGCTGCAGAAGGGCACGTCCTTCGAGTACGCGGTCGGCTCGGACGTCCCGTCCAACGACAAGCTGGTTCCGCTCAAGGAACTGCAGGCACCCAAGGTCGATCCGGCCAAGCTGAACTCCGCCAAGGTCACCGAGCTGATGACCAAGGCGGGACTGCTCTAGGCAGTGACAAAAACGCTAACGGCTCCCGGAACCACCGGAAGCACGACGACGGCGGGCAGGGGCAAGCGCCCCCGCCCGCCTTTCGGCGTGTCCGTGGTGGCGATCCTGGCCGTCCTGATAGCCCTCTTTTCGCTGATTCCGCTCGGCTACGTGGCATACATGACGGTCGCCACCGGCTGGGACACCGCGGTGGGCCTGATTTTCCGCGCCCGGGTAGGCGAACTGCTGCTCAACACCGTGCTGCTCACCCTGGTCACCGTGCCGCTCTGCCTGGTCCTCGGGGTGGGCGGCGCGTGGCTGGTTGAACGCACCAGCCTCAAAGGCCACAAGTGGTGGGCTGTGCTGCTGGCCGCGCCGCTCGCGGTGCCGGCCTTCGTCAACAGCTACGCCTGGGTCTCCGCCGTGCCCTCGATGGGCGGACTCTGGTCCGGTGTGCTGATCGCGACGCTGTCCTACTTCCCGCTGGTTTACATCCCGGCGGCCGCGACCCTGAGCCGCCTGGACCCGGCGATCGAGCAGTCCGCCGCCTCTCTGGGCCTGGGCGCGTGGCGCGCCTTCTTCCGCGTGGTGCTGCCGCAGCTGCGGATCGCGATGACCGGCGGCGCGCTGCTGGTCTCGCTGCACCTGCTGGCCGAGTACGGCGCCTTCGCGATGATCCGCTTCGACACCTTCACCACCGCGATCATGGTCCAGTACCAGTCCACTTTCAACGGGACAGCCGGGAACATGCTGGCCAGCGTGCTGGTCTTCCTCTGCCTGATCCTGCTCCTGGTGGAGGTCCGCAGCCGCGGCACCGCCCGCTACGCCCGGGTGGGCTCCGGCGCGCAGGCCCGCGCCCTGCGCCTGCCGTTGCGCGGTTACCAGCTGCCGGCGCAGCTGTCGCTGCTGGCTTTGACCGCGCTGGCCTTCGGCCTTCCGCTGACCTTCGTGCTGCGCTGGATCTTCGCCGGCGGACCGGACATCTGGGCCGCCGAGGAGTTCCTGCCGGCGCTGCTGCAGACGCTCGGTTACGGCCTGGCCGGCGCCCTGGCCACCACCGTCATCGCGTTCCCGATGGCGTACCTCGCCGTGCGGCGTCCCGGCTGGTTCAGCAAGGCCCTGGAGCTCTCCAACTACGTCACCAGCTCCATGCCCGGGATCGTCGTGGGCCTGGCCTTCGTCACGGTCAGCATCCGGATGGCACCGGACCTGTACCAGACCACCGCACTGCTGATCGCCGCCTATGTGCTGCTGTTCGTGCCGCGGGCGCTGGTGAACCTCCGCTCCGGGCTCTCGCAGGCGCCGAAGGAGCTCGACGAAGCAGCCCAGGCCCTCGGCAAGCCGCCGCTGCTGGCGTTCCTCCGCGTCACCCTGCGGCTCACCGCCCCGGCCGCGGCCGGCGGCGCAGCCCTGGTGTTCCTGGGGATCGTGAACGAACTGACGGCCACGCTGCTGCTCTCGCCCAATGGAACCCGCACGCTGGCCACCGAGTTCTGGAGCAAGAGCAGCGAGATCGACTACGCCGGCGCCGCGCCGTATGCCTTGCTGATGATCCTGATCTCGGCACCGATGACCTACCTCCTCTTCCAGCAGTCCAAGAAAGCAGCGGGACAGTGACCGAACAAAACCCCTCCCGGCTTCCGGAACCACGGATCGCACCCTCCGTGGCGCCCAGCACCAACAGCCACCTGGAAGTCGAGGCCGTCACCAAGAACTTCGGTTCCCAGGCCGTCCTCAAGGGCGTCAACCTTTCCGTCGCGAAGGGCGGCACGACGGCGATCGTGGGGCCCTCCGGCTCCGGCAAGACCACACTGCTGCGGCTGATCGCCGGTTTCGAGCACCCGGACACCGGAAGCATCTCCCTTGATGGCCGCAAGGTGGCCGGCGACGGCGTCTGGGTGCCCGCGCACAAGCGCCACGTCGGCTACGTGGCCCAGGACGGCGCCCTCTTCCCGCACCTGACCGTGGGCCAGAACATTTCCTTCGGGCTGGACGCCGGCAAGCTGCCCGGCGGACACCGCGGCGTCAAGGCCCGTGTCGCGGAGCTGCTCGAAATGGTGGCACTGGACCCGGCCATGGCAAAGCGGCGCCCGCACCAGCTCTCCGGCGGCCAGCAGCAGCGCGTCGCCCTCGCCCGCGCCCTGGCCCGTGAGCCCGAGCTCATGCTGCTGGACGAGCCGTTCTCCGCGCTCGACGCCGGACTCCGCGTCGCCACCCGCCGCGCCGTCGGCAAGGTGCTCCACGACGCCGGCGTGACCACCATCCTGGTCACCCACGACCAGGCCGAGGCACTCTCCTTCGCGGACCAGGTGGCGGTGATGCGCGGCGGCAAGCTGGCGCAGATCGGCAACCCGTTCGTGGTGTACACCCGCCCCGCGGACCGGGCCACCGCAGAGTTCCTGGGCGACGCGGTCATCCTCGACGCCTGGATGGAGGGCTCCCTGGCCACCTGCTCGCTGGGCGGTATCCCGGTGCGCCGGCCCCCGGCGCAGGGCCGGGTCCAGCTCATGCTCCGGCCCGAGCAGATCCGGATCGCCGAGGACGGCCCCATCCGCGGCACCGTGGTGGACACGGACTACTTCGGCCCGGAGACCACGGTTCGGCTGAAGCTGGCGGTGCCCCCGGTCCTTGCCGAAGGCGCCGTTGCCGACCACCGCTACCCCGGTGGCGGCGAGATCATCACCATCCGGCACTGGAACGCGTCCATCGCCCGGCCCGGCACCGAACTGTGCCTGCGGGTGGTGGGTGAGGCCGTAGCCTTCCCGATGGAAGACACCGCGGAGGGCTAAGCCCCGCCGGCGCGGCATTCCAGGGCGGCAGACCCAGGCCTGGCACGCGGTCGGCCGCGCGGGCGGCCCTAGGCCCCGCCCGGACCCGCAACATAGGCTGGAGCGCATGACTGTTCAGCCAGCACTTCACCGTCAGCACTGTTCCGTGGCCGCCCCCACCCAGTTGTGGCTCGACGACGACGGCCGCCTCGCCGGCGCATCCGACGCCGGCTCAACCGACGGCGGCACCGGCACGGGCGGCTGGTTCACCGGGCTGCTGCACGGGGACACCCGGATGTTGTGCCGCGCCGACGTGACCGTCAACGGGTTCGCACCGGAACCCACCACGGTGGAGGCGTCCCCCGGCGGCATACTCCAGGTCCGCGGACTCGTGCGCGGCATCGAGGGGCCCACCGAGGATCCCGCCGTCGAACTGCTGCAGACCTGGACCGTCACCCCCGGCGCCGTGCGCGTCTCGCTGCGGCTGAGCACCTCGCTGGAGGCCCTGGACGCCGAAATCCAGGTGCAGCTGGCCGCGGACTTCACCGACATGACCGCCATCCGGCTCGGCCGCTACCGCGACCCGATGCACCCCTCTTCCGCGGATGATTCCTCGGTCCGTTGGAGCGAGGACGGCAAGACCTTGGCCGTCTCGGCGCCCGGCAGGGTGGCCGCCGGCGAGCGGCTGGTCTGGCGCGGGACGGCCGGACGCGGCAAACCGCTGGAAGCGGAATGGCAGGCAGTCCTGGCCGACGCCGAGGACGCCGTGGTGCCCGCGCCGCCGTCGGCCTCGCGCCGCGTCCGGGCCCAACCGGAAGGGGCACTGGGCCGGCTCCTCGACAACTCCCTCGACGAACTCGACGGGCTCCGGCTGGCGGGCCGCAAGGCGCCCGATGCGCCGTTCCTGGCAGCGGGCGCGCCCTGGTACTTCACCCTGTTCGGCCGGGACTCGCTGTGGGCGGCGCGGCTGATGCTGCCGCTGGACGCCGCCCTTGCCGCCGGAACCCTGCGCGCCCTGGCCGCTTACCAGGGCACCAAGACAGACCCAGCGGCGGCGGAAGAGCCGGGCAAGATCCTGCACGAACTGCGGGCCAAGGAACTCGTGCTGGAAAGCCAGGCCCTGCGGCTGCCCCCGGTGTACTTTGGCGCCGTCGACTCCACCCCGCTGTGGCTGTGCCTGCTGGGCGAACTCGGACGCGCCGGCACCGATGACGCCGCGGTGCGGTCGCTGTTGCCCAATGCCGCCCGCGCCGCGCAGTGGCTGCTGGCCGCCGGTGCCGCCGGCGTCGGCGCGGCCCCCGGGAATCCAGCCAACGGCGGCTTCCTCAGCTACCAGGACACCTCCGGCCACGGCCTGAGCAACCAGGGTTGGAAGGACTCCCGGGACGCCATGCAGTTCCGCGACGGCCGGCAGGCGGACGGCCCCATTGCGCTCTCCGAGGTGCAGGCCTACGCCTACCAGGCAGCCGTGGAGACCGCGGAATTGTTCGACTCGTACGGCGAACCCGGAGCCCAGGAGCTGCGCGACTTCGCCGCGGCGCTGAAACTGAACTTCCGCGAGCGCTTTTGGGTTGAGGATGACCTGGGCCGTTTCCCGGCCATGGCACTCGATGGCCACGGCGAACCGCTGGACATCCCCGGCTCCAATATGGGGCACCTGCTGGGCACCGGGATCCTCGACGCCGCGGAGTCGCGCCTGGTGGCCGACCGGCTGCTCAGCCCGGACCTATTCTCCGGCTACGGCCTGCACACCCTCTCCCGGCGCGCGGCGGGATTCTGGCCCTTCAGCTACCACTGCGGCTCGGTCTGGAGCCACGACACCGCCATCGCGATCCGGGGCCTGCTCAGCGACGGCTTCCTTGACGAGGCACGGGTACTGGCAGAGGGCCTGCTGGCGGCCTCGGAGTCATTCGGCCACCGGCTCCCCGAGCTGTTCGCGGGCGTCACCGCGGCGGAATCGAGGCGGGCGGTACCGTATCCCGCCTCCTGCCACCCGCAGGCGTGGTCCTCAGCCTCTGCGGTGGTGCTCGCCCAGACCCTCGGCGTGGCGTTCTAGGTCGGCTGCGTCCTCGCGTGTCTCCTCGCTCGTGTCCTCGCCTGCTTCCTCGGCTGCGGCCGAAGACCGGGCGCCCCGCAGGCCATCCACCAGGACCACGAGGCCGGTAACGGCGACGGCCAAGCCGAGCGAGGCCACGACGTCGGTCAGCCAGTGGTAGCCGAGGTAGAGCCGGCTGAAGGCGACAAGCAGCGTGCCGAGGGCAGCCGCCGCATAGGCGAGCACCGCCGTCGAGCGCCGTGCCGTGCGTGCGCCAGCGCTGCCCAGCAAGAGATACACCAGCACCAGCAGGAAGACGCCGGCACCGAGGGTGTGTCCGGAGGGGAAGGACAGGGCGTCGTCGGGTCCCATCAGGAAGCCGGCGGCCGAGGGCCTGCCGCGCGCCACCTCGTGTTTGATCACCGTGGACACCGCGAAGGCCGCCACCATCGCGCCGAGGAGCAGTCCCGGACGCCAGATTTCGCGCTTCCGCACCGCCCAGCCAAGGGCGAGCAGGCCCCCGATGACCGTCATCCAGCCCGGTGAGGTGACCGTACTGACGGCCGCCAGGATCCCCGTGGCGATGGGCGATCGGCCCTCCACCAGGGCGTCGTGGACGCCGCCGTCGAGCAGCGCGAGCCCCGAGTCGGTTTGGACTGCGGCCAGCATGAGCCAGAACACGGCCTCGCCGCCCACCAGCAGGCCCGCGGCGGCAAAGAACAGCGTGCGCTGCGAACGCGGGGTGCGGAGGACGCCGCGGGAGGACCCGCGTTCGGTGTTAAGCATTGGACCATTTTGCCAGCCCAGGCTGTCGGGACCCCGGACGGTTACCGGGAAGTCGCTGAAGGCCCGGCGTGCGGCCGCCGGCTTTGCGGGTGCGGCGTTTCGAAGCGTGCGAGCATCTCCACGAAGCCGGCGATCTTCCGTTCCCGGGTGGCGGCCTGTTTGACCGCGTTGGTCCGGTAGATCAGCGCATAGCGGTTCACGGACGTTAACACCTCGAACATGGCCTGCGCCCGCGGGTCCGCCGCGATCGCCGCGGCAAGGTCCTCCGGCACTTCGGCCGAGGCCTGGCCTGAGTAGGCCGCTTCCCAGCGGCCATCGGCCTTGGCGCTTTCGACGGCGGCGCGCCCGGCCGCGGTCATCCGGCCGGCCGCTTCGAGGCGCCCGACGCGCTCCACGTTCCGCGCCGACCACACACTCTTCGGGCCGCGCCGGGTCATCCGCTGGAAAGATGTCTCGGCGTCCCGCCGCCTGCCCTGGCCGTCGATCCAGCCAAAGCACAATGCCTCCTGCACGGCGGCCTCATAGTCGAGTTCGGTCACCGAGCCGCCCTTCTTGTGCAGCACCAGCCACACGCCGGGGCTGTCCGCGTGGTGCTGCTCCAGCCAGGCACGCCACTCGGCCGCGTCGTTCACCAGCAGTTCCCTTAGCTCAGCAGCCATGGCACCATTGTGCTCCCAGCCCCCACCCACCCGGGAGATACCAATGCTGCGTGTCCGTCCCATCCATTTCACGTCCCGCCTCGATCAGTGGGAGCGACTGCTGACCGACCTGGGCATGGTTAAGACCGTCGACGAGCCCACCTGGCGGGAGTTCGACGCCGGTGCCGGCCGGCTGGCGCTGCACTTCGCCGAGGAAGGGTCTGCGGCGGATGGCACCACCTCGTTCGGCGTCGAGGTCGGGGACCTGGCGGAGTTTGCCCGGCGCACCAACGAAGCTGGCGCCTCGGCTGGCAGCACAGGTGGCCCCACGGCGGAGCTGATCGATGCCGACCACGGTTCCTCCTGCCGGGTCTCGTCGCCGGACGGGTTCAGCTTCCTGGCCGACCCCGCCACCCCCGCGGCCGACGGAAGCTGGTCCACCGATGCCGAGGCGGACCCGGACCTGGCCGTGGTCGCCGTCTGGTTCGCGTCCGACCCGGGGGCCGCGGCCCAAACCTTGCGCGACATCGGCGCTCGGCCCCGCCCCGTGCCGGGAGCCACCGGCGTCGGCGTCTCAGGTGCTGACACCTTCGAAACGGAAGCGTTCACGGCGAAGAACGGCGGCGTCCTGATGGTCGGCGCCGCCGGTCCCGCGGCAGGCGCCGGGACCGCAGGGCTGGCTTTCGAATACGACGGTGACCTTGACGCCTTGCGGGAGCGGCTCGGGGACGCCGGGCACGACGTCGCCGTCGTCGAGGAAGCCGCCGTACCGCTCCTGCACGTCTTCAATCCCGATGCGGACGGCACCGCCGCCCACCCGCATGCCCTGTGGATCGCGGCGGCCCCGGAGCCCGCATAGGCAGGGTAACCACGCCCGGGGAACGGGTATGGGGTAGAACTTAACCATGAACGTTCGCACTCCCGACCCCAATCCCGGCTGGCTTTCCGACGACGATCTCTTCGAGGCCCGCGGCCGGCTGCCCATGGTCTACGTCGAGGCCGTGCCGGTCCGGCTTGACCCGCTCGGGTTCGTGAACGAGGTCGGCACTCTGCTGCAGGCCGACGAGGACGGCACCATGGTCCGGTCCCTCGTGTCCGGCCGGGTGCTGTACCGCGAGACCATCCGGGCCGCCCTGCTGCGCCACATGGAAAAGGACCTCGGCCCGCTCGCGTTCCCGCAGCTGCCGATCAGCCCGGTCCCTTTCACGGTGGCGGAATACTTCCCCTCCCCGTCGCACACCGGCTTCACCGACGACCGGCAGCACGCCGTCGCGCTGGCCTACATCATCCCCGTCACCGGCGAATGCTCACCGCGGCAGGATGCCCTGGAACTGACCTGGATGACCCCGGAGGAAGTCATGAGCTCGGACGTGCAGCTGGAGTTCAGCGGCGGCCGCGGTGCCCTGATCCGCCAGGCGCTGGCGTACGCGGGCGTCGGCCACTAGGAGACTCTGCCCGGGAGCCGCTGGACCGTCCGGGGACGCCCGGCCCACCCCCGCGTCCCCGACTTCGCGCGCCGGTCTTTGTAGACTGTTGAGCGGACCGAAGAGAAGTTAAGGACTCCAGATGACCCACCCCACAGCCTCACTGAGCTACAGCGAACGGCAGGCGGGATCTCTGCAGACCGGGGATCTGCTGCTCCTGCCCGACGCCACGCGCACCGCCGAAATCCAGCGCGTGGACATCGACAATGACGATTTCGGTTCCCCCGCCATCGTGCGCGCAACCCTCACCGGGGGCGGCGTGCTGCGGATCGCCGCCGGCACCACGGTCCTGATCCAGGACGCCGTTCTTGAGGCGCCGGGGCTGTCGCCGGACGACGCCGGCCGGCGGGACGACGATGCTCCGCTGCCCGGTTCCGTCGAGCCCTCCCCTGCCTCCATTCTTTCCGACGCCGACGGCGCCTCCGATGGGGCCTCCGACGACGACGGCGCCGCTCCGGGACTGCAGGCAGTTCCGCTCCGGGGCGCGGAGGACGGCCGTCCGACGTCGACGCCGGCCGTCGTCGTTCCACCCCCTCCGTTGGCCCCGCCGGTCGCCAGCGGGCCGAGCGAAGCCGACCTGGCCCTGATCCCCATCGCGGCGGGCACCCCGGAATCCGTGGTGGAGGCCGCGGCCGAGGCGCACCCCGAGGCGCTGGGAGTGCTTCTGCTCAGCGACCGCCTTACCAAAGGCATCAACACCAAGTCCGGCAGCTGCCTCAAGGACCTGAGCGATCTGGCCCATGAACTGTTTGTCGTGCTCAAGGACGCCGACAACGCGCTTGCCGTTGCGGACCTGCTCAACGTGCTGCCTTTCGACGGGAACCCCGGCCGCTGGGCGTCGGTGGAGGCCTCGCTCGCGCTCTCCAGCTACATTTGCCGCCAGCGCGGCGAAGATGACCGCGCTGCTGTGTACGAGAAGTTCCTGCGGGCGCCGGACGCGATGGAGACGGACCCGTTCAAGGCCCGGATCAACGCCAAGGTTCGCCAGCGCTCCCTCAACGAGCCGAACCTGTACGACAAGGAAATCTTCCGCGCCATCGACAATTCCAACCCGGACGCGGAGCGCGAATGGCGGCTGCTGCGGCTCGAGGCCCTGCTCTTCCTGCGTGCGCACGGCGGCTCGCAGACCATCGGCGGCCCCGAAATTGAGCGCCGCATCGGCAACGAACTCGAGTCCGTCCGCTCCTGAGCACGGCGCTGGCCGCGGGCGGCTTCGGGCACCGTTTGGCCCTACCCCGGTGCGGCCCGGCGTTGTAGATTCACCCCCATGACGAACAATCTCAGCGTGGTGATCAACTCCGACGCGCAGCAGGTCTGGACGATGCTGCGCGAACCCGCGAAGGTAGCCCAGTGGCACGGCTGGGAGGCCGACGACCAGGCCGCCGAGATCAACGCGATCTACTTCGGTCCCAACGTGGTAGAGAGCGCGGACCACACTTCACTCGTCGTCGACGGCGGCGACATCTTCACCCTCAAACCGGTCCCCAACGGCACGGAAGTCAGCGTGACGCGCGCTGCAATCGACCACAACTCGGAGTGGGCGGCCTGGGACGAAGACATCACCCAAGGCTGGCTGACCTTCCTGCACCAGCTCCGATTCGCCCTGGAACGGCACCCGCACGGCAAACGGCGCACCTTCTTCTTCTCCGTGCCCGGGACCGAGGGCTCCGCGATTGAAAAACTCGGCCTGGCAGACGTGCCCGCCCCCGGGGAGCCGTATTCGCTCACCCTGGCGACGGGCGAAGAGATCTCCGGGAAGGTCTGGTTCCGCAGCAACCACCAGGTGGGCCTGACGGTCCACGGTTACGCCGAGCACGGGGACGGGCTGCTGATTGTGGCGGACCAGCCCGTCATCCCCGAGGTCCGGCCCGACGGCGGCTCGCTGGGGATCATCTCCACTTACGATCTCGGCGCGCACCAGCTCGAAGCAACCCGCAGCCACTGGGACACCTGGCGGGCTGAGAACTACCCCACATCGGACCCGCTGCACTAAGGTTTCCGCGGTGTTAGCTGGCACACTTGAACGGTGCCAGCTAACACCGAACCCACCTCTTCATCCCTGCTGCCTGCCCGGCAATCCGAGTTTTCCTTCCGGGTGGGCAAGCGCCTGAGCGAAACGTGCGCGCCGTCGGACGCGCAGGTCGCGGAGAACGGCGGGGAATTCCTGGGCCGGACCGGCACCATCACCACCCCGCACGGTGAGATCCAGACGCCGGCGTTCATCGCCGTCGGCACCAAGGCCACGGTCAAATCCGTGTTGCCCGAGTCCGTCGCCGAGCTCGGCGCGCAGGCCGTGCTGGCCAACGCCTACCACCTCTACCTGCAGCCGGGCGCGGACATCCTGGACGAGGCCGGCGGGCTGGGCGCGTTTATGAACTGGCGGGGGCCGACGTTCACGGACTCCGGCGGGTTCCAGGTGATGAGCCTCGGTTCCGGGTTCAAAAAGGTCATCGACATGAAATCCGTCGACCACTCCGGCCCGGACGACGCCGTCGCCCCCGGCAAGGAACGCCTGGCCCACGTGGACGAGGAGGGCGTCTGGTTCAAGAGCCACCTCAACGGCGACCGGCACCGCTTCAGCCCCGAAATCTCCATGAATGTGCAGCACCAAATCGGCGCGGACATCATGTTCGCCTTTGATGAGCTGACCACGCTGCAGAACTCCCGCGGCTACCAGGAGGAGTCGCTGGAGCGCACTCGTCGCTGGGCCGAACGCTGCATCACCGAGCACTTCCGGCTCACGGAAGAGCGCGCCGGGAAGCCGTATCAGGCGCTCTTCGGCGTCATCCAGGGCGCCCAGTACGAAGACCTGCGCCGCAAGGCCTGCCGGGACCTCGGCGCGATGAACTTCGACGGCTTCGGCATCGGCGGGGCGCTGGAGAAGGAAAACCTGGGCACGATCGTGCGCTGGTGCAACGAGGAACTGCCGGAGAACAAGCCGCGGCATTTGCTGGGCATCTCCGAGCCGGACGACATCTTCACCGCGATCGAGAACGGCGCGGACACCTTCGACTGCGTCTCGCCCACCCGCGTGGCCCGCAACTCGGCCTTCTACCACCCCAACGGCCGGTTCAACCTCTCCGGAGCCATGTACAAGCGCGACTTCGGTCCGCTGCAGGAAGGCTGCGATTGCTACGCCTGCCTGAACTACTCCCGCGCCTACATCCACCACTTGTTCAAGGCCAAGGAAATGGTCTCGGCCACCCTGATCTCCATCCATAACGAACGTTTCGTGGTGAAGATGGTCGACGACGCCCGCCTCGCAATCGAGAACGGCACCTTCTTCGAGTTCAAGGCCGAGACCCTGGGGCGGTACTACTCCTAGGATCGCGGTTCCTTCTGCCGTTCCCTCCCGCCCGTTCCCTCCCGCCGTTTCGACGGTTCCCTGCGCGTTCGACGCGGGTAAACGTCGAGCGCGCAGGGAACCGTCGAAATGGCGTCGGATAGGCTGGCCGGATGGTTATCGAGATTCCCGCCGCAGACGGAACAGCCGAGGCCCTAGTGGCCCGCCCCTCCACCGGCGAGGGCCCCTTCCCGGGCGTCATCCTGTACATGGACGCCTTCGGGCTGCGCCCCCGCATGCAGGACATGGCGCAGCGCATCGCCGACTGGGGCTACGTCGTCCTGGCCCCGAACGTCTTCTACCGCGAAGGGACGGCGTCCGAGCTCGCCCCGGCAGGGGACATGACGACGCCGGAGGGCCGCGAGGCTGCCGGCGCGGCAGCCTTCCCGCGGGTCGGGCGCCTCACCGCGGACAAAGCGCTGCCGGATATTGACGCGTGGGTGGCTGCCCTTGGCAAGCTCGACGGCGTCGCGCCCGGCCCGATCGGCGTCACCGGCTACTGCATGGGTGCACGGCTTGCCGTCCGCACCGCCACCGCCCACCCGGACGCGGTGGCAGCCTGCGGCGGCTTCCATGGCGGCGGCCTCGCCACCGACGAGCCCGACAGCCCGCACCTGGGACTCGGCAACGCCCGCGCCCGGTTCGTCTTCGGCCACGCCGACCATGACCGAAGCATGGACGCCGACGCCGTCGCCCGGCTCGGTGCGGCCCTGGACGGGGCGGGCTTGGATGCCAGCAACGAGGTTTACGCCGGGGCACCCCATGGCTACTCGATGGCGGATACCTCCGCTTTCCACCCCGAGGCCACCGAACGGCACTTCCGCGAGCTCCGCGAACTCCTGGACGGCACGCTCGAGGCCTGACGCGGGCGCTCCCCCAGCGCCCTCGACCGGGACCTGGTCCCGGCGCCGTTTCGACGGTTCCCTGCGCGTTCGACGCGGGTAAACGTCGTCCCCGCGGGGAACCGTCGAATCGGCGATATCCACATACGCCCACGGATCCCTTCAGCGCGCCGGGCGCGTGGTCAAAGCTGGTCCCATGCCTACAAAACTTCCCGGTGACGGGACCCTCTGGCGCACGGACCAGCTCCTGGCCTCCGGACTCAATGCCCGCGCCATCGCCGTGCTCGTCCGCGACGGAAGCCTGGTCCGGCTTCGCCGCGGCTGCTACGGCCGGGGCGACTGGTGGCGGGACCTTGACGCCCCGTCCCGCCGTCGTCAGCTGATTTCTGCCCACGCGCTCGGAACGTTGACGACGTCGGCGGGCGGATTCGTGTACAGCCACGTCTCGGGTGCCAGCCTCCACAGACTTCGGCTGTGGAAGGTCGATGACCGCGTGCACCTCACCCAGGCCGGCTGCCCCTCGGGGATTTCGCATGGGCGCGACGTCGTCGCCCACACCAGGCGGGTGGCAAGCCGCGAGCTGTGCTTCGTGGACGGATGGCCTTGCACGTCCCTGGAGCGCACCGTCGTCGACTGCTGCCTGATGTTTACCGTGCCGCAGGCCGTGATCCTGGTCGATCATGCGGCCCGTCTCGGAGCGGACCTTGGCATGATCCGCGCTGCGTGTGATGCCCTCGCCGGCCGCAACGGTGTGGTCGCGCTGCGCCGGGCGCTCGAACTGGTCGATGCCCGCTCGGAGTCCGCCGGCGAGAGCCTCACGAGGGAACTGCTGCACCGGCTCGGGATCAGGCCGCCGGAACTGCAATACAGCGTCCTGACCCCGCTCGGGGAATACCGGATGGACTTTGCCTGGCCAAAGGTCAAGGTTGCCCTCGAGTTCGACGGCAAGGGCAAGTACTTCGAATACCGGCCCACCGGGGAGGTCCTGTTCGCAGAGCGGCAGCGGGAGAAGGCGCTGACGGAGCAGGGCTGGATATTCCTGCGGATCGAATGGAAGCACTTGTTCAACGAGGTGGAGTTCAAATACCGGGTTCTCAGGGCGTTGAACCGCGGCGCCGGGGCCGATTCATCCCCGTTTCGACGGTCGGCTGCCGGCTAGGCGTTTCGCAGCGTCGAGCGGGCTCGGAACCGTCGAAACGGACGGGGTGGCGCAGGCGCCGCTAGACCGCCCCGTAACTCGGTTCGCGCCTCTTGACCCAGCCAATGGCGAGCGTGGTCAGCGGCACGAAGGCGAACTCCACGAGGGTTTTGTACAGGAAACCCACGAGGACGTAGTTCACAAACATCGCGACGTCGGAGATGCCGATGACGGAGGCGGCGATGCTGCAGAAGATCAGCGTGTCCACGAATTCGCCGGCCACCGAGGAGCCCATGATCCGGGCCCAGAGCGATTTCTCCCCGGTCCGTGCCTTCATTCTCACCAGGATCCAGGAGTTGATGGTCTGGCCGGCGAGAAAAGCCAGGAGCGAGGCGAGCACGATCTGCGGGACCGGGCCCAGGGCACCTTCCAGCGCGGACTGCTTGGCCGCGCCGTATTCGTCGTCGAAGCCGGGCAACGCGATGATCACCCAGTAGCAGAGCGACGCGAAGACGGACAGTGCGAAGCTGGTGATGATGGCCTTACGCGCGACCCTGAAGCCGTAGACCTCGCTGATGACGTCGCCCAGGATGTAGGCCAACGGGAAGAGGAAGAACCCGCCGTCGGTGATGATCGGACCGATCGCCACGCCCTTGGAGGCGCCGATGTTGGACAGGATCAGCACCACGGCCATGACGGCCAGCATGATGCCGAAGTATGGGGACCCGATCGAGGCGAACTTTGGCGGGGCCGCAGCCGGCAAGGTCTTGGCGGAAGTCATGTGTGGGTCCATTCTTAGTGGTTCGCTCGGCGGTCCGTGACGCGTGCACGCCCGGGACGGCCGGCTGTATTAGCACTGGGGGTTCCTGCGGCAGGTGGCCCGGAACCGTCTCTATTCTCCCACCTACCCGGCACGCTTCCGGCGTCACTCCCGCGCAGCCGTTAACGACGACGGTGCGCCGTTTCGACGGTTCCCGGCCAATTCGACGCTGCGGAGCGTCGTGGGCGCAGGGAACCGTCCAAACGGCGAACTTACCGAAGTACCTTAGCGGCGCGAGGCCTCCACGAGGTCCTTGCCGTCGTCCTCGCGGGCGGCGGCGGGATGCCAGGCGTGGCCCTGCTCGTGGTCCAGGTGCGTGGACTTCTTGTTCTTCAGCGCGAAGATGTAGACCAGCAGCGAGATCGCGATGGCCACGGTGACGTAGGTGAAGAAGAGCTCCTCCTGGCCGGCCTTCTGCAGCGCCGCACCAATCAGCGGAACGGTGCCGCCGAAGAGCGAGTTGGCGATCGCGTAACCCAGTCCGACGCCGAGGGCGCGGATGGACGCAGGGAACAGTTCGGCCTTCACCAGGGCGTTGATCGAGGTGTAGCCGCCGACGATCAGCAGGCCGCCCATCATCAGCAGGAACGCGGTGAACGGGTCCTTGGTGCCGGCCAGGGTGGAGAGCAGCGGCCAGGTGAAGAGCACGCCGGTGATGCCGAACCAGAGCAGCAGCGGCTTGCGGCCCACCTTGTCCGAGATGATGCCGTAGACCGGCTGGAGCAGCATGAAGATGAACAGCGCCCAGAAGTTGATCACGGAGGTGTCCGTCTTGGCGATGCCGGAGGTGTCGTTCATGAACTTCAGGATGAAGTTTGTGTAGGTGTAGAACGCCACGGTGCCGCCGAGGGTGATGCCGATGCAGACCAGCAGCGGCTTCCAGTAGCTGGTGAACAGCAGCTTCATGGTGCCCGGCTGTGCTTCGCCGGCCACCGCGGGGGCCTTCGCGGCCTCGATCTGTTCGGCCGAGACGGTTTCTTCCATCGACCGGCGCAGCCACAGGACCACGAGGGCCGCGACGCCGCCGATCGCGAACGGGATGCGCCAGCCCCACTCGCCCAGGTCCGCCTTCGGCATCACGTTCTGCAGGATGACGAGGACCAGCAGGGCCAGCATCTGGCCGCCGATCAGTGTGACGTACTGGAAGCTGGAGAAGAAGCCGCGGCGCTTGGTGGTGGCGGCCTCGGACATGTAGGTGGCGCTGGTGCCGTACTCGCCGCCCACCGAGAAGCCCTGGATCACGCGGATGAGGACCAGCAGGATCATCGCCCACAGGCCGATCACCTGCTGGGTCGGGAGGACCGCGATGGCGAAGGACCCGGCGGACATCATCGTCACGCTCAGGGTCAGGGCGGCCTTGCGGCCCTTGCGGTCGGCGTAGCGGCCGAAGAACCAGGCACCGATCGGGCGCATCAGGAACGACGTCGAGAACACGGCCATCGCCTCGAGCCCGGCCTGCAGGTCGTCCTTGGAGTTGAAGAAGTGCGACTGGAAATACGCCGCGAAGACTGTGTAGACGTAGAGGTCGTACCACTCGACAAGGTTGCCGGCCGAGCCTTTGAGGATGTTGCCGACGGCTTTTCGTGTCTGGGCCGCTTCGGACAGTTGGGTGCTCATCAATGAACCTTCCTGGATCCGGCGTCGCAAGGCAGCAACACCGTCCGCCACCTTAGTTGCCGTGATTCAGAACACTTGGGTTTTGGTCATATTGGTCATGAGCACAATGCGGCCGGTTTTCCGTGAGTGGCAGGATGGGTCCATGACTTCTTTCGCTGTGGACAACGTGACCTCCGACGCCGACGCCTACCCCGCCATAGCCCTGACCATCGCCGGTTCCGAGGCGACCGGCGGCGCGGGCGCACAGGCAGACCTGAAGACCTTCCAGGAACTGGGCGTTTTCGGCATCGCGAACCTGACCTGCATCGTCTCCTTCGATCCGAAGGACAACTGGAACCACCGCTTCGTCGCGGTGGACCAGCAGGTTATCGCCGACCAGCTCGAGGCCACGACGGCGGCGTACGGCGCCGCGTCCGGCGCACCCTCCGTGTTGGATACGGTCAAGATCGGCATGCTCGGCAGCCCGGACGCCATTTCCACGGTGGCCTCCACGCTGGCCGATTCCGCCTTCCGCAACGTGGTGCTGGACCCGGTGCTGATCTGCAAGGGCCAGGAACCGGGCCACGCCCTGGATACCGACCAGGCCCTCAAGGCGCAGATCCTGCCGCTGGCCACGTTCGTCACGCCGAACCACTTCGAGGCCGAATCGCTCTCCGGGCTGGAGATCACCGACGTCGAATCCCTCAAGGCCGCGGCCGTCCGCATCCACGAGCTGAGCGGCGCCGCCGTGCTGGCCAAGGGCGGCGTGCGCCTGACCGGGCCGGACGCCGTCGACGTCTACTACGACGGCGAAACCCTGGAAGTCCTGTCCGCGCCGAAGGTGGGCGAGGTGGCGGTCTCCGGCGCCGGGTGCTCACTGGCCGCCGCGGTCACGGCCGAGCTGGCCAAGGGCGCCACGCCGCTGGAGGCAGCCCGCACGGCCAAGGAGTTCGTCACCGCGGGAATCCGGAACCGGGTAGCCTCGGGCGCCCCGTTCGACGCCCTCTGGCAGGGCGGCCCGCGCTAACCAGCCGCACTCACCCCGGACGCTCCCTCACATCCGGCGCTTCCCGCCGCGACCCTCCCTCACATCCGGCGCCAATTTTCCCGACGCTCCCTCACATCCGGCGCCAATCCTCCCGACGCTCCCTCACATCCGGCGCTTCCCCTCCCGACGCTCCCTCACATCTTGTGAGGGAGCGTTCGGGATTTCCCTGCCGAATGTGAGGGAGCGTTCGGGATTTTCCTGCAGAATCTGAGGGAGCGTCTCAGGAGGGGCTGGGGTTCGAAACAGTGCCCATGAACACGGGCAGTCCGGTTTCGATGTGGACGATCTCGTAGAGGAACGGCCGGTCGAAGCGGATCGCTTTTGTCTGCACCGCGCCGCTCACCGCTTTCGCGTTGATCTGGGTCACGGCGGCGGCGACGGTGCCCTTCTCCGCCACGGTGATGTTGACGGCTTGCGCTGCCTGCGTGATCTGCAGTCCCGGCTGGATCGCGTTGAAGTCGGACGCGGTTTCAAGCATTTCCCGCAGGCCCAGTCTGGCGAAGACCCTGCGCAGCTCGAAGCTACTCTGGTGGTCCCACCGGGGCAGGAAGATTTGAGTGGGGATGGGCGCCGCCGCTTCGAGGGCACTTGTGGCGTCCGCGAAGACGTTCGTGCCGGGCATGGCGGCCCCGGAATCCGGCAGAACCAGCCGCATCACGAACCCATCTGCATAGGGAAGGTCGACGGCTTGCCAGCCCTTGCCTTGGGCAAAGGAGAGGTCCCGGACGCCGGACATGGTGGGGACGGTGACTTGGAGGCCGTCCGCCGTCGTGAATGGCCGGTCGGCGGTGTCGGTCGGGTCGAAGGGGACCTTCCAGGCCGAGGCGAAGTACACGGCATTGAGCACGCTGAAGGTGTTGTCTTTGCCGTATCCGGCCGGGGCCTTCTTGATCCGGCCACCGGTGTTCTTGTTCACCCAGGCGTCGATCGCGGGTCGAGTGGCTTTCTCATCCTGGAAATTCACGGGATACACGCCGGTCCCATAGTAGCGAGCCAAGGAATCGAGATAGCGCTCCCCGGTAGGAACTCCCTTGTCCACGAAGAGCCCATTCGCGGCGTGCAGGACGGGCCGGCGCGGAGGGTTCTTTTCGTCCACCGAGCCGGGGTCGCCGTCGAAGGATTCCAAGGACGCGAGCAGGGCATTCAAGGCTTCGTCGCGGTGCTCCGCGGGGAGGCCGAGGGCCCTGTCCATCTCGGCGGCGGTCGCCCCGGTTGCGCCGGTCCGCAGCATGGTAAGGGCAACCAGCAGGCTGGTCGGGGACGCAACGACGTTGCCAGCGTCGCCACTGTCTGCGAGCAGTGCGGCACCGAGCTTTCGCGCCGACGCCCGGAGCGTGGCCAGCTCGGCCGGGTAGGCGGACCGGTCCACCGAAACCCGTTCGACGCCGTCGGCCCTGAGCAGCGCCGGCGGCGAGGCCGTGCAGGCCGACAAGACCAGCGCCAGCGCCGCAGCCGCCGCGGTTGTAAGAATCCTTAGCCTGGATTTCTGCTTCATCGCGCCCCCAAAAGCCCGCACAATGGCGTAAAACGGCGGGGATCCGCCTACGGCCAGTCAAGCACCGGCACCGGGAAAGCGCGACCGCACCCCGGTCACGATTTGGCGCCGTTTCGGGGTCGACCCGGTCCGTTTCGACGTCGGCCCGGTCCGTTTCGACGGTTCCCTGCCCGCTCGACGTATCCCGACGTCGACTCCGCACGGAACCGTCGAATCGGGGCAACCGCGGCCCCCTGCGGAACCGTGTCCGGTCAGCGCCGCGGGATGTTGCGCAGGTTGCTTCGGGCCATGCTCACGGCCTCGCCGGCGCCGCGGTTCAGCACCACCTTGGACATGGCCGTGGCGAAGCCCAGAATCTGGGCGCCCTTGATCTTCGGCGGGATGGACAGTGCCTTGGGATCCGTGATGAGCTCCACGAGGGACGGTCCGGGGTGGGCGAACGCTTCCCGGTACCCATCCTCGATCTTGGCCGGGTCCGTGACGCGGACGGCGTGGAACCCGAGGGCGCGGGCGACCTGTGCGTAGTTGGCGTCCGGAACATCCACGCCGAAGTCGGGCAGTCCGTCCACCAGCATCTCCAGCTTGACCATGCCGAGCGTCGAGTTGTTGAACACCACCACGTTGACCGGCAGCCGGTGCGCCGCGACCGTGATCAGCTCGCCCAGCAGCATCGACAGGCCGCCGTCGCCGGACACCGAGACCACCTGCCGTCCCGGGTACGCCAGCTGGGCGCCGATCGCGTGCGGCAGCGCGTTGGCCATGGAGCCATGCAGGTAGGACCCAATCAGCCGCCGGGTGCCCAGCGGGTTGATGTAGCGCGCGGTCCAGACGTTGCACATGCCGGTGTCGGCCGTGAAAACTGCGTCCTCGGCCGCGACCTGGTCCAGCAGCGAAGCGGCGTACTCGGGGTGGATCGGCTGGGTCTTCTCCACCTTGCGGGTGTACGCGCCGACGGCCTTGTTCATCAGCCGGTCGTGCTTTTTGAGCATTGCATCGAGGAAGCGGCTGCTTTTCTTCGCCTTGAGCAGCGGCATCAGCGCGGCGAGCGTGGGCAGCACGTCACCGTGCACGGCGATGTCGACGTCGGTGCGCCGGCCCAGGTTCTGCGCGGCCCGGTCCACCTGCGCCGTCCGGGTCCCCGGGAGGAACTGGTCATAGGGGAAGTCCGTGCCCAGCAGGATCAGCAGATCCGCGTCCTCGATCCCCTCGGCCGCGGCGCCGTAGCCGAGCAGGCCGGTCATGCCGATGTCGTAGGGGTTGTCGTACTGCATGAAGTCCTTGCCGCGCAGCGAGTGCCCGATCGGGGCCTTCACAAGCTCGGCGAGCGCGATCACCTCGTCATGCGCGCCGTCGACGCCGGCCCCGGCGAAGATGGCGACCTTCCCGGCGTCGTTGATGGCGTCCGCTAGCTCCCGCACGCTGGCGGGGTCGGGCACCAGCGCGGCCGGCCGGAACGCCGCCGGCGCTGGCGTTTCGGCGGTCGCCTCGAGTCCGGCGATGTCGCCCGGCAGGGTCACGACGGCGACGCCACGGAGGGCGACGGCGTGCTGGATGGCGCTGTGCATGACCCGCGGCGCCTGTTCTGCGGTGCTGATGAGTTCGGAGTAGACCGAGCATTCGTTGAACAGCCGGGCCGGGTGGGTTTCCTGGAAGAAGCTGCTGCCGATCTGCTTGCTCGGGATGTGCGAGGCGATGGCGAGCACCGGGGCGCCGGAGCGGTTGGCGTCGTACAAGCCGTTGATCAGGTGCAGGTTGCCCGGGCCGCAGGAGCCGGCGCAAACCGCAAGCTTGCCGGTCAGCTGGGCCTCGGCTGCGGCGGCGAAGGCGGCGGCTTCTTCATGCCGGACGTGGATCCAGTCGATCCCGCCCTTCGCGGCGCCCCCGGTCTTCCGGACGGCGTCGACGATCGGGTTCAGGCTGTCGCCAACAATCCCGTAAATGCGCTGCACGCCGGCAGCCTGGAGTTGTTCGACAAGCTGGGTGGCAAGTTCCTTGGCCATGGGTGCACGCTCCCGCGAGGTAGGTCGATGAGCTGACACTGGCCAATATAGTCCGCTCACCTCCCGAGCCTCTCCCAGAGGACTCTCCCTCAGATCCGGCACCCTACCCACAGACGCTCCCTCAAATCCGGCAGCAAAACGACAGACGCTCCCTCAGCTGCTCTGAGGGCGGGTCCAGCGAACCCGTGTCGGACGTGAGGCACCGTCGCCCAAAAACCCGCCGAACCTGAGGGAGCATCCCCCAAAAACCCGCGAGACGTGAAACCCGCCGGACCTGAGGGAGCGTCGCCACGAAACGCGCCGAACCTGAGGGAGCGTCGGGGTCCGGGTCGGGAGCGTCGGAGCCAGGGTCGGGGGGTGCTCAGGAGCCGGAGTGGGCCTGCAGGAAGGAGTAGACCTCGGTCTCGTCCACGCCGGGGAAGGCGCCGGGCGGCATTGCGGCGAGCAGGTGAGAGTGGGCGCGGGCCGAGGGCCAGGCGTTGCCGGCCCACTCCGAGGCCAGGGCGGCCGGCGGTCGCTTGCAGCAGCTCTCGTCCGGGCAGGTCGACTTGGACCGTTCCGTGGTGTCGCGGCCGCGGAACCACTTGACCTGCGCATAGGGCACCCCCACGGAGAGCGAGAATTCGCCGTTCGCGGAGCGCTCGGTCCGGGCCGTGCACCAGTACGTCCCGGCTGGGGTGTCCGTGTACTGGTTGTAGGCACTGAACTTGTCCGGCACGTCGAACACCACGCGGGAGGTCCAGTTCTTGCACGAGGGCTGGCCCTCGATGGCGCCGGTGTGGTCCTGCGGGAACGTCACGCCGTCGTTCTCGTACGCCTTGTAGATGATTCCGCTCTTGTGCGTCTTCTGGAAGTGCGTGCGGAGGTCCAGGTGCTCGGTGGCGAGGTTGGTGAACCGGTGCGCGGCGGTCTCGTAGGACACCGCAAACGCGTCGCGGATGTCCTCCACCGCGATTTCCTTGGCCGCCTTGGCGCGTTTCAGGAACTCGACGGTGGCCTGCTCGGGCAGCAGCAGTGCGGCGGCGAAGTAGTTCGTGGCGACCCGCTGCATCAGGAAGTCGCCGTAGTTCGTGGGGGTCTGGTGGCCCAGGACGTAGTGGCCCAGGGCCTGCAGCAGCACCGAACGGGGGTCGTGGTCGCTCCGGGCGTTCTGCGTGAGGTAAATTCTGCGGTTCTTCAGATCCGTCACCGAGCGGGTGGAATGCGGCAGGTCGCCCACATGGTGCAGACTGAATCCGAGGTGTCCGGCAATGTCCGCGATGACATGGTGGGACAGCGGGCCGGACGTGTGGCCAACGGACGCGAGGACCTTCTGCGCCTCCGCCTCGTACTCCGGGAAGTAGTTGTTCCGCTCCCGCATCATGGCGCGCAGCTCGCCGTTGGCACGGCGGGCTTCCTCCGGCGTCGCGACCTGCTCGTTGAGGCGGCGCTCCAACTCATGCTGCAGGCCCACCATGGACTCCAGTACGTCCATCGGCAGCCTTGAACTGATGCGGATTTTGGGCAGGTTCAGGGACTCGTAGATCGGGCTGCGCTGGTAGCGCTCCAGCTCAATCTCCAGGGCCGCGCGGCGGTTGGGCGGTTCCGCGCCGAGCAGTTCGTCGATGCTGACGCCGAGCGCCGCGGCGAGCTGCTGGAGCAGCCCGAGCTTGGGTTCGCGCTTGCCGTTTTCGATCAGGCTCAGCTGGCTCGGGGCGGTTCCGACGGCGGCACTCAGGTCATCAAGCGTCAGCCCCGCCGCCTTGCGCAAATGGCGGACACGGCGGCCCATGCTAATGACGTCCACCTCGGGCGTGACGGGCGAAGGCGAGGACGAAGCCTGGCGATTCCAACTGGCGGGATGCATTTATTGAGAATATGCGAAGAACCGCATTTCTTTCCATACTTTTGGTCTAGAAACCCCTTGGAAAGTGCAGAAAAGTAGTTCTCACAGAAAGATTCACCACCCGGACAACCGGCCAGCAAACCGCAGCGACGCAGGCTGGCCGGCCCCGGATCCACCAAGGAGACAAAGATGACTGCAGCATTTGAGCCCACCCAGCAGCCGTCCAGCCAGGACACAACAGAGCAGGCCGCCGCCCTGGAGCTCGAGTGGGCCGCCAACCCCCGCTGGGAAGGTGTCACTCGGGATTACTCAGCGTCCGACGTCGTCCGCCTCCGCGGCCGGGTCTCCGAGGAACACACCCTGGCCCGCCGTGGCTCCGAGAAGCTGTGGAAGCAGCTCACCGAGGAGCACAAAGAGGGCAAGTACACCAACGCCCTGGGCGCCCTGACCGGCAACCAAGCCGTGCAGCAGGTCAAGGCCGGCTTGCGGGCCATCTACCTCTCCGGCTGGCAGGTAGCCGCCGACGCCAACAACTCCGGCCACACCTACCCGGACCAGTCGCTCTACCCGGCGAACTCGGTCCCCACCGTGGTCCGCCGCATCAACAATGCCCTGCTCCGCGCCGACCAGATCGAGTTTTCCGAGGGCATCCAGACCGTTGAGGACTGGATGGTGCCGATCGTCGCCGACGCCGAGGCCGGCTTCGGCGGCCCGCTCAACGCCTACGAGCTGATGAAGTCCATGATCCAGGCCGGCGCCTCCGGTGTGCACTGGGAAGACCAGCTCGCCTCGGAGAAGAAGTGCGGCCACCTCGGCGGCAAGGTCCTGATCCCCACCCAGCAGCACGTCCGGACGCTGAACGCGGCCCGGCTGGCCGCCGACGTCGCCGGTACGCCGTCGGTCATCATCGCCCGCACCGACGCCGAGGCGGCCACCCTGATCACCTCCGACGTCGACGAGCGCGACCAGGAATTCATCACCGGCGAGCGCACCCCGGAGGGCTTCTACAAGGTCCGCAACGGCATCGAACCCTGCATCGCCCGGGCCAAGGCCTACGCCCCCTACTCCGACCTGATCTGGATGGAGACCGGCACCCCGGACCTGGAGCTGGCCCGCAAGTTCGCCGAGTCGGTCAAGGCCGAATTCCCGGACCAGATGCTGTCCTACAACTGCTCGCCGTCGTTCAACTGGCGCAAGCACCTCGACGACGACACCATTGCGAAGTTCCAGCGCGAACTCGGCGCCATGGGCTTCACCTTCCAGTTCATCACCCTGGCCGGCTTCCACGCCCTGAACTACTCGATGTTCGACCTCGCCCACGGCTACGCCCGGGAAGGCATGAGCGCCTACGTCGAGCTGCAGGAGAAGGAATTCGCCTCCGAAGCACGCGGCTACACCGCCACCAAGCACCAGCGCGAAGTCGGCACCGGCTACTTCGACGACATCGCCACCGCGCTCAACCCGAACGCATCCACCCTCGCCTTGGTCGGATCGACCGAAGAGGGCCAGTTTCACTAATCCCCAGCCGCCCCCTCCGCTCGCAAGCTCGCGAGGGAACCCGGCGGCTGTGGGCCCATCTCGCCGCCCCGGTGAGCTGGTCAGCCAGCTCACCGGAAGGCACGACGGCGGCCGGCACCTCGGGGTGAGCCACCGGGGGCCGGGAAAGGTAATCCGGAAGCGTGCGTAAAAGGGGCCCTGTCCCCGCCCGTCCGAGCTCTGCGAGGACGGGCGGGGATGGGGAATAGCACGCGGAGGAATGCCTTTTTCGGCCCCGAACCACGTCACCATTCGCCGTCGAACTTGCTTCTTCTCTAAGGAGAGATTTGAAATGAACAGCTTCACTGACAACTTCACTATCAACGGGGTTACTTTGACCGCGCAGCCGATTTGCCGGCAGGGCGAGGTGCTTACTCCGGACGCGCTGGCGTTTGTTGCCAAGCTGCACCGGGCCACCGCGGAGCGCCGGCAGGAGCTGTTGCAGGCCCGGCAGGAACGCCGCCAGCAGATCAGCAAGGGCCAGGATCCGCGTTTCCTGCCCGAAACCGAGTCCATCCGCAACGATCCGGAGTGGCGCGTGGCTCCCCCGGCACCGGGGCTGACGGACCGGCGGGTGGAGATCACCGGCCCGGTGGATAAGAAGATGACCATCAATGCGCTGAACTCCGGCGCCAAGGTGTGGCTGGCCGACATGGAGGACTCGTCCACGCCGACGTGGCGCAACGTGATCCAGGGCCAGCTGAACCTGACCGATGCGCTGGAGCACCGGATCGACTTCACATCCCCGGAGGGCAAGGAGTACAAGCTCCGCGCTGCCGAGGAACTGCCCACGATCGTGGTCCGTCCCCGCGGCTGGCACCTGCCGGAAAAGCACATGCTCATCGACGGCGCCCCGGTGGCCGGCGGCATCGTGGACTTCGGTCTGTACTTCTTCCACAACGCCCGCCGCCTGATCGCCCAGGGCAAGGGACCGTACTTCTACCTGCCGAAGATCGAAAACCACCTCGAGGCGCGGCTGTGGAACGACATCTTCGTCCTGGCCCAGGACCTGCTGGGCATCCCGCAGGGCACCATCCGCGCCACGGTCCTGATCGAGACCATCACGGCCGCGTTCGAGATGGAGGAGATCCTCTACGAACTGCGCGACCACGCTGCGGGCCTGAACGCCGGCCGCTGGGACTACATCTTCTCGCTGATCAAGAACTTCCGCACCCGCGGCCCGCGCTTCGTGCTCCCGGACCGCGGCCAGGTCACCATGACCCAGCCGTTCATGCGCGCCTACACCGAACAGCTGGTGCGGGCCTGCCACAAACGCGGCGCCATGGCGATCGGCGGCATGGCGGCGGCTGTCCCCAACCGCAAGGACGAGGAAGCGAACGCCATCGCCTTCGAGAAGGTCCGCGCCGACAAGACCCGCGAGGCCGCAGACGGCTTTGACGGCTCCTGGGTGGCCCACCCGGACCTGGTGCCGGTGTGCAGCGAGGTGTTCGACGGCGTCCTCGGCGACCGCCCGAACCAGCTGGACCGGCTCCGCGAGGACGTCACCCCCGACGACCGCGCCCTGATCGACATCTCCTCCACCACGGGGACCATCACCGAACAGGGTGTGCGGAACAACATCGAGGTGGGCATCCGCTACATCGAGTCCTGGCTGCGCGGCAACGGCGCGGTGGCCATCCACAACCTGATGGAGGACGCCGCGACCGCGGAAATCTCCCGCTCGCAGCTGTGGCAGTGGATCTTCTCCCGGGCCATCACGGACGCGGGCGACGTCATCACCCGCGAGTGGGTGGAAGACATGCTGGATGAGGAAGTCGCCAAGCTGGAACGCTTCGAGGGCGACCGTTTCGCAGACGCCCGGGACATCTTCGAGGAGGTCACGCTCGGCAATGAGTTCCCGGCCTTCCTGACGCTGCCGGCCTACGACCGTTTCCTGCACGAAGCCCGCGACGGCGCCAAGACCGCAACCAGCGGCACCCACCTGGTGGCCGTCTAGCCACCTACGCCGGGCCCGGGCGCCACCCAGGCGTCCGGACCCGGCCCCGCCAGAATTCCGTCCGCCGGGCTGCCACGCCCTTCGCAACAGGCTCCCCGAAATCCGGGGCGGCAGCCCGGCAACGGAAAACCCCTTCCGAGCACCCGACATCGGCGTCGAACGGACACTTGAGGCCCATGTTTTCCACAAAACATGGGCCTCAAGTGTTGGCGCGGGCAGCCCCGCGCCGTCGTTTCAGTGCGCCTTCGGGATGTGGCGCAGGGACAACGCGCAGCCCACGATGAATAGGGCCACCGAGCCGAGGATCATCAGCAGCGGCCCGGTCCAGGAACCCGAGATACCGTGCACGTAGCCCAGCAGGGTGGGGGCCGCGGCGCCGAAGCAGTAGCCGGCGCCTTGGACGACGGCGGACATCCGGCCGGCCGAGGCCTGGTCGCGTGCCAGCCGGATGATGGCGATGAAGATCAACGTGATGCCGCCGCCCTGGGCCACGCCGCCGAAAGAGGCCCACAGCCACCACAGCCCGGGGGCCAGCAGGAGCCCCACCGGCACCGTCAGCCACAGCGCGCCCAGGGTGAGTCCGACCGTCGTCGTGCTGGCAAGCCGGGCCACGAGCGGAACGCCCAGGCCGCCAGCGATCGCTAGGATCTGGAACAGCGAGGATCCGGCACCGGCCGCCGACGGCGCCAGGCCGAGTTCGTCGGCGAGGAGGCTCGGCAGCCAGGCGGTAACGCCGTAGTAGGAGAACGCCTGTCCGGCGAAACCCGCCGTCAGCGCCACCGTGATCCAGCGCGATGCGGGCCGTCCCGCCGTCCGGGTCGGGTCCGCCCCCGGGATTGCTTCCGGCCGGAACGAGCTGCTGCCGGCAGCCAACACCCACACTGCGCCGGCCGCGACCGCGAAGAGGGCGCACGCCGCGATCGCCGGACGCCAGCCGAGCATCTCGGCCAATGGAGCCGTAATCATGGACGTGACAAAGGAGCCGATGTTCAGCGTGGCGGTGTAGGTGCCCATGGCAGCGGCCTGTTTCGCCGGGCTGAAGTCCCGCCGGATGATCAACGGGACCACGATGTTGCCGATCGTGATGGCGATACCCAGGATCACGGTGCCGAGCATTACGAGGGCGCCCCCGCCGGCGGAGCGCACCACGACGCCAAGCAGCACGCCCAGCAGGGTCAGCGTGATTGCGAACTCCGGGCCCAGCTTCCGGCCGGTCAGCGAGGCCAGCGGCGCGGCGAGCGCGAAACAGAGCACCGGGATGCCCGTCAGGAAACCGATTTCGACCGGTGAAAACCCGAGGTCGCGCTGCATGTCCCCCACCACCGGCGCGACCGCCACGAACGGCCCGCGCATGTTGAGGGCGATGAGTCCGATCGCGATCATCAGGAGCCCGCCGCGCGGGATCTTCGCCAAGGCGCTCACCCCACGGTCCCCGGGCCGACAGCCGGGCAGAAATATGTTTTCATCAGTCCCATTGCTATCACGCGCCGCTGCGGCCCGCGCCGCACCCGCCGGAACATGACGCACCGGGCTTCACGATAGACAAGCCGCGCGGCCGGCGGACTAGGGTTTTTGGCATGACGCACCACATCCGGAGGGCCACGGCCGCCGACGCCGGTCCGCTGGCCGAACTTGCAGCCATCACCTTCCCGCTCGCCTGCCCGCCGGAGTCCCGGCCGGAAGACATAGCCGCGCACCTCGCAAACACCCTCAGCGAAGGCAATTTCCGCGCCTACCTGAGCGATCCGGATGTCACTGTCCTCGTGCTCGACGCGGAAGGGGCCCTCCGCGGCTACAGCCTGCTCGTGGACCGCCCCACCCAGGATCCGGACGTGTCGGCCGTCCTGGAAGCCGTACCAAGCACCGAGCTCAGCAAGTGCTACGTCCACCCGGACCACCACGGCCTCGGTGCGGCGGCCGAACTCATGCAGGCCAGCATCACAGCGGCGGCGGCTACCGGCGCGCAAGGTCTCTGGCTTGGCGTGAACAGCCAGAACGCACGAGCCATCAGGTTCTACGAGAAGTCCGGCTTCCGAAAAGTCGGCACCAAGTCCTTCAGGTTGGGGACCACCGTGGAGCACGACTTCGTGATGGAACGTCTGCTCGCCCCCTGAGCGCCCCTATCCCGGGAGGCACCCGGAAGGCCCGCCGGGAATGGAGCGGGGCCCGGCCGGGTTGTCGCCAGCATGAAGATTGAGATCTGGTCCGACGTGGCCTGCCCCTGGTGCTACATCGGCAAGCGCCGCTTTGAAACCGCCCTCGCGGCATTCCCGCACCGCGACGCCGTGGAGGTGCAGTGGCGCAGCTTCCAGTTGGACCCCTCGCTGCCGGAGCACTACGACGGCACCGAGCTGGACTACCTGAGCACCCGTAAGGGGATGGCGCCGGAGCAGGTCAGCGGGATGTTCGAGCACGTGGCGGCAATGGCCAGCGCCGAGGGCCTCAACTACCGGTTCGACGACGTCGTGGTGGCCAACAGCTTCACCGCCCACCGGCTGATCCACCTCGCCGCCGCGCACGGTAAGCAGGACGCCGCCAAGGAACGCCTGCTCAGTGACCATTTCGAGCACGGACGCGACATCGGAAACCGCGACTACCTCACCACCTTGGGCCTCGACCTCGGGATCGACGCCGCCGAGCTGGACGAACTGCTCGGCTCGGACAAATACGCCGACGCCGTCCGGCAGGACTTCGCCGAGGCCCGGGCCCTCGGCATCAGCGGCGTGCCGTTCTTCGTCATCGACCGCAAGTACGGCTTCTCCGGCGCCCAGCCCGCGGAAACTTTCACCGCCGCCCTGGAGCAGGCCTGGCAGGAAAGCCACCCGCTGGTGATGGTCGACGCCGGCGCTGCCGCGGCCGGCCAGGACGGCGCGGCGTGCGGCCCGGACGGCTGCGCTGGCTGAATCCGCGGCCGGAGCCTAGGCGGGCTGGGCCAGGGCTGCGTTTGGCCCGAGGCCCAGCGCCGGCCCTCTCCGGACGATCTCCAGCGCCTCGACGTCGAGCAGTTTGCGGGCGCCGGTCCGGGCGTCCAGGATCCAGAACAGCTCCATCAGCGGGATGGTCTGGGTGACCCGCCCGCGGTGAAACAACTTGCCGTTGTGCCAGGCCTCGACTTCGTCCCCCGTGGCCAGTTGCGCGCACGACCGGATCACATTTTCCGTACCCATAGCGATTTCCTCCCCATCGGCGCCCCGCCGTCGGGACTCCGTTGGCACCAGCATGCACGGGCGAGGTTTCGGGGGCGTTTCCGGTGCGTGTTTTTCTTGCGACCCCCGGCCATGGCCTGGGCCTTTTGCGCCTCAGTCCGGATCTTTTTAGTGACAGATCGCGCTAAAGTGTCCGTATGCCTAGGATTTCGGCCGCGAGCAACGCCGCCCAACGAGCCGAGACCCAGCGACGAATCCTGACCGCGTTCGGCGAGCTGCTTTTCACGCACGGGCTGCCCGGCCTGACCATGACCGACGTCGCCCGGCACGCCCGGATCGGCCGCACCGCCGTCTACAACTACTACGCGGACATCGAAGAGCTCCTCATTGCCTACGCCCTGGACGAAACCGAGCGCTTCCTCGTGGAGCTGCGCGATTCCCTGTCCTCGCTGGAGAACCCGGTGGAGCGGCTCGCGCTCTACGTGCGCGCCCAGGTAGCGGACCTAAGCCGGCGCCACCTGCCGCCGGGCCCGGCGATGGGGGCCGTCCTGTCCCCTGCCTCCTTTGCCAAGCTGGCGGACCATGTGGGCGAACTCAGCCTCCTGCTCCAGGACATCCTGCGCGACGGCATGGCGCAGGGTTATCTCCCCGAGGCTGACATCACCCAGCTCGCCCAGCTCATCCACGGAACGCTCTCGTCCAGTGCGGCCCGGGGCGACGGGGCGGGGCCCGACCCGGAAGCGGAGGCGCGGATCACCCGGACGGTGCGCTTCATCCAGCTGGGTGCCGGGGCCAGGTTCGACGACGAGGGCCACCCCCTGCGCCTCGGCGCGTAGCCATGCTCGGCCCGGCCGGTCTGGCCCGGCTAGTCCGGGCATCCGGAGCCCGGGCTGCTTATTGGCGGCTGATCAGGGCTTGGGGCTGACCGGGACGATGGTCGGCACGACGGGCAGGCTGGGGTCCTCGACCACCCGGCGGGTTTCCCGCGGGCAGCTGAGCTTGCCCGGCGTCTGGTCCACGAGCCCCGGCTTTGCCAGCGCCTTGAAGTCACCGGTCAGGATGACGTCCACGGTTGCATCGCTGCGGCCGTCCTGGACGTAGTCCGACCCGGGCACGTTGCGCTGGACGCTGAACGCCGCGGACTGCCCGGCGGCCCCGGACACTACCAGCGCCACCCCCCGGTAGCCGGACTCGGTGTTGCCCACCGCGCCCACCCGAAACTTGCGTGCCACGAAGTCGTTGGCCACCGTCCGGGCCAGACCGGGCCGGCTCGTCGAGTTGTAGACGTTCAGCTTGATCTTCGAGGGCGGCGTGTAGTCGTACGTCGCCCCGGGGCAGAGCGGCGCAGCCGCCTGGCTGCGCTCCGCCGTCGGGAGCTTGATCTGGCCGTTCATGATGGCCAAGGCCACCACAATGGCCGAGGCCACAAGGGCCACCAGAAGCACCAGGACGACGCCGTGAAGAATGCGCCGACGCATCCTTACGGGGTTGTCCAGCTCGTCCTGCTCCGCGAACGTCGCCCGCAAATCGGAGCCAGTGATGACATTGTGGCCGTGCAGGACCGTGAGATCCTTCGGTTTCCTAGCCATTTATCACCAGCACGCGGGCGTGGATCGCGGTGCGCTGGTGCAGTGCGGTGCGGACGGCTCGGTGCAGGCCGTCCTCGAGGTACAGCACGCCGCGGAACTCCACCACGTGCGGGAAGAGGTCGCCGAAGAAGGTTGAGTCCTCGGCCAGGAGCGCCTCGAGGTCAAGGGTGCGTTTGGTGGTGACGAGTTCATCCAGCCGGACCGGGCGCGGCGGCAGCGCCGCCCAGTCCTTGGGCGTATTGAAACCATGGTCAGGGTACGGGCGTCCCTCGCCCACAGCTTTGAAGATCACCATGCAAGCCTATGGAAGATCCCTGGCCAGGGGAATCAAAGAGGCCACGACGCCGGAGGTTGTGGCCAAACAGTGATCATTTGTCATCGCAATATCCCGCCGTGTCACTGCCGTGCGCAGGATTGTCACACCGGCGTCCGCCACTCCCGGGCGCGGGCGTCATAAGACCGCCGCCGGAGGCGAAGTCCAGGTCCGGCTGAGAGAATGGAAGCATGACTGACACCGCGACCTCCGCCCCGGCGCCCTCGGCCCCGCCGCTGGCCCTGCTGCTCGACGTCGACGGCCCGGTGGCGAGTCCCGTCACCCGCACGGTCCAGCCCGGGATCATCGCGGACCTGCTGGCACTCGCGGAGGCAGGAATTCCGGTGATCTTCAACACCGGCCGTTCCGACGCCTTCATCCGCGAGCAGGTCATGGCGCCGATGATCGCCGCGGGAATGCCGGCGGGAATCACCATCCACGCCGTATGCGAGAAGGGCGCCGTCTGGTTCAGCTACACCGCGTCCGGGGCCGGCCAGGTCCACGTGGACCGGGAGCTCGCCATTCCGCAGGCATTCGGGGACGATGTGCGGCGGCTCGTCGCGGAGGACTATTCCACCCACATGTTCTACGACGAGACCAAGCGGGCCATGGTCTCGGTGGAACAGCACATCGCCGTCGCCAATTCCGACTACCGCGAGGAACAGGCGCTCTTCGACGCGGACGCGATGGAACTGATGGGCCGCCACGGCCTCGGGGTGGTGCGGCTGGACCACCACGCCCCAAACAGCGATGACCAGATCGACTACCGCGTCGACCCCACCATCATCTCCACCGACATCGAATCCGTCCGACTCGGCAAGGATCTCGGCGCCAGCCGGGCGGTGGAACTCCTGGCGGCCCAGGGCATCACGCCGCAGGCCTGGCGGACGGTGGGTGATTCGCGCACCGACTACGCCATGGCGGACTGGCTGCACCATAACGACCACCCCGTGAAGCATGTGGACGTCCGCCCAGCCGACGGTATTCCGGTCAAGCCCTACGCAGTCCTGACCGCGGCCGACCTGGGGCTCGGCGCCGAGGTCATCCACGACGACGCCGGGGCTGCCTTCCTGCGTCACTGGCGTACCGCCGTCGCCGGCTGAACGCCCCGCACCGGGCCGTTTTGCGGCCGGGGTTATTATGCAATTAGAGAACCACGCACCACCTACAGCTCGGAGAGTCGACATTACAGACGCATTGATCCAGGACGAGATTTACTACGGCAGCCAGGCGAGCGAGGACAACTACGCCCACGCCGAGGTCACCTCCCCGGCCGCCGTTGCCAGGCTCCGGACCCGCACCGACGTGGTGCGCCGGCACGGCCGGTACGCGCTGATCAATGAGAACCGAACCCCGTACCAGGCCATGGTGGAGGACCTGCTGTTCGTCCGTTCCGTGCTGGACGGAGCGAAGCTGGATTACCTCCTGGTCCGCGGCAACAACGACCGCCCAGTTATCGCCGTTGACTGGAAGAACCGCCGGGAACTCCGGGCCGCCCTGGTCGAGGCCTGCCGGGACGAACCGTTCTACTCCATGACCGTGGACGCCAAGAAGAAGTCCTCCGTGCTGGTAGCCGACGGCGAGCTCTCGCCCAACCGCCAGGCCCGGATTTTCCGCCTGTACCGCCCCCATGTGGAACCCCACGGCGGGCTCGAGTTCGGCGCCTCGGCCGGAGTCCAACTGGAGCTCTGGAGCTTTGAAGGCGACCAGCTGATCCTGCCGATCGAGAACTCGCTGACCCGGCGGACGCTGCTGGCCCAGGACGCCGTGCGCGGCACCGTCGAACGCTATGGCCACACCTGGCCCACGATCGAGAACATGTTCGCGGACCACGCCAGCGACATCAACTTCGACATCGACATCGTCTTCTCATGGGTGGATGGTTCCTCGCCCGAATACATCGCCGCGCGCAAGGCACGGATGGCCGGCGTCGTCGTCGGCGAGGGCGACGACCACGAGGCCCGCTTCCGTCAGATCAACGAGCTGAAATACGCCCTGCGCTCGGTCTACATGTTCGCGCCGTGGATCCGGCGGATCTTCATCGCAACCGACTCCCCCGCGCCCGAATGGCTGGCCGACCACCCCGCCGTAACGATCGTCCGCAGCGAGGAGTTCTTCGCCGACCCCTCGGTGCTGCCGACGCACAACTCCCAGGCCGTCGAATGCCAGCTCCACCACATCGAGGGTCTGTCCGAGCATTTCCTGTATTCTAATGACGACATGTTCTTCGGCCGGGCAGTGCGGCCGGACATGTTCTTCACGCCCGGCGGAATCACCAAGTTCATTGAGGCGGAGACGCGCATCGGCCTGGGCGACAACGACGCCGAGCGGAGCGGCTTTGAAAATGCTGCGCGGGTGAACCGCAAGCTCCTCTGGGACCGGTTCGGGAGGATCACCACCCGGCACTTGGAGCACACCGCAGCCCCGCTCCGGCGCAGCGTTGTGGCGCAAATGGAGGAGGAGTTCCCGGCCGAGTTTGCGAAGACGGCCGCCAGCCGCTTCCGGGCCGCGGACAACATCTCCGTGACGAATTCGTTCTACCACTACTACGCCCTGCTGACCGGCTTGGCCGTTACGCAGACCGCTGCCAAGGTCCGGTACGTGGACACGACGGCCCGGGCAGGCCTGAACTACCTGCCCAAGCTGCTCTCCAAGCGGAACATGGATTTCTTCTGCCTCAACGACGGAAGCTTTCCGGAGGTACCGGCCGAGGAACGCGCGGAGCTGGTGACCGATTTCCTGGAGAAGTATTTCCCGATCAAGGCCCCCTGGGAGAAGTAGCGGCGGAGATCGCGGCCGCTAGCCCGCCTAGTTCCGCGTGGTGATCCGGCGGTGGCCGGGCGCCTGCGCCGGATCCTCAAGCCGAGCCTGGCGCGGATACCGGATGCCGGCGGCGGTGATGCGCCGTTGGGCCTCCTCCGCCGTGACGTATTCGCCCACCGCGGGCAGGGTGTCGCCCACCTGCACCACCGAGTGCACAATCGTGTGCTCGTAAACGTGGACGAGGTTGAAGGACTGCCCGCTGTCCCGCCCGCGGCTGCCGCCGACGGGGACGTTCAGGTCCTGGGTGTAGCAGGTGGCGGACGCGACCGAAACCGGGATGCCGGCGAACATCGCCGTCGTTGAATAATGCAGGTGGCCGCCCAGGATGGTGCGCACGTCCGAGTTCCGGAGAACACCGGCCAGCGCGGCCTGTCCGCGCAGTTCCACCAGCACGGCCAGATCCAGCACCGAGGGTACCGGCGGGTGGTGCAGGGCCAGGATGGTGCCGTCGGGGGCCGGGGTGGAGAGCTCCGCGGCCAGCCACTCCAGCTGCTCGGCACTCAGTTCGCCGTGGTGGAACCCGGGCACCGAGGTGTCCAGCGTGATGATCCGCAGGCCGTTGATGAAGTAGCTATGGTCCACGGGGGCGTCGTCCGCCGGCTGCTCCAGGAGCCTGGTCCGGAAGTTGGCCCGGTCGTCGTGGTTGCCCATCGCCCAGATGACCTTGGCTCCCATCGCCCTGCAGGCAGGTTCCACGATGGCGAGCAGCTTCGAATAGGCCTCAGCCTCGCCGCGGTCCGCCAGGTCGCCGGTAAAAATCACGGCTTCGGGGCGCGCGCCGGAAGCGAGGACCTGATCGAAAACTTGTCTGAGCCGGGAGTCGGCGTCCACCGCCCCGTGCAGGGGATCCGTGCCGCCGAGCAAATGCGAATCACTCAAGTGGAGTAGGAAATGACGCGGCCGGGGGTGCTCGGCCTCGATGAGTTCCATTGCAAACCTCCCTGGTTGGGTGGCGGCAGTGCCTCCAGCGTCCCTCTCAGTAATCTCTATCCAACCAGACATTCGGCCAACAATGTGCAAACCCCAGTAGGCATATTTGAAAAAAGGCACAAATCGAGTAGACCGGCGGACACATACGGGCTTACGTATATGCCGGATGTGTCCGCCGGAAAGTGGATTACTCGTATGCCGTGCGGCTAGCTCAGGTAGCCGTTCGGGTTGAGCACGTACTTCGTGGCGGCGCCGGCGTCGAATTCGGCGTAGCCCTTCGGTGCGTCCTCCAGGGAGATCGCCTTGGCGTTGACGTTTTTGGCGATGCTGACCCTGTCATGCAGGATCGCCATCATTAGGCCGCGGTTGTACTTCATCACGGGACACTGGCCGGTGGTGAAGCTCAGCGATTTGGCCCAGCCGGTACCCAGGCTGAGCGAGAGTGCGCCCTTCTTGGCCGCCTCGTCGACGCCGCCCGGGTCGCCCGTCACGTAGAGCCCGGGAATGCCGAGCGCCCCGCCGGCCGCCGTCAGTTCCATAAGGGAATTCAGCACGGTCGCCGGCGCCTCCTTGGCGTCATGGCCGTGCCCCTTGGCTTCGAAGCCGACGGCATCGACGCCGCAGTCGACCTCGGGCACGCCCAGGATCTGCTCTATCTGCTCGGCGGGCCCGCCCTTGGACAGGTCCACCGTCTCGCAGCCGAAGGAGCGTGCCTGCTTCAGCCGGTCCTCGTTCATGTCACCAACAATGACGACCGCCGCACCCAGCAGCTGCGCGCTGGTGGCAGCGGCCAGGCCCACGGGCCCGGCCCCTGCGACGTAGACAGTGGAGCCCACGCCGACGCCGGCGGTCACAGCGCCGTGGAAGCCGGTCGGGAAGATGTCCGAGAGCATGGTCAAGTCCATGATCTTCTCGAGGGCCTGGTCCTTGTCCGGGAACTTCAACAGGTTCCAATCCGCATACGGAACCAGGACGTAGTTGGCCTGGCCGCCGACCCAGCCGCCCATGTCCACGTACCCGTAGGCGCTGCCCGGCCGGTCGGGGTTGACGTTCAGGCAGATGCCGGTCTTGCGCTCCTTGCAGTTCCGGCAGCGTCCGCAGGCGATGTTGAAGGGGACTGAACAGATGTCCCCCACCTTGATGAATTCGACGTCCGGGCCGACTTCCACGACCTCGCCGGTGATCTCATGGCCGAGCACCAGGTCGGCGGGGGCGGTGGTGCGGCCGCGGACCATGTGCTGGTCCGAGCCGCAAATGTTCGTGGCAACGGTTTTGAGGATTACGCCATGGCGCACCGACCGGCCCACGTTGGCGGGGTTGACCCCCGGGCCGTCTTTAAGTTCGAAGGTGGGGTAGTCAATGTCGATCAGTTCGACTTTTCCTGGCCCTTTGTAGGCAACGGCTTTGTTTCCTGTCATCACTTTCCTCCTGGTTTCACGGACCCCAATGTTGAGTGCCCAGTTGTGATTCACGAAGCATTCTGATGCGCCCTCCACGGGGCCGGGTCGGCTGCACTGCCGACGGCAGGCGCGTTTGCGCCGCAGGTAAGCCCGGAATGTCGGAGGGTTTCGCCAGTCTAGGCCGGAAGCATGCTTAGGGGTAGGGCCCCTTGTGCCCTTGCGTTACCGTCGGCTGTCCCAATAGGGACGGGACCGGGCAAACGGTAGGCAGCGAAGGCCGCTGAAGGCCGCTGAGGCCGTGGTTCAGCCGAGCGCCTGCCGGACTGCCTCGATGACCTCGGGTGAGTCCGGCTCCACGGTGGGTGCGAAGCGGGCCACAATTTCGCCGTCGCGGTTCACCAGGAACTTCTCGAAGTTCCATTTCACCAAGCCCGGCAGGAGGCCGTTCTTGAACTTTGTCAGCTGCGCATAGAGCGGGTGCTGGTTCTTGCCGCGGACGTTGGCCTTCGTAGTCAGCGGGAACGTGACGCCGAAGTTGCGTTCGCAAAACTCGGCGATTTCGGCGTCGGCGCCAGGTTCCTGGCCAGCGAACTGGTTGCAGGGGACGCCGAGGACGGTGAAGCCCTCGTCACGGAACTTGTTGTGAAGCGCCTCCAGGCCGGCGTACTGGGGCGTGAAACCACACTGGGAGGCCACGTTCACCACCAGCACCACCTGGCCCCGGAACCGGCCAAATTCCGTTTGGGTGCCGTCGTTGAGCGTCAGCGGGATGGAGTGCAGGGATGTCATGGGTGGTTTTCCTCGCGGGCTTGGGGGCAGGAACAGTTGACGATGGTGATTCGGCACCAAGGCGCCCGGGTATGGGTACGGCTGCCGCACTGCGGCGTCGGAGTGGCTACGACGTCGGGCCGGTGGCGAGTTACGGTGTCGGGCCGGTGGCGAGCCCGAGGCCGCCAGTCGGCTCGGTGGCAGCCGTCTCCTGCGGGACGGCGGGAGAGGTGGGCGTCGGAGCGGGGGCGACGGGGGCCGACGCCGGGTCTGTCGCGGCGGGGGCCGGCGCTGGCGTGGCGGTCGGTGTGGGAGCCGGAGTCGGGGTCGGCGTCGGCGTCGGCGTCACCGCTGGTGCGGGCGGCACGGCTGGATCCGACGGGACCGCGGGCGTGGGCGTGGGGGTGGGTGTGGGCGTCGTCGTTGGCGCGGGAATCGGCGTCGGGGTCGGGCTCGGCGTCGGGATAGCGTGCGGGGAGGACGTCGCGGTCGGTGACGGCTTGGCCGAGGGACCGCCGGGATGCCCGGGCACAGGCTTTTCCTGCACGCCGCCGGTGACCGCCTGGGTGTGATCTTTCGCCACCGGAACCGCCCAGTCCGCGCCGGAGCTTCCCGGGCTGCCGGCACCGGACTTCCCCGCACCCGGGGCGTAGCTGACCATCGGGATGTCCTCAAGCCGGTCCACCTGCCGGGTCGGAAGGAACTTCCAGTCCAAGGGGTTGGTGTGGGAGCCGTTCAGGATCGTTTCGAAGTGCAGGTGGCAGCCCGTGGACGAGCCCGTGGTGCCTACCTTGGCGATGACCTCGTCCACGGCCACCGACTCGCCCTTCTTCACGGCAATGCCCTGAAGGTGGTTGTAGGTGGTGATCAAGCCGTTTCCGTGGTCGATTTCCACCCGGTTCCCGCCGCCCCAGGGATGCCATCCCACCGCACGGACCACCCCGGCATCGGCCGAATACACCCGGGTTCCGCACGGGGCGGCGAAATCCTGGCCCCAGTGGAACTCCCCGGCGGTTCCGGTCAGGGGGCTGGTGCGCAGCCCGAACGGGGACGACTCAAAGAGCCTTTCGAGGGGTGCCATCAGGAAGCCCTTGGGCGGGCGCGAGAGCCCTGCCGACGCGACCCGGAGCTCGACGTCGCCGTCCTTGGACGTGGTTTGGACCGTGGTCCGGGAGAAGGAAACGAGAGCGTGCCGGTCTGCGGTCAGCGCTGATGTCCCCCGGCCGGCACCTCCCGGATCGCCGGGCACCCCACTTCCGCGGTACAGCAAACCCGGTCCGGGAGTGCCTGTTGCGAGCGAAGGCTGCGACGCGGGACCGGATACGGCGAGGGGGGGTTCCGGGGGGCCAAAAACCAGCAGGGCGAGGGCAAGTCCGGTGACAGCCGCCAGCGAGCGCGGCACAAGACCCAAGGGCCTGGCCTGTCCACTCGATGAGTTTCCCCAATGTTTTCCCACGATGCGACTCCTGCGAATCTGTCCGCCAGGCCCAAGCTCGTCGGACCCACCCCCTATGTGAACACACTCGGCCGGGCCTGTGAACCTCCAAACTGCCCGGGTTCGCGGGCGTTCGGACCAATTCCGCGTCAGCGTCGGGCGGACAGCGGCGCGTCCCAGTAGCCCCGCCGGGAAAACAGGTACCAGCCCCGCACCGGCCGGGTAAGAATAGGGGGTATGCGCAATGTCCTCAGGGAATGGCAAGTCGAACTCAAACAGACGTTCACCGGAACGCGGGACGCGGTCCCGGAGTGGGTGGGACACCTCGCTGAGGGAGACGACGCGGGCTTCCACCTGCCAGGTTCCGCCGTCTGGGCCGTGCACGGGGACATGCCGACGATCGTGGCCGGTATCCGCGCTTTGCTCATGCAGGCACTGCACCCGGGCGCACTGGCCGGGGTGCACGACCATTCCCGCTTCCGCGAGGACCCCCTAGGCCGGCTGGCCGGGACCATCCGCTGGATTTTCACCGTCACCTACGGGTCAACGGGGGCTGCCCGCGCCGCGTCGGGGTGGGTGTTGCGGCTGCACGAGTCGGTGCGCGGGGAATACACCGACGGCCACGGCGCGCTCCGGCAGTACGCGGCGAACGACCCGGAGCTGCTCCGCTGGGTGCACATCGCCTTCACCGACGCGTTCCTGTCCGCGCACAAGCTCTGGGGCCGGCCGATTCCGGGCGGCCCGGACGCTTACGTCCGCGAGTGGGCGCAGGCGGGGACGCTGATGGGCGTCGAGGAGCCGCCGCTGAGCGAGGCGGACATGCGCCGGCAACTCGACCGCTGGTACGACGACGGCGAACTCGCCTCGGGCGCCAAGGTTGCCGAAACCGTGGCGTTCATCCGGGATCCCCCGCTCCATCCCGCGCTCAGGCCCGGCTACCGGGTGCTCTTCGCGGCGGCGGTGGCCAGCTTGGAGCCTAAATACCGGGAGATGCTGGGGCTGCGGACCGCGAGGCTGGGTCCAATTCCGTTGCCAGTGAAGCTTGCGACGAGACTCACCCTGGGCGTCGTCCACCTGGCCCTGGGCAGGGTGGGCCCGAGCGAGCAGGCCGCACGTGCACGGCTCCGGCGCCTGGGGTACGCGGGCTAGGCGAGCCGGCGGGGGTTTGGGGGCGGGCCCACGGTGCGGCGGGGTGTGCCCGGAACGCAAAAAGGCCCCGGTCCAATGGACCGGGGCCAAACGCGGAGAATGGGGGATTTGAACCCCCGAGGGCGTTAACCCAACACGCGTTCCAGGCGTGCGCCATAGGCCGCTAGGCGAATTCTCCAGTTGCTTCTGAATCAAAAGCAGATACTAGACTACCTGAACTTCCCCGCTTCGCCCAATTGATCCCCCCGCCCGGCCCCCAACGGACATGCTCCACGCTCAGATCCCGCGACGGACATAGCCCCACTATGCCCACTCCCCGGCCCGAAAAATGGGCATGTCCCACCGCGGCCAAGCGGGCCAAACCCCGGATTCGGGCCAGGCCGGATCGTCGGGTAAACTAATCGACGGCCCCTCATGTGGCGTCATCCTGTTGAACTCCCCCAGGACCGGAAGGTAGCAAGGGTAAATGGGCTCTGGCGGGTGCATGGGGGGTCTTTTATGTCTGTGCCGATTGGTAGGGTTTAGCTGTGACTGTTACTACCGCTCTTTACCGCAGATACCGCCCCGATTCGTTCGCGGACGTTATCGGGCAGGAACACGTCACCGACCCGCTGATGACGGCCCTGCGGAAGAACCGCGTCAACCACGCCTACCTCTTTTCCGGCCCCCGCGGCTGCGGTAAAACCACCTCCGCCCGCATCCTGGCGCGTTGCCTGAACTGCGCCGAAGGCCCCACTGACACTCCCTGCGGCGTGTGCCCCAGCTGCGTCGAACTCGCCCGCGGCGGCGCCGGTTCTCTCGACGTGATCGAGATCGACGCCGCGAGCCACGGCGGTGTGGACGACGCACGTGACCTGCGGGAACGAGCCACCTACGCACCGGTCCGCGACCGCTACAAAATCTTCATCATTGACGAAGCCCACATGGTCACCTCGGCCGGCTTCAACGCGCTGCTCAAGATCGTCGAAGAGCCGCCGGAACACATCAAGTTCATCTTCGCCACCACCGAGCCGGACAAGGTGATCGGGACGATCCGGTCCCGCACCCACCACTACCCGTTCCGGCTGGTACCACCGGAACCCCTGATGGCGTATCTGGAACTGCTCTGCCAGCAGGAGAACGTCCCCGTGGCTCCGGGCGTACTCTCGCTCGTCATCCGCGCCGGCGGCGGCTCCGTGCGCGACTCCCTCTCCGTGTTGGACCAACTCATGGCCGGCGCCGGCCCCAACGGCCTGGACTATGAGCTCGCCGTGGCGCTGCTGGGCTACACCCACGCCTCCCTGCTCGACGACGTCGTCGAGGCCGTCGCCGCCTCCGACGCCGCCACCGTGTTCCGCGCCGTGGACCGCGTCATCCAGACCGGCCACGACCCCCGCCGCTTCGTCGAGGACCTGCTCGAGCGTTTCCGCGACCTGATCATCGTGCAGGCAATGCCGGAGAGCGCCCAGTCGATTCTTCGCGGCATGCCCGCGGACCAGATCGCGCGGATGCAGAACCAGGCACACAACCTCGGCGCGGCCGAACTGTCCCGCGCGGCGGATGTCACCAACACGGCCCTGACCGAGATGACCGGCGCAACCTCCCCCAGGCTGCACCTCGAACTGCTGTGCGCCCGCATCCTGCTGCCCAGCTCGGAGCAGACCGAACGCGGCATCGCCGCCCGGATCGATCGGGTGGAGCGGCGCCTGAATTACGCCGGGAACGACGTCGGAGCACCCGCCGCCGTTTCGGCGCCGGCCGCCACGCCATCCAACGCTCCGGCCCCGGCAGCCGCGCCGGCGCCCACCCTCGCGCCCGCAGCCGCCCCGGCCCCCGCCCCGGCCCCAGCCCAGACTGCTCCAGCCGTCGACGGCGCGGCCGCAGCTGAGTCCCCGGCCGCTCCCACTGCCCCTGCCCCTCAGGAAATCCAGCCGGAACGATCGACGATCACCGCCCCGCGGGTCAGCACCAACGACTGGCCGGTCGAGGAACCCGCAGCACCCAAGGGCGCCTCCCGCCCCACCCCCGCGCCAGCAAGCCGGCCGGATGTTCAGGCCAACCGTCCGGAGCAGGCACCGCCGGCGTCCGCGCCGGCAGGATCGGGCCAGAGCGCCCCGCCCGCACAGCCCGCCCCGTCCCCGGAGGCTCGGCCCGAACCAGCCGAGCGGCCAGCGGCGAGTGTCCCTTCGGCAGTTCCTACACCGGCACCCGCCCCGGCCTCCGCGCCAGCGTCCGGTTCCGGACCCGACGTCGAGGTCCTGCGCCGTGCATGGCCCGAGATTCTGCAGACCCTGACCAAGATCAAGCGCAGCACCTGGGCGCTCGTCGAACCCAATGCGCAGGTCGGACACTTCGAGGACCAGGTCCTGACGTTGTCCTTCACGACGTCCGGGCTCGCCGGAGCCTTCGGCCGGGCAGACCACGCAGAAAACCTGCGCCAGGCGATCCACAAGACGATTGGCATCGACTGCCAGATCACGGCCGTGGCCGGCGGCACCAACAGCGCAGCGAGCTCTGAGCCAAACCCAAAAGCGCCCGCTAGCCGGGAGGCTGCGGCTCCATCGGCGCAGGCGGCCACCTCGGCCGACGTCGCCTGGGGCCTGGCCCCCGCCCCTGCCACGGCCGGGCCCGCCCCGGATTCCGCGTCGGCAGCCGGCAGCCCGGCAGGCGGCGGAGCCGATACACGACCCGACGCCGCAACGGTAAAGGCCGCCCCGGAGCAGGCGCCTGCCTCAGCGCCGGAGCCCGCCCCGACAGCGCCGGCCCCTGCCGTTGCAGCGGCCCCGACCGCACCGGCCCCTGCATCGAGCAACGCGAGCGCTGGCCCAGCCGCCAAGCCGGCTGACGGCCCGATGCCCGAGGAGGCCGGTTCCTACTCGTACCCGGACGAGGACTGGGGTCCCCCGCGGGACGAGGATGCGCCGCCGCTGGATGAAGAGCCGCCGATGGACTGGAATCCCTCAGCTGCTGCAGCCGCCCGGCCCGCACCCGCTGCGGCGCCCACGCCGGAACGGCCCCGCCCCGGCAACGCCGCCCCCACCCCGGCAGCGGCAAAGGCAACGGCAACCGCAACTGCAACTGCAGCGACGCCGGCTCCGGCCCCCACGACCACTTCCGAGGACCCGTGGGCCCGCGCCGTCGAGCAGTCCCCCGGGGTCTGGACGGTCGGTACGGAACTGAATGTGGGGCGGCACTCCGCCCCGGAGGCCGCAGCAGAGTCCGCGCAGCCCACCCCCGAGCCGGAGCCTCCCCACTATGAATCTGCGGCTGCCCAGATTCCCGAGCCGGTCGGCGCGTATTCGGCCGGATCCGGAGCGGGCTTCGCCGGTTCCGCTGCCGCCCGCGCCCCCGAACCGCAGCTCGCCCCGGCCGCCTCCGGCCCTGCGGTCATCACGGCAGCGGCATCCCCGGTGGTGGCGACGGCTCCGGTCGGCGCTCCGCCGTCGTCGGGACGGCAGAGCCTTTACCAGCGGCTGTCCAACAGCCCCGAGGCGGAAGCCGGACGCGCCAAGGCACCGGCGCGCGCCGCCGTCGCCACGAGCTACGTACAGGACATCCCCAGCGCCGACGACGAAACAATCGAGGAGTCGGGCGTCTTCGGCCGCGCCGCCGTCGAGCGTATTCTGGGCGGGAAACTGCTCGAAGAGCGCTCCCTGGACGGAAGCCCGTTGGCTCCGCGCTTCTAGCCCTCCCGGCGGCCGCCCGGCCCGCCACTCCCCCAAACGAACGAGGACATTGTGTACGAAGGTGCAGTTCAGGAGCTGATCGACGAGCTCGGCCGGCTGCCCGGCGTCGGACCCAAATCCGCCCAGCGGCTTGCCTTCCACATCCTCGAAGCCGATCCGCAGGACATGAAGCGCCTGGTCGAGGCCATCACGACGGTGAAGGAGCGGGTGAAGTTCTGCACCGTGTGCGGCAACGTCACCGAGCAAGAGCTGTGCAACATCTGCCGGGACCCGCGCCGCGACCCCGCCGTGATTTGTGTCGTGGAGGAGTCCAAGGACGTACTCGCCGTAGAGCGCACCCGGTCCTTCCGCGGCCGGTATCACGTGCTGGGCGGTGCCATTAACCCGATCGCCGGGATTGGCCCGGAACAGCTTCGGATCCGCGAACTGCTCACCCGCCTCAATGACGGCGCCATCCAGGAAATCATCATCGCGACGGACCCCAACCTCGAGGGTGAGGCTACGGCCACCTACCTCGCACGGATGCTCAAGTCGATCGGCATCACCGTCACACGGCTCGCGTCCGGCCTTCCCGTAGGCGGCGACCTCGAATACGCCGACGAGGTCACCCTGGGCCGGGCCTTCGAGGGCCGCCGCAACGCCCTGAGCTGACGGTTGCCGTGACACAAGGCGGCGCCGCCCCTGCTTCGATCAGCACCGAACGCCTGATCTTGCGCCCCTTGACGGCCGACGACGACGGCGCGCTCCTGCGGTTCCGCGGCCACCCGGAAGCCGTGCGCTATCTCTCCCACCAAGCCTTCAGCGCCGAAGAGAACACGGCCAGGCTGCGGAAGATACTCAACAGTGCTGCTGCGTCCACCGCGGAGTGGTTCAACGTGGGTTGGGCGATACAGCTCCGAGGAAGCGGGGAGGTCATTGGCGACGGCCGGACCTGGAACTCAGACGCTCCTCCCGCACCCGGCAGGATCCCGGCCCACGCGGGGAGCCTCGGCTACATCCTGCACCCGGATCACCACGGGCTGGGCCTCGGCAGCGAGGCTGCAGGCGCCCTCGTGGAATGGTTGTTCACGGTCCGGGCAAGCAGGACGGTGTTCGCCGGGGTCTACGAACCGAACCTGCCCTCACGCCGGCTGCTGGAGAATCTGGGATTCCGGCCCGATCGCTACTTCACCGCGGCCGAGGACACTGCGGGCAAAAAACTCCCGTCGTGGCGGTACCGGCTCGACTGAGTGGGTGGGCGATGGACATGCTCAACGGCCCCTGCCCCGAATGGACATAGAGTGCCCGGAAGCGCCCGGGCCTGTCTGGCATTCGGTCACAATTAAACTCCGGGACGCCCGCGGCGATAAACTTGCCTCAGAAGCAGCCGTCGCGCCGACTGGCCGCGCTGTTTGGTTGCTTCGCCCAGAACCCCGATGATCCAGTGAGGGTGCGCGCATGAGTTTGCCCACTACCGAAGTCCACCCCGGACCGCAGCCGCAGCCGCTGCCCGCGATTCCTGCCGCCACCAAGCACCTCGTCGTGAAGAAGTTCGGCGGTTCCTCCGTGGCGGACGCGGAAGGCATCAAGCGCGTTGCAAGGCGGGTTGTGGACGCCCACAACGCAGGTGACGAAGTCGTCGTCGTCGTCTCGGCAATGGGTGACACCACCGACGAGCTCCTCGATCTGGCCGGCCAGGTGACCGATTCGGCCCCGGCCCGCGAGATGGACATGCTCCTCTCCGCCGGCGAGCGCATTTCCATGGCGCTGCTCGCGATGGCGATCAACAAGTACGGCGCGTCCGCCCAGTCCTTCACCGGGTCCCAGGCAGGCATGATCACCGACGGCATCCACGGCAAGGCCCGGATCATCGACGTCGACCCGCACCGGATCCGCACCGCCCTCGACAAGGGGCACATCGCGATTGTTGCCGGCTTCCAGGGCATGAGCCGGACCACGAACGAGATCACCACGCTCGGCCGGGGCGGTTCGGACACCACGGCGGTGGCGCTGGCGGCAGCCCTCGACGCCGACGTCTGCGAGATCTTCACCGACGTTGACGGCATCTACACTGCGGACCCGCGCGTTGTCCCGTCGGCACGGAAAATCGACAGCATCTCCAGCGAGGAAATGCTGGAGCTCGCCGCGTCCGGCGCCAAGATCCTGCACCTGCGCTGCGTGGAATATGCGCGCCGCTTCGGGGTGCCGCTGCACGTCCGTTCCTCATTCAGCCAGAACGAAGGCACCTGGGTCCTGCCCAGCGCCGATGACAAGATCACGATTCAAGAGGGAGTTGCCTTGGAGCAGCCAATCATCTCCGGCGTTGCACACGACCGTTCCGAAGCCAAGGTCACGGTGGTTGGCGTTCCGGACATCCCCGGCAAGGCTGCGGCGATCTTCCAGGTCATCGCGGACGCCCACTCCAACATCGACATGATTGTCCAGAACGTCTCCACCCACGGCACCGGCCGGACGGACATCTCCTTCACGCTGCCGATCGTCGAGGGCGCCGATGCCCTGGCCGCCCTCCGCGCCGCCCAGGCCGAAATCGGCTTCGAGAGCATCGAATACAACGAGAAGATCGGCAAGCTGTCCCTGATCGGCGCGGGAATGCGTTCGCACCCGGGCGTCTCGGCACGGTTCTTCGCGGCGCTCTCCGAGGCCGGGATCAACATCAACATGATCTCCACCTCGGAAATCCGCATCTCCGTGGTAACCCATGCCGATCTGCTGGACGACGCCGTGCGCGCCATCCACAAGGCGTTCGACCTGGACAGCGAGGACGAGGCGACGGTCTACGGCGGCACGGGCCGCTAACGGATTCCAGGCAAAACCTGAAAAGGGAGCGGCGGTTGCCGCTCCCTTTTCCGTACCCTTGTGGCTTGGTTGTCAGACTTGTTCTTTCGGCAGGTCTTCCCGGCGGACTGCGTAATGGTGTCCCTGGGAGTCGGTCTCTACCTCGAAGCCGGCGAGATCAGTCTCCGAGGCGTGCTCGTAGTCATCGTGCTTGTGCACGACCGGTGCGGAGTAGTCCCCCCGCGAGGCAGGGCCAAACAGGAACCGCACCCAGGCTGACGGGTGCAGGCGCCGGCTCAATGCAGCCTTCCTCAGCGCATGTGCCATATTTCCCACCCCCTCTCCTGCTGACGGGCCACGTCCTGCTAAATGGCCATCTGGAACAGCGGTGGCGCGGGCGGCGCCAGTGACCCAATTTTACGCCCGGCGGCGGGAAAAGGCGCGGCGGGCTTGGGCGGGAAAAGGCGGCCGCCGCGCGGCCCGTGGACGGCCAGACAGCGGCGCGTGGCGGGCCAACGTCCGCGGCCCGGCCCCGTCACTTAGCGCAGCGACTTGTCCTCGGGGTTGCGGGGCACCACGTAGGTGCTGCCGTCCGGCCGGTGGAGGGTCTCCCACTGCTGGGTCTCGGCCTGCCGCTGGGCCAGCAGCTGGCGGTTCTGCTCGCTCATCTCATGGCCGAGCGAGGTCCGGCTGGCCGGTCCAAAGATTGCCCGCAGCTTACCGGTGGCCCGCATGAACCGCTGGGCGGTGTTGTCCTTCGCCATCGCTTCCAAGACTCCTTCGTACGAGTGGGTTCCATCAGTGTACGCTAATAATTAGTGCACTAACTATTTGAAGGAGGCTCTATGACCGACGTCATCGCAACTCCCGGAACCCCCGTCGCGGACGAGGATCTCCTGCTGGAACACCAGCTCTGCTTCGCCCTGACCGTCGCATCGCGCAGCGTGGTGGGCGCCTACAAGCCCGTGCTCGACAAGCTGGGGCTCACGCATCCGCAGTACCTTGTGATGCTCTGCCTCTGGGAGTCCAGCCCCCGGTCCGTCCGAGACATCAGCGACGCCCTCGCCCAGGAACCGGCCACGATTTCGCCGCTGCTCCGGCGGCTCGAAGCGGCGGGTTACATCACTAGGCAACGCGCCGAGGGCAACGAGCGCAGCCTCGCCGTCCGGCTGACCCCGGCCGGCGCAGCACTGCGGCAGCAGGCGACGGCGGTCCCGGGCACCATGATGGCCCTGCTGGGCTTGAACCGGGAGCAGGTGGGCGAACTGCACGGCGCCATGATGCGGCTCATCGCCGCCACCCGGTCCGCAGACGGCGGCGCTGCCGGAAGCTAGGGTACTTCCGGCCCGGCACCCCGAGGCCCTGCGGCGCTAGAATGAGGCTGAGACCGAGGAGAAGAGCCCATGCGCAAGAACCAGATTCCCACAGCGCTCATCTTGATGACGGCCGTCGGACTGGCCGCCTGCTCACCAGGCGGCGGACCGGCCCCGAGCCCCTCGTCCACCGGCCCCGCGTCCGCCTCCGCCTCGTCGCCGGGCGGCACCCCCTCCGCCGACACCGAAACCACCGCCCCGGCGCCCTCGCCGTCGGCCGAGGCCCCTACCGCGGGGCCTGGGCAAGGCAACGCCGAGCTGGCCATCATGATCAAGCCCTCCGAAACTGCCAAGGCCGTCAGCTACACCCTGGTCTGCAAAAACGGCGTTCCCGCGGCAGAGAGCAAGCACCCCACGGCCGCTGCCGCCTGCGCCGCCCTGAAGAAAAACGCGGCGCTCCTCAGCCCCTCGCCCCGGGCCACGAACCAGGCATGCACCCAGCAGTACGGCGGCCCCGACCAGGCGACGGTCACCGGCTCGGTGGACGGCAAGGCGGTCGAATCCAAGTTCAGCCTGCGGGACGGCTGCGAGATCGCCCAGTGGAAGGCAGCCAAGGACATTCTGGGCTCAACCGGAGGGGCTGTCTAAACTGCAGCACCTTCCGCAGGACGATTGGCTTGCGCGCGAAGCCGCCCACCAGCAGCGCGTCCGCACCTACTCCGATCCCTACCTCGCCCGCCGCTCGGCCGGCCAAAAGCACCCGGTGGAGGACTTCCTCTTCACCTACTACACCCAAAAACCGGGCCAGCTGCTGCGCTGGCACCCGGGCGCCGGCGTCGTGCTGTCCGGGCCGGCCGCAGCGGAACGCTCCGGTTGGAAGTACTACCGCACTCCCGACGCCGACGAGCTCGCCGCCGCAGGGCTGGCGCCCGGGACGGACGCAGTGACCGTCGACGTCCGCCGGTTCCTCAGCGAGCGGCGCGACGCCGTTCAGTTCGCCGGCATCATCCTGGCGGGAACGGCCGCGCGGCCGGCGCAGTTTGGCTGCTTCGGCCTGCACGAGTGGGCCATGGTCTACCGGCAGGACAAGTTCGAACTGCGGCACGAGTACCTCAAGCTGCGGCTGGGTTCCGAGCAGACGGACCGGGTGGTCGAGGACAACCGGATCCGCTGCTCGCATTTTGACGCGTTCCGTTTCTACACCCCGGACGCCGTGCCGCTGAACACCCTGGAGCCGAGCCGCGAGAACCAGCGGACCATGGAACAGCCCGGCTGCCTGCACGCCAACATGGACCTCTACAAGTGGGCGTACAAGCTCGCACCCGCACTGCCCAGCGAGCTGGTCATGGACTGCTTCAAGCTCTCCTGGCGGATCCGGGCGATGGACATGCAGGCGTCCCCTTACGAGCTGAGCGAATGGGGCTACCCGCCGATCCGGATCGAGACGCCGGACGGCAAGGCCGAATATGTGGAACAGCAGCGGGCCTTCGCCGACACGGCCCAGGAACTGCGCCGGCGCCTGCTGCACGAGCTCACTCCGCTGCTGACGGCCGCAGCCGCCGACTCACCTCTTACCGCGGCACAGGAAGGACGCCCATGACTGCCAACCACGGAACTGCCAGCCCCGGAGCGGGCAGCCCGCACGACGTCGACCTCACCATCCGCCTGACGGAGGCCCCCGGCGCGCCGGAGTACAGCTTCCACCTGGTGTCCGACGACGGCGGCGGTCCGTCCGCTGCGTCCACCCTGCCGGACCCCGCTGCGGCGCTCGAAGCCCTCCGCCTTCACGGTGAGGAGGTCTTTTTCCCGCAGCCCGGCCCGCCCCGGCTTTGCACCCAGCAGTACGGTGGCCCGCAGGTGGCCGTCGTCACCGGGCGCTTCCGGGGCCGTGATGTCCACAGTGAATTCAGCCGCACCGACGGCTGCGAGATAGCCCGGTGGCGTGCCATGGCTCCGCTGCTGGGCGGCACCTCGGGCTCCACTGGCGCCACCTAAAACGGCGCCACCTAAGAACGGCGCCACCTAAGAACGGCGCCACCTGAGAACGGCGCCAGGCAAGAACAAACCAAATAACAGCGATGGCCGGCGGTGAAAACCGCCGGCCATCGCTGTTATTTGGTGTTCAGCCGCCTAGAGGGCGTTGTTCCGGACCTGCGCCGGGCCCTGGTTCATAACGGTGGCGGGAGCCCCTGCAGCAGGAGTAACCGTGGTGGCGCCCGCCGGCGTCACGACCACGCTGACGAACGTCGGCTCGCTGGCGCCGGCGAAGGTCACCCGGCCGATGTACGAACCAACTGCGAGCCCGGTCCAGTTGAGCGTGAGCTTGCCGGCCTTGCCGTTGGTCAGCTTCAGCGGGTTCGGCGAGAGGGTCGCGTTGCCGACGTTGGCGCCGAGCACTGCCGCATCCACGGAGGCCTTGCGGGCCTTGCCGTCCGGGCTGGAGTACAGGTTCGCGTAGATCGTGTACTTGCCAGCGGCCGGGTTAGCGACCGACAGAGTCTCGCTGGACGAGGACGTGGCAACCTGCTCCACGCCGCGCGGAGTGACAACCCACATGTCGAAGTCGGAGTTCGGGTCAGAAGAGAGAACCGAGAACTTCGCCAGCGGCACCCCGGCCGGAACCTGGACGGTCTTGACGAACGTCGAGGCATCCGCGAGGCCCGCGAACGGGCCCGGGACCAGTTCGACGGCGGAGGAATCCGCCTTCGACAGGCCGTCGAGGGTCATGCTGGTGGCGCCGTTCGTGCCGGAGACAACGTTGATGTCACCGGAACCGGTGGCGGACTGGGTGGTGAAGGTGACATCCTTCGGGGCCACCACGGACTGCGGGCGGACCGAGATGGGTGAGGAGACGGTCTTGCCTGCGCCCCGCCAGGTCAGCGAGCCCATGGCGAACTTGCCGAGCGCCGCGCCCTGGTTTTCGAAGCTGACCTTGAAGGTGCGCTTCTCGCCGGCTGCCTTGAAGTTCAGTGCGGCCGGAGCCACGCTGACCTTGATGCCGGGGACATTGGCCGTGACCTTGTACACGCCCGGGGTGAGTGCGGTCACCGTGCGGGTGACCTCGATCTTGCCCGTCAGGTTGCCCAGCGCGAAGGACGGGACGTTCATGTCCCGCGGCTTGGTGCTGCTCGGCAGCTTCAGGTTGACGCCCGTGCCCTGGATGAACTTCATGTAGTCCTCGATGCCAGCGTCGTAGATCAGGCCGGGATCAACCATCCGGGCCGGATCGACTTCGCCCGCGCCGGTGGCGTGGACGTCGGGGTCCTTGGACCCGTCGGCGAGCTTGACGTCGGAGGCCGTGGTCATCATGGCGGACTTCACCGCGGCCGGCGACCAGTTCGGGTTCTTGCCCAGCAGCAGGGCGCCGAAGCCGGCGACGTGCGGGGAAGCCATCGAGGTGCCGGACATGAAGCCGAACTTGGCCCCACCCTCGGCGATGGGCGACACACCTGCGAGAACGGCGACACCAGGAGCGGCGACGTCGGGCTTGAGCAGGTCAGAGTCGGTGGCCAGCAGCGGACCGCGGGAGGAGAAGCCGGCAATCTGCGGCTGGGCCTCCAGCGGCAGGCCGGTGGTGTCCTTGTTGACCAGTGAAACCTTGATGTCCGGGGTAGCGGTGACCTTGGCCTTGATGGCTGCGGTGGCCGGAGGGTTCACGTGCACGGTCGGGACCGAGTGCTGGTCAGCGTCCAGCGAGGAGTTACTCAGGTTCACCAGGATCATCCCGACGCCGCCGCCGCGCTTGACCTCGGCGCTCTTGGCGACGCGGTCAAAGACACCGCGGTCGCAGACAACAACCTTGCCGGCAACCTTGGCCGGGTCCAGCGTGTCAGGGCCGCACAGCGCCGCGTTGGCGTCTCCGGCCTTGGCCGCAGCGTTGGCTGCCAGCACGACGCCGGCGTCCTTGACTTCGCGGTTCATGATGCTGGCGCCGCGGAACTTGGTGCCGTCAGCGAATTCCACCGTGCCCTGGAGCTCCTGGGAGAAGCTGCTGGCGGCGACCGTGGTGACCCACGGCGCGCCGTGGTTGACCGTGCTGGCGGTGGGCCCGGAGTTGCCGGCCGAAGCGGCAACGAAGATGCCGGTCGCGGCCGCGTTCAAGAAGGCCACCGACACCGGGTCGATGACGGAGGTCGCGGAGCCGGAGATGGAGTAGTTCAGGACGTCGACGCCGTCCTCGATGGCCTGCTCGACGGCAGCCACGGAGGAGGAGCTGTAGCAGCCGCCCGTGTTCGGATCGGTGTCTTCCCAGCAAACCTTGTAGACGGACAGCTTCGCGGCGGGTGCGATGCCGCTGGTCAGGCCGAAGCTGCGGCCGTCAACGAAGGTCTCGACGTTCTTGTTGCCGGCAGCCGTGCTGGCCGTGTGGGTTCCGTGGCTGGCCACGTCCACCGGAGACAGCTGCTCCTCCGGGGCGCGGTCACCGGCCGGAACGTAGGTGAGGAAATCATCGGCGAAGTAGTGCGCGCTGAGGACCTTGGAGTTGCAGGCGGAGCCGTCGAAGGACGCACCGGTTCCGGTGCCCTTCTGGCACTCGCCGGTGAAGGTCTCGCCGTCGGCCTTGAGCATGGCGATCTTGCCGTCCGCGGTGCGGTAGGGCACCCCGACGACGGGGGCGCCGACGAGCGGCTTAACCTCATCGCCGGCGAAGAAGGCACTGTCCGGCGTGTAGCCGGTGTCGATTACGCCCACGACGACGCCCTTGCCGGCAGCATCCTGACCGCCGAACTTGGTGTTCCACGTCCCGTTGGGGCCGCTGAGCTTGAGGAAGTCGGTACTGGAATAATCCGGAGCGTTCTCCGTGTCGGGGGCCACCGTCAGGACGCTGGGGTCCTTGGCGAGCTTGACGGCCTGGTCCGTGGTGAGGGTGGCGCTGAAGCCGTTGACCGCAGCGGAGAACTGGCGCTGGATCTTGACCTTCTGCTTGCCCGCGACGTCCTCCTGCTTCTTCTCCAGGTGGGCGCGGTATTTTTTGACCTCGGACTTGTTGGTGTCGAGCTTCTTGCCCTTCGCGGGCTTCGTGGCGGGCAGCCCGCTCGTGCCGCCGTCGTAGGTGGCCGCCGGCTCTTCGGCCAGCAGGACGATGTAGCGGCCGTCCGGGTAGTTAGCGGGGTCCAGATTTTTCTGCGCGATTTCGGCGACGGTGGATCCCTGCGCCGGCGCCGCGGTGGCGGGCGCAATGGCGACTGTTGAAAGGAGAACCGGCAAGCCCAGGGTCAGTGCCACGGCCCTCCGGAGTCCCCCGCTTCGAAGGAAGCTCTTTCCTGGTGATTTCACGAGTGATTTGAACCTTTCAGAAGGAACGGTCCCGGCGCCATTGCCGGGGACGAGGGCTGGTTCGGGTGCGGGATCAGGAGTTGACTCTCGCCCCCAGCGGATACCAGCCGATTCATACAGTACAGACTGAGAGCCAAATATGACATAGACCACAGAGGGCTAATCGAAATTAGTCACATCGCTCGACAATCGACACGGTTCCCGGGGCATGGCAAAGCCGGGGCGGCGACGCCGCCCCGGCTTTAAACGGGAAATTAAGGGGGGCTGCTGGGCCCCGGCCGCACCGGCAGGCTACTGCCGGGGTGTTCGGACAACCTCGCTGATCCAGGCCCGCGTCTTGTCATCAAGGGGTCTGGCCACCTTGCTGGACCTGGCCGCCCGGTCCGCCTTGATCTTCTGCAGCACCATCCGGCCAAGGCCCGCGAAGACGGCGGCGGCCATCACGGGAAGCAGCACGGATTTCGATTTCTCAGCCATGCGGACATCCTACTGAGCGCACCCAGCCGAGACCATAGCCACCCGGGATCCGGGCAGCCGCCAGTGCCGCCCGGTCACGAATGCGGCGTGGTGCACGCCGCCCGGTAGAATAGGCATGCAAGCTCGCGGAGCGCCCGCATCACGCTGTCCACCACAGCGGATCGGCGTGAGACGGCACAACTCCGCTGCGCCCTTACCCAATGCTCACGCACAGGAGTTGCCGGATGCCCCGGATCGTTGTCGACGTCATGCCCAAGCCCGAGATTCTCGACCCGCAGGGGAAGGCCATCGTGGGTGCGCTGCCCCGCCTGGGCTTCACCGCTTTCAGCTCTGTCCGCCAGGGCAAGCGCTTCGAACTGACCGTTGACGGCGAGGTGACCGAGGAGATCCTGGCCCAGGCCCGGAACGCCGCGGAAACCCTGCTCTCCAACCCGGTCATCGAAGACGTCGTCAACGTCGAGGTCGTCGAGGCCTGACATGACTGAACTTCCCCTGATCGGCGAGGCCGTTGCCGTCGCCGCACACCCCCAGCTCGCGGGGGCGAGGATCGGCGTCGTCACCTTCCCGGGCACGCTCGACGACCGCGACGCCGCCCGCGCCGTGCGCCTGGCCGGCGCCACCCCGGTGGCGCTCTGGCACGCCGACACCACCCTGGGCGACGTCGACGCCGTCGTGATCCCCGGCGGTTTCTCCTACGGCGACTACCTGCGCGCCGGCGCCATCTCGCGCTTCGCGCCGCTGATGGCCAAGGTCATCGACGCGGCCAACTCGGACGCCAAGCTGCCGGTCCTCGGCATCTGCAACGGTTTCCAGATCCTCACCGAGTCGCACCTTCTGCCCGGCTCGATGATCAAGAACGACCACCTGAAGTTCCTGTGCCGCGACCAGGTCCTGCGGGTCGAAAACAACACGACCGACTGGACCCGGGATTACGCCGCCGGCCAGGAAATCACGGTGCCGCTGAAGAACCAGGACGGCCAGTACATCGCGGATGAGAAGACCCTCGACGCGCTGGAAGCCGAGGGCCGCGTGGTGTTCCGCTACGTCGGTTGGAACCCGAACGGCTCCCGCCGCGACATCGCCGGCATCTCCAACGCCGCCGGCAACGTCGTCGGCCTCATGCCGCACCCCGAGCACGCTGTCGAGCCGGGCTTCGGTCCGGAGGCCGGCTCCGGCACCGAGGGCCTCGGCTTCTTCACCTCTGTCCTGAACAAGATCGTGGGAGACAACAAATGACGGACACACCCGCAGTGGCGGCGCCCGCGGAGACCGCCAGGAAGTTCAACATCGACACCGTGGAGAACGCGGCCCGGACCCCGGACACCGAACTCCCCTGGGCCGAGCTGGGCCTGAAGCAGAACGAGTTCGACGAGGTGGTCAAGGTCCTCGGCCGGCGCCCGACCGGCGCCGAGCTCGCCATGTACTCGGTGATGTGGAGCGAGCACTGCTCCTACAAGTCCTCCAAGAACCACCTGCGCCAGTTCGGCGAAAAGGTGACCGAGGAGATGAAGAAGGACATGCTCGTCGGCATCGGCGAGAACGCCGGCGTGACCAACCTGGGCGACGGCTGGGCCGTGACGTTCAAGATCGAGTCGCACAACTCGCCGTCCTTCGTTGAGCCCTACCAGGGTGCCGCGACCGGCATCGGCGGCATTGTCCGCGACATCATCTCGATGGGCGCCCGCCCGGTGGCCGTGATGGACCCGCTGCGGTTCGGCGCGATCGACCACCCGGACACCGCCCGCGTCATGCACGGCGCGGTGGCCGGCATCGGCGGCTACGGCAACTCCCTGGGCCTGCCGAACATCGGCGGCGAAATGGTCTTCGACTCCGTCTACCAGGGCAACCCGCTGGTCAACGCCCTCGCCGTCGGCGTCATGCGGCACGAGGACATCCGCCTCGCCAACGCCTCCGGCAAGGGCAACAAGGTAGTGCTGTTCGGTGCCCGCACCGGCGGCGACGGGATCGGCGGCGCCTCGGTGCTCGCCTCCGAGTCCTTCGACGACACCAAGCCGTCCAAGCGCCCCGCTGTGCAGGTGGGCGACCCGTTCGCCGAGAAGGTCCTGATCGAATGCTGCCTCGAACTGTTCAAGGGTTCCCTGGTTGAGGGCATCCAGGACCTGGGCGCGGCCGGCATTTCCTGCGCCACGTCCGAGCTGGCCTCCAACGGCGACGGCGGCATGGAAGTGGAGCTCACCTCCGTGCTGCTGCGCGACCCCACGCTGACCCCGGGCGAGATCCTGATGTCCGAGTCGCAGGAACGCATGATGGCCGTCGTCACCCCCGAGAACATCGCCGCGTTCGAAGCGGTCATGGACAAGTGGGCCGTGGAGTACTCCTGGCTGGGCGAGGTCACCGACACCGGCCGCCTGATCATCACCTGGGACGGCGAAGTGATTGTCGACGTCGACCCGCGCACCGTGGCCCACGACGGACCGGTCTACGACCGCCCGTTCGCCCGGCCCGAGTGGCAGGACACGGTCCAGGCCGACGCCTTCATCGGCTCCGTGCAGGACAGCGGCCGCCCCGCCGCCCCCGCGGAACTGGCCGCGGCTGTCACCGAGCTCGTCGCCTCGCCGAACATGTGCTCCAAGTCCTGGATCACCGACCAGTACGACCGCTACGTCGGCGGCAACACCGCTATGGCGTTCCCGGACGACGCCGGCGTGGTTCGGGTGGACGAGGAAACCGGGCTTGGCGTGGCTCTGGCCACCGACGCCAACGGCCGCTACACCTACCTCGATCCGTACCACGGCGCGCAGCTGGCCCTGGCCGAGGCATACCGCAACGTGGCCACCGCGGGCGCCGTGCCGATGGCCGTCAGCGACTGCCTGAACTTCGGCTCCCCCGAGGATCCCGACGTCATGTGGCAGCTCGCCGAAGCGATCCGCGGCCTGTCCGACGCCTGCATGGTGCTCGGCATCCCGGTCACCGGCGGCAACGTCTCGCTCTACAACCAGACCGGAACCACGCCGATCCACCCCTCCCCCGTGGTGGCCGTGCTCGGCAAGCTGGACGACGTCGCACGCCGCACGCCCTCGGGCTGGCGCGAAGACGGCCAGGCCATCTACCTGCTGGGCACGACCGCGGCGGAACTGGACGGCTCGGAATGGTCCAAGCTGCGCGGACACCTCGGCGGCCTGCCGCCCAAGGTTGACCTCGCCGCCGAACGCGAGCTCGGCGAAATCCTGATCAACGCCTCGCGCGACGGCATGGTGGACTCCGCCCACGACCTCTCCGAAGGCGGCCTCGCGGCGGCCCTCGTGGAATCCGCGTTGCGCTTCGGCGTCGGCGCCCGCATTTCGCTGCAGGATGTCATGGACCGCGACGGTGTGGACCTATTCACCGCCCTCTTCTCCGAGTCCCAGGCCCGCGCCATCGTGGCCGTGCCCCGCTCGGAGGAAATCCGGTTCAAGGACATGTGCACCGCCCGCGGCTTCGAGCACGTCCGGATCGGCGTCGTCGATGCCGAGAGCGGCACGCTGGAAATCAACGGCGTCGACCCGCTGCGCCTGGACGCACTCCGCGAAGCCCACGAGGGGACGCTGCCGAAGTACTTCGGCTAACCCCTCCTCTCCATCGACTGCTCCGTAACTGCCCTTTTGAGCCCTCAAAACGGCGGTTACGGAGCAGTCGTTTTGGTTTTAACCCCGGGGCGCCAGCCGGCCTGAATGAGCGCGGTCCGGACCTTGGCCACCGCGGCCTTGGCGTCATCGGCCATGTGGCGCTTGGAAATCCTGACCTCCGTCCAGCCGAGCGCCGTGTAGCGCTCCGACCTGGATATGTCGCGGACAATCTGCCCCTCATCGCCGTGGTGTTCACCCTCGTACTCGACGCCGACCCGGTACTTCCGGAAAGACAGGTCGGGTTCGTGGTGGTTCATGCCGGCGTCGTCGATGATCGGCACGTTCAGCTCCGGTTCCGGCAGGCCGGCCCGGACGAGGGCAAGCCGCAGCAAGGTCTCCTGCGGCGAATCCGATCCGACGCGGATCAGCTCCAGGGCCTCCCGCGCCTTGCGGATCCCTCGTTTTCCCCGGTGCCGGTCGATCATCCGCTGCAGATCCTCGATGTTGCACAGCGGCAGGTCCCTGCCATCGAACTCACGCCGCGGCACCCGGACGCAACTGTCGCCGGCCACTACGAGTTCGTCGACGGTCAGCATTTCGGCCAGGTCCAGCCAGGTGCGCTCCGGGGTGGTGAGCGGAATTCCGTCAAGCACCGTGATCTCGTCGTCGTAGAGCTTCATCCGGTGAACGATGACGTGCGGCCGGTTGAGATGGGCCGCACCTTCGGGCCTGATCACGTGGTACATCGCGGGTCCCTCCTTTGCTCGACGCGCCGGAAGCGAACCAAGCTCCGCCGCAGTGAGGTGCGATGCGGCGCACCGCTCATTGACCTCAATGAAAGGCCGCACACAGACGCTCAGCGGAAGGCGCGGCGTCGGGTCCGCGGAACGAATGCCCCTGCCCAGCGCGGCGAGCGAGCGGTGGCGGAGCCGCTTGGGCGACACCCCCGCGTCCGAGGCCTCGGCAGTGGTGAAAGGACGGCCCCGAAACTCATCCGGCAGTGGACGCGCGGTTTTCATGGCTTCATCAGAGCAGAAACCGGCCGAGGCCGCGGAAGTTATCCACACCCCCCGATCGATTGCTCCGCAAGTGCCGTTTTGAGGCCCCAAAAGGGCACTTGTGGAGCAATCGACGGGGTGGGGGTCAGTCGTCGCTGCGGAGTTCGCGCTGCCGGGCGCTGAGCAGCTCAAGTTCCGGCCGGGCGGCCATGAAGCGTTCGACGGCGGCAAGCACCTCGATCAGATGCGCCCGGTCCGCCGCGACCAGCCCGACGCCGATCACGGTTCGCCGGTACTGGTCGTGCAGTCCGGCCTCGGTCACGGACACCTCGAAGCGTCGCTTGAGCTCGGCCAGCACCGGGCGGACCACGGAGCGCTTCTCCTTCAGGCTGTGCACGTCGCCAAGGAGGACATCGAATTCAATCCAGCCGATCCACATGCCCATATTTTCCCACCCATTGCTCCCCACCGGCTCCCTAGCCTCGCAAGCTCGGCCAGAGAACCCTGCCGGCGTGGGCCCAACGGCCCTTTTGGGGTCTCAGAAGGGCCGTTACGGAGCAATAGATTCAGGAGTTGACGGCCTAAATGGTGAGTTCGCCCATCCGATCCCAGCCTTCGCCGTCGAGCTGGCGGCTGATGATCCGGGGCGTTTCCGCCAGGGCCTGCGGCATGTCGGCCATGGCCTGCTTGAAGTGGGCGCTGTTGACGTGGTCGCCCGCGGCGTCGTCCTTGAAGGCCTCGACCAGGACGAACTCGTTGGGGTCTTCTACGCTGCGGGACCAGTCGAACCACAGGTTGCCGGGCTCCTGCCGGGTGGCCTGGGTGAAGTCCTCCACGAGGCCGAGCCAGCGCTCGGACCAGTCGGGCTTGACCTTGAATTTAACGACGATGAAGATCACGGCTGGGCCTTTCGGTGGGGGTAGATCGGTCTTCCATTCTTACAGTTCGGGGCGCCGCTCAGCAGGCGTCGATTGCCTCCCGGGCGCGTTCCTGCTGCTGTGGCGTGCCCACCCGTTCGGCCCACTGCTCGGCAAGCTGGAACTCGACCATGGCCTCGGCGCATCGCCCGGCCTCGTGCAGGGTCCAGCCGAGGTTGTTGTGCAGCGCCACCATCCAGCGCCGGGTCCGGGAGTCCTGCACCGTGGACGCGTACTCCAGGGCGCTGCGGGTCCACGTCTCGGCATGCGCGGCGTCAGCGATCGCCAGCATGTGCAGGGCGTCGACGGCCAGGAAATCTTCGCCGAGGTGGTCGGCAAGTTCGGCGGCCTGCTCGAACAGCGGAACCGCCATCTCCGCGTGGCCGCTCGAGTTCAGCACCCGGCCCCGCTCCAGCAGCACCCGGACGGCCACCGTGGGCTCGTCGCCGTCGATGCCGTCCAGCAGTTCGTCGGCTTCCTCATAACGGCCCTGCAGCCCGATGGCCCGGCCCAGCTGCGTGGCGAGCTCGGCCCGTTCGTCGTCGTCGAAGGTCGGATCCTCAAGCGCGGTACGGAAGCGGGTTTCCGAAAGCCCGGGATCGTCAAAGTTCCAGAATCGGTCAAGGGTCTGTTGATTCAGCATTCTCTGCTCCTCTCAGTTCACACCTGCGGCCAGTTCTTGCGCACTCCTAAGGTATCGGGAAGTGACCAGCCGGCGCGCCCGTGCCGTGATGGCGCCGCCGGCAGCATAGAACCAGTTGGCGGGAACACCGAAGGCGGTGATCTTGATCAGCACCAGGCCCTGTTCGTCGAGCGAAATTTCGAACGATTCCTCGCCGCGGACCGGGTGCCCGGGCAGGGTCCCGTAGCCGAAACCCGCCGATTGCGGGCCTCCGCCGGGGACGGGCCGGCGCACCCACACGACTTCACAGGGCGCGTTGATCCGGAACGGCCCGACGCCGAAGCCGCTCACCACCCGCGTCCCGGGGTACACGACGTCGGTCTCCGCACGGACGCGCAGCCCGGCCCGCTTGTGCAGCTGCCACGTCAGCAGTCCCTGCACGGCCCGGCGGTAGGCCGCCTCGCCGTCGCCCACATAGGCCTGGCTGACGAGGCATTCGATCCCGTCCGGCAGCGGACCGCCCTCGGTGGCCCCGATCCCCGGATAGTTCAGTTCGCCGGCCGCGATCCGCGCCGTCACGGCTGCGCCTCCCCGCGGGCGAGCCGGGCCCAGCCGAGCTGCTCCTGCTGGCGCCGGCTCAGGGTGGCGACCACGAGGTCGTAGGAGTCCTCCACCATGTCGCGGATCATGGAATCCGGCAACGAACCGTCCAGCCTGACTCCGTTCCAGTGCCGCTTATTCAAATGCCAGGCGCCGGTGATTTCGGGGTGAGCGGCCCGCAGTTGTTCGGCGAGCGCGGGTTCGCACTTCAGGCTCACGGCGAGCTCGGGCCCGTCCAATGCGGACAGCGCGAACATCTTGGCCTCGTGCCGGGCCCCGCCGGGGATGGCGGCGCGGACCTTGAAGACGGACATCTCGGGTCCGAAGGGATAGTCCTCGAAGGCGCCGGGAAAGGTCAGGCAAATCCCGCGGAGTGCTGCTGCGTCCATGCTCCCAGCCTAGCCGGGCCGGCGGCGGCCGTCAGAGGCCGAGGCGGGGCGCTTCCTGGGCCGGGCACGCGTTCATGACCACGTCCAGGCCGGCAGCTTTGGCACGTGCGGCGGCCGCTTCGTCGATGACGCCCAACTGCAGCCAGACAGCCTTCGCTCCGGCGGCGATCGCCTGGTCCACCACATCCCCCACCTTGTGCGAATTCACGAAGCAATCCACGACGTCGATCGGCTGCTTCGCCGCCGGAATGTCCGACAGCCTGGCGTAGCCCGTCTCGCCGTGCACCGGGTCCGCCGGGAGGTTGACCGGGATGATCTCCATGCCGAGCCGGTCGCGGATGTACAAGGAGGTGTCGTAGGCGGCGCGCCACTCGTTGGTGGTCAGGCCCACGATCGCCCACCTGCCCTTCGTGCGCAGGAGCCGTTCGATAACCGCGGGGTCGTTCACATGGGTCATCTGCCCAGCCTACGTCCCGCGAGGGGAGGGTCCGGGCGCAACGGGCCGGCCCGGGGCGGCAGTCCGAACAATCGGCGGGAACCCGGCGCAAAGCTGCGAGGTGTCCGAATATTACGCGCCTGATTTGGGGAAAATTCGCACTTCCGATTTAGTGGGTAATGACCATCCCGAGCGGCCGAGAGACCTGGATCGATGAAGCCGCAGCAACCCTGGTCGTCGGAGTTCCTCCCCGGAACCCGCCGATAGCAAGGTAGCGAGCCACGGGAACGGCCGGACTGACCACCCGGACCGGAGGCTCGTTCCGTAGGGTGCTACTGCCAGGACCGATGGAGTATCCCTATGTCTGCTGTCCTGTCCCCCTCCGCGCCGGTTGCGTCCGCGGACGCCTCCGTTCACGACGCCGAACGCTCGGCGGCCCTGCCGGTGTCTTTCCGCGCCCTGCGCCGCACCTTCGGTACCGGCAGCGAGGCGCACACCGTGCTCCGCGACGTAAATTTTGACGTCCGGGCCGGTGAAGTCCTCGCCATCCTGGGCACGTCCGGCTGCGGCAAGTCCACCCTGCTGCGCGCCGCCGCCGGCCTCGACGCCCCGAGCTCCGGCACCGTCGAAATCGACGGCGTCCCGGTCCAAGGCATGGATGCCCGCTGTGCTTTCGCCTTCCAGGAGCCGCGCCTGCTGCCATGGCACACGCTCCAGGCCAACATCGCCATCGGCTTGCCCACCGGCGTCAGCGCCAAGGACGGCAAGGCCAAGGTCGCCCGGCTCCTTGAGCTCGTGGGCCTGCGGGACTTCGCCAAACACCGGCCGCGCGAGGTCTCCGGCGGCATGGCCCAGCGCGCCTCGCTGGCCCGGGCCCTGGCACGCAACCCGGGCGTGCTGCTGCTCGACGAACCCTTTGGCGCCCTCGACGCCCTGACCCGGATCAAAATGCAGGACCTGCTGCTGGAGGTCCACCGGGCCGAGCCGACCACAGTGCTGCTGGTGACCCACGACGTCGACGAAGCCCTTCAGCTCGCCGACCGCATCATCGTCCTCGGCAAGGATCCCGTTCCGGAATCCGGCGACCCGACCGCCGCGCCGGCGCCGGGTGCGACGATCGTCCGCTCCGTCGTCGTCCCCGGCGGACGGCCCCGGGACCGGGCATCGGCGGAACTGGCCCGAATGCGGGCCTCGCTTCTGGCCAGCCTCGGCGTCGACGGCCACTAGCCCCAGCTTCTTCCGCTGCCCCAGGGCCGGACGCGCGCAGCATGAGCTGCCGCGCCCACCCGCCCAACGTTCTTCTCCTCTTCCGCACCCGCTCGCACCGTTCTCAAAGGAACCTTCATGCCCTTCCGCACAGCCGCCACCCCTAAACCCACCCGCCGTTCGCTCCTCACCGCCGCCGCCGTTTCCGCCGCCCTGACCCTCACCGGCTGCGTCGCCGGCGAAGGCTCCGGCCAGGCTGCCGCCGGCTCGGCAGGCGGCGCGGCGGCAAGCAACACGCTGAACATCGATTTCGCCACCTACAACCCGCTCAGCCTCGTGATCAAGAAGAAGGGCTGGCTGGAGTCCGCCCTCAAGGACCAGGGCGTCACCGTCAACTGGGTCCAGTCCGCCGGGTCCAACAAGGCCAACGAAGCGCTGCGCTCCGGCGCGATCGACGTCGGCTCCACCGCCGGTTCCGCCGCCCTGCTGGCACGGGCGAACGGTTCGCCGATCAAGGCCATCGACATCTTCTCCCAGCCGGAGTGGGCAGCCCTGGTGACCAAACCCGGCAGCGGGATCACCAAGGTCGCCGACCTCAAGGGCAAGTCCGTGGCCGCGACCAAGGGAACCGACCCGTACTTCTTCCTGCTGCAGTCCCTGTCCGAGGCCGGCCTGTCCGCGAAGGACGTCACGGTGCAGAACCTGCAGCATGCCGACGGCCGCACCGCGCTGGAAAACGGCTCCGTTGACGCCTGGTCGGGCCTGGACCCGATCATGGCCGGAGCGGAGCAGAAGGGCGCCAAGCTCTTCTACCGGAACCTCTCCTTCAACACCTACGGCTTCCTGAACGCCACGGAATCCTTCCTGAAGGACAAGCCGAAGCAGGCGCAGGCTGTCGTCAATGCCTATGAGAAGGCCCGCGCCTGGGCGGCCGCGAACCCGGGCGAGACCGCGCAGATCCTGGCCGACGCGGCCGGGCTGGACCTGGCCGTCGCCAAGACCGTCGTGCTGCAGCGCAGCAACCTCGACGTCGACCCGGAACCGGGTGAAGCCCAGCGCAAGGTCCTCGCGAAGATCGGCCCGAGCTTCGTGGAGACCGGGGACGTGAAGAGCCAGAAGCAGATCGACGACGCCGTCGGCTCGCTCCTCGATGACTCGCTGGTGAAGAAGGCGGATGCCTCCGCCATCAAGGATTCCTGATGACACGCCTCGGAATCCCCACCCTCACCAGCAACAATGTTGCGGACGGGCGCGCTGCAGCCGTCCCCGCAACTCCAGCAGACGCCGCCCGGCCGGACTCCCCCGAAACGGGCGCAGGCGGCTCCCCGGCGAACGGATGGTCCCCCGCCGGGATCCTGGCCAACGGCTGGGCGCGTCTGCTCCTTGGATTGATCATTCCCGTTGCCGTGCTCAGTGCCTGGCAGCTCACCACGGCCGCCGGAGTGTTCAGCGCGGTCCAGCTTCCGCCGCCAGGCATGGTCATGGAGGCCGGCCTGGACCTGCTCCAGCGCGGGCAGCTCGGCCAGCACATTGCGATCTCCACCCAGCGCGTGCTGATCGGCTTCGCGGCCGGGGCGGCACTGGGACTCGTATTCGGGTCACTGGTGGGCCTGTCCCGGTTCGCCGAGGCCCTGCTTGCGCCAACAATTGGCGCGCTCCGGGCCGTGCCGTCGCTCGCCTGGGTGCCGCTGCTGATCCTCTGGATGAAGATCGGCGAGGACTCCAAGATCACGCTGATCCTGATCGGCGCGTTCTTCCCGGTCTTCACCACGGTTTCGCTGGCCCTGCGCCACGTGGACCGGAACCTCGTTGAAGCCGCGCGGGCGTTCGGACTCAAGGGCATAAAGCTGCTGACCACGGTCCAGCTACCGGCCGTCGTGCCGGCCGTGTTCTCCGGGCTCCGGCTCGCCCTGGCCCAGGCCTGGCTGTTCCTCGTGGCGGCGGAATTGATTGCCTCCTCGATGGGCCTGGGCTTCCTGCTCACGGACTCGCAGAACAACGGCCGCACGGACCGGCTCCTGCTCGCCATCGTGCTGCTCGCCGTGATCGGCAAGATCACCGACGCCCTGCTGGGACAGGCGGAGAAGTGGGCGGTGAAACGATGGGCGTAACCCTGAACGAAACCGCAACGCCGGCCCCGCGGAGCAATGCCCCGGATACAGACGCCGAACGCATCGCATTCTGGGAAGCGGCCGCCCTGCGGCTGGACTGGGAACAGGCGCCCGGCGAATCTTCCAGCACCGAGAAGCCCTGGCACACCGCACACCGGTTCCTGCCGGCGGACCCGGAGGCCGGGACGGGACCGGAGATCAGCTGGTTCGACGGCGGGAAGCTCAACGTCGCCTACAACTGCGTCGACCGCCATGTAGCGGCGGGACGCGGGGACAAGGTGGCGCTGTACTTCGAGGGCGAACCGGGCGACCGCCGCACCATCACCTACGCGCAGCTGCAGCGCGAGGTGGCCCAGGCCGCGAACGCCCTGCTGGGCCTCGGCATCGGCAAGGGCGACCGCGTGGTCATCTACCTTCCGGTGATCCCCGAGACGGTGGTCATCACCCTGGCCGTGGCCCGGATCGGCGCCATCCACTCGCTCGTCTTCGGCGGCTTCTCCGCAGAAGCCCTGAAATTCCGGGTGGAGGACACCGGTGCCAAGCTGCTGGTCACCACCGACGGGCAGTTCCGCCGCGGCGTGGCGGTCCCGGTGAAGGGGAACGCGGACGCCGCCGTCGCCGGGGACAACGCGATCGAGCACGTGCTCGTGGTCAACCGCACCACAGCGTCCGAAGATTTGGACAGCGTCCCGATGACCGCAGGCCGCGATGTCTGGTGGCACGACGCCGTCGGGCGGGCCTCCGATGTCCACGAAGCCGAGGCGTTCGACGCCGAGACGCCGCTGTTCATCATGTACACCTCCGGGACCACCGGGAAGCCCAAGGGCCTGGTCCACACCTCCGGCGGCTACCTCACGCAGGCCTCGTGGAGCTTCGAGCACCTCTTCAGCAATCCGGATCCGTCCCTCCGCGAACAGGACGTGCACTGGTGCACGGCGGACCTCGCCTGGGTCACCGCCCACACCTACGAGCTTTACGGTCCGCTCTCCAACGGGGCCACCCAGGTGATCTTCGAGGGCACCCCCAACACCCCGCACCCGGGCCGGCACTTCGAAATCATCGAACGATACGGGGTCACGCAGTACTACACCGCACCCACCCTGGTCCGCTCGCTGATGGGCTGGTTCCCGGACGGAGTCCCCGCGAGCTACGACCTCTCCTCGATCCGTCTGCTCGGCACCGTCGGCGAAGCCGTCAACCCTGAAGCCTGGCGGTGGTTCCGGGACAACGTGGGCGCCGGCACCGCCCCGGTGGTGGACACCTGGTGGCAGTCCGAGACCGGGGCCACCATCCTCTCCCCGGCCCCGACGGACGCGGACTTCAAGCCCGGCTGCGCAGCACGGCCGCTGCCGGGCGTCGGCACCCGGGTCGTGGACGAGGCGGGCGACACCGTTCCGCCCGGAGTCCACGGTTTCATCGTGGTGGACGCCCCCGGCCCCGCCATCGCCCGGACCGTGTGGGGCAACCCGCAGCGCTACTACGACTCGTACTGGCGCCAGTACGCCGAACAGGGCTGGTTCCTCGCCGGCGACGGCGCCAAGTACGACGACGACGGCGACATTTGGATCCTCGGGCGGGTGGACGACACGCTCAACGTCTCCGGGCACCTGCTCTCCACGATCGAGATCGAATCGGCCCTCGTGTCCCACCCGGACGTGGTGGAGGCCGGGGTGTGCCCCGTCGCGGACCCGAAGACCGGCCACGCGATCGTGGCGTTCGTGGTCCTTCGGGAATCGGCGGAGGGAATCACCGCCGATTTGAAGGCTTGGGTCGGAGAAAAGATCGGGCCGATCGCGAAGCCGCGCGACGTCGTCGTCGTCCCCGATGTGCCGAAGACCCGCAGCGGGAAGATCATGCGCCGGCTGCTGACCCAGCTGTTCGAGGGAAGCCCCCTCGGCGACACAACCTCGCTGCAAAACGAACCATCCATCGCGGACATCCAGGATGTCCTACGACTCCGAAACACCCAGAAGTAAGGAACACCCATGACTGACATCAGCAACGTCGCCCGTCTTTCCGAGCCCCTCAAGTTCGCCTACTGGGTCCCCAACGTTTCCGGCGGACTGGTGGTCTCCACGATCGAACAGCGCACCGGCTGGGACTTCGAATACAACAAGAAGCTCGCCCGGATCGCCGAGAACTCCGGCTTCGAATACGCCCTGACCCAGACCCGGTACGCCGCCTCCTACGGTGCCGACAAGCAGCACGAGGCCACCTCCTTCAGCCTCGCCCTGCTGGCCGCCACCGAGCGGCTCAAGGTGATCTCGGCCGTCCACCCGGGCATGTGGCACCCCGGCGTGCTGGCGAAATACATCATCACCGCGGACCACATCTCCAACGGCCGGGCCGCCGTGAACATCGTCTCCGGCTGGCTCAAGGCCGAGTTTGAAAACTTCGGCCTCGAATGGCTCGAACACGACGAGCGCTACGTCCGCACCGAGGAGTTCATCCGGGTGCTGCGCGGGCTCTGGACCGAGCAGGAGTACAGCCAGGCCGGAAAGTACTACAACATCACCGACTTCACCCTGCAGCCGGCCCCGGTGGACGTACCGGGCCGCGCGCACCCGGAGATCTTCTTCGGCGGCAACTCCACCGCGGCGCAGGCCACCGCCGGACGCGTCGCCGACTGGTACTTCTCCAACGGCAAGGACCTGGAGGGCTTCAAGGACAACATCGCCGGCGTCGTGGCCGCGGCTGGCGACACCAAGCGCGGGACCGAAGGCGCCCTCGCTGCCCCGAGGTTCGGCCTGAACGGCTTCGTCATTGCCCGCGATTCCGAGAAGGAAGCCCGGGACACCCTGCGCGAGATCGTCGCGAAGGCACACAAGCCCGCCGTCGAAGGGTTCCGCGACGCGGTCCAGGAGGCCGGGGCGTCCACCAAGGATGGCAAGGGAATGTGGGCCGACTCGAGCTTCGAGGACCTGGTCCAGTACAACGACGGCTTCAAGACCCAGCTGATCGGCACCCCGGAGCAGATCGCCGAGCGGATCGTGGAGTACAAGAAGATCGGCGTGAACCTGTTCCTTACCGGCTACCTTCACTTCCAGGAAGAGGTCGCGGCGTTCGGTACCGAGATCCTGCCGATCGTGCGCGAACTCGAGGCGGACCTGGCCCGCAAACACGGCGTCGAACTCGACTTGTCCCTCACCCCGGCGGCCGGCGGCGCCACCAGCAAGCTGGTGAACGCGTAATGGCTGACCGCAAATTCGGTTTCCGCACCCGCTCCCTGCACGCCGGCGGCACCCCCGACGCCGAACACGGCGCCCGGGCCGTGCCGATCTACCAGACCACGTCCTTCGTGTTCAAGGACACCCAGGACGCCGCCAACCTGTTCGCCCTGCAGAAGTACGGCAACATCTACTCCCGGATCGGCAACCCCACGGTGGCCGCGTTCGAGGAGCGCATCGCCTCGCTGGAGGGCGGCATCGGCGCGGTCGCCACGTCCTCGGGCATGGCCGCGGAGTTCATCACTTTTGCCGCGCTCACCCAGGCCGGCGACCATATCGTCGCGGCTTCCCAACTTTACGGCGGCACGGTGACCCAGCTGGACGTGACCCTGCGCCGCTTCGGCGTGGAGACCACATTCGTCCCCGGCACCGACCCTGCGGACTACGCCGCCGCGGTCCGGGACAACACCAAGGCGATCTTCGTGGAGGTGGTGGCCAACCCGTCCTCGGAGGTCCAGGACCTCGAGGGGCTAGCGAAGGTGGCACACGACGCCGGCATCCCGCTCGTCGTCGACGCCACCCTGAGCACCCCGTACCTCGTGCGGCCGATCGAACACGGGGCAGACATCGTGATCCATTCCGCCACCAAGTTCCTCGGCGGCCACGGCACCACCCTCGGCGGCGTGATCGTCGAAAGCGGGCGCTTCAACTGGGGCAACGGCAAGTTCCCCACCATGACCGAACCCGTGGCCTCCTACGGAAACGTCTCCTGGTGGGGGAATTTCGGCGAATACGGCTTCCTCACCAAGCTGCGCTGCGAACAGCTGCGCGACATTGGCCCCGCGCTGTCCCCGCAGTCCGCGTTCCAGCTGCTGCAGGGCGTGGAGACGCTCCCGCAGCGGCTGGATGAACACCTGAAGAACGCCCAGGCGGTGGCCGAGTGGCTCGAAGCCGACGAGCGTGTGGCGTACGTGAACTACTCCGGCCTGCCCTCACACCCGCACTTCGACCGGGCGCGGAAGTACCTCCCGCTGGGACCGGGCTCGGTGTTCTCCTTCGGTGTGAAGGGCGGCCGGGCCGCGGGGCAAAAGTTCATCGAGTCCCTACAGCTGGCCTCGCACCTCGCCAATGTGGGCGACTCGCGGACCCTGGTGATCCACCCGGGCTCCACGACCCACCAGCAGCTCAGCCCGGCGCAGCTCGAATCCGCCGGCATTCCGGAGGATCTGGTCCGGATCTCGGTCGGCCTGGAGGACCTCGACGACATCCTCTGGGACCTCGATCAGGCCTTGGACGCGGCGACGGAAGAGCCCGCCACGGAAGCACTTTCCGCTGACGCCTGCACGATCGGAGCAAACGCATGAGCACCCAGGAAACCCGCACCTGGACCGGCCCCTCCGCGCCGGAACGCCTGAACCTGCTGCGCCAGGCCCGGTCGATCGCCATTGTCGGCGCCTCGGACAAGCCGTCCCGGGCCAGTTACTTCGTGGCGACGTACCTGCAGTCCTCCACCCGGTACAAGGTGTACTTCGTGAACCCGGTGGTGAAGGAAATCCTGGGCGAGCCGACGTACGCCTCGCTTGCCGAGCTGCCGGAGAGTCCGGACATCGTGGACGTGTTCCGCAAGCATGACGACCTGCCCGGCGTCCTCGACGAAGCCATCGCAGCCGGCGCCAAGACGCTTTGGCTGCAGCTGGGCTCGTGGCACGAGGACGTCGCGAAGGAAGCCGAGGCCGCCGGTCTCGACGTCGTGATGGACCGCTGCGTGAAAATTGAGCATGCCCGCTTCCACGGCGGGCTGCACCTGGCCGGCTTCGACACCGGCGTCATCTCCTCCAAGCGGCAGGTCCTCGCCTAGTCGGAGCCGCCCGCCAGCGACCGGCCCGCATTTGTTGCCAACAAATGCGGGCCGGTCCCGGCTTAACCGCAGAGAGCCTGAACAGCCCGCCGCCGGCTTGTGATCGAATGGGCGGATGATGCATCGCGTGGTGGTCGCTGCCCTGCTGGGCCCACAGGGAATCCTGCTGTGCCGCAGGAATTCAACCGCCAAGGCTTACCCCGGCAAGTGGGACCTGCCCGGAGGGCACATCGAGGGCGGTGAATCCGCCGTACAGGCACTGGTCCGTGAACTCCGCGAGGAGCTGGGGATCACCGTGCCGCCGCCCGGGGCGGGGCCGTCGTTCCAGCTCAGCAAGGGTGACGGCGGCTCCGGCTCGCTGCTGCTGCAGGGCTGGGCGCTCAGGGACTGGGAGGGTATTCCCTACAACCGCGCGCCCGAAGAGCACACCGAAATCGGCTGGTTCGGAATCGAGCAGGCGCTCGCCCTGGACCTGGCCCACGACGCCTATGCCGAGGCGTTTCCGAGGTGGCTTAGCGCCTAGGCCCAGGTTACGGCTTGGGGGTCGGGAAAGCCGTGGGGAGTCCGGGAAGTACGGGCGACGTCGGCACCGGGGCGGGCGCAAGCCCCCGGCCATTGCGGCCCGGGGTCCCGGGGGTCACGGGACGGTGCGACGGGGCGGGAAGCACGCCGTGGCGGCCGACGGCGGGAGGCGTGGCGACGGGGCCGGCGTGCTTCGGGACAGCCGCGGTTGCCGCGGCAGAGGGCTCTGCCGGATGCGTCGCAACGGAGGACGTGCCAGCCGGAACCGGAGCCGGGGCAGCCGGCAGATCGGACGGGGTGGGGCCGGAAGGGACCGGGGTCCGGGTGGGTGCTGCGGGCTGGAAAATGACACCCAGGGTGTGGCCCACGTTCGCGCGGAAGTCTTGGCTGGACGCTGCCACGGCGCCGGCGCCGAGGCTCATTGCACCGATCACGGCACCTCCGATGAGGGCCATCCGGCGCTTACGGCCGCCCCGACGGTCGGCCAGGCTGACCACGCCGTCGGGAAGGTCCTCCGCTGCGCCGTCCGGTACGGCGGACGTGGCAACCGGATCGGCTGAACCGGCGGTGAGCAGCGCGGCGAGGTCCGCGCGCGGGGCAGGCGCCTGCTCCGGCACCAGGGCGCGGAGCTGTTCCAGGGTGCTGCGGAGTTCGGTGGCAGCTTCAAGGCCGGAGTCACGGAGCATCGCCTGGATGCTGCCATCCTGCTGGGGTTCGCGCGTGCCGGTCATGATGCTGCGTGGTCCTTTTCGGTTACGAGTTCGCGCAGGGCACTGAGCCCGCGCCGCTGAAGCTGTTTGATGGCACCGGGGGTCTTGCCCATGATGCCGGCCACCTGATCGATGGAGAGGTCTGCGACGATCCGCAGAACCAGGACTTCCCGTTGCTCCTCGTTGAGCCGGGAGAGAGTGTGTGAAAGGCCGCCCAGCGATCCGAGCGCCTCATCCTCGGCGGAGGCGGAGTGCCTCGCGTCATTCAAGGGGTCATACTCGGCCAGCTGCGGCGTCCGTTCGGAACGACGGTAATGGTCGACGAGCCGGGCGTGGGCGACGGAGAAGATGAAAGTCCGCAAACCCGTGCGGCCGCCGGTGACGTTGGCCAGTTTCGGCAGGACGTCCACGAAGACATCCTGGGTGAGGGCCTCGGCGTCGTCGACGCCCTTGGCCCGGAAGTAGCCGAGCACCGCCGGGGACATCACGGTGTAAACGGCGCTGAATCCTGACGGGTCGCCAGCCAGAGCTGCTGACAGTTCGTCATCGCTCAGCTGGTCTGCCAAGAGGCTTTCCTTCCGTTACTGCTGGGGTGCGGCCCCCGATAGTCTAGCGGCCGCACCCCATCGCCTCCGAAGAGAAGCGTTCGTGCTTACTTGTCGAGCTTCGGCTGCTCGACCGACGGGACGGCCGGTACAGCCTTCGTTGCCGGGGTGCCCTTGGCGGCCGGGACGGCCGGGGTCGCAACGGTCACGCCGGCGTGGGCCTTGGCCTCGGCAGCGCCCTTGGCGTTGGCGGCGCCGTCGACGGCTACGCCGTCCTTGTCAGCGGAAACGGAGCCCTCGATGGAACCCTCGGTACCTTCGACATCGGCGTCGCCCTTGGCGGAGCCATCGGTGTTCGGGGTTGCCGGTGCGGCCGGAACGGCCGGGGTGGCGGGGGCGGCAGGCAGTTCCGGGGTTGCCGGAGCAGCCGGAACGGCGGGGGTGGCGGGCGTAGCGTGGTTCACTTCAGCCTGCTGCGTGCTGGACATCTGGGCCGCGTTGGCCAGGCCGATTCCGGAGAAGCCTCCCACTGCGAGAATGGCGGCGCCGACAGCGATCTTGGTGGTCTTGCTAACACTCTTCATGAAAAACGTACATCCTTTGATTGTTTGAAGGCTGGCCGGCGCCTGATGGGGGCAGGCGCCAGCCGGCACTTACGGTCGGAGTCCTGTCGGCACCTGATGGGGGCAGGTACCCGTCGGATCTCTCTCGAAGTCCCCGGCGCCTGATGGGGCAGGCACCGGTCGGATCTTTCGCGGCAAGGCCGGCCGGGCTTGATGGGGGGACCAAGGCTCCGGGCGACGCTTACAAAGGAGTAATCGCTGGGGCGCCCCGAAAGGTTACGCAGCAATCGAAAATTCTTTTCTTCTTTTGATTCCGGCTCTGCGCGGCGCCTGAACTTACGCGTTAACGACGACGGCGGCGGGCCACCCTTGAAGGTGACCCGCCGCCGTCGTGCGCCGGTTAGCGAGGCTCTAGTCGTTGATCAGGTCGTTGACCACGATGGTCTGGTCCCGGTCCGGGCCGACGCCGATCGCGGAGAAACGGGTGCCGGAGAGCTTCTCAAGGGCCAGCACGTAGTTACGGGCGTTCTCCGGCAGGTCGTCCAGGGTGCGGGCGCCGGTGATGTCCTCGGTCCAGCCTTCGAAGTATTCGAAGATCGGCTTGGCGTGGTGGAACTCGGTCTGCGTCATCGGCATTTCGTCGTGGCGCACGCCGTCGACGTCGTAGGCGACGCAGACAGGGATCTGTTCGATACCGGTGAGCACGTCCAGCTTGGTGACGAAGTAGTCGGTGAAGCCGTTCACGCGCGAGGCGTGGCGCGCCAGCACGGCGTCATACCAGCCGCAGCGGCGCGGGCGGCCGGTGTTGACGCCGAACTCGCCGCCGGTCTTCTGCAGGTACACGCCCATCTCATCGAACAGCTCCGTGGGGAACGGGCCGGCGCCGACACGGGTGGTGTAGGCCTTGATGATGCCGATGGAGCGCGAGATCCGGGTAGGGCCGATGCCCGAGCCCACGGACGCGCCGCCGGCGGTCGGGTTGGAGGAAGTCACGAACGGGTAGGTGCCGTGGTCGACGTCCAGGAACGTGGCCTGGCCGCCCTCCATGAGCACCACCTTGCCCTCGTCCAGCGCCTTGTTCAGCACGAAGGTGCTGTCAATGACCAGCGGGCGCAGGCGTTCGGCGAAGGAGAGGAAGTAGTCCACGACCTCGTCCACTTCGATGTCCCGGCGGTTGTAGACCTTGACCAGCAGCTCGTTCTTCTGCCGCAGCGAGCCTTCGACCTTCTGGCGCAGGATGGACGCGTCAAACACGTCCTGCACCCGGATGCCGAGTCGGGCCACCTTGTCCATGTAGGCCGGGCCGATGCCGCGGCCCGTGGTGCCGATCGCGCGGCTGCCGAGGAACCGTTCGGTGACCTTGTCCAGCACCTGGTGGTAGGGCGCCACGAGGTGGGCGTTCGCGGAGACGCGCAGCTTGGAGGTGTCCGCGCCGCGGGCTTCGAGGCCGTCGATCTCCTGGAACAGGGCTTCAAGGTTCACCACGCAACCGTTGCCGATCACCGGGACTGCGTTCGGGCTCAGGATGCCGGCCGGAAGGAGCTTCAGCTCATACTTCTCACCGCCTACGACGACGGTGTGCCCGGCGTTATTGCCGCCGTTGGGCTTCACGACGTAGTCGACGCGGCCGCCGAGCAGGTCGGTGGCCTTACCTTTGCCCTCGTCGCCCCATTGGGCTCCGACGATCACGATTGCTGGCATGGGATCCTCCCCCATTCGTTCGGGCCGAGCCCCGGTTGATTCGCCGGCTGATTCACCAGGTAGTCATCGCAGCTCAACGCCGTTCATGAGAATGCCCCGAATCTACCGCTGTAGCTCAGTACCACTACGATCTATGCCAGCAACGCCAGAGTCCGGGGCTCTTACCACCCAAGTTTAGCCGAAAACGGTGGACGGCACCGTTTTCGGCTCCCTGCGTGGACGCTGCGACACATAGCGGGCATGACTTGCGGTCCGGCCACGCGTGGAATTAAGTGAGAGTGACCATCCCGAGCGGCCGAGGGACCTGGACCGTTGACGCCGCAGCAACCCTGCCGTTCCGGCCCGCCCTTGGCGGACGCCGTGTGCCGGCACCGGTGCTACCGCCAGGACCGATGGAAAGGAACCCTGCCATGTCCCTGAACACGTCCCAGAACACCGACCACATCCGCGTCACCCACGCCGGCTCATTGCCCCGCACGCCGGAGCTCATCGCCGCGAACGAGGCCAAGGAAGCCGACGGCATCACCCCCGAGTTCCTGGACCTGCTGGAGACCTCCGTGGTGGACGTCGTGCAGCGCCAGAAGGACCTGGGCATCGACATCCCCAACGACGGCGAGTATGGCCACACGATGTCCAGCACCGTGGACTACGGCGCCTGGTGGAACTACTCCTTCTCGCGGCTCGGCGGCCTGGAACCGACCGACGTCGACCGCTGGGCCGACGCGCAGGTGCACCGTTCCTCTCCCGGCCACATTGTCCTGACCTCGTTCCCGGACCGCCGCGACCGGCAAAAGTTCAACGACGCCTACAACGATCCCTCCTCCGGGATCCTGGCCCACCGCAAGGCCGTCACGCAGCCCAAGATCGCGGGGCCGCTGACGTACACGGGCCAGGCGCTCGTGGCCTCGGACGTCACCAACCTCCAAAAGGGCCTGGCCGCGGCAGGCCTGAGCGAGGGGTTCGTCGCGTCCCTCTCCCCCGGCTCCTGCGCCCGGGTGGCCAACGAGTATTACAAGAGCGACGAGGAACTCCTGTACGCCTGCGCCGACGCCATGCGCGAGGAATACAAGGCCATCATCGAAGCCGGCCTGACCGTCCAGCTCGACGACCCCTCGCTGGCCGAGAGCTGGGACCAGATCAACCCCGAGCCGAGCCTCGAGGACTACCTGAAGTTCATCCAGCTCCGGGTCGAGGCCACCAACTGGGCCCTGCGCGACCTCCCGCAGGAGAAGATCCGGCTGCATGTGTGCTGGGGATCCTGGCACGGACCGCACACCACGGACATCCCGTTCGCGGACATCATCGGCTCGGTCCTGCAGATCAATGCCGGCGCCTACTCCTTCGAGGCGGCCAACGTGCGGCACGAACACGAATGGCGCGTCTGGGAGGACACCAAGCTTCCCGACGGCAAGTCGATCATCCCCGGTGTCGTCTCGCACGCCACCAACGTGGTGGAGCATCCGGACCTGGTGGCGGACCGGATCGTACGCTTCGCGGAACTGGTGGGCCGGGAAAATGTGATTGCCTCCACGGACTGCGGCCTTGGCGGCCGCGTCCACCCGCAGATCGCCTTCGCCAAGCTCGAGGCGCTCGGGGAAGGCGCACGGCGGGCCAGCAAGCGGCTCTGGTAGCCGGACCGGTCCGGCGGTTCCCGTCGGGCCGGGCGGTCCGCCGTCCGGTCCGCCGTCCGGTCCGGACGGCTCGCCGGGCATTTCGCTGGGCTTGATAGACTGGTGAAGACCGAACAGGAATCGGTCCACACCACATTTTCAAACCACACCGGCCTCAGCGTGCCCTTCCTTTGGCGTGCCCGCGGCCGGTCTGGCAGCTTTACCAATCCCGCAGGAGACCCAGCAATACATGACAGCCCTGGCCACTGAAAATTTCCGCGAACAGCTCCTGAGCCGCCGTTACGACGCTAGCGTCGCGCCGGTCAACGAACTGTGTGACGCACTGCAGACCGCCAAAGCTGGCACCACCGTCCCCTACGTGGATCCCGCACACGACATCGACGAGTGCCGCATCATCAGCCTGTACTCCAACATCGGCACCGCGGACCCGTCCGGTTTCATCACCGCCGGAGACGAGGAAGCTGCCACCCGCATGCTCGGCATCCAGTGGAAGCTCGGGCTGCGCCCCGAGTACGTCATGCCTTGGAACGTCCACCCCTGGCACGTGGACGGCGAGCCCAACGGCAAGTTCACCCCGGACCAGATCTCGGCCGGTCTCAAGCCCCTGCTGAAGTTCCTCGCCCTGGTGCCGCGCGCGTCCGTGATCGTGGCGCACGGCACCGAGGCCAACCGCCTGGCCAACCTGCTGCTCAAGACCGAGGTGCCGATGATCTGGCGCCGCGGCCTGAAGACGTACAAGGTCCGCTCCCTCAGCGGCCGCGCCTTCGCTGGCACCCCGGCCCGCCAGGAGCAGTACCTGGAGGAAATGCGCGTCGCTTACGCCGACGCCATGGCCCGCACCGGCCTGGCCAAGGCCTAGTCCCGGTAAGTTAACGACGGCGGGCCAGCCGTTGCGGCGCAGCGAGTCCAGGCCGCGGTGATAGCCGACGCGGGAGTAGGCGTAGGAGTCGATGGTCCGGCCTTCCTTCCACGCTTCCTCGGCCAGCACGGCCCAGAGCAGCGAGGACGTCGGGTGCTTTTCCACCAGGTCCAGCGCCTCGTGGCCGGCCTCCAGCCCCGCGTAGACCTCGGTCTCGGCAGGCAGCAGCGTGGGCTCCGGGCCCATCAGGTTCTTACGGAACTCGTCCGACACGGCTAGAACGTCTTGCCGGTGGAGCCGAGCTGCTGTGCAGCCTCGACGACGCGGGCGGCCAGGCCGGCCTCGGCAGACGCACCCCAGACGCGGGGGTCGTACAGCTTCTTGTTGCCGACCTCGCCGTCGACCTTCAGGACGCCGTCGTAGTTGCGGAACATGTGGTCAGCGACCGGGCGGGTGTAGGCGTACTGGGTGTCGGTGTCGATGTTCATCTTGATCACGCCGTAGGAGACCGCGTCCGCGATTTCTTTCTCGGAGGAGCCGGAGCCGCCGTGGAAGACGAGGTCAAACGGGTTGGACTTGCCGATCTTCGCGCCGACCTGCTCCTGGATGTCCTTGAGGATCTCCGGACGCAGCTTGACGCCGCCCGGCTTGTAGACGCCGTGCACGTTGCCGAAGGTCAGGGCCGTGATGTAGCGGCCGTTCTCGCCGGAGCCGAGGGCATCGATGGTCGCCAGGGCGTCCTCGACAGTGGTGTAGAGCTTGTCGTTGATGGCGTTCTCGACGCCGTCTTCCTCGCCGCCGACGGTGCCGATCTCGACCTCGAGGATCATCTTGGCGGCCGCGGTGCGCTGGAGCAGGTCACGGGCGATCCGGAGGTTCTCCTGCAGGGTCTCGGCCGAGCCGTCCCACATGTGCGAGTTGAAGAGTGGGTTGCGGCCGGCCTTGACCTCGGCCTGGGAGGCGGCGAGCAGCGGGAGGACGAAGCCGTCCAGCTTGTCCTTGGGGCAGTGGTCGGTGTGCAGGGCGATGTTGACGCCGTAGTTCTTGGCCACTTCGCGGGCGAACGCGGCGAAGCCCAGGGAGCCGGCCACCATGTCCTTGGTGGAGGCGCCGGACCAGTAGGCGGCGCCGCCGGTGGAGACCTGGACGATGCCGTCGGACTCTGCCTCGGCGAAGCCGCGCAGGGCGGCGTTCAGGGTCTGGGAGGAGGTGACGTTGACGGCGGGGAATGCGAAGCCGCCCGTCTTTGCGCGGTCGATCATCTCGGAGTAGATCTCTGGGGTTGCAATGGGCATGCTGACTCCTAAAGTGAATTTCGTCTGCGGGCTGGTTGACCCTGGAGTGGACCTCGTCGGCTACGAACCATCCTAGCCATTCCTGCACCGGGGCAGTGTCTCCGGTCACGCCGGGGTTGTAACACTCGCTTCCGCCGAGGTGACACTTAACGGCAGTGTGGTGGGCAAACACTGCCGTTAAGTGTCATCTCGCGCGCCAAAGGACGGGCAGGCTACCCGGGCAGCTGGTTGAAGACGTGCCGGCGGATCCAGGCATGCATCGCAATCGCGGCTGCGGAGGCGGCGTTGATCGAACGCGTGGACCCGAACTGCTCAATCGAGAGCGTCGCGACGGCGGCCTCGTGGACCTCCGGCGTCAGGCCGGGGCCCTCCTGGCCGAAGACCAGCACGCAGTCCCGGGGCAATTCGTAGGTTTCCAGCGGGACGGAATCGGGGAAAATGTCGATCCCGATCACGGCCAGCCCCTCCCCCTGCGCCCAGGCGACAAAATCCTCCACGGTGGCGTGGTGGCGGACGTGCTGGTAGCGGTCGGTGACCATCGCGCCGCGGCGGTTCCACCGGCGTCGTCCGATGATGTGGACTTCCTTGGCCAGGAACGCGTTGGCGGTGCGCACGACGGTGCCGATGTTCATGTCGTGCTGCCAGTTTTCGATCGCGATGTGGAAGTTGTGGCGTCGCGAGTCGAGCTCCGCGACGATCGCCTCGTGCTTCCAGTAACGGTACTTGTCCAGCACGTTGCGGCGGTCGCCGTCGGCAAGCAGATCCGGATCCCAGTGCCCGCCCTCCGGCCACGGCCCCTGCCAGGGTCCGACGCCGACCTCTGCCTTGGGCTCCGGCTCACCGTCCGGCGCGGCCTCGGTACCGGCGGGTGGTTCGCTGGGCGTCTCGGGTTCAGTCACGCCTCAACATTAGACTGGGAGCTGTTGCGGCACACTATCGGCGGAGGGCACCATGGCGGAGCAGTACGAAGACCACGGAACAGACCAGCGTTCAGACTCTGATGACGTGCGGTCCACGTCCTCGGTTTACCGCAGCGGCCAGGAGATCGAGTGCTGGCTGACGGACATGGACGGGGTGCTGGTCCACGAGAACCAGCCGATCCCCGGCGCTTCGGAACTCATCCAGCGCTGGGTGGACACGTCCAAGCGGTTCCTGGTCCTGACAAACAACTCCATCTTCACGCCCCGGGACCTCGCCGCCAGGCTGAAGAGTTCCGGCCTGGAAATCCCGGAAGAGAACATCTGGACCTCGGCACTGGCCACGGCGCAGTTCCTCAAGGACCAGGTGCGCGGCTCCGAATCGGGCAACCGTGCCTACACGATCGGCGAGGCGGGGCTGACGACGGCGCTGCACGAGGCGGGCTTCATCCTCACCGACCAGGACCCCGACTTTGTGGTGCTCGGCGAAACCCGGACCTACTCCTTTGAGGCCATCACCATGGCCATCCGCCTGATCCTGGGCGGCGCGCGTTTCATCGCGACCAACCCGGATGCGACCGGGCCCTCGAAGGACGGGCCGATGCCGGCCACCGGCGCGATCGCGGCCCTGATCACCAAGGCGACCGGCCGCGAACCGTACATTGTGGGCAAGCCCAACCCGATGATGTTCCGTTCGGCGATGAACCAGATCGACGCGCACTCCGAGACCACCGCCATGATCGGGGACCGGATGGACACGGACATCATCGCCGGCATGGAAGCGGGCCTGCACACGGTGCTGGTGCTCAGCGGCATCACGCACAAGGACGACATCGCGGCCTACCCGTTCCGGCCCAACCAGATCCTGAACTCGGTCGCGGACCTGAAGAACCAGATCTGAGCGGACGCACGGAACCGGCTGGCTAGAAGGCGGTCTTCTTGCCGCCGCCGGAGGGCAGCGGCAAGAACTCGTCCTGCAGCTCCTCGATGAGCGGCCGGTAGATGGAAGGATTCCACTGCGGACTGGCGTGGGCCGGGCGTGCCCCGTCGGTCTGCAATGTATCCGAGACCATGTTGGCTTTGAACCGCAGCATCCAGGTGTCCCGGGCCGTCTCGTAGCTGACGGTCTGGTCCCGGGGATTGCCGATGAACGCCATCTTCGCGTCGCCCAGCTTGCCGACGAAGCGGTTCAGGTCGAAGTGGTAGATGTACGCCGATTCGGTTTCGATCAACACGCTGGACGGGGCAATCGGCGAGAGCTGCTCCAGGGTCTGGTCCAGGATCTGCCCCCAGCTTCGTTCATTTTTGTTCAGCACCCGCTCACCAAGTTCATAGCCGCCGCGCAGCACGGTGGGGAAGCGGAATCCTCTCTCGTAAAGGAACACCACCCCTTCGAACCAGCTCTGGTCCAGGACGTCAGACCTGCTGGACGGGCTTGAGTCGAGCAGGATGAATGCCACCTTGACGCCATGAAGCTCCAGCAACCGGGCGGCGACCTGCACGGCGACCATGCCGCCGAAGCTATGGCCGTAGAAGTAGACGGTGTCCAGCTGGTGGGCCCGGATGTGCTCGATGACAGCGATCACGATCTTGTCGATGTCCATGCCGACATTCGAATAGCCGACGGCGGCCAGCTGGCCGCGCTTGGTCAGGGCACCGCGAAGCGAGTTCAGGATCCACTGCGCCTCTTCCCAGCTGGTTTTATACCCCGGGAAGAGGAACCAGCTGGCGTGCGGAAAATACAGTTCGGCGTCGTCGTCGGGCACCAGGAGGATCTTGTTGACCCGCCGCTCGGCCTGGACCCGTCGGGTGAAGAGCATGTCCGCGGCGAGAGCCGACGCGGCACCGGTACCTACGAGGAACTTCCGCCGCGAAAACCGTTTGAGCTCGGCGGCGTGCCGGAGTAGGCGGGCCTCGGCGCTCCGGGCTTCCTGACCGTCGTTCGGTTCCGTCTCATGCGGCACACCTCTACCGTAGCCACTGCGCCGGTGGAGCAGAAAACGCGGGACGAAACGGGGCTAAGCCGGCTCCGGCGCCGGGTAAGACGGGGGCTACGCCGGTTCCGGCGTTCGGGCCGCTTCCGGTGCGAGCGCGGGTTCCGGTGCGCGGGCTGCTTCGCGGCGTGCGAGTTCCAGGCTGATGTCCTCGTAGCGGGCCAGAAGCTCCGAGGGTCCACCGTTGCGGGGATCGTCCAGCTTGCCGAAAACACAGTCGCTGGCCGCCAGCAGTTCGTCGTCGGAATAGCGGGCCAGCGGGCGCGTCCCGTACGAGTTGATGGAGGCCACGAAGTCCCCGGAGAGGTCAATGGGCTGGAACACCCGTCCAAAGTCGTCGCCGAACATCAGCAGCTCAAGCGAAACCCCTGCGGCAACGGTCGGAGCGCCGGCCAACTCGAGCTGGCTGGATCCCCCATCTACCGAATTGAGATCGTTGCGCAGGCCGGCGAGGGCCAATGATTCCACGAATTCGGCGTGCGCGAGGTCGACTCGAATATGGGAGCTGAGCCCCCTCCGGCGGATGCGCTGGATCAGCTGCATCAGGGCGGGTCGGGAATCTTGGCTGAGGCGCCCCCGGACATCGATTCGGATGACATCTGCGGCGACATCCAGCTTCACCTGGGCGTTAAGAGATTGGTCCATAGGTACTCCAAATAAAGTGTCTATGGCCGACGGCTCAACCTCATTCAGCGTAACTGCGGGATGGGGTGGGCACAAGTCCCCAAATGATCCCGCACTTTAGCCTGTGGCTTGCCGCCCCGGCTCCTGGAAGTGCGTCCGGGTCGCCGAACCACCGACGGACTCCACCAGCGAGGTGGCAATGTCGCGCAGTTTCACGTTGCCGTGGCTCGAGGCGTCGGTGAGAATCTGGACCGCCGTCGCCTGGTTGCAGCGGTTCTGCGCCATCACAATGCCGATGGCCATGTCGATGACCGTGCGGGATTCCAGCGTGGCCCGCAGGTTCGTGGCGCTGTCCGTGTGAAGCGAAAAGCGGACAGCCATGCGCAACGCCTGGGAGATCTGCCGGGTGTAGTCGCGCGCCCGGGCCGCGACGTCGCCGTCGAACTTGTGCGGAACGTCCGAATACAGGTTCAGCGCCGCTTGGGCTTCGCCCTGCAGATGGAATGGCACGGAAAGCACCGAGCGCAGCCCGTGCGAGGCCACGGCGTTGGCATAGTCAGGGCCCCAGCGGTCTTCCTCGAAAAGGTCCGGGACGTAGACCTCGCGCTCCTCTTGCGCGGCCGTCAGGCAGGGCCCCTGGGCCAGCCGGTACTGGATCTCGTCCACTTCCCGGGCGGACTCGCTGCTCCAGCCGATGGTCGCAGCCTTCCGGTCACGCAGGAGGGTGATGCCGCACAGCGCGTCGTCGCCCTCGCCGGCCACCTGGTGCGCGGAAAAACGCGCAAGTTCGTTGAGGAACTCTTCGAAGTCGGTGCTGTCGAGGATGAGGTTCTGGACCTGGTCGACAGTACTGACTGTTGCCGGGTATTCCTGGGGCGGGAGCATAGCGCGTCTCTTCAACTACGGGTACAGAGGTACCGACGGGGGTATTTAAGAAATAGTAAGACACCCCGAAAGTACCGTCCATATATGTCCGCCGCCGGTGAAACCCCTAATTCAGGCCCAGTTCGTCCTTGCCAAAAGCGAACAGGTAGGGGACGCCCGCTTCGGCTTCGATCTTTTCCTTGGCGCCGGTGTCGCGGTCCACGATTACGGCGACGGCCACGACGTTGCCGCCGGCCTTGCGCACACCCTCGACGGCGGTCAGTGCGGAACCGCCCGTGGTGGAGGTGTCTTCGAGGACCAGGACCTTGCGGCCCTCCACCGAGGGGCCTTCGACCTGGCGGCCCATCCCGTAGGACTTCTGCGCCTTGCGGACCACGAAGGCGTCCACCGGGCGGCCGGCGTCGACGGCGGCGTGCATGACGGCGGTGCCCACCGGGTCGGCCCCCATCGTGAGTCCGCCGGCGCACTCAAAGTCGATGCCGGCGTCGTCCAGCAGCGACAGCATGACCTGGCCGACGAGCTTGGACGCCTCGTGGTGCAGGGTAATGCGGCGCAGGTCGATGTAGTAGTCGGCCTCGGCGCCGCTGGAGAGGATGACCTTGCCGCGCACCACGGCCAGCTCCTTGATCAGTTCCAGGAGGCGGGCACGGGCGGCAGCGGCGTCCGCTGCGAAGTCACTGGTGGCAGTCATGGGACCCAGTTTAGTGCCAGTCAACGGGCCGGTTCCCAGTCCGCCGGCCAGATGTCGGCGCCCGGGGCGGCCGCCGTCCTGGCCGGGACCCTTGCGCCCCGGGGCAACAGACTGCACGGGACTTACGGCACTTGGCAGCCGAGGCGGGGCGGGCGTCCGATGTAAGCATGACGGCAGGAACCGAACCTTCCACGCGCTGGCCGGCCATTCCCAAGGATCCCGACAGCTTCCGGGTCCGGCCCAATCTGATGGATTACGACGCCAGCTGCGCGGCCTTCTCCTGGGATCACGCCCGCCGGGAACTGTCCGGCCTGCCGGATGGCCGGGGCCTGAACATCGCCTTCGAGGCCGCCGACCGGCACGCGGCGGGCGGGCTCGGCGGCCGCGAGGCGCTGCGCTTCATCCGGGCCGACGGGAGCAGCCACGCGCTCAGCTACGCGGAGCTGGCGGAGCAAAGCAGCCGGTTCGCCGCGGTGCTGCGCAGCCTCGGCGTCGGGCGCGGCGAGCGCGTCTTCTCGCTCACCGGCCGCAATCCGTCCCTGTACATCGCCATGCTCGGCACCTTCAAGAACGCCAGCGTGTTCTGTCCCCTCTTCTCCGCCTTCGGCCCCGAACCGGTGCGGCAGCGGCTCCACCTGGGGTCCGGGCGCGTACTCATCACCACCCGGGCGCTCTACCGGCGAAAGGTCGCCCAGCTGCGCGACTCGCTCCCGGAGCTGCGGCATGTGCTGCTGACCGACGCCGAGGGCGCCCCTGAGCCGGGCACCCTGGACCTGGCCGGGCTGATGCAGGCGGCACCGGCCGGCGGGCAGATCGCGGCGACGCAGCCCGAGGACATGGCGCTGCTGCACTTCACTTCCGGCACCACCGGGACGCCGAAGGGCGCCATCCACGTCCACGACGCCGTCACCGCCCATCACGCGACCGGCACCTTTGCGCTGGACCTGCATCCGGAGGACATCTATTGGTGCACCGCGGACCCCGGCTGGGTCACCGGAACGTCCTACGGGGTCCTGGCTCCGCTCAGCCATGGCGTGACGAGCATCGTGGACGAGGAGGAGATGGACGCGGACCGCTGGTACCGGATCCTCGCCGAGCAGCACGTCAGCGTCTGGTACACCGCCCCCACCGCGCTGCGGATGCTGATGAAGGCAGGAGCGGACCGGGCTGCCGGGCACGACCTGTCCGCCCTGCGCTTTGTGGCCAGCGTCGGCGAACCGCTCAATCCGGAGGTGGTGGTGTGGGGCAAGGAAGCCTTCGGCCAGCCGGTGCACGACAACTGGTGGCAGACCGAAACCGGCGGGATCATGATTTCTAATTTTGCGGCGACCGAGATCCGCCCCGGCTCCATGGGCCGGCCGCTGCCCGGCATCGAGGCGGCGCTGGTGGCTCGGGATGCCCAGGACAAGCCGGTGCTCAGGGACGGTCAGGCGGTGCTGGTCACCGAGCCTGACACCATGGGCGAGCTTGCCCTGCGGCCCGGCTGGCCCTCGATGTTCCGGGGCTACCTGCACGAGGATGAGCGCTACCGGCGATGCTTCGTGGGCGGCTGGTACCTCACCGGGGACCTCGCCAAGCGCGACGCCGACGGCTACTACTGGTTCGTCGGCCGGGGCGACGACGTGATCAAGTCCTCGGGGCATCTGATCGGGCCGTTCGAGGTGGAGAGTTCGCTAATGGAGCACGAGGCGGTGGCCGAGGCCGGCGTGATCGGCGTCCCGGACCCGGTCGCGGGCGAGGTGGTCAAGGCGTTCGTGGAGCTGCGCCCCGGCTGGGAGCCATCCGAGGAGCTGCAGCTGAACATCATCGGGTTCGCGCGCAAACGGCTGGGCCCCGCGGTGGCGCCGCGGCTGCTGGACTTCACGACGGCGCTGCCGAAGACCCGCAGCGGGAAGATCCTCCGCCGTCTGCTGAAGGCCCGCGAACTCGGACTCCCGGAGGGCGACACGTCCACCATCGAGTCGCCGCCGGGCGCCCCCGCGGCGCGGGAAGCAGCACCCGACATAGCGCCTGGCCCCGGGCCCGGCACTGGACGGGGTCCTGTACCGGGGACTACTGGGCCCGCCGGGCACGAGGCACCGCAATGACCGGGCCCATGGCGGCGGCCCCCGGTCCGCTGGACCCTGCGCACGGGCAGCATCTTCTGCGGCAGATGCTGCGCGTGCGCCGGCTCGAGGAGAAGTGCGTCGAGCTGTACAGCGCCGCCAAGATCCGCGGCTTCCTGCACGTCTACACCGGTGAGGAAGCGGTGGCGGCCGGCGTGCTGGAAACCCTGTCGCCGGAGGACGCCGTCGTCGCCACCTACCGGGAGCACGGCCACGCGCTGTTGCAGGGCGTGTCGGCCGGGGCGATCCTGGCCGAGATGTACGGCTTCGTGGAGGGGTGCTGCCGCGGCCGCGGCGGCTCGATGCACTTGTTCGATGCTGCCACGCGTTTTTACGGCGGGAACGCGATCGTCGCCGGCGGCCTGCCGCTCGCCGTCGGGCTGGCCCTGGCGGACAAGATGGCCGGGCGTCCGCGCGTCACCGTGTGTTTCTTCGGCGAAGGCGCAGTGGCGGAGGGCGAGTTCCACGAAAGCCTCAACCTGGCCGCGCTCTGGCAGTTGCCGGTGCTGTTCTGCTGCGAAAACAACCTCTACGCGATGGGCACGGCGCTGGGCCGCTCCGAGTCGCAGACCGACATAGCGCTCAAGGCCGCCGGCTACGAGATCTCCGCCTGGGCCGTGGACGGGATGGACGTCCTCGCCGTCGAGGAGACCGCCCGCCGCGCCGTCGACGCCGTCCGCGCCGGCGGCGGCCCGCACTTCCTGGAACTGCGCACCTACCGCTTCCGGGCACACTCGATGTTCGACCCGGAACGGTACCGGGACAAGGCCGAGGTGGCGCGGTGGCTGGAACGGGACCCGATCGCGCTGCTGCGCTCCGCGATGGAGGCCGCCGGCCAACTCACCGAGGCGGACTGGGGGCAGTTGCAGGCCGATGCCGAGGCGGAAGTCGCGGCCGGCGTCGAGTTCGCGGACGCCGGCACACCGGAGCCGCTGGAGGACCTCACCCGCTTTGTCTACAGCGAGCCCGGCGCCCGGCAGGAAGGGGACGGGGCATGAAATCCAGCTACCGGGAAGCACTCCGGGCCGGGATCCGCGACGCGCTGCAACGTGACGAACGGGTTTTCCTGATGGGCGAGGATGTGGGCGCCTACGGCGGCTCCTTCGCCGTGAGCCTGGGCTTGCTGGAGGAATTCGGGCCGGAACGGATCCGCGACACTCCGCTGTCCGAGTCCGGCTTCGTCGGCGCCGGGATCGGCGCTGCACTCGGCGGGATGCGACCCATCGTGGAGATCATGACCGTCAACTTCAGCCTCCTCGCCCTCGACCAGCTGGTGAACAACGCCGCGTCCCTGCTGCACATGTCCGGCGGCCAGTTCCACGTGCCGCTGGTGGTCCGGATGACCACCGGGGCGGGACGCCAGCTTGGCGCCCAGCACTCGCACAGCCTCGAGGGCTGGTACGCGCACATCCCCGGGCTGCGGATCCTCACCCCCGCCACCCTCGAGGACGCCCGCGGGATGCTGTGGACCGCGCTGGAAGACCCGGACCCGGTTCTGATCTTCGAGCACGGCTCGCTCTACAACGTCCCGGGCGAGCTCGCCGAGGACGCCGGCGCGGTGGACATCACCAGCGCCGCCATCCGCAGGCCCGGCACCGACGTCACGCTGATCACCTACGGCGGGACGCTTCCCCTCACGCTTGAGGCCGCGGAACAGCTCGCCGGCGAGGGGATCGACGCCGAGGTGCTGGACCTGCGCACCCTCCGGCCGCTCGACGACGCCACCATCCTCGCCTCGGTGGCCAAAACGCACCGTGCCGTGGTGGTGGACGAAGGCTGGCGCAGCGGCAGCATCTCGGCCGAAATCAGCGCCCGGATCAGCGAACACGCGTTTTTCGAGCTCGATGCCCCCGTGGGCCGGGTCTGCAGCGCCGAGGTGCCGATCCCCTATTCCAAGCACCTGGAACTGGCCGCGCTGCCCTCCGCGGAGCGCGTGGCCGCGGCGGCGCGGGAGGCGGTCGGCGCGCGTGGGTGACTTCCTGATGCCCTCGCTCGGGGCCGACATGGAGCACGGCAAGATCGTCGAATGGCTGGTCAAGCCCGGCGACTACGTCCGGCGCGGGGACCTCGTGGCAGTGGTGGACACGGACAAGACGGTGATGGACGTCGAGTCCTTCCAGGAGGGTGTGGTCGCGGACCTCCTGGTCGAGATCGGCCAGACCGTGCCGGTGGGGACGCCGCTGGCCAGGATCACGCAGACCCCTGCCGAGGTCGGGGCACCGATGCCCGAGAAACCCCCGTCCCCGCCCGGGGCCGCGGAGCGTGCGGCTCCCCGGAAAGCGCCGCCGGTCACGCCGCCCGTACCGCGCGTGGAGGCGCCGCCGGTCACGCCGCCCATCCGGCACCTCGCGCACCGGCTGGGCGTGGACACGGGACGGATCCGCGGCACCGGCAAGTACGGAGCCGTCACCCGGGCGGATGTGGAGCACGCGGTCGCCGCCCGGCCTGCGGGTACGGGACGGGTGCGGTCCTCGCCCCGGGCCAGGCGGCTCGCCGCCGAACTCGGCGTCGAGCTGTCCACCGTTCCGGGCACCGGACCGGACGGCGCCGTGACCGTCGGCGACGTGCAGGACGCCGCCGCCCGCCGGACGGAGGCCGGGCCGCGGGAGGGGGAGGCTGCGGCCGGAGCGCCCGCCGTCGGGGCCCGGCCGGCCGAACCGTCCGTTGAAGCCGCTGCGACGCCGGTGCCAGAGGTGCGGGTTGCAGAGAAAGAGGCTGCGGAGAACCCGTCAAAGGCCCGGGAGCGGGTGGCCACGCTGCGCCGGGCCATCGGGGCACTGATGACCCGCTCCAAGCAGACCATCCCGCACTACTACCTGAGCACCACGCTGGACCTGCGCGCCGCCGTCGGCTGGATGCAGGCCGTCAACGTGCAGCGGCCGGTGGCATCCCGGCTGGTGCCCTCCGCCCTGCTGCTCAAGGCGGCGGCGCTCGCGGCCAAGGAGGTTCCGGAGGTCAACGGCTTCTATCTGGACGGCTCCTTCCGGCCGAGCGCCGCGGTCCATCTGGGCGTCGCCGTCGCCCTCCGCCAGGGCGGCCTGGTGGCACCCGCGATCCACGACGCCGACACCCTGGCGCTCGACGAACTGATGGAGCACCTGCGGGACCTGGTCGGCCGAGCGCGGGCCGGACGGCTGCAACGCGCCGAGATGGCCGACCCCACCATCACCGTGACGAACCTCGGCGATCTCGGCGTGGACAGCGTCTACGGGGTGATCTACCCGCCGCAGGTGGCCATGGTGGGCTTTGGCCGCGTGCTGGAGCAGCCCTGGGCGGAAAACGGCATGCTCGGCGTCCGGTTCGCGGCCACCGCCACCCTGTCCGCCGACCACCGGGTCAGCGACGGCCTGCGCGGCGCACGCTTCCTGGCCCGGATCGAGGAACTGCTGCAGAAACCGGACGAGCTGTGAACACCATAAGACCCGTAACGACGGAGAGACCATGAATGAACAGGATGCCCGGGCCGCGGTTCGCGCCGCGCTCGGCAAAGTCGCACCGGATGTGGAACTGGACGACGTCGGCGGCGACGCCCGGCTCCGCCAGGACCTGGAGCTGGACTCACTGGATTTCCTGCGGCTCGTCGAAACCATCGACACGGCGACCGGAGTGGACATCCCGGAGCGCGACTATCCCGCCGTCGCCACGGTCGACGGCCTGATCAGCTACCTCGCCGCGCACGGCTAAGCCCGATCCGCTGCTCCGTAACTGCCGTTATGAGGGTCCAAAAGGGCCGTTTCGGAGCAATCGACGAATTCGGAGTGCTAGGGGTGGGGCTGGGGCCGGGCTTCGGAGCGGCGCGCGAACGCGGGGGCGTGTTCGGGACGGGGTCCAAAGCCAATGAGCCTGGGAATGATTCTCCTCAGCGCCGGAACGTGACGCACCACGAAGAGCGCAACAGCCGGAACTTTGGTCCGCTTTCCGGCCATGATCGGGCCAAAGACGGCGCGGTGCATGAGCCTTTGCGCGGTTTGCACCACCACGGTGGGCGGCCGCCGTCGCCGTTCAACGCGTCCGAGGTCCGCCGTCGTGACCCGGCCCCTCAGCAGCGCCGGAGCCAGGATCTCCGCCGCCGCCACCGCGTCCTGGATGGCGAGGTTGATGCCGACGCCGCCGGCGGGCGACATCGCGTGGGCAGCGTCCCCGATGCACAACAGTCCGTTGATATGCCACGTCTGCAGCCGGTCCAGCCGGACATCGAGCCAGTGCAGATCATCGAGGGACCGGATGGCGTCAACCCGGTTGGCGAGGTCCGGGCGAAGCGCCGCGATCCGGCGTCGGAAGTTTTCCACGCCTTCCGCGCGGATCCGGATGCCGGCGCCCTTCGCGGCGAGGTAGCCCATTTGGTAGTAGTCGTTGCGGGTCAGTGCCACCAGCGCTTCCCCGGGGCCGAACGCCGGCACGAGCCCCGCCACCTCCCCGCTCTCAGCGGCGTGGCGCGGCAACCGGAACCACCACGTGTCGAACGGCACCGGAAACTCCTTTGGCGCGAGCCCGGCGGCGGCTCGCAGCACGGAGTGCCGGCCATCGGTCGCGACCACCAGGTCTGCCCGGAGTTCGTCTTGCCTGCCGTCCGGAGTGCGGAACCGGACCCCGCGGACACGGCCGCCGTCGCGGACCAGCCCGGTGGCCGTGTGGCTCATCAGCAGGGTGAATCCCGGCTCCTCGGCGGCAGCCGCGGCGAGTAAGTTCAGGAAATCCCACTGCGGCATCATCGCGATGTAGTTGTACGGCGGTTTGAGGGAATCAAAGTCCCCCATGGTCACCGACGGCCCGCCGGGGACGGGGAACACGACGCTCTTGAGGCGGCTTTGCGGCAGGCGGCGGAACTCCTGGCCGAGGCCGAGTTCGTCAATCAACCGGATGGTCGACGGGTGCACGGTGTCGCCGCGGAAGTCGCGCAAGAAGTCCGCGTGCTTTTCCAGGACCGTCACCCGCACGCCGGCCCGGGCCAGCAGCAGGCCAAGCATCATCCCGGCCGGACCTCCGCCGGCCACCACGCATCCCGTCGACTCCATGGCCATACGCTACGCCTGCCAGGGTGCCGGCGGGAGGGGTTTTGGCGGCGCTTCCGGACGCGGGCGGCGGTTCCGGACCGGCGGCAACAGTTGAGCCCGATTGACACGGCTGGCTAGGCTTTGAGGCATGCGTGAACTCCAGGCGAAGATCATCGAAGAAATGGGCGTGCAGCCCCGGATCGACCCCGCCGAGGAGGTGCGCAAGCGCGTCACGTTCCTCAAGGACTACCTCAAGGCGAGCCACACCAAGGGCTTCGTCCTGGGCATCTCCGGCGGCCTCGACTCGTCGCTCGCCGGCCGGCTGGCCCAGCTGGCGGTCGAGGAGCTCGACGCCGAGGGCGTGGAGGCGAACTTCGTCGCGGTGCGGCTCCCGTACGGTGTGCAGCACGACGAGGACGACGCCCAGGCGGCCCTCGACTTCGTGCGCGCCAAGACGGAGTGGACCTTCAACATCTCCGCCGCGGTGGACGGCTTCGAGGACGAGTTCGAGAAGACAGTCGGCAACGGGATCTCCGATTTCCACAAGGGCAACACCAAGGCCCGGACCCGCATGATCGCGCAGTATGCCCTGGCCGGGGAGCACAACTACCTGGTCATCGGCACCGACCACGGCGCGGAATCCGTGACCGGTTTCTTCACCAAGTTCGGCGACGGCGGCGCGGACATCCTGCCGCTGTTCGGCCTGAACAAGCGGCAGAACCGTGCGCTGCTGGCCGAGCTCGGCGCCCCGGCGCGCATCTGGGAGAAGGTCCCGACGGCTGACCTGCTGGATCACAAGCCAGGCCGCACGGACGAGGAAGAACTCGGCCTGAGCTACGACACCATCGATGACTACCTCGAGGGCCGGGACGTCCCCGAGGCGGCGGCCGAGCTGATCGAGCAGAAATACCTGCGGACCCGGCACAAGCGCACCGTTCCAGTCACCATTTTCGACACCTGGTGGAAGCAGTAGCGCGCCGAGGACGCAGCCGGCCGCGGTGCCGGTTCAGGGGCCCTGCAATTGCAGGGAGATCCGGTGCGCCTCGTCCATCAGCAGGCGTCCCAGCTGTTCGCGGCGGTCTTCGCGGAAACGCGGTTCAATCCCGGTCAGGGACAGGGCCCAGGCCGGGCGGCCGCGCTGGTCGAAAACGGCGGCACCCATCCCCCAGCTGCCCTCCAGCACCAGGCCGGGGTTGACCGAGTAGCCTGCCTGCCGCGTCGCTTCCAGGTTGGCGCGGACCACCTCCTCGCTGTGCGCTGCGGCAAAGCTCCCGGCGTGGGTCGTCCAGCCGGCCAGCAGCTCTTCCTGCTCGGCCGCGGGCAGGAACGCCATGATGGCAGTGCCGGCGGAAGCGACCCCCAGCGGGAACCGGACACCCTCATGCAGCACGAAGGAGCGCACCGGGAAGCTGCCCTCCTCCCGGAGCAGGCACACCGTCTCGGCACCGCGGCGGATCGAGAAGAAGGCGCTCTCGCCGGTCTCCTCGGCCAGCCGGCGCAGGCTGGGCCGGGCAATGTCTTCCAGTGGAAAGCGTGCGGACGCGACGGATCCCATCAGCAGGATTTCCGGGCCCAGCACCCAGTTGCCGGTGTGCGGATCCTGGTCCAGCAGGCCCTCGGCGGCCAGCGAGGTGAGCAGCCGGTGGGCGGTGGGGCGCGTCAGCCCGGATTCGCGGACCAGTTCCACGAGCGGTGAGCCTTCCGGCCTCCGGCCCACGATCCTCAGCAGGGCCGCGACACGGCTTACCACCTGGGCTCCCTGAACCGGGGCAGACGTCATGCGGGCTCTCCTTGCAGCTAACTTTCCTAGCGATGTATCCACATTGTGGACAAGATCAAGCCTAGCGTCCACACTCTAGAAATGCGCCAATTTTCCCTGATTTTCTGCGTTGACAGTGCTCCACGCCACACCATAGGCTCCTTCATCAGGCAGACAGTCCACAAAGTGGATGCCGGCACCGCGGCTCAGGCCATGGCAGCCGGAGACTTCACGGCTCAATGAGGAGATCCATATGTCAAAGGTGAAATCCGGCGCGGCAGCAGCGCTGCAGGACGTGTTGCGGGACGGTCTGACGCTCGCGGTAGGCGGCTTCGGCCTCAGCGGCATCCCCGCAGACCTGATCGAGGCCGTGCGGGATTCCGGCGTCAAGGACCTGACGGTGGTCTCCAACAACATGGGCGTGGACGGCAAGGGACTGGGCGTCCTCATCGAGGCGGGCCAGGTCCGCAAGGTCATCGCATCCTATGTGGGTGAAAACAAGCTTTTCGCGGAGCAGTACCTCGCCGGCAAGCTCGAGGTCGAGTTCACCCCGCAGGGCACCCTCGCCGAGCGCCTGCGCGCCGGCGGCGCCGGCATCCCGGCTTTCTACACCAAGACCGGCGTCGGCACCCTCGTCGCCGAAGGCAAGCCGCTGGCGGAGTTCGACGGCGAGACGTATGTCCAGGAGCGTGCGATCAAGGCCGACGTCGCCCTGGTCCACGCGCACACCGCCGACACGGACGGCAACCTGATCTACCGCTACACGGCGCAGAACTTCAACCCGGTGGTCGCCACGGCCGGGGCCGTCACCGTCGCCGAAGCCGAAGTGATCGTCGAACCGGGGCAACTGGACCCGAACCACATCGTCACCCCCGGCGTCTTCGTCCAGCGGCTGGTCCAGGCCAGCGACAGGGTCAAGGACATCGAACAGCGCACAGTCCGGCCCCGCGCCGAAGCGTCCGGGACGGACAACGCCGCCGTCGCCGTCGCCGTCTAACCAGGCCTGAGCGCCGCCACCCACACTTTTCAGGAGAATCATCATGGCTTGGACCCGCAATGAAATGGCCGCCATCGCGGCCGAAGAACTCAACGACGGCGATTACGTCAACCTCGGCATCGGCATCCCCACGCTCGTCGCCAACAACCTGCGTGAGGGCGTGCGCGTGGTGCTGCAGAGCGAAAACGGCCTGCTCGGCATGGGCCCCTTCCCCTACGAGGGCGAGGAGGACGCGGACCTGATCAACGCCGGCAAGCAGACCGTTACGGTCCTGCCCGGCGGCAGCATCTTCGACTCCGCCACCTCCTTCGGCATGATCCGCGGCGGCCACGTCAAGGTCGCGATCCTCGGTGCCATGCAGGTCTCCGGCGCCGGCGACCTGGCCAACTGGACCATCCCGGGCAAGATGGTCAAGGGCATGGGCGGCGCCATGGACCTCGTGGCCGGCACCCCGCGCGTGGTGGTCCTCACCGAACACAACGCCAAGGACGGCACCGCGAAGATCGTCAAGGAATGCACCCTGCCGCTGACCGGGCTGAGCTGCGTGGACCGCATCATCAGCGACCTGGCGGTGTTCGACCTGGTGAAGCCGGAAGACGGAACGGGCAGCCGACGGCTCACCCTCACCCGGCTCGCGCCCGGCGTCAGCGTGGCGGAAATCCGCGAAAAGACCGAGGCGGAGTTCGACGTCGCCCCCTCCCTCGAAGCCGCCGGCACCGCCGACGACAGCACCGCCCGTGACGCCAGCACCCTGGAAGGGGCAACGGCATGAGCCTCAAGGACCAGTTCGGCAAGGACGTCCTGCTCACCGGCTGGGGCCACAGCCGCTTCGGCAAGCTCACGGACGAGACCCTCGAGTCCTTGATCGTGCAGGTCGCCACCGAGGCGATCGGCAACGCCGGGATCGAGCCCGGCCAGATCGACGAGATCTACGTAGGCCAGTTCAACTCGGGGATGATGCCGCTGGCGTTCCCGTCCTCGCTGGCCCTGCAGGTCTCGGAGCAACTCGCCAACGTGCCCTCGACCCGGGTCGAGAATGCGTGCGCCTCCGGATCCGCCGCGTTCCAGCAGGGCACCAAGTCGCTGCTGGCGGGGACGGCCAAGACGGTGCTGGTGATCGGCGCCGAAAAGATGACCCAGGCCGGCGCCGACGTCGTGGGCGCGGCCCTGCTCGGCGCCGACTACGACATGGCCGGCAAGCCCTCCAGCACCGGCTTCACCGGGCTGTTCGCCGAGGTGGCCAAGCACTACGAGAAGCGCTACGGCGCCGTATCGGACGTGCTCGGCACGATCGCCGCGAAGAACCACCGCAATGGCGTGGACAACCCCTACGCCCAGCTGCGCAAGGATCTCGGCGAGGAGTTCTGCCAGACGGTCTCGGACAAGAACCCGATGGTCGCCGACCCGCTGCGCCGCACCGACTGCTCCCCCGTCTCCGACGGCGCCGCCGCCGTCGTGCTGAGCGTCGGCCCCACCGGCGGCGCCACCGCCCCGGTCCGGCTCGCCGGCTTCGGCCAGGCGAACGACTTCTTCCCGACCGACCGCCGCGACCCCACCGCCTTCGCCGCGACCCGCGCCTCCTGGCAGCGCGCCATGGGCATGGCCGGCGTCGACCTGGCGGATCTGGACTTCGCGGAGGTCCACGACTGCTTCACGATCGCCGAACTGCTGATGTACGAGGCCATCGGCCTGACCGAACCGGGCCAGGGCGCCCGCGCGGTCAAGGAGGGCTGGGTCTTCAAGGACGGCAAGCTGCCCATCAACGTCTCGGGCGGCCTCAAGGCCAAGGGCCACCCAGTCGGGGCCACCGGCGTCTCACAGCACGTCATCGCGGCCATGCAGCTCACCGGCACCGCCGGGGACATGCAGCTGGCCGCGCCGCGCCGGGCCGCGGTGCAGAACATGGGTGGCGTGGGCATTGCGAACTACGTCAGCGTGCTTGAAGCAGTCTGAGGCGCCGCCCGCGGAGATGGTGTGGGTCACCAACTGGCTGGGCCTGGCGGCCGGCGCCCCCGTGATGGTGTGCCGGCCCGGCCATGTTCCCGCCCCCGCAACGGTGGAACTCGCGACCCCGGACGGAAAGATCCTCTGGGTCCGGTACTGGACCTCGGCAGAGCGCGCCATGCTGCACAAGGCCGACGGGACGCAAGTGTGGTGCGAGGCAATCCTTGGCTGAGACGAGCATCGAAAACGTGGCCGATCGCGGTATTTCGCTGGGCTTCTAAGGCAGCGTGTAGGGCACCGCGGGGTCAGGAGTAGTCGTTGTAGAAGCCGCGGCCGCTCTTGACCCCCAGCCAGCCCTTTCCGATGTAGTCCTGGAGCAGCGGGGCGGACTTGTTTTCCGTCCCGGCCAGCTCGCAGTAGTGGTTTTCGATGTCGAGGACCACGTCCAGGCCCACCTCGTCCATGAAACGGAACGGGGTGGTTTCGGACTTGAAGACGTCGGCGAACAAGGCGTCCACGTCCTGCGGCTCGGCGACGCCCTCGGCCACCACCAGGAGGGACTCCCGCTTAATCGCGGCCCAAATCCGGTTGAAGATGAAGCCGGTGCTCTGCTTGCGGACCCGGTGCGGCACCAGCGCATACTTGGGCAGCTCGGCCATCAGCAGTTCGATGAGCGCAGGGTCGGTGTGCCCGCTGGACATCAGCTCCACGGACCGGACCGCCGGGGGCATGTAGAAGTGCATGTTCAGGACCCGTTCCGGGTGCGTCACGCCGCCAATGAATTCGCCGGAGGCAAAGGACGACGAGTTGCTCGCCAGCACGGCATCCGGGTCCGCCAGCTGGTCGAGATCGGCGAAGATCGCCTGCTTCAGGCCCAGTTTCTCCGGGACCGCCTCGACCACAAGCCACGAATCCCTGAGGGCTTCGGCAAGATTATCCTTCGCCGCGAGCCGGACAGCCGATGTGCCCCCGAGCTCTTCCACGGTGCGGTGGCGCTGCGTTGCGATGTATTCGACAGCTGCCCTTGCCACGGCAAGGTCTGTGTCGTAGACGCGCACCTCTGCGCCTTGGAGCGAGAGCATCAGGCCAATGCGCCTGCCCAGCGCGCCTCCTCCGATGACGGTAATGGGCCGGTCCGCGGTGTTGGCTGGGAGCGTGTACGTCATGTCAGTTCCTTTCGGGCGGCCGCCGCTTACGCAGCAGCCACATTGATGCGATTCATACGGGGGCCCCTGGCGATCAATACAAGGGCAGGGAGGGCGGCCAGCACAAGGGCTGAACCGTAAACCAGGGTGGTGTTCTTCATCCCCGCAACCGGGACCAGCAGCCCCGCGGCCACGGCGGGGATGCTGAAGCCGAGGTAGCAGATCAGGTAGATGCTGGAGAGCATCCCAATGCGCTCATGCGGCCCGCACAGCGGCAGCGTCATCCGCATCGCCCCGAAGTAGCCGCTGCCGAAGCCGACGCCCGCCACCATGGTGCCGGTGAAGTAGAGCGGTGCGGATCCCAACTGGACGGCGAGCACGGTCAGGGATATTCCGGCGATGAGGGCGAGGACGCCGGTCAGGAGGGTGTTCCGGTCGGACCAGAGACGCACGACGAGGATCGCCAAGGCACCCGGGACGAACAGCGCAAACAGCGCCAGCCCGCCCACCAGCACGGAGCTGTCCTTCGTGATCGAATGCGCAAGGCTCGGACCGAGGGAAAGGTAGAAGCCGGCGAGCGCCCAGGTGGCGGCCGCTACGGGCATGGTCGCGGCCATCGTTTTGCGCGCGGAACCGGGGACCCTCGCCTCGGGCACCAGGGAACGGAGCCAGCCGGGGGCAATGCGACCCGCGCTTGGCAGCCAGAGCAGGGCGGTTCCAAGCACCAGGAGCAGGGCCGCGAGGAAGAAGTACACGGTCTTCGTGGGTTCCGGCAGGAAGCGGACCAGGGATGCCGAGCCGAGCGCGCCGATGGAGAGCCCCACCGGCGAGGCCGCGCTGTTCACCAGGGAGCCTCGACCTCGGCGGGCGGTGCCCTCGAAGGCCAGCAGTGCCGCCCCGGCGGCGCCCATGGCCGCACCGGTAGCGACGCCCTGCAGGGCCCTCGCCGCGAGGAGCATTTCCGGACCGGGCGCGAACGCGAAGGTCATCATCGCTCCGATCTGCAGCGCCACGGCCCCGAGCAGCACGGGCCGCGTACCGAGATGGTCCGCCAGCGAGCCGACCACCAGCAGGGTCAGCAGCACGGCCACCGCGTAGACGGCAAAGATGACCGTTACGGCGGCGGAGCCGAGGCCCCATTCCCTGGCGTAGAACTCGTACAACGGCGACGGCGCCGACGAAGCCCCGATGAAGACCGTTAGGAGCGCCGCATGCAGCCAGAACGCGGTACCGGTGTTCTTCAATGCTTTCCCTGCCTACTCATGGAACGACTAAAGCACAATCTATGCATTAAGAGGTTAGCACCGGAAACAGGCGCTAAAGCAGAATTTTTGCCTTAGTATGGTGTGATGATGGCTACAGCGACTCCGCGGCCGGGCGGCCGCAGCGCACGCGTCCAGCAGGCGGTGCACCAGGCGGTCCGCACGCTACTGGAGGAGAACGACGGCGACCGTTCGGTCTTGTCGGTGCCGCAGGTGGCGGAGCGGGCGGGGGTGAATTCCTCGACCATCTACCGGCGGTGGGGTGACCTGCCGCGACTGCTCGCCGCCGTCGCGTCCAACCGGATGTTGCCCGAACAGGTGGAGGACACCGGTTCGCTCAGAGGCGATATGGAGGCGTGGTTCATCCCCTACGTTGAGGAATTCTCGTCGCCGCTGGGGCGGCAGGTACTGCGTGACATGCTGGCGGACGGCGCCGTGACGCGGGACTATTTCGCGCTCATGCAGGGCCATGTCGAGGAGATTCGGGCGCTGGCCGAAGCCCGCGGCGAGACCGCGCCGGCCGCCCGTGAAATTGTCGACACGGTGGTGGCGCCCGTCATTTACCGCATCCTGTTCAACCACGAATCCGCCCCGGAGTTGAGGGTCCAGGACCGGATCGGCCAGTTGCTCCGCCCGGGAGCGGCTTCCACCGTCCAGGACTAGACTCGTTTCCAGCCTTTATCCACTAGACCCTTTATCCAACAGACCCTTTATCCAACAGACCCTTTATCCAACAGACCCTTTATCCACCAAACCAGGAGCCCCCAATGCGCGCCACGATCATCCACGGCCCCGGCGACATCCGGGTAGAAGACCGTGAGTACCCAACCATCCAGCAGCCCACGGACGCGGTCGTCAAAGTCACCGCGTCCTGCGTCTGCGGCTCTGACCTGTGGCCCTACCGCGGCGTCCGGCCCACCAACGAGCCGCGCGCGATCGGCCACGAGTTCATCGGCCTGGTCGAAAGCATCGGCGACGCGGTGACGGAACTGGCCGTGGGGGACTTGGTGATCGCACCTTTCGTGGTTAGCTGCGGCAAGTGCCCGCAGTGCCTGAACGGGGTCACGGTCGCCTGCGACCACCTGGCCGGCTGGGGCGGCAAAGACGACGCCGGGTTCGCCATCGACGGAGGCCAGGGCCAGGCGGTCCGGGTTCCGCTCGCCGACGCCACCCTGGTCAAGGTTCCGGGCATCACCGAGCCGGACGAAGCGCTGCGCGCCAGCCTGCTAACCCTCTCGGACGTCATGGCGACCGGACACCACGCCGCCCTCGCGGCGCAGGTGGGCCCCGGCCGGACGGTCGTCGTGGTGGGCGACGGCGCCGTCGGCCTGTGCGGTGTCCTGGCCGCCAAGCGGCTCGGCGCCGAGCGGATCATCGCGATGTCCCGGCATGCAGACCGGCAGGCCATCGCCCGCGAGTTCGGCGCCACGGACATCGTGGCCGAACGCGGCGAGGACGGCGTGGCGAAGGTCCGCGAGCTGCTCGGCGGGGTGCTGGCCGATTCCGTGCTGGAATGCGTCGGCACCAAGGAATCCATGGAGCAGGCGCTGCACAGCGTCCGCCCCGGCGGCGGCCTCGGATTCGTCGGCGTGCCGACCGGCGGCGCCGAGATCCCGCTGCGCTACCTCTTCGACACCAACATCTCGATCGGCGGGGGCATGGCTCCGGCCCGGACCTACATTCCCGAGCTGCTCGCCGACGTGCTCGCCGGCACCATCAACCCCGGCCGCGTATTCGATGTCGTCATGCCGCTCGAGGAGGCTCCCGAGGCCTACCGGGCGATGGACGAACGGCGCGCCATCAAGGTCCTGCTGACTCCCTAGCCGGACCCGGCGGGTGGTGGCCAGGACTCCTTCCTTGCTGCTCTTGCACTGCCGGGACGGCAGGTCTACCGTGAGGCGCATCAGCACCCGCACCGTCAAGGAGCCGTCATGGCCAGGTTTGTGCAGATCATCGAATACCAGTCGTCCCGGATCGAGGAAATCGAAGCCTTGGGACGGCCCTCCCGAACCGAGGGGGAAACCGCCCCGACCTTCCGCCGGATCCTGAACACCGCTGACCGCGACAGGCCCGGGACGTATCTCACCATCGTCGAGTTCGATTCCTACGAGTCGGCCATGGAGAATTCCCGCCGGCCGGAGACCTCCGAGTTCGCGGCGCGGATGGCGGCCCTGTGTGACTCTCCGCCGGTGTTCCGCAACCTGGACGTCCAGTGGGAGGACACCGGCGACGCGGCTACAGACTAGGCGCGCGAGCCATGCGTTCCGAAGCTGACGTCGACGGGCCGGATGACTCGGCACCGGAGGGCCATGTGCTGGACGATGCGGTGCCGGACGGCTTTGTGCTGGATCTGGCCCGGGCCGGCACCGCTCCCCTGCGGCTCGTCGGCGGCAAGGCCCTCAACCTGGGGAAACTGACCGAGGCCGGGTTTCCGGTGCCGCGTGGCTTCTGCCTGACCACCGACGCCTACCGGCAGGCGGTGCCGTCCGCGCTTGCGGCCGTGGCCGCCCGGCTCGACGGCGTACCCGCGGGGACCGCCGACGGCGGCACCACAGGATCCGCCCTAGCGACCGGCGCGGGATCCGGCCGAATGGCCGCCCTGGAACCAGCGGACCTGGAACGCCTGGCGGCCAGCGCCCGCGAACTGATCCTTGCGGCGGCGGTCCCGGCCGGCGTCGAGGCGGCGCTGCGGACGGCCTATGCCGCCCTGGGTGCGGAGCCCGCCGTGGCGGTCCGGTCCTCGGCCACCGCAGAGGACCTGCCCTTCGCCAGCTTCGCCGGCCAGCAGGATTCGTTCACCGGCGTCACCGGCGCCGAGGCCGTCATCGATGCTGCCCGGCGCTGCTGGGCCTCGCTCTGGAGCGACCGCGCCGTAGCCTACCGCTCCGCGAACGGCATCAGCCACCGCGAGGTGGGGCTCGCCGTCGTCGTCCAGATCATGGTCGACGCCGCCACCGCCGGCGTGCTGTTCACCGCCAACCCGGTAACCGGAACCCGGACCGAGACGGTCATCAACGCCAGCGTCGGAGCCGGCCAGGCGGTGGTGTCCGGTGCGGTGAACCCGGACCAGTTCACGGTGGACACCGCGACGGCGGCCGCCCTGCGCCGCGCGCGGGGAAACGGCGATCCGGCGCTCGGGTTCAGCTTGACCGATGCGGAGCTCGGCGAACTCACCAGGCTGGGCGAGGCCGCCCAACGCCTCCTCGGCTCGCCGCAGGATGCGGAATGGGTCATCGACGCCGCGGGCAAGGCATGGCTGACGCAGTCCCGTCCCATCACCACGCTGTATCCGCTGGAGGATCCGTTCTCCGGTGACCGGACCGCCATTGCCCCGGATCCGGCCGGTGGAACGCGGGTCTACCTGTGCGGCACCCTGCTCCAGGGACTCACGCGTCCCATCACGCCAATCGGCCTCGCGGCCCTCGGCGTGATGCGGAACCGCAAAGGGCCTTGGCGCTACGTCAACCCCGGGCTGCGCATGTACGTGGATCTGACCGCAGTGGTGCAGAACAAATGGGGACGACGCTACCTGACGCGGATGCTCCCCCTGGCGGACGGCAGGTCGGCTGCGATCTTCCCCGAACTGCTGGCCGATCCGCGCTTCGCGGTCAGCGGCCGCCTGAAAATTCCGTCCAAGGCACGCTTCTCCGGAGGCGGTTCCCGGCGCCGCGTCACGGAGGCCGGAGATAGCCTCGGCCTGATCCTGGGCTTGGTCCCGGCGCTGGTCCGCGCCGCGCTTCGGCCCGCGGCGGAGCTCCGCCGCGCGGATGCTTACGGTAAACGACTCGAAGCCGAGCTGGTGCTGCCCGAACCGGCCACCGCCTTGCAGCGGCTCGACTACGCCGAACAGATCACCAACCGGACCATTGACGGCCTCATTAGCGCAACCTTGCCGGCCCCTTCCGTGGGCTACATCATGTTGGCGGTAGCCCGGCGGCTGCTGCGTGGCATCGCCCAGCCCCGCGAGCTGGAAGCGGTGCTGCGCGGGCTGCCGCACAACGTGACTACGGAGATGGACCTTGAACTCTGGCAGCTGGCGGTGCGTATCGGGGCCGACACCGCCTCGCGGGAGGCCTTCCTGGCGGACCCTCCGGACCGGTTGGCCGCGGCCTACCGCTCTGGGTCCCTTCCTGCGCCGGCGCAGGAAGGCGTTCGGAATTTCCTGGCCCGTTACGGCCACCGCGCCGTGGCGGAGATCGATCTTGGCATGCCACGCTGGTCGGAGGAGCCGGACCACATCCTGGGCATGATCTCCAACTACCTCCGGGTGGAGGACCCTGAGCAGGCACCGGACCGGCAGTTCCGCCGGGCCGCCGAGCACGCCGAGGAGAGAATCCGCAACCTGGTCGAGCGCGCGGGCGACCACGGCAAGTGGCGCGCCCGGCTGCTGGAGTTAGCCCTGCACCAGGTCCGGGAGCTGTCCGGCCTGCGGGAGCTGCCGAAATTCCACATCGTGAAGATCCTCGGCGAAATGCACCGCCAGCTGCTGCTGGTCGGAGCGGAACTGGTGCGGGCCGGCGCCCTGGCCACGGAGGACGACGTGTTTTTCCTGGATTTCGACGAACTCCATGTGGCCCTTCGGGGCGCGTCCATGCAGTCCCTTGTCGCCGAGCGCCGCCGGCTGTACGACGTCGAGCTCCGGCGCCGCCACATCCCGCGCCTGCTGCTCTCGGACGGAACGGACGTGGAGGCCGCCGTGATGGCGAAGACACCGGCAGCCGGAGCCCTGTCCGGGACCCCTGCGTCCGCAGGGACCGCCACCGGGACGGTCCGGGTCATCATGGATCCGGTGGGTGCCCGCCTTGAGCCCGGCGAAATCCTGGTGGCCCCCTCGACCGATCCCGGATGGACCCCGCTCTTCATGACGGCCGGCGCATTGGTCATGGAGATGGGCGGCGTCATCTCGCACGGCGCCGTGGTGGCCCGGGAATACGGGATTCCCGCGGTGGTGGGCGTGCCGGATGCGACCACCCGGCTGCGGACCGGCCAGCGCGTCACCGTCGACGGCGCCGCCGGCACGGTCCGCGAACTGCCGGACTGAGCGCCACCCCGGGTCCGGGGCATGGCGTCCGGGGCACTGGCCCGGCCGATGCTTCGGGCGTGATGGCACAGGCGTGCCAGTTAGAATTAAGGCATGACTCCGGCGGTCCAACCACCCCAGCAGCAGCCCGCACCGCTACCCTCGTCGGCCCCGCGGTCGCAGCCGGCCGGGGGCGCGTTCGGACTCGCCCGCCGCGCACGCAGTGTGCTGCGCCGGGTCCCGGTGTGGGCCTGGCGGGGGCTGATGCACGCGCTGGCTCCACGCGAAAACGCCCGCTTCAACGCCGACCCCGTCGCCGGCGTCGACTATTTCCACGACATCGACTTCGTGGGCGACGGCATCCAGGCGCACCGCCTTGACGTGATCAGCCCGGCCGCCGGGCGCGACGGCGGCCCTTTGCCGGTCTACGTCTACTTTCACGGCGGGGGCTGGACCTCGGGCGACAAGGCCTCGCTGACGAAGTACTGCGCAAGCCAGGCCGCGGGCGGGATGGTGGCCGTCAATGTGAACTACCGTCGGGCCCCGCGCTTCCACATGGCGCACGTCCTCCAGGACGCCAACGCGGCGCTGGCCTGGGTCCGCGGCAACATCGCAGGCTACGGCGGCGACCCCGCCAGGATTGTCCTCGGCGGCGACTCGGCCGGGGGCCAGATCGCAGCCCTCCTCACCGCGGCCAGCATCCGCCCGGAACTCGCCCGACACTACGCCCTGACGCCGGCAGCCCCCGCCGCAAGCCTCCGCGGGCTGGTCCAGCACTGCAGCGTGGTGGACTTCTCCGTGTTCTTCGAAAAGGGGTTCGTCCTCAGCCTGGACTTCGTCCGAATGCTCCTGCCCCGGTCAACACGCAGCAAGGGCCGCCGCCGGATCTCGGAGCTGCGCAGCGCGGCCGGCTTCCTGTCCCCGATCGAGTGGCTCGACGCCCGGTTCCCGCCGGTCTTCGTGACCACCTCGGAACGCGACTTCTTCTACGCCGCCAACCTGAACTTCATCCAACGCTTGCGGGAGCACGAGGTGCACGTCGACACGCAGATTTACGGTTGGGACGCCCCAAACACCGAACACACCTGGCAGCAGGACTTCCGTTACCCGGAGTCGCAGGAGGTCTACCGCCGCCTGCACGCCTTCGTGCACAAGGTGGCCGGCCGCTAAGGCCCGGGCCCGACGGCGGGGCTATGTTTAGTCCATGGCGTCAACAGACCGCAGCATTCCGGGCGCACCGGAACCGGACCCCGGAGTCTTCGGCTCGGGGCTGGTTGACGAGGCGGCCCGGCTGGACGCTGCCCTGCCCGACGTCGACTGGTTCGCCCCGCCGCCCGGCGCGGTCCGCGGCGAATTCCAGGCACCGAGCGGGGCGCTGGCGACCTTGTCCATGGGCGACCCGGCCCATCCGCGGGTCCTGCTGGTCCCGGGCGCCACCGGGTCCAAGGAAGACTTCTCGCTGATGCTGCCCCAGCTCGCGGCCGCCGGCTACTTTGTGCTTAGCTGCGACATCGCCGGCCAGTACGAGTCCGCCGACGCCGGGCCCGAGCACCTCCACCCGCCGCGGGACCACTACGACTACCAGCTCTTCACCGACGATCTCATTGCCCTGATCGAGGCCGGGGAAGGCGCCGCCCACGTCGTCGGGTACTCCTTTGCCGCGATCGTCGCGCAGCTGGCGTTCGCGCAACGGCCCGAGCTGTTCCGCAGCCTCACACTGCTCAGCTGCCCGCCCGAGCCCGGCAACAGCTTCCGCGGCGTCCAGCGGATCGGCCGGTTCAGCGGCTGGGCCAGCGCCCGGGTGGGTGCGGCGCTGATGATCTGGGGCATCCGCAGCAACGTGGTCCGGGTTGCACCCAACCGCATCCGCTTTGTGCGGTCCCGCTTCCGCCTCACCCGTCGGAAAGCCGTGCGGGACATCTTTGGGCTGATGCAGCATGCCCCGGACCTCAGGGCGGTCCTGTCCGCGGCGGAGCTGCCGAGGTTCGTCGCCGTCGGGGAACACGACCTCTGGCCGCTAGCGCTGCACCGCCGCTTCGCGCAGGCCATCGGCGCGAAGATCGCCGTCTACCGGGGCGGCCACAGCCCCAGTGAAACGTCGCCGCACCAGATGAGCCGGGACCTGGTAGCGCTCTACGCCGGCGCGGGCCGAACGCCGCCTGCCGGCTAGCGGCGGTGGGTCCGTTCCCACCGCTTACGACGGCGGCGCCGGCGCAACGGAGGCTCGCCCCTGAACTCGACGGCGAACGTCGTCCACGCCATCCGCAGCCGGCGCCCGACGGCGTGCCGGCTCTCGAACGGCCGGGCCGAGACCCCCACCCGCAGCGCAGGCTCCCAGATCACGGACACCTCCGGCGGGATCTGGTAGGAAATGTCGAGGTCGTCGTGGACCGCGGGCTGTCCACGGTGGACCGTGCCCCGGATCTTTTCCCAGACGTCGGCACGCAGCGCGAAATTGGAGCCCAACAGCGGCGGATGCCCCAGCAGGAGTCCGATCGCCCATGCATATCCGGGAATCCAGACGCGTCCGCCCAGCCAGCGGGTAAACCATGTGCCGCCGTAGAAGTTCCCTGGTCCGCTCACCGCGGAGAGCGGCCCGGCCCGGTCCAGGATGGCTTCGACGCGTTCCAGCCAGTCGACGGGCGGGACGGAATCGGTGTCCAGGCGCGCGATGATCTCCGTGTCCGCCGCATCGAACCCGCAGGCGGTGGCCGCCGCGATCCCGGGCAGCTCCACGGCAATCCGCCGCGCTCCGGCGGCCGCGCAGACCTCGGCGGTGTTGTCCGTGCTGCCGTTGTCCACCACGATCACATCGTCGGCGCGGCGGCTCTGCCGGCTGAGTGCCTCCAGGCACACGGCGAGCAGCTGCGCATCGTTCCGGGTGGGAATTACCACCGAGATTGTTGACATGGTGAGCTGACTATAGCCTCAGCCCGGGATTAACTCCCGCACTCAGACCCTTGCACCGCGGCCCCGCGCCCCGTACGTTGGGGACAGCGGACGAATGTCTCCGCAGCCGTTGGCCTTGCGTGGCCGCCGGAGATCAGCAGCGTTTCAGAAGGATAAAGGCATGGCTACAGGCACAGTTAAATGGTTCAACGCCGAAAAGGGTTTTGGCTTCATTGCCCCGGATGACGGGTCGGCCGACGTTTTCGCCCACTACTCGGCAATCGCTTCCAGCGGCTACCGCTCGCTGGACGAGAACCAGAAGGTCGAGTTCGACGTCACCCAGGGTCCGAAGGGCCCGCAGGCCGAGAACATCCGCCCGCTCTAAGCTTTCAGGAAGGCCCGGCCTGCCGGAATACTTCTCCTAGAAGACCACTCAGCCCCTCCGGCGTAACTCTCCGGAGGGGCTGCTGTGTTTCCTAGCCAGGACCGCCGCACCCCGGATCCGCCGCCGGCTTCCCAAGACCGGGGTTCCCAGGCCGGGCTCCCCGGCACTCGCGGCTACACTGTGATGGCCCCGAAAAGGGGCAGAAGATTCTTTCACCGGAAGCAGTCCTTGATGGTCGAACAGCTGATGGCCTTTGCGCTGACGTGCGTCGTTGTGGTCGTCGTCCCCGGCCCCGATTTTGCGCTCGTGCTGAAGAACGCCCACCGCGCGCCTGGCTCGGCGGCGTCAACCGCGGCCGGGATCATGGTGGGCAACACGATCCTCGCCCTCCTCGCCGTGCTGGGCGTAACGGCGCTCCTCGGGGCGTCCGAAATTCTTGGCACCGCGATCCGGGTGGCAGGGGCAGCCTATTTGCTGTTCCTGGGGGCCAGCGCCCTGCGCGAGGCGTTCGCCCGGCCGCGCAGCTGCGGCCGGGCCCCGGAGCCCAGGCTCCGGTTCCGGGGCAACTCCCCGTTCCTGCAGGGAGTGGTGAGCAATCTGCTCAACCCGAAGGTCGCCGTCTTCTACCTGTCTCTCTTCCCCCAGTTCAATCTCGGCCCGCTGCCGCTGCTGGAGCAGCACGCCTTGATGGCCTGCATCTTCCTCCTCACCGCGCTGGCCTGGTACGTGGTGCTGGTGCAGTCGCTGAAAAAGGTTTCCAGGGTGCTGGCCCGGCCCCGCGTGCACCGGATCGTCACCGGCGGCTCCGGTGCCGTCCTGGTCGGCGTCGGCGGGACCATCCTGACAAAATCCGTGGTCTCCGCGTAACGCTCCCGGCACCCGTCGGGCGGGGCCCTAGCCGACGTGGACCCAGGGGCGCCGCGTGACCTCAGGTTCGGCTTCGCGCAGCACTTCGCGGGTGACCGGCGCTATTTCGCCCTCGCCGAATGCGAGGAAGCGCAGCAGGTTGGTGAGCGGGTTTCCCTCTGTCCAGCGGAAGTAGATGTGCGGCATCAGCCCGGTCACATCCCGGATGTGCAGCAGCACCGAGGCGATCGTGTTGGGAACCACCGGCCCGTGCACCTCCAGGATCCGGTAGCCGTGCCGGGTGATGCCGCGGACCTCCAGTTCGGTTTCGAAGTCGGAGGAATCGTCGACAATGACCTCCAGGAACAGCGCCCGGTAGTCCAGCGGCAGGTGGCTGACCTCGATCGCAGACTCAAGCTTGTCCCGGTAGGCCGCCGGGCTGAGGCGCAGCGGCTCGTGCGCGACGATCCGGAGCGGCCCGTCCAGCTCGTCCGACATGAATTCCAGCGCCTGCCGGTCCAGGTGGACGTGCGTGGCGTGCAGCTCAAAGGAACGGCGGGCACGGGAGAGCAGGGAAATCACGATGATGCCGAGGATGAAGATCGAGGCGATCCGGATGCCTTCGGGGCGTTCGATGATGTTGGCAACCGTGGTGTAGATGAACACGACGGCAATGACGCCGAAGCCCACGGTGCGCTTGCGTTGCCGCTGGCGGCGGGCCGAGAGGGTCACGGCCACGGCCGCCGAGGTCATCAGCACCAGCACGCCGGTGGCGTACGCGCCGCCCTGCGCGTCGACGTCGGCGTCGAAAAGCCAGGTGATCAGGAACCCGATGAGGGTGAACACCAGGACGAGGGGTCGCACCGCCCGGGCCCAGCCGGGGGCCATGCCGTAGCGCGGCAGGTAGCGGGGCACCAGGTTGAGCAGCCCGGCCATGGCGGACGCGCCGGCGAACCAGAGGATGGCGATCGTGGAGATGTCGTAGACCGTGCCGAAGCCGACGCCGAGGTGTTCGTGGGCGAGGAAGGCCAGGGCGCGCCCGTTGGCCTGCCCGCCCGGCTGGAATTCCTGCGCCGGGATCAGCACCACGGTGGTGAAGCTGCTGACGATCAGGAAGGTGCTCATGATCAGGGCCGCGGTGGTCAGCAGCTTGCGCGCGCCCTGGATCCGGCCGGCGGGGTGCTCTTCGGTGTCGCCGGCATGGCCCTTGATCTGCGGCATGACGGCGACGCCGGTTTCGAAGCCGGAGAGGCCCAGGGCCAGCTTGGGGAAGACCAGCAGCGCGAAACCGACAGCCAGCAGCGGGTTGCCGTGCGAGGTGGAGATGGCCTGCCACCAGTTGTCGACGGCGAGCGGATGGTTCAGTACCTCCCAGAGCGACGCGGCGACGACCACGACGTTCAGCCCCAGGTAAAGGCCCACGATCACGACGGCGACGCCGATCGCTTCCTTGAAGCCGCGCAGGAACACCGCGCCGAGAAGGGCAAGCAGGATCAGCGTGACGGCCACGTTCTGCCCCTGCAGCCAGCCCGGCGCCACCGGGTTCTCGACCAGGTGAGCGGTGGCGTCCGCGGCGGACAGCGTCATGGTGATCATGAAGTCGGTGGCGGCGAAGCCGAGCAGGACCAGGACAAAGAGCTTCCCGCCCCAGCGCGGCATGAGCCGTTCCAGCATGGCGATGGACCCCTCGCCGCGGTGGCTTTCGCCGGCAACCCGGCGGTAGACCGGCAGGGCGCCGAGCAGGGTAATCGCCACCAGGACGAGCGTAGCGAGCGGGGAAATCACGCCGGCGGCGAGCGCGGCGATGGCCGGCTGGTAGCCCAGGGTGGAGAAGTAGTCGACGCCGGTCAGGCACATGACCTGCCACCAGGTGTGCTTCTTCTCGTGAGCCGTGGGCACCCCGCCCGGGCCCTGGTGCGCGCCTTTGCTGTCCTGCAGCCCCACCAGCAGCCAGTTGCGAAGTGCGGTGCTTCGGCCGGGCTTCAGTGCCGACGGGTCTGCCGGCGGCCTGCTCAGGGTGGTCATGTCGTCCTTTCCCCACGGCGCCTCTTGGACGGGCGGGCGCCGCTCTTTGCCCCTCAAATCCGAAGCTAGCAGCGGCCGGGGCGCCGGCTCCCACCCGGGAGCGGATCTTGATGAATCCTTGACGCCGCGCTCCCCCGCCGGGAGTTCGCCGGAATGGAAGAATGGCTGCATGGCACGAGGAACGCTGCGCATCTTCCTGGGTTCCGCCCCGGGCGTGGGCAAGACCTACGCCATGCTCCGCGAAGGCCACCGGCTCCGCAGCGCGGGAGAGGACGTAGTCGTCGCCATCGCCCGCGACCGGGGCCGCCGTGAGACCCGGGAGCTGCTGGCCGGCCTTGAGGTGATCGCGCCGAGGCGGATGCCCCTTGGCGGCGCCGACGCCGAGGAGCTGGACCTTGAAGCTGTCCTGCTCCGGTCGCCGGTCACCGCGATCGTCGATGAGTACGCCCACACCAATGTCCCCGGCAGCACGAATGTGCACCGCTGGCAGGACATCGACGAGCTGTTGGCGGCCGGGATCAATGTACTGTCCACCCTGGATATCCACCAGCTGGCCTCGCTGGCCGACGTCGTCAGCGCGATCACCCAGGGACGGCCCGCCGAAACCGTCCCCGATGCCGTGGTCCGGCGGGCCGACCAGCTCCAGCTCGTGGACCTCTCCCCTGACGTCCTGCGGCAACGTGTGGCGGCCGGCAAGATCGTGCCGCCGGACCGGGTGGACGCCGCACTGTCTAACTACTTCCGCCCCGGGAACCTGGCGGCACTGCGCGAACTCGCCCTGTTGTGGCTGGCCGACCGGGTGGACGAGGGCCTAGCCAGCTACCGGGAGAGGCACCGGATCAGCAACAGCTGGCCGGCCCGGGAGCGCGTCGTGATCGGCCTGGCCGGCGGTCCGGAGGGCGAGGCGCTGATCCGCCGCGGCGCCCGGCTGCTCCACCGCGTCAGTGGCATCGACCTGCTGGCCGTCCATGTCAGGGCCCCCGAGGGGATGGCGGACGAATCGCCGCAGGCCCGCGAAGCCCAACGGCAGCTGGTCCAGGACCTCGGCGGCAGCTACCACGTGGTCACCGGCGAGGATCCGGCCGAAGCGCTGCTGGAGTTTGCCCGCAGCGTCAACGCTTCCCAACTGGTCCTTGGCGTCTCCCGCCGGGAACCCGCAGCCCGCCTCCTGGCCGGCTTGCGCGGCGGCGGCACCACTGCGAGGGTGCTCCGCGGCTCCGCCAACATCGATGTCCACCTGGTGGCGCAGGAGAGAGAGCGGCCGGGCGGACGCCGAAGCCGGCAACGGGATCTGGGCCGGTTCCGGGTGGCCGTCGGCTTTGGCCTCGCCGTCGTGGTTCCAGCGCTGCTCCAGCTGTTCCTGGAGATCAACCCGGACAAGAATCTGGCCACCTCCATGCTCGTCCAGCTCACCGGCTCCGTCGCCGTGGCGCTGGTTGGAGGGCTGTGGCCGGCGGTCCTCGCCGCCCTGTGGAGCAGCCTGCTGGTGAACTACTTTTCCACTCCGCCGGTGGGCAACCTGGCCATCAGCGATGCGCAGAATGTCCTTGCCCTGCTGGTCTTTGTGGGCGTGTCCGCCGCCGTCGCCGTCGTCGTGGACCTCTCGGCCAGGCGCTCCAAGGAGGCTGCCCGGGCCCAGGCCGAAGCCGCCACCCTGGCGGAGTTGTCGCGCGGCGCAGCCGGTTCCGAGGACACCGTCACGGGCTTGCTGGAACAGGCGCTGGATGTCTTCCAGGTTCGCGGCGCGGCGTTGTTCGGCCTCGCCGGCAACGACGCCGGTACCGAGCCCGGCGCTGTGCCGGCGGGGGGAACGGCGGCGCCGGGGCCCCGGTGGCAGTTGCTGGCCGCCGCTGGGGAGGTTCCTGCCGGACCGGGCGACGACGGACCCGCAGCCGCGGCGGGCCCGCAGGGTGACAACGTGGAACCAATCAACGCGGCCACCCGGCTGGTGCTCTACGGCCGGGTGCTCCCGGCCAGCGACCGGCGCCTGCTCGGCGCCTTCGGCGTGCATCTGCTGGCCCAGCTGGAGAACCAGCAGTTGCTTGCCAGCCGAAACCAGCTCCGGCGGCTGGCCGAGAGCAACTCCGTGCGCACCTCGCTGCTCCGTGCAGTCTCGCACGACCTCCGCACCCCGCTGGCCGGCATCAAGCTCGCGGTCGGCGGGCTGCGCCAGACCGGCGTCAGCTACTCCCGGGAAGAGGAGGAGGAATTGCTGGCGACCATTGACGAGTGCTCCGACCAGCTGGACACCCTGGTGGGCAACCTCTTGGACATGTCCCGGATCACCTCCGACTCGGTAACGCCCCTGCTCCGCCCCGTGCGGTGGTACGAGGTGGTCAACGGCGGCCTGCACGGGGTCGCGGCAGACCGGGTCCGGGTGGAGCTGCCGGCGAACATGCCGGAGGTGGAGGCGGATCCCGGGATGCTCGAACGCGTCATCGCGAATATCGTCGAGAACGCGGTTAAGTACGCCCCGGACTCGGACATTGTCCTGACGGGGACGGCCGGCGGGCTCAGTCCGGCCACCGTGGGCGGCCGCCCCGCCGGGGAAATGCGGATCATCGACCACGGCAGGGGTGTCCCGGCGGACAAGGTGGTGGAGATGTTCCAACCCTTCCAGCGCCTGGACGACGCGAACCGGGCCAGCGGCGTCGGCCTCGGCTTGGCGGTGGCCAAAGGATTCACCGAGGCGATGGGCGGACGGCTGAGCGCCGAGGCGACCCCCGGGGGCGGCCTGACCATGGTGGTCAGCCTGCCGCTCTCCGAGGGGGCACCTTTGCAGGAGCGCCCCGACCAGGCCCCGCTGGAGCCGCAGTCGGCCCTGTTCAGCCGCCACCACGCACCGCCGATCCTCTCCTCCCCGACGGACGTGCCGTGACCGCGGTGCTGGTGGTGGACGACGACCCTTACCTGTTGCGGGCCCTGCGCATCACATTGCGGGCCCATGGCTACGACGTCACCGTGGCGGAGAACGGGCAGTCCGCGCTCCTGGCAGCCGCCCGGACACCCCCGGCCTTGGTCATCCTGGACCTCGGCCTCCCGGACGTGGACGGAACCTCCGTGATCCGGGAACTGCGCACCTGGAGCCAGGTTCCGGTGCTGGTACTGTCGGCCCGCCATGGCTCGGACGACAAAGTCCAGGCGCTGGACGCCGGCGCGGACGATTACATCACGAAGCCTTTCGGGCTGGACGAAATGCTGGCCCGGATGCGCGCACTGCTGCGCCGAAGCGCCGACCCGGACCACGAGCCGGTAGTCACCACCGATGCCTTCACCGTGGACCTCGGCAAGCGGCGGGTCACGCGCGATGGCGAGGACATCCGCCTGACTCCGACGGAATGGAACATCCTGGCGGTGCTGGTCCGGAACCCGGAGAAGCTCATCACCCAGCAGCAGCTGCTCTCCGAGGTGTGGGGCCCCGCCTACGCCAAGGAAACCAACTATCTCCGCGTGTACATGGCACAGCTGCGCCGCAAGCTCGAACCAGACACCGGCAATCCCCGGCACCTGCTCACGGAAGCCGGGATCGGCTACCGTTTCCTGCCCTGACTGCGCGAGCCGGCCGGTAGGATGCCGGGCATGGACCAGAAGGAAATTCTGCACCGCTACCTGCGCCAGCGCCGAGCCGAGCTGCTGGCCAAGCTGGACGGACTGGATGAATACGACGTCCGCCGGCCGATGACGCCCACCGGCACCAACCTCCTGGGCCTGGTCAAGCACGTCGCCAGCGTCGAAATCGGCTACTTCGGCGAAGTGTTCGGCCGGCCCCACGGCCAGTCACTGCCCTGGCTGGAGGAGGACGCAGAACCGGATGCCGATCTGTGGGTGGCCCCGGGCGAGACACGGGAGCAGATTGTGGAACTGCACGACGCCGCGGCTGCCCACAGCGATGCCACCATCGCGGCCCTTCCGCTGGACGCACCGGGCGAAGTTCCCTGGTGGGCCGCAGACCGCCGGCACGTCACGCTGCAGCAGATCCTGGTCCACATGTGCGTCGAAACAGCGCAGCATCTGGGCCATGCCGACATCCTCCGGGAACTCATCGACGGGGCGGCCGGAAAGGGGCCCGGGGATCCAAACCTGACGCTGCGCAATGCCGCGGATTGGGCTTCGCGCCGGGCCCGGATCGAGGCGGCCGCCCGGGCAGCCTCCCCGGTTTCTCGTGAGGCGCCGCCGCAATAGATACTGGGGCAATGAATATTCACAGCGCTCTCGCCCGGGAGAACGCACGGCAGCTCCCGCTGCCTGAGGTGCCGGCCCAGATGCGCGCGGTCCTCAACGGCATTCCGGCGATGGTGGCCTACTGGGACTCCGAGCTGCGCAACCGGCTGGCCAACGACGCCTACCGTAACTATTTCGGAGTAACCCCGGAGCAATTGCACGGAATCCACATCCGCGATTTGCTCAGCCCCACCGTCCTTGAGGACAATTCACCGTTCATTTCCAAGGTCCTGGACGGGGAGCCGCAGCTCTTTAAGCGCACGCTGACGGACGATGCCGGCGCGACGCGTTTCGCCGAGGTCTCCTACATGCCGGATGTGCGCGAGGACGGCGCCGGCGGGGACGGCGGGGTTCAGGGCTTCTTCGTGATGATCACGGACATCACCGAGCGGGTGCTCGCCGAACGCCGCCAGCAGCAGGACACGGACCGGTACCGGGCCCTGGCCCGCAGCGTCCCCGGCGTCTTTGTGCTGCTCTTTGATTCCGAGCTGCGCTACCTGATCGCCGAAGGCCAGGAGCTCGAATCCTTCGGCTACCGTTCCGCCGAGCTGGAGGGCCGGAACATCCACGAGGTGCTCGACGGCGCTCTCGCCAACGAGCTGGAGCCCCGCTACCGCGCCGCCCTGGCCGGCCAGGAGGTCTCCTGGCACCGGCGGATCGGCCCGCGGACGTACCGGCTGAAGGCCGGACCCGTCCACTCCGACGACGGCGCCAACGCCGGCATGGTGGTGGCAGTGGACATCACCCACCGGCTCCAGCAGGAGCAGACGTGGGCGGCGCTGCACGAGATCGCCACCGCCGTCGCCCGCAACGCCGCCCCCGCGGACATCTCGGAGCAGGTCGCCTTCATTGTGCGGGATCTGTTCAACGTCGATTCCGCCGCCGTCGTCCGTTTCACCGGCGCGCTGTCGGCGGAAATCGTGGCAATGGCGCCGGCGCTGCCGCCCACCCTGAGCCGCGAGCATGTTTTTTCCCCCACAGACTCCTCTGCCACCGTCCGCGTCGCGATCACCGGCAAACCGGCCCTGGTGGTTTACGGCCCGGAAGGCGGTCCCGCCGCCGAGCAGATGCAGGCCGGAGGCTTCCAGTCCGCGGCTGCCGCCCCGGTCAGGGTCCACGGCAGCCTGTGGGGCGTCGTCACCCTGACCTCGAAGACCCGCACGGGCGTCAACGAGGAAATGCTGGAACGGCTGGCTCAATTCGCCGAGCTGGTGGAGATCGCCATCGGCAACACCGAGGCCCGAGCGAGCCTGGAGCTGCAGGCCACCACCGACCAGCTCAGCGGCCTGCCCAACCGGCGGGCCCTCGAGCAGCACCTCTCGCACGAGATCGAACTGGCGGTCTCACGCGGCACGAGCTTGAGCGCCGTCGTCCTGGACATCGACCACTTCAAGAAGGTCAACGACACCTTCGGCCATCTCATGGGCGACGCGGTGCTCGCGGATGTCGCGGCACGGCTCCGCGGCGTCGCCCGCCAGGACGAGATCGTGGCCCGCTTTGGCGGGGAGGAATTCGTCTGGCTGCTGCCGGGGACCGACGGCGCGGAGGCGCTGCTCGCGGCGGAGCGGGCGCGCAAAGCCATTGAGGCGGAGCCGTTCGGCGAGGCCGGCCTCATCACGGTCTCCGCCGGCGTCTGCGAACTGCGGGACGCCGGCAGCCACAGCCTGCTGGCCTGCGCGGACCGGGCGCTGTACGCAGCCAAGCACGCCGGCCGCAACCGCAGCGAGCGCTACGGCGCGGCCGGCTGAGGGACGGCACGTCCTTAGACGAAGGCGGACTTCCCCGTCACGGCCCGGGCCACGATCAAGGAGTTAATCTCGTAGCTGCCTTCGTAGGTGTAGAGGATCTCGGCGTCGCCGAAGAGCTTGCCCATCTCGAAGTCGGTGCTGATCCCGTTGCCGCCCAGCAGCGAGCGCCCCATCGCGACGGAGGCCCGGGCCAGCCGGGTGGTGGTGGACTTCGCCATGGCTGCCTGCACCATCTCCAGCCTGCCCTCCTGCTGGATATGGGCCAGCTGCGCCATCAGCGCCAGCGAGACGCTGGCGTTGCCCAGGATCTCGGCCAGCTGCTGCTGGACGAGCTGGAAGCGGGCCAGTTCCTTGCCGAACTGCTTGCGTTCCAGCGAATACGCCCGGGCGACGTCGAAGGCGGCCAGCTGGATGCCCGCCGCCTGCCAGCCCACCCAGGCGCGCGAGTCGCGGAGCAGCTCGTTGGCCCGGGAGAAATCGGTGGCGCCGGGCAGCAGGTTGGACTCCGGGATGCGGACCTCATCCAGGACGATGTCCGCGTTCTGCATGATCCGCAGGCCGATCTTGTTCGCGATCTTCGTGGCGGTGTAGCCGGGCCGGTCGGTCTCCACGATGAAGCCCTTGATCTGCTGGTCCGCAACGTCGCGGGCCCAGACCAGGGCGAAGTCGGCGATGGTGCCGGCACCGATCCAGCGCTTAGCCCCGTTGATCACCCACTCGCCGTCCTCCAGCCGGGCCGTGGTGGACAGCCCTCCGGCAATGTCCGAGCCGTGGTCCGGCTCGGTCAGGGCGAAGGCGCCAAGCTGGGTGAAGGCGGTGAGCCCGGGCAGCCAGCGGGCCTTCTGCTCCGCCGAACCGAGCTCATCGATCATGCCGACAATCAACTCGTTGTGGATCCCCACGAGGGCCGAGAGGGACACGTCGGCGCGGGCCACCTCGACATACATCAGCCCCTTGAAGAGCTTGGAGCTGCCATCCGTCTGCAAGCCGCCCAGGCCGTGCTTGCCCAGCTCCGCCAGCAGCCCGAAGGGGAACTCCTCGCGGTTCCAGAAGTCGATCGACGCTTCGCGGATCCGGGCCTGCAGGAACTCCCGGACCTCCTGGTAGCGCGCCCGCTCATCCGCGGGCAACAGGTCCACGATGTGCATCAGGTCCGCGTCCGGAAACGGCGGCGCGGCCGACGCCGGAGCTGAGGCCCGGGTCGGGCGTTCCGCGACGCTGTCCGCAGAGCTTCCCGCGACGCCTTCCGCGGCAATGTCGGGGTTTGCCGCTGCCTGGGCGGCGGTCTGGCTGGCGGCACTTCCTTGTGACTGCACGGGCACGTATCCCTTCGTAATGTGCCGCGCATCGGCGGCAACATCGACTCTTCCAAACCCTTGGATGTCCTAGTATATTGCACAGTGATATTGATCACTAGGGATGTGGATCACTTGGCCAGTGGCGGCCGGCACCCGGCCGCCCGGCCGCGACCGGCTGCGAAAGGTGCACAATGACCGTCACTGAAGAATTCCGTGCCGCGAGGGACAGGCTGCTGGCGCTGCGCGGAGACTACGCCTCCGCCCGGCAGGAATTCGAATGGCCGCGCTTCAAGGAATTCAACTTCGCCTTGGACTGGTTCGACCAGATCGCGGCCGACCCCGCCAAAGCCGACAAGCCCGCGCTGGTGATCGTGGAGCAGGACGGCACGGCCACGCGGCGCAGCTTCGCCGACCTCTCCGCGCGCTCCGCCCAGGTGGCCAACTGGCTCCGGGCCCAGGGCGTGCGGCGCGGGGACCGGATGATCATCATGCTCGGCAACCAGGTGGAGCTGTGGGAGCTGATGCTGGCCGGCATCAAGCTGGGCATCGTGATGATCCCCACCACCACGCTGATGGGACCCGCCGACCTGCAGGACCGGGTGGAACGCGGCGGGGCCAACTGGGCCGCCGTCGGGAGCGCCAACATCGACAAGTTCAGCGGCGTTCCGGGCGACTATACCCTGATCGAAATCGGCGCGGATGCCGACGGCGGCACCTCAGCCCTGCGCTACGCCGACGCGGCCGGCGCCTCCGCGGAGTTCACCCCGGACGCACCCACCCTGGCCGATGAAACCCTGCTGCTGTACTTCACGTCCGGCACCACGTCCAAGGCCAAGCTCGTGGAGCACACCCACACCTCCTACCCCGTGGGCCATCTGTCCACCATGTACTGGATCGGGATGGAACCGGGAGACGTGCACCTGAACGTGGCCTCGCCCGGCTGGGCCAAGCACGCCTGGTCCAACGTGTTCACGCCGTGGATCGCCGAGGCCTGCGTCTTCATCTATAACTACGAGCGCTTTGACGCGAAGGCGCTGATGGAGCAGATGGACCGCGAGCGGGTCACGAGTTTCTGCGCCCCGCCGACGGTCTGGCGGATGCTGATCCAGGCCGACCTGACACTGCTGACGAACCCGCCCACCAAGGTGGTGTCCGCCGGCGAACCGCTCAACGCCGAGGTGATCGACCAGGTCAACCGTGCCTGGGGCCAGACCATCCGGGATGGCTTCGGCCAGACCGAGTCCACGGTGCAGATCGCCAACACCCCGGGCCAGCCGATCAAGATCGGCGCGATGGGCAAGCCGCTGCCCGGCTACGACGTCGTCCTCGTGGACCCGGCCACCGGCGAGGAGGGGGACGACGGCGAGCTCTGCCTGCGCCTGGACCCGCGGCCGGTCGGGCTGATGAAGGCCTACTACGGCGATCCGGACAAGACCGCCGAAGCTTTCCGCGACGGCTACTACCACACCGGCGACATGGCCAGCCGAGACGAACGCGGCATCATCACCTACGTGGGCCGGGGCGACGACGTCTTCAAGTCCTCCGACTACCGGCTCTCCCCGTTCGAGCTGGAAAGCGTGTTGATCGAGCACCCGGCGGTGGCGGAAGCCGCCGTCGTCCCCTCCCCCGACGCGCTCAAGCTGTCCGTCCCCAAGGCCTTCGTGGTCCTGGCCGCCGGCCACGAACCGGGGCCGGAGCTGGCCGAGGACATCCTGCGCTATTGCCGCGAGCACCTGGCGCCCTTCAAACGGATCCGCCGGCTGGAGTTCGCCGAGCTGCCCAAGACCATTTCCGGCAAGATCCGGCGGGTGGAACTGCGGCACAACGAAGAGCTGCGCCACGGGCCCGGCGGCGTTCCGGAGGGACTCGGCACGGAGTATTCGGAGGCGGACTTTCCCGGCCTGAAGGGGCAGGGCTAGGCATGGGCACCCCGCTGCCGCGTGATCCGATTGCCGACGCCCAGCGGAACTGGGAACGGCACGGCTGGGCCGACGTGGCCGCCCCGATGGCTGCCATCACGGCCATCATGCGGACCCAGCAGATCCTGCTGGCCCGGATCGAAACAGCGCTCAAGCCGTTCGGGCTGACGTTCGCGCGCTATGAGCTGCTGGCGTTGCTCAGCTTTGCCCGCAGCGGGGCGCTGCCGATGAACAAGGCGAGCGCACTGCTCCAAGTGCACCCGACGTCGGTGACCAACGCCGTCGACAGGCTGCAGGAGGCCGGGCTGGTGCTCCGCTCCCCGCATCCCACCGACGGGCGCACCACGCTGATCGAGCTCACCTCGGAAGGGCGGACGCTCGCCAAGCGGGCGACGGCGGTACTCAACACGGAGGTCTTCGGCCAATCCGGCTTCGAAGACCAGGAGGTGGAGCAGCTGATCCGCATCCTCGGCAACTTCCGGCGCAATGCCGGGGACTTCAGCGGCTAAGCCGTACACTTCGTTTGCGGGGCCGTCGGCCGGACGGTCCCGGAGCTGAGGAGAGTCCCATGATTCCGGAGATCAACATCTGGGCGGTACTGCTGGCCACGCTGTCCAGCATGGTGGTGGGGTCCGTCTGGTACACGCCCAGGGTGTTCGGCAACTACTGGATGCGCGTCGCCGGCGTCACCCCGAGCGGAGACGCCAAGGACGCGGTCAAGCCCATCCTGATCACCTTGTTGGTCAGCCTGGTCAGCGCCTGGGTACTGGCCGGCTCCGCCGCCATCTCGCAGCACTTCTACGGCGGGAACTTCCTCGCCAACACCCTGGTCACCGCCCTCATCCTGTGGGCCGGCTTCACTGCCTCCCGCTTCATCACGCACGACGCCTTTGAGGGCCGCCCCGCCGGCCTGACCGTGCTGAACTGCGCGCACGAACTGGTAACCCTGATGGTGATGGCCCTGATCATCGGCCTGTTCGGGATCAGCGCCGCCTAACTTCTCCCGTTCCGGGCCCCGCTCCGGCCGTGCTCCGGCCCCGGGCGCAGGGCAGAAAGGCTTGCACGTCGCCACATGCTTAAACTGGATTGGCGGCCAGGACCTCTGCCGTGACGACCCGCCCGCGAGGAGAGCCGCATGGATTTCGACGAATCGTTCTGGGACGAGCGGTACCGCCAACACGGCGAGCACGGTGCGGTGTGGAGCGGACAGCCCAACGCCCAGCTGGTCGCCGAAGCCGCCGACCTCGTGCCCGGTTCCGCGCTCGACGTCGGGGCCGGCGAAGGGGCGGACGCCGTCTGGCTCGCCCGGCACGGCTGGCGGGTAACCGCGGTGGACATCTCCTCGGTGGCGTTGGCCCGGGCAGCCGCCGCGGTCGAGGACGATCCGGCGGCCGCAGCGCGGATCACCTGGCAGCACCAGGACCTGACGGCCTCGCCGCCGCCTGCCGGAACGTTCGACTTGGTCTCCGCCCAGTACCTGCACCTGCCCGCCCCGCAGCGCGACGGCGTCTACAGCCGGCTCGCTGCATCCGTGGCGCCTGGCGGGATGCTGCTGATTGTGGGCCACCACCCCTCGGACCTGGAAACCACCGTGCGGCGGCCCTCGGCGCCGGGGCTGTTGTTCACGGCCGAACAGATCGCAGCGGAGCTGGACCCGGACGAATGGGAGATCGTCACCTGTGCCTCCAGGCCGCGGGAGACCAGTGATTCCGACGGCGCCCCGGTAACCGTCCACGATTCAGTGCTCCGCGCCCGCCGCCGGGCCTGACCGCACCCCGCGCCTGACAGGACCGCGCCGGGCCTGACCCGACGGCGGCATCACCGGCCGCCTTACCGCCGGGCTCGCAGCCGTTCGCGCAGCCCGGCGGCGAGACCGGCAATGGTCAGCAGATCGAACAGGCCCCCGCCGATCGCGACAAGCCGCCGGTGCTTTACGCCGGCGAGCCGGAGCCGCAGGTGCACCCGGGTCCCGGCCGCCGTGTCCCCGGCGTTCCCGTTCGCGCCGTTCCCGTTCGCCGGAGCCGGCCGGAGCACGATCGCCCAGCTGATGGCCAACGCGCCGCGCTGCGAGCCGTGCACGAGCGCCCGTGGCGGGTCCACCTCGACGATCTCGAACGTGGCATCACGGCCGCCCCAATCCGCAATGACGTCCCCTGCGGCAAGGCCCTGAAGCGCCGGGTCAATGTGCCGGAGGGCCCGGCGGCGGGCCGGAATGAGGGCTTCCGCCCAGCCCGGCAGGTACCAGCCGGAGCGCTCCTTGCCGAGCTGAACGATCCACGGCCAAACCTCCCCGGGCGGCGCGGGCAGCGCGAAGCCGCGGTCCATCACCACGTCCGGAGCCGGGACCAGCCCGTCGCCGGGGAGAGCGGCCCGAACCTCCTCGGAGGTTGCGCCGACGCCGAGGAAACCGGTGCGCATCGCCGCGTTCCCGCCGGAGTCGTGACGCCGCGGCACGCGGGGCCGCCTAGCGGTGGGTGAAGTCGGGCTGCCGCTTCTCGCTGAAGGCGGCCATGCCTTCCTTCTGGTCTTCGGTGGCGAAGAGCGAGTGGAAGACCCGGCGTTCGAACAGCACGCCCTGGGCCAGCCCGGTTTCAAAGGCGGCGTTGACCGCTTCCTTGGCCACCATGGCCACCGGCTTGGACTTGGAGGCGATCACCTCGGCCGCCTTGACGGCTTCCTCGACGACGTCCGCGGCGGGCACCACGCGGGACACCAGGCCGGCGCGCTCGGCTTCGGCAGCGTCCATGAAGCGGCCGGTGAGGATCATGTCCATCGCCTTTGCCTTGCCCACCGCGCGGGTAAGCCGCTGCGAGCCGCCCATGCCGGGCAGCACGCCGAGGTTGATCTCGGGCTGGCCGAACTTGGCGTTGTCCCCGGCGATGATGAAGTCGCACATCATCGCCAGTTCGCAGCCGCCGCCCAGGGCGAAGCCGGAGACTGCGGCGATGACCGGGATGCGCAGCCGGGTGAAGTCCTCCCAGCCGCGGAACCAGTCGGAGGAGTACATGTCCATGTAGCCCTTGGACTGCATTTCCTTGATGTCGGCTCCGGCGGCGAACGCCTTGGCCGAACCGGTCAGCACGACGGCGCCGACCTCCGGGTCGGTATCCATCGCGGTCACCGCGGCAACGACGTCGTCCATGGTGGCCTTGTTCAGGGCGTTCAGCGCCTCGGGCCGGTTGAGCGTCACCACGCCCACACGGCCGCGGCGCTCCACCAGAATGTTTGCGTACTCGGTCATGCCTGTCCCCTCGGCTGTTCGGATTTGTCCCGGATGTCGGTGATGATGCCGGAGAAGTCCCGGCCGGCACCGCCTTCCGCGGCAAAGGTATCGTAAATTTCGGACGCCAGCGGACCGAGCCGGGCGGCGACGCCCGTGCTCTCGAGCGCGTTCAGGGCCAGCTTTAGGTCCTTGGCCATCAGGGCGCCGGCGAATCCGGGCTGGTAGTCGCGGTTGGCCGGGCTGGTCGGAACCGGGCCGGGCACCGGGCAGTTGGTGGTCAGCGCCCAGCACTGGCCGGACGCGGCCGAGGCGACGTCGAAGAGCGCCTGGTGGGTCAGGCCGAGCTTCTCGCCGAGCACGAAGGCCTCGCTGACGGCGATCATCGAGACGCCCAGGATCATGTTGTTGCAGATCTTGGCGGCCTGGCCGGCGCCGTGGCCACCGCAGTGGACCACGCGCTTGCCCATCACTTCCAGCATTGGTTTGACGGCTTCGAAGTCCTCGTCCGTCGCGCCGACCATGAAAGTCAGTGTCCCCGCTTCGGCGCCCACCACGCCGCCGGAAACCGGTGCGTCGACTGCCCGGTGGCCGGCCGCGACGGCCAGCGCCGAGGCCTCGCGGGCCTCGTCCACGTTGATCGTCGAGCAGTCCAGGAACATGGTTCCCGGCGCCGCGACGGCGAGCAGGCCCGGCTGACCCGGTTGTCCTTGCCCCTCCGGAGTGCCGCGGTAAGCGTCCAGCAGGTGCTTGCCGCTGGGCAGCATGGTCAGCACGACGGCGGCTCCCGCGACAGCTTCTGCTGCGGTCTCCGCGGTGGCGATCCCGTGGGCTCGCGCCGCGTCCAGGGCCGCCGGGACCACGTCGAAGCCGGTCACGGTGTAGCCGGCCTTGACCAGGTTCACGGCCATCGGCCCGCCCATGTGGCCCAGCCCGAGGAAAGCGATCGGGCCAAGCTGCGTTCCGGGCTGCGCCGCTTCAGTCGATGCTTCAGACATTGTCGCGCTCCTTCGAAAGTTTCAATTCACGCTCGCCCAGCGGGGCGAAGTAGGCCTCGACATCCTCGCGGCTGACCTCCGCCAGGCTGGCCGGCTGCCAGTGCGGGGTGCGGTCCTTGTCCACCACCTGGGCGCGGATGCCCTCGCGGAAGTCCGGTCCGTCCAGGAACCGCAGGCCCACCCGGTACTCCTGTTCCAGGGCCTCCGCCAGTCCCAGCCCGTGCGCGCGGCGCAGCGAGGCGAGCGCGACCTTCACGGCGGTCGGGGACTTGGCCGCGATGGTCTCGGCGACGTCGACGGCCTCGCCGCCCACGGTCCGCAGGCGCTCCACGATCTCCTCGGCGTCATCGGACGAGTAGCAGGCGTCGATCCACTCCTGCTGCGCGGCGAGGACGGACTGCGGGGCCGGTTCGGTGAAGCGCGCGACGGCGGCGTCCACCGGCTCGGTTTCCAGCGCCTCCGCCAGTTCGGCGAGCTGCCCGGAGGGCACGAAGGTGTCCGCGAGGCCCAGGAACAGCGCGTCGGCGCCGCTCAGGTGCGCCCCGGTCAGGGCCGCGTGGGTGCCGGTCTCACCGGGCGAGCGGGAGAGCAGGAGCGTCCCGCCGACGTCGGGCACGAACCCGATGGTGGTTTCCGGCATGCCCATCCGGGTCCGTTCGGTGACGATCCGGACCGAACCGTGCGCCGAGATTCCCACGCCGCCGCCCAGCACCAGGCCGTCCATGAACGCGACGTAGGGCTTGGGGTACTCGGAGATGAGCAGGTTCAGCCGGTACTCGACCGCCCAGAAGTCCGCGGTGGCGTCGCCGCCGCCGAGCATGTCGCGGTAGATGGCCACGATGTCCCCGCCGGCGCACAGCCCGCGGTCGCCGGCGCCGCGGACCAGCACGGCGGCCACGGCGTCGTCGTCGGCCCAGAGCGTCAGCCGCTCCAGCATGGCGGCGGCCATCCCGGCGGTCAGCGCGTTGACGGCCTTGGGCCGGTTCAGCGTGACGACGCCGAGCCGGCCGCGGCGCTCAAACAGGACCTCAGCGGCTCCACCGGCCGCCTGTTCCGTCATCAGCTGCCTTCCGGCATGACGAAGCTGGCGCCCTGGCGGATGCCGGAGGGCCAGCGGGTGGTGACGGTCTTGGTCTTGGTGTAGAAGCGGAACGCGTCGGCGCCGTGCTGGTTGAGGTCGCCGAAGCCGGAGGCCTTCCAGCCGCCGAAGGTGTAGTAGGCGATCGGCACCGGGATCGGGACGTTGATGCCCACCATGCCAACCTGGACGCGGCTGGCGAAATCGCGGGCGGCGTCGCCGTCGCGGGTGAAGATGGCCACGCCGTTGCCGAACTCGTGCTCGCTGCACAGCCGGAGCGCCTCGTCGTAGTCCTCGGCGCGGAGCACGCTGAGCACCGGGCCGAAGATTTCCTCCTGATAGATCTTCATCTCCTTGGTGACGTTGTCGAAGAGCGTCGGGCCCACCCAGAAGCCGCCGTCGTAGCCCTCGACCTTGAGTCCGCGGCCGTCGGTGAGGAGGCTCGCGCCTTCCTCGACGCCGGAGGCAATGTAGCCCTCGATCCGTTCCTTGGCGGAAGCGGCCACGACCGGGCCGAAGTCCGAATCCTTGGCCAGGCTGTGGCCCACCTTGAGGTCCGCGATGCGTTCCTGAAGCTTCGCCACGAGCGCGTCCCCGGTGGCCTTGCCGACCGGGACCGCCACCGAGATGGCCATGCAGCGTTCGCCGGCGGAGCCGAACCCGGCGCCGATCAGGGCGTCCGCGGCCATGTCCAGATCCGCGTCCGGCATGATCACCATGTGGTTCTTGGCGCCGCCGAAGCACTGGGCGCGCTTGCCGTGCGCCGCGGCGGTGGCGTAGATGTACTGCGCGATCGGGGTGGAGCCGACGAAGCCGATGGCCTGGACGCGGGGGTCCTCCAGCAGCGCGTCCACGGCTTCCTTGTCCCCGTTGACCACGTTGAACACCCCGTCCGGCAGGCCAGCCTCGGTGAACAGCTCGGCCAGGCGCAGCGGCACGGAGGGGTCCCGCTCGGAGGGCTTGAGGATGAAGGAGTTGCCGGCGGCGAGGGCCGGGCCGGACTTCCAGAGCGGGATCATGGCCGGGAAGTTGAACGGGGTGATGCCGGCGACGACGCCGAGCGGCTGGCGCATCGAGTGGACGTCGACGCCGGTGCCGGCGCTGTCGGAGAACTCGCCCTTGAGCAGGTGCGGGGCGCCGGCGGCGAATTCGACCACCTCGATGCCGCGCTGGAGGTCTCCCTTGGCGTCCAGGAAGGTCTTGCCGTGCTCGGAGGAGAGCAGGGTGGCGAGCTCGTCCATGTTCTGGTTGACCAGGTCCACGAACTTCAGCAGGATCCTGCCGCGGCGCTGCGGGTTCATCGCAGCCCATTCCAGCTGCCCCTTCTCCGCATTGGCGATGACGTTGCGGACCTCCTCCGCGGTGGCCAGCGGGAGCCGGGCCTGCACCTCACCGGTGCACGGGTCGTAGACGTCGCTGAAGCGCCCCGAGGTGCCCTCCACGTGCTGTCCGCCGACGTAATGGGAAAGCTCACGAACCATGATGGAATGCTCCTTTGCATGTGACCTAGATCATCTCTGCACCCGAATATACTCGGACTTCCTACTAATTTCCAGAGAAAACGGCCGCGGCCGCGACAGGGCCGGCGGCGCAGCCCGGCGCCAGGGGGCCGCCCCGCCGCGGGGCCAAGGAACGGTAAGTTAGGAACTGTGAAGATTGCTACCTGGAATGTGAACTCGCTCCGTGCCCGTGCCGACCGCGTGGAGGCCTGGCTTCAGCGCACCGACTGTGATGTCCTGGCCATCCAGGAAACCAAATGCAAGGACGACAACTTCCCCTGGGAACTGTTCGAGCGGATGGGCTACGAGGTGGCCCACTTCGGCCTGAGCCAGTGGAACGGGGTGGCCATCGCCTCGCGGGTGGGGCTTGAGGACGTCGAGCGCACTTTCATGGACCAGCCGGTCTTCGGCAAAGGCGGCAAGGACGAGGTGCAGGAGGCCCGTGCGATCGGCGCCACCTGCGGCGGGATCCGGGTCTGGAGCCTCTATGTCCCCAACGGCCGGGCGCTCGATGATGAGCACATGCCGTACAAGCTCAGCTGGCTGGACACGCTGCGTGCCCACGCCGAGGGTTGGGTGCAGGCCGACCCGGAGGCGCAGATCGCCCTGATGGGCGACTGGAACATTGCCCCGCGGGACGAGGACGTCTGGGACATCGATTACTTCCGCGCCGAGGGCCTGACGCACGTGAGCGAACCGGAACGTGCCGCGTTCCACGCCTTCGAGGACGCCGGCTTCACCGACGTCGTCCGCCCGCACGCGCCGGGCCCGGGCGTCTACACCTATTGGGACTACACCCAGCTGCGTTTTCCGAAGAAGGAGGGCATGCGGATCGACTTCGTCCTCGCCTCCCCCGCGCTGGCCGCCCGCGTCTCGGGCGCCTCAATCGACCGCGAGGAACGCAAGGGCAAGGGCGCCTCGGACCACGCCCCGGTCATCGTGGAGCTGGCCGACTGATGGCCGGCCGCCGGGGAATCACAGGCCCGCGATGACAGGCAACCTCTACCGCGGCCAGGCCGGATTGCCGTTTTCCTCCACGCTCCGCGTCTACGAGCCGCTGGAGGCCTTCCCGGCAGAGCAACAGGAGGCCCTGCGCGCCGCAGGTGCCCGCTCGGAGTCCCGCGCCGCCGTGGAAAATGCCGAGCTGCTGGCTTCCCTGGGCCGTATCACCCGGCCCGGCGGGGATCCCTTCCCCACCGGGCAGACCGACCTGGTGCGCGTGCTGGCCGTCAGCGGTTCCGCGGGCAGCATCCCCGGCGCCCGCCCCGGCACCGATGACGGCGACGGCGACGCCGGGGCCGAATCCGTGGCGGCCACGCTGCTGTACTGCCCCAGCCAGTTGGTGCTCCGCGCCGGGCTGGCCGCCAACGCCTTGATGGAGGGGATCCACGGCCCGCTGGCCCAGCTGCTGATCCCGGAGGAACAGCGGGACCGGCACCAGGAACGCATCGATCAGGTGAAGGCGCACGGTGGGATCGGCCGGGTCCACACCCGGGCGTCGACCTGGGGCATCCCGTTCAGCTGGTTCTGCCTGTTCCAGGAATCCGATCCCACGGATGTGGTGGAATCCGGCGGCCGGATTGTCACGGTGCGCATCCGCGCGACGCTCGGCACGGCGCTGGGACGGGTCCGGCACGCTGTCGCCCACCTGGCCCTCGCGGCCCCGGACCTGGACATGCTGGAGGACCTGACCCAGCTCACCGAGTGGCTGGAACTCTTCCACCCCGAGTCGGTCGTGGAGCTTGATTACGGCGCGGTGGCGGACAAGGTCTACCCGGACGATTCCCCGCTGGACGTGCGGCTGGGGATTGAGTGCCTGGCCGAGGGTGACATGACCGGAGCGGCCGCCGCCTACCGCCGGCTTGCCTCCCGCTGGATTCCGATCCGGCAACTGGCCCGCGCTTCCTGAGCCCTCGTTTCCTGGCCCCACGTTTCCTGAGCCTCGTTTCCTGACCCCGTCCGCTGCGCCAGCCGGCCCGCGGCGTTATGCCCGCTGACGGGCGGTTCCGCTAGGCCAGCCCGGCTCCCGGCCCCCGGAGGCTGGGGCGAGCGGCGCGGCAAGCTGCGGGGCCGCCGTCGTGCCCCGCACGATCAGCCGGTGCGGGGCCACGGTGGAGCGCACCGCTCCCGCGATGCCGTCGAGTTCGTCCAGCAGCATCTTGGTGCCCAGCTCGGCCTGCTCGTCGGGGCGCTGGCCGACGGTGGTGAGGCCGACGGCGGCGGAGAATTCGTGGTCGTCAATCCCCACCACGGACAGATCCTCCGGAACCCGGACGCCCGCTCGGCGCGCTTCGAAGAGGACCCCCATCGCCATCTCGTCCGAAGCGCAGAAGATCGCGGTGGGCTTGGGCCCCGGCCTGCTCCACAGCCGCCGGAACGCGTCCTGGCCGCTGCGGACGGTAAAGTCGCCCCACTCGTCCCATTCGGGCCGGACGTCCAGCCCTGACTGGGCCATCACGTCCTGGAACGCCTTGATCCGCACCCGCGGGACGTCGAAATTCAGGTCGGTTTCGTCGTCGCCGTGCAGCAGTGCGATGTCCTGATGGCCCAGGCCAATCAGGTGGCGCACGGCGGTGGAGGCGGCTTCGTAGTCATCGATCCCGATGTAGGCGCAGCCCTCGACGTGGCCTCCGACGACGACCAACGGGATGTCGATTTTTTGCAGGTGCTCGAGCTCCTCGCGGCTCAGGGCCATGCAGAGGACCAGGAGCGCGTCGATCTGCTTGTAGACCATGGTCTTGCTGAACAGCCGCTCCCGGTGGCTGCCGTGGCCGCCCAGGTTGAAGAGGGAGAGGTTGTACTGGCGGCCGTGCAGTTCACGGTCCGCCCCTTCGATGGCCTTGGAGAAGAACCAGCGGCTGACGAAGGGGGCCAGCACCCCGATGGTGCGGGTGCGGCCGGTGGCCAGGCCCGACGCCGAGGAGGAAGCCACGTAGCCCAGCGCCTCCGCGATGACGAGGATCTTTTCCCGGGTCGCAGGCGAGACCCGCGGCAAGCCGCGGACGGCGCGGGAGACGGTGGCGGTGGAGACGCCCGCGGCGGCTGCGACGTCCTCGATGCTGACGCCGGAGTGGCCGCCGCGTTGCGCCCTGTCAGTTGTCCGTGCCACCGTTTTCCCCTTGTCGGCTATCCGCAGAAGCGCGGCTAGCATGCCGCCCCCACGGCGCCGGTCCTTCCTAGTTTCCGATCCGTTTTTCGAGCCGCGCCGCGGCGGCCTCACTCCCCCGGCTCACCCGGCGGGCGCCCTCAGCGCCGCCGGGTGGCCGTCCGGCCAGGCAAACGACGCCGGAGCCGGATCATTCCGTACAGGGCAAGCAGCGTGCCCAGCAGCCCGAGCGCCCATCCGACGGCTGGCTGGGCGGTCACCTCCATCCAGACGGTGACCACCAGCAGGACCAGCGCCCAGAAGCCCAGGAACCCGATGATGATGTCGAAGTCCTCGCCCGAGCGGACCCTGCGGTGCGTCGGGTGGATTTCGCCCTGGTTCTGTCCGCGTGCCATCAGGAAGCTGCCATCAGGAAACCGTCACTTGACGGCGCCGGCCGTTAGCCCGGCGACGATCTTGCGCTGGAAGACCAGCACGAGGATCACCAGCGGGATGGTCACGATGGTTCCAGCCGCCATGATCGCCGTGTAGGGGATCTGGTTGGGCTGGGCGCCGGCGAAGCTCGCGATCGCGACGGTGACCGGCTGGGTCGCGTCGGACGAGAGCTGGCTGGCGATCAGGAATTCATTCCAGGAGGAGATGAACGCCAGGATCGCCGTCGTGAAGATCGCCGGAGCCGCGAGCGGCATGATCACCTTGCGGAAGGCCTGGCCCTGAGTGCAACCGTCCACCCGCGCCGATTCCTCGAGCTCCCACGGCATTTCGCGGAAGAACGACGTCATCGTGTAGACGGTCAGCGGCAGCACGAACGAAATGTTCGGAATGATCAGGGCCTGGTAGGTGCCCATCCAGCCGATGTTGGTGAACAGCTGGAACAGCGGGGTGATCAGGGCGACGCCCGGGAACATCGAGGCTCCCAGGATGAAGCCCAGGACCAGGAACTTGAACCGGAAATTCAACCGGGCCAGGGCGTACGCGGCGAACACGCCGATCAGCAGCGAGACCACGGTCACGACGACGCCGATGAACACGCTGTTGAGCAGCGCCTGGCCGAAGTGGTTTCCGAACGATGTGTCGAACGCGGTCTTGAAGTTGTCCAGCGTGACGTGCGTCGGCAGGATCGAGGTGTCGTAGGTGAACCCGACGTCGCGGAAGGCGGTCACCACCATCCAGTAGGCCGGGGCGAGGCACCAGATGAGGATCACCACGGCACTGATGTAGGTCCGGCCCTGGGCCCACTTTTCCCGGTTCTGGGCGACCTTGCGCCCCCGGTCCTGCTGCGCGCGCAGCTCGGTCGCGGCGGTGGTCATTTCTTCCCCTTACTAGCGCCGGTCTGCTGCTCCACCACATTCGCGCCAAGGAAGCGCACGAAGATGAAGGCGACAAGGAAAATGATGATGAACGTGATGGTCGATAGCGCCGCCGCCACGTTGAAGCCCTGCCTGATCTGGTTGATCACCAGGATGGACAGCGTGGTGGTGTTGTTCGCACCGCCGGTCAGGATGTACGGCAGGTCGAACATGCGCAGCGCGTCGAGGGTGCGGAAGAGGATGGCCACCATAAGCGCCGGCTTCACCAGCGGCAGGGTGATCATCCGGAACCGCTGCCACGCCGTGGCGCCGTCGACCTTGGCGGCCTCGTACACCTCGGCGGGGATCATCTGCAGGCCGGCCAGGATCAGCAGCGCCATGAACGGCGTCGTTTTCCAGACGTCGGCGATGATGACCGCCCACTTGGCCGGCCATTCGCTGCCGGTCCACAGAATGGTGGTGTTGAAGAGCTTGTTGGCGATGCCCTCGAAGGCGAAGATGAACAGCCACAGCTTGGCGGTGACGGCGGTGGGGATGGCCCACGGCACCAGCACGGCGGCCCGGACCAGGCTGCGTCCCTTGAAGGTGCGCGCCATGATCATGGCCATCCAGAAGCCGAGCACGGTCTCCAGTGCCACGGTCACCACGGTGAAGAAGAAGGTGGTGGCGGTCGCGGACCAGAACTGGGAGCCCAGGGTACCCGGCGGGCAGGCCACCGTGCCGCCGTCGGGTGAGGTGCACTGCTGAGCGAGCCAGTTGACGTAGTTCGAGAAGCCGGCCGGGCCGCCCTCGGTGAAGAGGCCGGTGGCCGGGTCCAGGCCGGCGTCGGCCTGGAAGGACATCACGATGGCGCTGATAATCGGGTAAACGATCACGACAGCCAGCGCGATGATGGTGGGGGCCAGCAGCCACGAGGCCCACTTGCCCTGGCTGGCGATCACATTGTCCTCACCCACACCCTTGGGTGCGTGGTGGGGCTCGGTCCCGCCCGACGCCGGCTTCTTAACCGGCGTCGGGCCCAATTCAGTTGCCATTTGTGACTACTTTGACTGGGTTTCGATGGACTTCTGCATATCCGACAGCGCTGCGTCCACTGCCTTCTCGCCCTTGATGGCGGGGTATGCGTTGTCCTGGATGGCCTTGGTAACGGCCGGGTAGAACGGGGTCACCGGACGCGGGACGGCGTTCTCAATCGAGGTCTTCAGCACCGGCAGGTACGGCAGCTTGGCGACCAGTTCCTTGTCGTCATAGAGCTTGCCGAGCACCGGAGCAAGCGAGCCCTGGGTGGCGAAGAACTTCTGCGTTTCTTCCGTGGTGAGGAACTTCAGGAAGTCCAGCGCGGTGGCCTTGTTCTTGGAGTAGACGCTCATGCCGGCGCTGTGGCCGCCGAGGGAGGAGGCGCCGGGGCCGTCCTTGCCCGGGAGGGCGGTCATGCCGAGCACGTTCTTGACCTTGGAAGAGCCTTCCGTGGTGGCCAGGTTGTAGACGTACGGCCAGTTGCGCAGGAACAGGAGCTTGCCGTCCTGGAATGCCTGACGGGATTCCTCTTCCTTGTAGGTGATGGCTTCCTTGGGGATGTTGCCGTCAGCGTAGGCCTTGGCGAGGTTGTTCAGGCCGGTCTTGGCTTCTTCGGTGTTCAGGCTCGGCTTGCCGTCCTTGTCCAGCACGGAACCGCCGAAGGAGTTGATCGCCTCGGAGGCGTTGACCGTCAGGCCCTCGTACTTCGAGAACTGGCCGGCGTAGCAGCCGATGTTCTTGGCCTTGGCGATGGAGCACATGCCCATCATTTCGTCCCAGGTCTTGGGGGCCGTGGGGACCAGGTCCTTGCGGTAGTACAGGATGCCGCCGTCGGAAGATTCCGGAGCGGCGTACAGGGTGCCCTTGTAGGAGGCGGCTTCGACCGTCGGCTTCAGCATTCCGGTGGTGTCCAGCGCCATCTTGTCCTTGAGCGGCTGGAGCCAGCCCTTCGCCGCGAACTCGGCGGTCCAGACAACGTCAACGCTGACGACGTCGTAGTTGGCATTCTTGGCCTGGAAGTTCTGCACGAGGTCATCGTGCTGCTGGTCGGCCTGGTCCGTCTGCTCCTTGAACGTCACCTTCTCGTTCGGGTGCGCGGCGTTCCACTTTTCGATCAGCGGGCGGACCACGTTGCTGTTGTCCTTGCCCTGTACGTAGGTGATGGGACCGCGCCCGTCCAGGTTGGCTGCCGCGTCGCCGCCACCACCACCCGTGGTGCCACCGCCGCCACCTCCGCCTGCACAGGCCGACAGGGAGAGGGCCAAGACACCGGCCGCGGCTACGGGAAGTAGGTATTTACGGGTTTTCATACAGGTGCTCCTCGCTGAGTACCGGCTGGACCGGTGGTGCAGTTGGTGTGGTGACCATCACACTAGCGACACGACAGCCGAGAATGCAAGCGCTTACATCAAAGCTTTACGCAATAAAAAGGTCCGACGGCGGCATTCAATCCGGGTTAGGCCGCGCCCGTACGGGCAATGCAGCCGGGCTGGGACCTGAGTTTCGGGTGGGGCAAATGTGTCCCCGCTGCGGGACGCCGGCGCCCCGTCGGCTCAACGGACGCGCTCTGCCCGGCCAAACCTGGACCGTGCGCCGGAGCCGATGTGGACCAGCACGGGGGTGCGTTTGCCGATCACCGCGTCCAGCGCTTCCACGAGGGCAGAAACCTCGGCAGCCAGGATGTGCGGAGCCACGCCCTGGCGCGGCTGTACCCGGATCCGCAAGGCGGGCTCGCCGGCAAACTCGTAAGTGGCCACGGTGGCCCCCGCGAGGTCCGGCCGGTCGGCCAGCGCCGCCCGGAGGGCTTGTTCCGCCACGCCGCCGCCGATCCGCACGTTCCCGGCCACTTCGCCGGCGTCGTCTTCGGCAACCAGCAGGTTCGCCCGGCCCTTGCCCTGCTGCGCCAGCCACGCCACCATGACGCCGATGACGGCCAGCAGCAGGACCACGATGACAAACCAGAGCCAACTCTCCTGCCCGCCGGGGAAGCGCGTCCGGTCAAAGAGTCCGCGGGCGGCGTTCCATAGTCCCGCCGACCAGGATTGCCACCAGCGGCCGACCGACGGGACGGTGGCCAGCAGGATCAGCAGGGCCCCGATCACCAGGAGCTTCGCGCCGAGGATGCCGATCAGGATCCGGTTCAGTACCCGGGGGGTGCCGTTCACGCGCCGATCACCCCCGAGGACGCCAGGTTGACCCGGACCTCCGGCATCGGCGAGGGAGCCATGTCCCGGAGCTCTGCTTCAACGGCGGCCTGCACGTCCGCCGCGCGGAGCGGCACTCCGGAGGTGGGCCGGACGTTGACCAGCACCTGGCGCCGGGACACCACCACCATCACCTGTTCCTGCGTCACATTGGCGGCCAGCCGGGCACGCCGCGCCAGCGCCGAGGCGATCACCTCGTCATCGACCACGACGGCGGCGCGCGGGTCCGCGAGCACGTGCCGGGCGCGCCGCCCGGGCAGGACCGCGTTGAGGAAGAAGAAGAGCCCGGCCGCGAACAGCACCGCGCCAATGACGCCGAGGAGCAGCGGGGGGAATCCGGCCGGCAGTGCGATGACCCTCTCCGCGGCGGTCTGCGGATCAATCAGCCACGGCGGCTGCCCGACAGCCCGCACCGCCGTTTCCAGCAGGGCGTAGACGCACAACCCGATCACCAGGACGGCCGCGATGACGGCGGCGGTTGCCCGGGAGGAGGTGGTCTCGCGGGCAACGACCCGGTCCAGCACGGCGTCCCGTGACGCCGCCCGGGGAATGGCGTCACCCTCGTAACGTTCGGCAGCCTGGTTCACCGCACCCGCCCTCCGTCACGGACGCTCGCCCCGCTGATGCGGATGTCCACCCGGCTCAACTGCGCGCCGCTGAGCTCCGTGACGCGGCGAAGAATCTCGGCTTTTGCGGCCACTGCCCGGTCCCAGATAGGGCCGCCGAAGGAGGCCACCCGCGCAGGATCACGGAGCACGGCGGTGAGCGAGGGAATTGCGATCGGTGTCACGAGTGAGAGCGCCAGCAGGCCGTCGTCGTCGGCCCAGTCGGCCCGGACGTCCTGCGGCGGCACCCCGAGCGCTTCCGCGGCCGCAGCGCGCGCGACGCTGGTGAGGGCCTGGGTGCTGATCCGGTTGTGCCCGGCCAGCAGCCGCGCGGCGGGGGCGCTCATGAGGAAGAACGCCGGCCCGTGAGGGCGTCGACGACGCTGCGCAGGTCCAGTTTCCCTTCCGCGGCGCGGCCCAGCAGGGCTCCGACGGCCATGAAGAGCAGGGACCCGAGGAAGCCCCAGACTCCGAAGGCGAACGACATGAAGGCCAGGAAGGCGCCGGCGGCAAGGCCCACCACGGTCAGGTTCATTGCAGGGCCTCCCTCACGGGCCGCGCCTCGCCGGAGGCCGCGGGCTTGGCCGGGCCGGGGACGAAGACGTCATGGATTTCGATATTGACTTCGATGACCTGCAGGCCGACAAGTTCTTCGACCGCGGCGTAGACGGCGGCGCGGATCTGATCCGCCAGGGGATGAAGCGGGGTGCCGTAGAGGGCCACCAGATCGATGTCGACCGCCACCTGGGTCTCGCCCACCTCGGCGCGCACGCCGGCGGCGTGGTCCGAACTTCCGACCGCGTCGCGGATGGCACCCAGGGCCCGGGACGGCCCGGTGCCCAGGGAATAAACGCCGGGGACCGCCCGGGCGGCAATGCCGGCAACCTTGGCGACGGCGGCTTCAGAAATCACGGTGCGGCCGGTCGCGGCCCGGGCGGCCGCCGGCAGGCCAACCTCGGGAACCGCGGATTGAGGATTCTGGTACTCCATGTGGCACTCCCCCTTCTCTTTGACACCACCCTAGCCCTTAGGGCCGACGCTGGGGCCGCATCGCCGGATTTCCGAGGCCACGTCCGGCGTTCGGGGCAATCGCCCCGGGCCTACTGGCAGTTCGCGGCAATCCAAGCGGTCACGGGAGCCATGGCCTCCTGGAACTTGCCGCTCGAGTAGACAGTCTGGTCACTCAGGCCCGCGACGGCGACCTGGTTGAGCTTGGCGAAGGCGGCTTTGAGGCTGTCCGGGACGCGTTCGGCCGTGCGGCTGAGTTCAGCCTTGTGCTGCTCCAGTTCGGCGGTTTTGCCCTGCGCCGCCGAGAGCGGGAAGAGCGAGGACCCCGTGGCCTGCTCCGAAATCGTCTTGCAGGCCTCGGCCGCTGTCGGGAAGTCGCCATAGGGGCCGGAGGACTTGGTGGGACTGGGCGTCGCGGCAGCTGTGGCGCTGGCGGCGGGGGCCGAGGACGACGGCGGTGCCGCGGCTTCCGGTGCCGAGCAGGCGGTCAGCGCCACGGCGGCGAGGAGGGCGGTTACGGTCAGCTGGCGTGCAGTCTTCTTCAAAATCACTCTTCTGGTCGGGCTTGCGCCGCGGACCGTCCAGGGACCGTCCGCGGCAATGGCGTTCTTCCCCAGCGTGCGAGTCTAGCCCGGACCGTCGGGGTGTCCCCAAATGCGAGCGCCGCCGTCGAACACCTCATCGATTGCTCCGTAACCGCCGTTTTGACGGGGCAAAAGGGCCGTTACGGAGCAATCGATGGGTTCAGGCAGCCTTCCCGGCCGGGCCTAAGGCGGGAATAGGAGCCTCCGCGGCCATGTTGGTTCCTGGTGTGAAGAAGATCGGGTTCCTGTCCTTCGGCCATTGGACCGACCACCCTGAATCCGGCACGCGCACCGCGTCGGATGCGCTGCTGCAGGCGATCGACCTCGCCGTCGCGGCCGAGGAACTCGGGGCGGACGGCGCATACTTCCGCGTCCACCACTTCGCCCAGCAATACGCGTCCCCGTTCCCGCTGCTTGCTGCGATCGGGGCAAAAACCAGCCGCATTGAGATCGGTACCGGCGTGATCGACATGCGCTACGAGAACCCGCTCTACATGGCGGAGGATGCCGGCGCGGCAGACCTGATCTCCGGAGGCCGGCTGCAGCTGGGCATCAGCAGAGGGTCACCCGAGCAGGTCATCGAGGGCTGGCGCCACTTTGGCTTCGCTCCCGCTGCGGGCGAGTCCGACGCCGACATGGGCCGCCGGCACACCGAGCGCCTGCTCGAGGTGCTCACTGGGGAGGGATTCGCGGCCCCGAACCCGCGCCCGATGTTCCCGAACCCACCCGGCCTGCTGCGCGTGGAGCCGCACTCGGAGGGTCTGCGCGAGCGCATCTGGTGGGGTTCCGGCTCGAACGCCACTGCCGCCTGGGCCGCAAAGCTCGGCATGAACCTGCAGAGCTCCACGCTCAAAGACGACGAGAGCGGCAAGCCGTTCCACATCCAGCAGGCGGAGCAGATCGAGCTCTACCGGCAGGCCTGGAAGGAAGCCGGGCACGAGCGGAAACCCCGCGTCTCGGTCAGCCGCAGCATCTTCGCACTCACGGACGAACGCGATTGGCATTACTTTGGCCGAGACCGCCGCAGTTCGGACCAGGTGGGCAACATCGACGAGAAGACCCGTGCAATTTTTGGCCGCTCCTACGCGGGTGCACCGGACGAACTGGCGGCGAAGCTGGCCGAGGACGAGGCGATCGCAGCGGCGGACACGCTGCTGCTCACTGTCCCGAACCAGCTTGGCGTCGACTACAACGCCCACGTGATCGAATCGATCCTCAAGTACGTGGCGCCGCAGCTCGGCTGGCGCTGACCCGCTCACCCAAAGCCTGGCGAGAGTCCTGGCAGATGCAGGCAGTCGTCCTGTAGGGGATCCCTATTCTCTAGCCGGCGTTTAGGGTGTAGCGGGCCAGCCGCCGGCCACGCTGCCGGGCGCTTGCAATAACGTCCCCCACTGTCAGAATTTTCCGCGGGCTCATCCAGCCTTGGGACGGTTTGTGGAGGGCATATCCGCCCCCGATTGTTACAGCGGCGTGCTCTACTAAGCCTTCCGGGGAGCGCCAGACGAGCACCGTTCCCGGGTCGTCATCGGCCCCGCCTGGTACGGCGGATGACGACAGCCACTCCTCGAACGGCTCCCGCAGCATCCAAACCTCAGCCGCTTCGGATCGGCCCGCTGCCGCCATGACGGTCCCGAAGCAGTTGGGGCCGCTGGCATTAGGGAAGGTGCCCGCCAACGCCCTCGCCCCCGGCAGCGTCGCGTGGGCGTTCTCCCAGAGGTCTTCAGGTACCTCCAAGTGCCGGCTGGGTCGGCGTCCGAAGCGAAGATATTCGCCCAGGACCGGCTCCCGGTGTCCCTGCAGCAACGAGGGCCACCACACGAAGCGGTGCCCGTCAGCTTGGGCCGATACCTGTGCGCGCACCTCCGCCGGGGCACTTCGAACCGAGGGAATAACTTCCCGTCCGAGCTTGACCTGATTTCGCACGAGATCCGCCCGGGCCTTTCGCCCGAGGTCATTGAACTCTTCTTCGCTCACCAGCACGCAAACCAGCTCGTCAGGAACGTTGTAGATTTCGAAGGTATCTCTGAGTTCAGCGGAGAGTTCACCGCCCGGAGGTGCCATGCCGATCGAGTCCGCACTGCTCCTCGGGACAAGGAACGGCTGGTGCGTCGGTGCGAACCAAGCAGCCTGCCGGGCCAGCAGTTCGGGCCCTATCCCAATCCCTAGTGAGAACATCGCCTGTCACCTTCCCCGCCATGAGACCGGCGTGGCTTCCCCGAACCAAGCTGCCGTTCAGGACATCCTATTGCCCGCATCGCACGATGCTCCGTCCACGTGCAGCTCCCTGAACCACCGCGCCGATCAACGACGGAGCTTCTATCTGGGCCGACTGCGGCGAGAGTCCCTCACGGGGGCAACCTCTCGACCCGCTCAACACAGCTACAATTCAAGTATGTGAACAACCGCGCGACGCCTGGAGCAGCTTTGAGTGATGATCGGGGCAATATGCCCGTCAAGTCAGCCGACCGCGCCCTCGCGGTGGTGGAATTCGTCGCAGGGAGAGGTTCTGCGAGCTTCACGGAGATCCTCGAAGGGCTTCAACTTCCACGCTCGAGTGCGCACGGACTGCTGAACACACTTTCCGCTGCCGGCTGGCTGGATCACAGCTCCTCGAACAAGCAGTATTCCCTCGGCCTGAGGGCGTGGCAGGTCGGCCAGATGTACACCGGGCACCAGAATCTGGCCAACGTCGCTAAGCCAGTCATGGATCGGCTGTCCGCCACGTTGGGCGAAACCGTTCAGCTGGCCCTCCTCGACGGCGTCGAAAACGTGTACATCGCAATCAGCCAGGGCTCGGACGGGATGCGTTTGGGCTCGTCGGTCGGTATGCGCTTGCTCGCCCACGCCACCGGGATAGGCAAGGCACTGCTCAGCATGCTGGACCGGGACGAGGCGCAACGCCGACTTAACTCAGTGGCACTGCCACGCCTCACAGATAAGACGGTGACCGACGTTAACGCGCTGGCGAAGCTGGTTTCGGACGCCAAAGCCAGCGGTTTCGCCGTGGACGACGAAGAGTACCTGGACGGCTGCCGCTGCGTCGCCGTCCCACTGACCAGCGAGTCCGGCGGCGGCTTGAACTCCGCGTTGTCGGTAACGATGCCTACCGCGCGCACCGACCCCGACTGGCCCGGCAGCATCCTACGGCCCCTGGAGGCAGCAGCCCAGGAAATCCGCGCCCTGCTTGGGGTGCGGGAGCCGAATATCGTCATCCCCGCCGCCACCGCACGCACGGCGTAACCGACCCCTGACCCCTTGCCCCCTTCTGTGACCTGTGCCATACTCACATTGTTCACACTTGTGAACAATAATTCATCAACATGAACTCGATGAGGAGTTATCGTGTCAAACCAAGTGTCGGCTCCCTCCAGCGAATCGCTGGCGCCGATTGTCAGCCGCGTCACCCGACGGCTCATCCCGGTCCTTCTGCTGATGTACATCCTTGCGTTCCTCGACCGCTCCAACCTCGGGTTCGCCAAGGCTGCGTACCAGGCGGACACCGGCATCTCGGACGCGGCCTATGCGCTGGGAGCCGGCATCTTCTTCCTTGGCTACGCCGCACTCGAAGTCCCCAGCAACATCCTGATGCGCAAGTTGGGCGCCAAGATTTGGCTCGCCCGGATCATGATCAGCTGGGGCATCGTCTCGGCCCTCATGATGTTCGCGCAGACCGAGGGGGTCTTCTACATCCTCCGGGTGCTCCTAGGAATCACCGAGGCCGGTTTCTTCCCGGGCGTCATTCTGTACTTGACCTACTGGATTCCAGCCCAGTTCCGCGGAAGGGTCAACGGCTTGTTCTACTTCGGCGCTCCGCTGGCGTTCATCTTCGGCGGCCCACTCTCTGGAGTGCTCCTAGACCTGGACGGCTTGGGCGGCCTGCAGGGCTGGCAGCTCATGTTCATCGTCACCGGCGCGCTCACCGTAGGAGTCGGCATCTGGGCGTTCTCGTACCTGGATAACGGTCCCGCGGATGCCAAATGGCTGACCGAAACCGAGCGCACCACGCTTTCCGCCGCCCTCGAAGCCGAGGATCAAGTCAAAGCCGACCACTCTCCGCGAGGCGCGCTGCGGGCACTCGGCAACCCGAAGGTCCTCTACTTCTGCGTCATCTACTTCACCATCCAGATGAGCGTGTACGGCGTCACCTTCTACCTGCCAACCCAGATCGCTAAGCTGGTTGGCGCCAAGGTGGGACTCGGGGTCGGCCTCATGACTGCCGTGCCGTGGGGCATCGCCATGATCGCCACTTTCGTGCTCAGCCGGCTGGCTGACCGGACAGGTAAGCGCCGCCTTGTGGCGACCGCCTCGCTGGCCGCTGCCGCCGTCGGCATCTTCGCTTCCGCACTCACCGACAACCCGGTGATGGGTCTCGCTGCACTGTCTCTCGGCGCAGCCGGCTTCATTTCCGTCCAGCCCGTCTTCTGGACGCTGCCCACCGGCATGCTGGTGGGAGCCGCGGCGGCCGGCGGCATTGCCCTAATCAATTCCATCGGCAGCCTGGGCGGTTTTGTCGCCCCCATCGCCAAGACCTGGGCAGAAGCATCCTTCGGTCCCAACGCGGGCCTGCTCCTGCTCGCCATCACGGCCCTGCTGGGTGCCGGGATGCTGTTCTACAGCCACCGGGTCAGCAGGATTTCCGACACCGTCCCCGCCTCTGCACCCGTTACGGAAGAAGTCCACTGATGCGCGTACTTGAACTGAAAGACTTCCACGAACTGGTGGTCACCGACCGCGCCGAACCCGCAGCCGGCCCGGGCGAAGTCCTCATCGAGATCGTCGCCACCGGCATCTGCGGCTCGGACATCCACGGCTACACCGGCGAAAACGGCCGCCGGGTCCCCGGCCAAGTCATGGGTCACGAGACCGTGGGCCGCATCTCCGCCCTGGGCGCAGGAACGGAGGACAGCGGCCTCGCCGTCGGGCAACCCGTCACCTTCAACCCGCTCATCAGCTGCGATACCTGCGAGGCGTGCAGCGCGGGCCAGCAGCAGCACTGCCCCCAGCGGACGGTGATCGGGGTGAATCCGGCCATCGTCGCCGCGTTCGCAGAAAGTGTGGCCGTGCCGGCAGCCAACGTCGTCGTTCTCTCCGAGGAGACGCCAATCGTCTACGGAGCACTGATCGAGCCCCTCGCCGTCGCTTTCCACGCGGTCCGCCGCGCCCGGATCGGCGCCGGCCAAAAGGTCCTCGTGATCGGCGGCGGTCCGATCGGCCAGTCGGTCATCCTTGCCGCCCTTCAGGAGGGAGCGGCCAGCGTCCTCGTCTCCGAAATGGACCCGGCTCGCAGGGCGCTCTGCGAGCGGCTCGGCGCCAAGGCACTCGACCCCTCGGCCTCGCCGCTAGAGGACCAGGTCCGCGCCGCCTTCGGTTCCCTCGCGGACGCCACCATTGATGCGGTAGGCATCAAACCCACCATGGCCAACGCCCTCGACGCGACAAAGTACGGCGGGGTCGTCTCCTTGGTGGGGATGGGATCGCCCCAACTGGCCTTTGATGCCTACCGTGTTTCCACCGAGGAACGCGAAATTGTCGGCAGCTTTTGCTACAACAACCAGGATTTTCGCGACGCCGCCGCCTGGGTCGACCAAGGTTCCACGGTCCTGGCTGAACTCATCAGCCGGGAAGTGTCGATGGACGACGCTGACGCCGCCTTCGCCGGGCTCGCCGCTGCCGACGGTACCGCCGGCAAAGTCCTCATCCGCCTCGACTCAGCAAGGAACAGCCAGTGAGCATCGAAAACCGCATTCGCCAGGTCCGCGCCTACACTTTGCGCGGCGGGGGCGCCGACTACCACGACCAGGGCGCCGACCACTGGATCGATGACCACATCGCCACGCCGATGTCCGTCTACCCCGAGTACCGCCTGTCGCGACAGAGCTTTGGGCTCAACGTATTGGGCACTCTCGTCGTCGAAATCGAGGCCGACGACGGCACGGTCGGCTTCGCTGTCACGACTGCCGGCGACCTGGGTGCCTTCATCGTGGAGAAGCACCTGGCCCGCTTCGTCGAAGGCGCCCGCGTCACGGACATCGAGAAGATCTGGGACCAGATGTACCGCTCCACGCTCTTCTACGGACGCAAGGGCGTGGTGCTGAACGCCATCAGCGCCGTGGACCTGGCGCTGTACGACCTGCTGGGCAAGATCCGCCAGGAACCTGTCTACGCACTACTGGGCGGCCCCGTCCGCGACGAACTGACAATGTACGCCACGGGCGCACGCCCGGATATCGCCAAGAACCTGGGTTTCATTGGCGGCAAGATGCCGCTCCACCACGGCCCGGCCGAAGGCGAGGAAGGCCTGCGAAAGAACCTCGAAATGATTAGGGACATGCGCGAGAAAGTCGGCGACGACTTCTGGCTCATGCTGGATTGCTGGATGTCGCTGGACATCGACTACGCCACCCGGCTGGCACACGGAGCGGCGGAATACGACCTGAAGTGGATCGAGGAAGCCCTGCCCCCGGACGACTACTGGGGCTACGCCAAGCTGAAGAAGCAGGTTCCGCCAAAGATGCTGGTCACCACCGGCGAGCACGAGGCCACCCGTTGGGGTTTCAAGCTGCTGCTCGACATGGACTGCGCCGACATCATCCAGCCTGATGTCGGCTGGTGCGGCGGGATTACCGAGCTGAGCAAGATCTCGGCCATGGCCGATGCCAACGGGGCGCTCGTGATTCCGCACGGATCATCCGTCTACTCGTACCATTTCGTCATTACCCGGACGAACAGCCCGTTCGCCGAATTCCTGATGATGCACCCCACCGCCGAGGAAATCGTGCCCATGTTCTCACCGATGCTGCTGGGTGAACCGGTACCGGTCAACGGAAAGCTCAAGGTGCCGGAAACTCCGGGATTCGGCGTCGAACTCAACCCGGCGCTGGACAAGCAGCGCCCCTACAAACACTGACCCACCACCGGTAATCTCCGAACTTCGAGCAAGGACAACTCACATGGAACTTATGCGCCTCGGCGAGCCCGGCCGCGAAATTCCGGTGGCCAGGGAGGGCGAAAAATACTTCGACCTCCGCTCCGTCACCACCGATATCGACGGCGCCTTCCTCGCCGCCGACGGCATAGCCAAAGCCCGCGCTGCCCTGAAAATCGGGCTGCCCGAACTGGCCGACGCCGGCGCCCTGCGGGTTGGCGCCCCGGTCGCCAAACCGGGTGCCGTTCTTTGCATCGGTCACAACTACGCGGCACACGCGGCGGAGTCGGGCGACGCACCTCCGTCGGTCCCGATTCTCTTCTTCAAGCACCCCAACACGGTCGTGGGCGCCTACGATCACGTCGTAATCCCGCCGGGCGCGGAAAAAGTTGACTGGGAGGTGGAGCTCGCCGTCGTCATCGGGAAGAGGGCTTCGTACCTGTCGTCCGCGGAGGAGGCGTTGGACTACGTGGCCGGTTACGCGGTCAGCAACGACGTTTCGGAGCGCAGCTACCAGGTGGAGCATTCCGGAGGACAGTGGTCCAAGGGCAAGTGCTGCGCAACGTTCAATCCGCTGGGCCCGGCCTTGGTGCCCGCCGACGAAGTGGGCGACCCGCAGAAGCTTACGCTCCGTTCCACCGTCAACGGCGAGGTTCGGCAGAATTCCAACACCTCGGACATGATCTTCTCCGTGGCCCACATCATCTGGAACCTGTCGCAGTACCTAGTCCTTGATCCGGGCGACATTATCAACACGGGCACACCGCAGGGGGTGGCGCTGTCCGGAAAGTTTCCTTACCTCCGCGACGGCGACCGGATGGAGATCTCCATCGAAAAGCTGGGACGGCAGGAACAGAAACTGGTGGCCTTTCCAAGCTAGCCATCACGGACCCCGCCCGATCCTTATGGGCCGGGGTCCGCGACTCTCGTTCCCCGGCAACGAAAAAACCCCGCCGTTCCCGTGTAAACACTGGGAACTGCGGGGTTCTAGCTGGTGGCTCCGACCGGCGTCGATCCGGTGACCTTTCGATTTTCAGTCGAACGCTCTACCAACTGAGCTACAGAGCCTAGGTGACTTGTCACCATGACGGCCGGAATTTCTTCTGGCAATCAGAGCGACCCTGACGGGACTTGAACCCGCGACCTCCGCCGTGACAGGGCGGCGCGCTAACCAACTGCGCTACAGGGCCTTGCTTGTACTGCTTTACTGCTGTTTCTTGCTGCTTGCCGTATCGCTACCGCAATTTTTCAAGGCCTTTAGCCTACCAGACTTTTTCATCCGGCTTGACCAGTTCCTTGCGTACCCCCAACGGGATTCGAACCCGTGCCGCCGCCGTGAAAGGGCGGTGTCCTAGGCCGCTAGACGATGGGGGCCAGGACGCCATCCGGTAAAACCCACTGCACAAGGGCAAAAATTAAGGGCCGAAGCCTTCCGTTTTTGTTCCCTTCGGGTTCCTCCGAACTGGACCTATAAAACTATAGGGCCAACTTCCGGAATCTCCAAAATCCCATCCACAACCCGGGAATAAGCTCTGGACAGGGCCCGGGCGGCTGTGCGGATGATGGTCAGATGGACGCCACCGCTGCCCTCACTGAGATCGCTTTCTGGCTCGAGCGCGAACGCGCCACCACCTTCAAGGTGCAGGCGTTCCGGAAGGCAGCCGAACTCATCAGCGGCTTCTCCCCCGGGGAGCTGGCGGCGCGGCGAGCAGACGGCAGGCTGAAGCGGATGAAGGGCATCGGGGACCGCACCTTCGAGGTAATTGCGCAGGCGGTCGACGGCGGCGTCCCCGACTACCTTGCCGATCTGCGGGAGCGCGGCGCCGAGCCCCTCGCCAGCGGCGGCCACGAGCTGCTGGCGAGCCTGCGCGGCGACCTGCACACGCACAGCAACTGGTCCGATGGCGGTTCGTCGATCGAGTCCATGCTGGATGCGGCCCGGATGCTGGGCCGGGACTACCTTGCCTTGACCGACCACTCCCCCAATCTCAGGATCGCGAACGGCCTCAGCGCCGAGCGGCTCACCGAGCAGCTCGGAGTGATCGAGCGGATCAAGACCGCCGGGGCGGCAGCAGCCAAGTCCGACGGCGCGGGCCACCAGCCCCGGCTGCTCGCCGGCATCGAAGTCGACATCCTCGAGGACGGGACGTTGGACCAGGCCCCGGAACTGCTGGACAGGCTGGACGTCGTGGTGGCAAGCGTGCACTCGAAGCTCCGCTCGGACAGCCGGACCATGACCCGGCGGATGCTGGCCGGGATCGAGGATCCGCACACCAGGGTGCTGGGCCACTGCACCGGCCGGCTCTTGAACGGATCGCGGGGCACGCGGCCGCCGTCGGAGTTTGACGCGAAGCGCGTGTTCGCAGCCTGCGCAGAGCGTGGCGTCGCCGTCGAAATCAACGCCCGGCCGGAGCGGCAGGATCCCCCGGACGAGCTGATCCAGCTCGCGCTCGACGCCGGGTGCCTCTTCAGCATCGACAGCGACGCGCACGCGCCCGGGCAGCTGGACTTCCTGCAGTACGGCGCGGAGCGGGCCGCCCGGAACAACGTTCCCGCGGAGCGCATCATCACGACGTGGCCGGTGGAGCGGCTGCTGGAGTGGTCCCGCCGCGAAACCTAGCGGTGACGGAACGTAGCACCGCCGCGCGCGGCAAATAGAGACTCAGACAAGCAGCAGCACCGCCAGGGTGAACATCACGGCGGCAATCACGGCGTCGAGCACCCGCCAGGCCGCCCGGCGCTGGAACAGGGTGGTCAGGTACCGCGCCCCCGCGCCCAGGGCGGTGAACCAAACGATGCTTCCAAGCCCGGCGCCGGCGGCGAACCACCAGCGTCCGGACTCGCCGTGGGTGGCCGCAAGCGACCCGAGCAGCAGGACGGTGTCCAGGTAGACGTGAGGGTTCAGCCAGGTGAAGGCCAGGCAGGTGGCCAGCACCACTGCCCGACTGCTGGCCGGCTTGTCTCCGGGGAGGACCAGCTGTTCGCCCCGGACCGCGCGCCGGGCGGCGAGGGCACCGTAGCCGAACAGAAACGCGGCACCCGCCCACCTGATCACCACAAGCGCGGCGGGGGCCCGGTCCAACAGGACGCCGATACCCGCGACGCCCAGCACAATCAGCACAAGGTCCGAAACGGCACAGACGGTCACCACCAGGGCCACGTGGGAGCGCTGGATGCCTTGGCGAAGAACGAACGCATTCTGCGCGCCGATGGCGACGATGAGCGACAGGCCGGCGGAGAGCCCGGAAAACAGGGGAAGGATCACCCTTCGACGGTAAGGGCAACAGGAAGCTGAAACCAGCTAATCTTTCTGGGGTTACATAAGATTGGCTAATGTTGGATATCACCCCCGAACAGGCCCGGACTTTGGCGGCCATCGTCGCGCACGGCAGCTTTGACGCCGCAGCCGCCCACTTGTCCGTGACGCCGTCGGCCATCAGCCAGCGGATCCGCGCCCTTGAGGCCGCCGTCGGCCGCCCCGTACTGACGCGGGCACGGCCGGCAGGACTGACGGAATCCGGGCAGACGGTGGTGCGCTTCGCCCGCCAGCTGGACCTGCTCGCGGCCGACCTCGCCGAGGAGTTGCGCCCGGAGGAGCCGCACGGACGCACGCGCCTGACCCTGGTGATTAACAGCGACTCCCTGCATACCTGGGCGCTGGCCGGGCTGGCCGCGGTCGCGGGAAGGGTCCAGCTCGAGGTTCTCCGCGAGGACCAGGACTACTCGCTCGAACTCCTGCGCAGCGGCGCTGCGGCCGCCGCCATCACCACAACGGCCGCGGCGGCGCCCGGCTGCTCCTCCCGGAGGCTGGGCGTCATGCGCTACCTGCCGGTCTGCACCCCCGGCTTTGCCGCCCGCTGGTTCTCCGCCGGCGCCACGGCGGAATCGCTCGCCGCCGCGCCGGTCATCGTTTTCGACCGCAAGGACGACTTGCAGGACCGGTACCTTCGGTCGGTGAGCCGTACTGCCCTGCAGCCGCCCCGGCACTACATTCCAGCCGCCCACGAGTTCGGCGAGGCCATCCGCTGGGGAATGGGATGGGGGCTGCTCCCGGAAATCGAAGTCGCTGAGGAGCTGAAGCACGGCACCGCGGTGGCTCTGGACCCCGGCGCGCACGTGGATGTCCCGCTCCACTGGCAGCAGTGGCGGCACGGATCGGCCGCCCTCGACGAGGTCGCGGCGGCCATCCAGGCGGCTGCCCGGCCGCTCCGGTAAGCCGGGGCGGGCCGCCGCACCGAGGCGGGCAGTAACTTTGGCGGGAAACCGACTAGACCTGACCGATTTCCGCCAGCTGCCGGGCCGCCGCACGGGCTAGATTGGCAATATGGCAACAACGGCCCAGACAGGCTCCCCCTCCCCGGACAGCACGCATCCGGAAGAAACCCATCCGGGCAGCACCCATGAAGCGGCCTCGCATGCCGCGCCGCCGGTCGCAGCGCGGGCAACGCTTCGGCCCGGGCAGATCAGCGGGCTCGGAATTGCCGCCGTCGTGGTCACCGTGGTGCTCTGGGCGTCGGCCTTCGTGGGCATCCGCGCCGTCGGACCCAGCTTCTCCCCCGGCGCGCTGACCCTCGGACGGTTGGCTGTGGCCGCCGTCGTACTGGGCCTCGTCGTGTTGCCGAAGTTCCGCAAGGCCGCGGTGTTGCCCCGGGGCCGCGAGTGGTGGCCGATCCTGGCCTACGGCGTGATGTGGTTCGGCGGCTACAACGTTGCGCTGAACGCCGCCGAGCACATGCTCGACGCCGGCACGGCCGCCCTGCTGATCAACGTCAACCCCATCCTCGTGGCGGTGATGGCCGGGATCATCCTGAAGGAAGGCTTCCCGCGCTGGCTGATCATCGGCAGCCTGGTCGCGTTCGGCGGTGTGGCGGTGATCGCGCTCGGCTCGGGCCAGCGCTCGACGGCGGACGTCGCCGGAGTGCTGCTCTGCCTGCTGGCCGCCGCCCTGGCCGCGGTGAGCGTGATCGTGCAGAAGCCGGTGCTCCGGAAGATCCCCGCGGCCCAGGCCACCTGGTTCGGCATCATGGTGGGCGCCCTGTGCTGCCTGCCGTTCAGCGGCCAGCTGATCGCCGAGCTGCAGGCGGCACCGCTGCCCGCCACCCTGGGGCTGGTGTACCTCGGCGTCTTCCCGACGGCGATCGCGTTCACCACCTGGGCCTATGCGCTCTCGCTGATCGACGCCGGACGGCTTGCCGCCACCACCTACCTGGTGCCGGGCACCACCATCCTGATTTCCTGGCTGGTGCTGGGCGAAATCCCCACCATCTGGGGGCTGGTAGGGGGCGTCATCTGCCTCGCCGGGGTCGCGCTGACCCGCCGCCGTTCGCGCCGGCCGGCAGGCTCACCGGCCAAGGCATAGGGTTCAGGGTATGCCCGCTTCCCTTCCTCCCGGCCTGCCCATTGTGCCCGGCGGGAACGACGACGGCGGAAACGGCGATGCGGCCACGCCCGGCCCGTTCCCAATGTCCGAGGACGAGTTCGAGGCGGCCGTGGGCGACGCCCTGGACCGCATCCCGCCGGAACTGGCCAAGACCATGAACAATGTGGCTGTCTTCATCGAAGACGATTACACCCCGCAACCGGACGAGGACCCGGACACTGTGCTGCTGGGCCTCTACGAGGGCGTGCCGCTGACCGAACGGGATTCCTGGTGGGACGCCGGCTCGCTGCCGGACCGGATCACCATCTACCGCCGGCCGATCCTGGAGCTCTGCACTTCCCGCGAGGACGTCGTCGAGGAAGTGACCGTCACCGTCGTCCACGAGATCGCGCACCACTTCGGCATCAGCGACGAGCGCCTGCACGAGCTCGGCTGGGGCTAGCCGCGTCCGGTGGGACTAGCCTTGGAAGCATGGGACACGACCACAGCCACTCACATGGAATAACGGCCACCGGAAAGCACCGGAAACGCCTGATCGCCGTGCTCGGCATCACCCTTTCAGTGGTCCTGATCCAGGTGGTGGGCGCGCTGGTCTCCGGCTCACTGGCCCTGCTTGCCGACGCCGGGCACATGCTCTCCGACGCCGCCGGGGTCTTCATCGCGCTGCTGGCCGCCTGGATCGCAGCGCGGCCGGCGAGCGACGCGAGGACCTACGGCTACCAGCGGGCGGAGGTCCTCGCCGCCCTGGCCAACGCGCTGGTCTTGATCGTCATCTCCGTGGTCATCTTCACCGAGGCCATCCGGCGGCTCGGCACGGCCCCCGAGGTCCACACCGACGTCATGCTCTTTGCCGCCATCCTGGGCGCAGCTGCCAACTTAGCCTCGCTGATGATCCTCCGCGGCGCCCAGAAGGAAAGCCTCAACGTCCGCGGCGCCTACCTCGAAGTCCTGGGCGACCTGCTGGGCTCCTTCGCGGTCATTGCCGCCGCCATCGTCATCATGGCCACCGGCTACCAGGCCGCGGACACCATCGCCTCGATCCTGATCGCCCTGATGATCCTGCCGCGGGCCTGGCACCTGCTCCGGGACGTCGTCGATGTGCTCCTGGAAGCCACCCCCAAGGGCGTGGACGTGCAGATGATCCGGGAGCACATCCTGGCCGTGGACGGAGTGGTGTCAGTCCACGACATCCACATCTGGACCATCACCTCCGGGGTGCCGGTGTTTTCGGCCCATGTGGTGGTGGAGGACGCCGCGCTGGGTGCCCGCGGAGCAGACAGGGTGCTGGACAAGCTGGTCACCTGCCTCGGCTCGCACTTCGACACCGAGCACTGCACCTTCCAGCTGGAACCGGCCACCCACGCGGAGCACGAGGCCCACCAGCACGCCTGACCGTCCGAGGCGGCCGTCCGATGTGACCGTCCGCCGGGACCCGTACCGGGGCCCGTAGACTCACGCCGAGCGCGACACGCCGGTGGCAATGCCACCTAATGACATCATTGTTGTTTATGTTATTGATGTGACTCTTGTTGCCAAAGTGGTATTTGGCACGTAGCCTCGTCCCTGCTGGGTGATCCGCAGAGGGGCTCTTTCATGTGCCAATTTCCGACCTCGCTCACGCCAGCCTGATAGCAGCGAGGTTTTCCATGAGTTGGACCGCACCCGGCACGAGGGCCGCCGCCCTCGGCACCGCCGTCGTACTGCTTGGAACGCTGGCGATCCCCGCCCAGGCCTCCCCGGCCCCCGCGAACACCGTCCACGCCCAGCGGGTGCCGGCCAAGCCGGATCTTCCCACCCCCGGGGACATCGCCGCAGCGAAAGCCAGCGAAAGCGCGACGGCAGACCAGGTCAACCGGATCGACAAGATCCTGGCGGACGCGTCAGCCGCCAAGGAGGCCGGCCTGGCTGCCTCGCTCGCCGCCAACAACGCCTACGCCGATGCCCTGGTGGAACTCCAGGTCCGGCGGGATGCCGCGCAATGGGCGGAAGCCAAGGCCGCCGCCGCCGAATCGGAGCAGGAAAAAGCGCGCAAGCTGATTGGCCAACTCGCCGGCGATCTCTACCGCAACGGCGGCATGACTCCGGCCCTCGGCAACCTGATGGGCGGCGACGGCGAGGCGCTCCAGCAGGCCGCCACGCTTGAGGCCATGGCCGCCGGCCGCACGCGTGCCTACCAGACGGCGGAGACCGCTGCCGCCGCCGCCCAGTCCTCGAAGGACGCCGCCGCCGAGGCCGACCGCGCCGCCGACGATGCTGCCCGGACCGCGGAATCGCGCAAGCTCGACGCCGAACGCGCCGATGCGGACCGCCAAAAAGCGGTGTCCGACGCCGCGGCACAGCGGACGATACTCGTCGGCCAGCTCGCCACCCTGCGTGACACCACCGTGGCCCTGGAGTCAGCCCGGGTGGATGCCCTGGACCGGCAGCGCCAGCAGGCACGGCTCGCGGCATTGATGCGGGAGGCGGCGCCCACCGGCCAGCCTGCCCAGGCAGCGCAGCCGGTGCCGGCAACACCGGACCGTCCGGCCGGCACCTCGCCCAGGCCCGCCCCGGTCCCAGCCGCGCCGCGTCCGCCCCCCAGCGTTCCCGCTCCTGTCGACCCGGCCCCGGTTCCGCCGTCGCCGGTTCTTCCCCCGGCCCCCGCTCCGGCCCCGCCGCCGGCTCCGGCGCCCGCCCCAGCCCCCGGCGGTTCCAACCAGGCCGCCCTGTCCTCGGCCCTCGGCAAGGTGGGCTCGCCGTACTTCTACCAATACGGCGGAACTGGCGCCTACGGTTTTGACTGTTCCGGCCTGGTCCAGAACGCGTTCGCCGCCGCCGGCAAGCGCCTGCCGCGCACCGCCGCCGAGCAGTTCGCGCAGGCGCCGGTCCGGGTGCCCTTGGCCGCGGCACAGCCCGGAGACCTGCTGGTCTGGGGTTCGGCGCCAGGGTTCTACCACGTGGCCATCTACCTGGGTGGCGGCCGCGTCGTTCAGGCGCTAAACCAGGAGAGCGGGATTACCGTGACGGATCTCGCGTCCATGTCCGGGATGCAGCTCTACCCCTACGCCGCCCGGTACTGACGGCAGTTCCTGACGGTCCAGGAACCCTAGGAGAGCACGTCCTTCGTGGTGAACCGGGCGTAGGCGAGGGCACCGAAAACGGCCAGATAGCCGCCCTGCAGCAGGGCGTTGGCCGCGAAGGAGTCCCAGACTATGGGCTGGCGCAGCAGGTCGGCGAAGTCGAGCCAGCGGTGGCTCAAAAGCCAAGGGTGCAGCCAGTCCAGCTGCGGCAGCGCGTCGGCGACCTGGGAAACCACGGCAACCACCACCGTCGCCGCCATCGCGCCGACGGGCGCGTCCGTGAGGGTGGACATGAACAGGCCGACGGCGGACAGCCCCACGAGTGATACCGCCAGATAGGCGGCAATCAGCAGCAGCCGCCCGAAGGCCTGATCGGCGCCGATCGAGTCCCCGGACAGCAGGGTCACCGGACCGACCGGGAAGAGTGCCGCACCGATCCCCGCCCCCACCAGCGCCACCATGAACGGGGCCGCGACGGCAAACACCAAGGCGGACGCAAACTTGACCATCAGCAGCCGGGCCCGTCCGGCCGGGGCCGCCAGCAGGTAGCGCAGGGTTCCCAGCCCCGCCTCCCCGGCAACGGTGTCGCCCGCGACCACCCCGACAGTGAGCGGCAGGAATAGCGGGACGGCCACCAGCATGCCCGTCACGCCAGCGAAGAGGCCGTTTTGGCTGATCCGGTCTAGGAACGCCGGCCCGCGCCCGGGCGGTACCGCGGAGGACAGCCGCACGGCCACGGCGATCAGCACCGGGATGGCGGCCAGGGCGAGCAACATGGCCCAGGTCCGGCGGCGCCGGAACAAAACGCCCAGTTCGGAACCGAGCAGCCGCAGGCCCGGTGATCCGCGCTGCCTCCTGCGCGGATGCGGGCCGGGGCGCGGGCCGGGGGCGAGGGCCTCACTGGGCAACGTCGAACCCCTCCCCCGTCAATTCGACGAAGCGGTCCTCGAGGGTGGCCTGTTCCACGGCGAAGCCGCGCACCCGCACCTCGGCCGCCACCAGGGCCGCCACCAGTTGTTCGGGCGACGGGGCACCGGCGGCGGAGTCCGCCGGCAGCGGCGCGTACAGCAGCTCGCCCCGGCTCTCGGGGCTCCCAGTGGCGGGGGCGCCCGCGTCGGTGGAGGAGCCGGCGTCGGGCCTTCCGTTGCCGAAGCGAGCGCCGTCCACGGTCAACCCCAGGCCGGACAGAACCCGGGCCGCAGCGCCGGGGTCCGGTGTGAGGAGCCGCACCCTGGCCTGCCCGGCCTGGCGCAGCGCCGCCAGGGGGCCCTGCGCCACCAGGCGGCCGGCACTCATGATGGCGGCGTGCGTGCAGATTTGTTCCACCTCGGCGAGCAGGTGGCTGGAGACGAACACCGTGGCGCCGTCCGCGGCCAGGGACCGGACGAGGTGCCGCACCTCCCGCGTGCCCTGCGGGTCCAGGCCGTTGGTCGGCTCATCCAGCACGAGCAGCTCCCGGGGCGCCAGCAGGGCATTGGCAATCCCCAGCCGCTGTTTCATGCCCAGCGAATAGGCCCGGACCTTCTTGTCCGCGGCGTGTGCCAAGCCCACCCGTTCCAGCGCGGTATTTACCCGCTCCCGCCGCGTCCCGGCCGGCGTCTCCGGGTCCGCGGCGTCGAAGCGCAGCAGGTTCGCGGCTCCGGAGAGGAAGGGATAGAAGGCCGGCCCCTCGACCAGGGCGCCTACCCTCGGCAGCACGCTGCGCAGTTGCCGCGGCATTTCCTCGCCCAGCACGCGGACCGAGCCGCTGGATGCCGCTGCGAGGCCCAGCATGATCCTGATGGTGGTGGTTTTGCCGGAGCCGTTGGGTCCCAGGAATCCGAAGACCGAGCCCCGGGGCACGGCGAGGTCCACGCCGTCGACCGCCAATTGCCGGCCGAAACGCTTGCTCAACCCCCGTGTCTCGATGCTCAGCTCGGCGGATGGGGATTCAGCCGATGGCCGTTCTGCGGACGGGGCGGGGGCAGTCACCGGGCGGCAGCCGCGGCCTGGAGCCGATCCAGCGGGACCGACCCCGCGAAGATGCGGCCGTCGTCGAGGATCAGCACATTCAGTAGGGTGGTCGATAGGAGCCTGCCACCGGACACCGGCACCGTCGCCTGGGCCAGCAGCGAGGCAATGTCTCCGGCGCCGCCCTGCCGCTCCGGCGTACCGCTGGACGGCATTCCGCTGGACGGCATTCCGCTGGACGGTGTTCCGCTGGAAGGAGATCCCTTATCCGGCGCCGCCTTGTCCCGCGACCCAATCTTGTCCAGGGCGCCGGCCGGAAGTTCGACGACGGATTCCCAGCCGGTCCCGCTGACCTTGACCTTGTCCTTCGACGCCGAGCCGGGGGCCTTGCTGGCCGTGCCACGCTTTTCCTTTGCGGCGCCTGCCTTGCGGTCCGGGGCCGGGAGTTCCTTGACGGTGGCGCCCGGTGGCGGGCTGAACTGGAAGATCGCGGCGTCCGGGGCCGTCAGCGACAGCTTCGTGAAGGCTACGCTGAAGGCCGGATCGGACTGGCCGCGTGCCTTCACCTGCACGCCGAGCGGCATCCCGCTCTGGCCGTCCACCGAAATCGAGACCGAGGCGAGCAGGGTGACGGAGGACTTGGGTGTGAGGACCAGTTGGTAGGCGGCGCGGCCTGCGACCTGGACGTCCCTCCCGACGCTTACGTTGCTGCTCCGGTCGAGTGCGGCGAGCAGCTTCGCGGCCAGGCGGTCCGGGGTGGGCACGGATTCCCGGCCGGACGGGCGATGGCCGCCGGACGGGAGGACGGCATGCGCGGCGGTGTTGTCCTTGGAGTTGTAGAGCCAGAGCTGGTCGCCGTGCCGGATGACATCACGCTCGGCGAGCCGGTCCAGCACCTGGACGCGGGCGTTATCCGCCCCGTCCCGGTAGATCCGGGCGGTGTGGGGGCCAGTCAGCAACTCCAGCCAGGCAGTGTCGCCGGCCCCGGTCCCAGAGCCGTTTTGGGGAAGGTCCGGCAGGCCCAGGTTCGAGGTTTGTTCGAGGGTCCCGGAGAAGGACGGGCCGCGGTGCTGGGCGATCAGCGCCAGCACCTGCTCGGGTGACTTGGCCGGCAGCGGGTCTTCCGCGCTGGCCGGCAGGGATCCCGCCAGTACCCCGGCGGCGATCACGGCAGGGACGGTTGCGGCCGGCAGCCAGCGCAACCAGGTACGGGTCATTGCGACCGCGCTCCATCATGGCAGCTCATGCTTCAACATTACGCCCGGATCCGGCTTGCATCACCGTTGGCCGGCAGATTCCTCCGGAGCCCCGCCTGGTGTCGGCCCGCCGGTTTCCAGCGGCCGGTCCGGGACCACGGTGCCGGCGGCGCCGTCCACCAGGACTGCCTGCCCGGTGCGGATCAGCGAGGTGGCGTCCGGGACCCCGACCACCGCCGGAATGCCGTACTCCCGGGCGACGACGGCGCCGTGCGAGTTGGGACCGCCCATTTCCATCACCAGCCCGCCGGCCGTCAGGAACAGCGGTGTCCAGCCCGGGTCCGTGGAGGGCGCGACGAGGATCTCGCCGGGTTCAAGGTGCGCGCCAAGCGGTTCAAGGATGACGCGGGCCGTGCCGGTGACCGTGCCGGCCGAGGCCGGTGTGCCCGTCAGCACACCGGGGGCACGTCCCTCGGTCCCGGCCGCCTGCAGCGCCTCCGGTTCCGTCCCGTCGGAGAGGAGCACCCGCGGGATGTGGCGGCGGCCAAGTTCACGGACATAGGCTTCGCGGCGCTCCGCGGCAAGGTGATGCAGCGGGCTCCCGGCGAGGCCAGCACGGACCTCCACCAGGTCCAGGAAGAAGACGTCATCCGCGTCCGCAATAGTGCCCGCCGCGGCGAGCCCGGCCCCGATCACCTGCAACTGGCTCCGTACCGCGGCGAGAGCCTCGACGATGTGGTACTTCGGCAGCTCCCGGAGCCCGGCAAACATCCGGGTGCGCCGCAGTGCCGCCCGCACCAGAGCCGCCCGCAGCCTGCCCCGTTCCCCAGCGGCAGCGACAAGGCGCTCCACCTGGGTCTCGGCGTCGTGCGCCGCCCTGGCGAACTGCCGGTCGGGGGCCTGGTCCGGGTCCGCGAGCCGCAGGTAATTGGCGAGGACCCCGAGGATATGGGCCGGGTCGTCGGCCCAGCGGGGCATCCCGAGGTCTATCTCCGCCACCGCCCGGTGCCCGTAGCGGGCCAGGAAACCGGCGACCCCGGACTGCACCGCGGCGGGCAGGGTCCGGGACCGGTAGCGCTGGGCGAGATCCGGCACCGCGGCCCCAACGAAGACGGCTGCAGCGCCGGCGTCGGACCGGATGGCCGACGCGAGCCGCCAGAGTGCCAGGTCCATTTCGGTGGTGACGTTGTTGGGCAGCCCGCGCAGCACCGGCTGCAGCGCCCCGGGGCCGACGCCGGGGCCCAAGAGCCTGCCGGCCGCCGCCAGGAGGGCGAAACCCAGGGCCGGAAGCGGCAGGATGTTGGGCACCACCGGAAAGAGCTCTTGGCCGAGGATGCGCTCCACGTGGTCGAGCCGTTGCACAGCGGTGGACCCGGCGGGGACCACCAGGGCCGCGCGGAAGCGTTCACCGAAGCGCTCCGCCCGGCGCAGGGCGGCCTCAGGCCGGAACAGGGCACGGAGCAACGCCTCCGGAATCCTGGCCCGCGCGGCCACGGGACCGGCGTGCCGCAGCAGCCGCCATGGGGTCCTGCTGGTGACGGAATAGCGGGGGTCCTCGAACAGCCGGCGCATTACGGCCGCGGAGCGGGTTTCCATCACGTCGAAGACCCGCGGTACCACGGCCCGCCCGACGGCGCTGCGGAGCACCGGGGTCAGGTCGAAGAACAGCCGCTGGCCGGCCTCAACCAATGGCGCCGGCCCGTCGTGCGGCCCTGGAACGTCGAAGTGCGCCGCGCGGGCCACGGACGAGGCGATCAGCCGGAAGCCCGCCAACCCCATCGGGGTCAGCGGCCGGGTCAGGCCCTGGGCCAGGCTGAAACACAGGTAGACGCGGGAACCGTCGCGGACGGGCTCCCGTTCCGGGCCGCCCTGCCGTTCCGGGCCGCCCCGGCGTTCCGGCCGCGGGTAAAGCGTGGTGATGGGCCGCGACTGTGTCAGCCAGGCCGCGCCGCCGCCGTCGATCGCCCATTCGAGGTCCTGCGGCGCGCCGAAGTGGACCTCCGCGCGGCGGCCGAGCAGTTCCAGGTCCAGGAGTTGCGCATCGTCGAGGCACGGCTGCGGGCCGGCGCCGTGCTGGACGATCCGTTCGGTTCCGCCGCCCGGCAAAGGCCGCACGGCCACCGCCTTGCTGCCGATCCGGCGCTCCAGAATCCCTCGGGTGGCGCTGTCGACGACGAAGTGGTCCGGGTTGACGGCCCCCGAGACTACGGCCTCGCCGAGGCCGGGACTGGCGTCGATGACCGCTTCGTGCCGCCGGCCGGTGACGGGATTGGCGGTGAACAGGACGCCGGCGACGGCTGCGTCCACCATCTGCTGGACGACGACGGCCAGCGACACGGCGGTGGGACTGATCCCGTGCGTGGCGCGGTAGCTCACCGCACGGTCGGTCCAGAGCGAGGCCCAGCACTCCCGGACGGCGGCCAGGACCGCGTCGACGCCCACAACGTTCAGGAAGGTGTCCTGCTGGCCGGCGAAACTGGCGAAGGGCAGGTCCTCGGCGGTGGCGGAGGAGCGGACCGCCACCGGGGTATCCGTTCCCAGCGCCGCGTAGGCCTCCCGCACGGCCTCCGCGACGTCTGCCGCGATGTCCGCGGCCAGGATCAGGCGGCGCGCGCCGGCGGCCAGCCGCGCCAGTCCGGGGAGGTCCGCCGGGGAGGCAGCCGCCAGCTCCGCATGCACGGCATCGAGACCGGCGCTCGAGGTGGCGCGGCGGTAGGCCTGCGTGGTCAGGCAGAAGCCGGCCGGAACCGGCAGCCGTGCCCGCAGCAGCTCGCCGAGGTTGGCAGCTTTGCCGCCGACGGCGGACAGCAACTCCGCGCCGGCCGACTCCAGGCCGAGCGCCAGCGCCGGTTGTTGTCCCGGCCGCGGGACATCTGGACTGGGCGCCTGCCCCATCTGCCGGTCGGGCTTACGAGTCGCCGAGCATCGGTCCGAAGCTGGGCCGGTCGGCCAGCCTCGGGTCCTCCCGGTCGGGCACCACCATGACCGGGCCCTTCGCGTGGTGCAGGATGCCGTCCGAGGTCGATCCCAGCAGCATTCCGGCGAAGCCTCCGCGGCCGCGGGTGCCCACCACCACCAGTTCCACGTGCCGGCTCGCCTCGACCAGGATGTCGATCGGGGACCCGTCGACCAGCTGGGTTTCGACGTCGACCCGGGGGAAGTGGCTCTTGACCCAAGCCACCCCGGCGTCGAGCTGGACCCGGATATCGGCAAAGAGGGCCTCGCGGTCCATCGGGGCCGGGACCCAGGCCAGCGAACCGCTGTACTGCGGCACGGCGCAGACCAGGCGCAGCGGCGCGGAGAGGCGTTCAGCCTGGGCGGCCGCTTCGAGGACAGCCACCCGGGCCTGTTCGGAGCCGTCCACGCCCACCACCACGACGTTTTCAACCGGCTGGTGGCCGGACTTTTCCCGTTCGGCCCGGACGTGCTTGTCCTCCGTGGTCACGCCGAGCCGGTCGCCGCAGATCAGCGGCACCGTGACAGTGGGGCATTTGGCGTGGGCGGGCAGCGCGCTGCTGACCGAGCCGAGGAGTCGGCCCACGAAGCCGCCGCGGCCGCGGGTTCCGAAGACCAGCAGCTCGGCGGTTTCCGACATTTCCAGCAGGACACCGGAGGCGTCCCCGTTCTCCACCGAGGCGTCAACGTCGATGTTGTAGCCGGCCACCTTGTCCAGTGCCTGCTTCAGGATGGCCTCCGCGCCCTCGCGGATCACCGAATCGTCCACCGTGGCGTACCCGCCGTCCAGCCCGGAGGCGGCGAAAACGGGCACCGAGTAAGCGGTTACGATGTGCAGCGGACGACGCCGGCGCTCGGCTTCCCGGGCCGCCCAGACCAGGGCGCAGTGGCTGTGGTCTGAGCCGTCCACTCCCACCACGATGCCCCGGGGAGCGGAACCGCGGCCGGCGGCGTCCCCCGCCGGATCCGGATGCACTTGTTCTGCGGCCATGGGGTCCGCCTCCTCGCGTGTCGTGGCTGTGTTGCGGCTATTCTGCCAGAAGAGCGGGGCCACGGCTTCCACCCGGACGCGGGCAAGTTTTACCCAGTGTTTACACCGCCGCCGGCCGCCCCGGAAAGCCGCGGACTGCCGGTTAACGGCCGCCCCGCGGCCCGCGGAAACCAGCGCAGGTTCGTGGAAATACAAAGTCGGACCGGCCCTGTTCACAACCGGAAATCTTGGGTATCCTCTGAGTCGTTGCTGAACCGAGACTCGTCTTTCAGATCGCAGCCTCCCGTGCGGGGCGCGTCAGGACGGATCGACGGAAAAGCGTTCCGGGCACAGGCCCGGGACCCGCGTTATTCGAGGAGGGACCCCGCAGTGTCGAGCATGCCTGAGTACGGCGGAATCGAACGGACCAGCACTGTGGTGATCGGCACGGGGCTGTCCGGACTGGCGGTCGCCAGCGAACTGCAGCGCCGGGGAGTCGGCGCCATTGTGGTGGACGGCCTCGATCTGCTCGGCGCCGGAAACCCGGCCAACACCTCCTCGCTGCAGCGCTGCGACGCGGCGGACGCGGCCACCCTCCGGGAGCGCAACGAGATCCTGCGGCACCTGCGGAACTACGCCGCGAGCCATCACCTCGATGTCCGCAACAACGTCCGGGCCCTGCAGCTGGACCATCTCAACGCGGACGCGCCGGCAGACGCCAGCCTGGACTTCCACGGAACCGGGCAGCCGGCACAGCAGTGGGCCGTCAGCACCCCCAACGGGATCCTCTACGCCGACCATCTGGTCCTTACCCGCTGCGCGCACAGCCAGCTGCGCCGCATGCTGGCCGAACTGGGCGTGGCCGCGGGCCAGAATCTCATGGCGGCCATGCACGCGCTCGGCATGTACCTCGTGGGCGTCGGCGAGCTGATTACCCCAACGCCAAAGGAAGTCCTGCGCCAGGCCAAGCTGGTGGGCCAGGCGATTTCCGCCAAGGTCCACCCGGAGGGCATGCCCTCGCTGCTGTCCGCGGGGCTGGCGCTCCCGGCCTAGGAGCCGGCTTCCTCGTCGTCGCTGCCGTTGAGCCGCCGCTTCGCCATCAGGCCCAGGGCCACCAGGATGCCTACGGCCACCGCCACGAAGATGACGATGCTCCACGGAAAGGGCTGCGAGGCATCCGGCACCGGCGAGGGCGCGAACGTGGTCCCCGGTTGGGCGGTTCCCAGCGTCGGTACTGTGCCCGACGCTGGTGCGGTGCCCGACGCCGGCGCGGTGCCGGCCGTCGTCGCACCCGCACCCGTGGCGGTGAAACTGAAAGTTCCCTCGATCGGGTGGCCGTCCGAGCTGGCGACGCGCCACTGCACTGTGTAGAGCCCGGCCGGCGCGCCCGCCTTGAGCTTCTGCGAGGCGACGTTATCGACGATCTGCACGGCACCGTCGGCCCAGTCGGTGCCGGCGGCGTCGCTGACCTTGATCTGCGTGCCGAGCGTCAGCGGATGATTGCTGAGGGTAATCGAGACCGCTGCCGGGGGTTTGGGCACGGTGGCGCCGGCGGCGGGGCTGGTCGACTCCACGGCGTCGTGGGCCGACGCGGGGCCGGCGCCCAGGAGGGCTGTGCCCAGCAGGACCGCGGCCACTGCGATCAGGCCCAGCAGGGCACCCGGAAGTTCTCTGACGTAACGCATTGCTGGCCTGCTCCTAGTGTTGGCTTCCTTACAGACTAGGCGAGTTTGGCGGGTGGGCGCCGTCACGCCTAATAGGATTTAGCTAACACCCCTTTTTCCCTCCCGGAGGACCAATGCTTAAGCAGGGCTCTGCACTCGACCGGTATTTCAAGATTTCCGAGCGGGGGTCGAACTTCTCGCGCGAGATCCGTGGCGGGTTCGCCACGTTCTTCGCCATGAGCTACATCGTGGTGCTGAACCCCCTGATCCTCTCCGGCCCGGACTCGTCCGGCGGAACGCTTGGCTTCCCGGCCGTTGCCGCGGTGACCGCCTTCGTAGCCGGCATCCTGACCATCCTGATGGGCGCCTGGGCCAAGCATCCCTTCGCGCTGGCCACCGGTCTCGGCGTGAACGCCTTCGTGGCCGTCACCGTCGCCACCAACCCCGGCCTGACCTGGCCGGACATGATGGGCCTGGTGGTCCTCTCCGGCGTCACCATGCTGATCCTGGTGCTGACCGGATTCCGGACCGCCGTGTTCAAGGCCGTCCCGGAGGGCCTGAAGACCGCGATCGTCGTCGGCATCGGCCTCTTCATCGCCCTGATCGGCCTGGTCAACGCCGGCTTCGTCCGCCGCATCCCGGACGTCGCGGGAACCACCGTCCCGGTGGGCCTCGGCTTCGACGGCAAGCTCCTCGGCTGGCCCACTCTGGTGTTCGTGATCGGCCTGGTCCTGACCATCGCCCTCGTGGTGCGCAAGGTCAAGGGCGCCATCCTGATCGGCATCATCACCTCCACCATCCTGTCCGTGATCCTGGAATTCACCCTGCACATCGGGCCCAGCTTCGACGGCAAGAACTTCAACCCGCAGGGCTGGTCCCTCGTTGCGCCGAAGTTCACCGAGTGGGCCGCCCCGGACCTGTCCCTGATCGGCAAGGCCAACCCGTTCGGCGCCTTTGAGCACCTCGGCGTCGTCGCCGCGACCCTGCTGGCGTTCGTGATCCTGCTGAGCATCTTCTTCGATGCCATGGGCACCATGGTGGGCCTGGCCACCGAGGCCGGCACCATCGACAAGGACGGCAACATCCCGAACGTGGACCGCGTGCTGCAGATTGACGCCCTGGGCGCGATCGTGGGCGGCGGCGCGTCCGTCTCCTCCAACCAGATCTACGTCGAATCCGGCGCGGGCATCGGCGAAGGCGCCCGCACGGGCCTGGCCTCGATCGTCACCGGCCTGCTGTTCCTCGTCGCCATGTTCTTCACCCCGCTGATCAACCTGGTGCCGTTCGAGGCCGTGGCTCCGGCGCTCGTCGTCGTCGGCTTCATGATGGTCTCCCAGGTCGGCAAGATCGACTGGCAGGACTGGGGCATCGCGATCCCGGCGTTCCTGACCTTCACGCTGATGCCGTTCACCTACTCGATCGCCAACGGCCTCGGCGCCGGCTTCATCTCCTTCGTGCTGATCCGCCTGGTCCAGGGCCGTGCCCGCGAAGTCCACCCGCTGATGTGGGCCGTGGCCGCAGCGTTCCTGCTCTTCTTCGGGATCGGCCCGATCGAGGCCGCCCTCGGCATCCACTAGGGACTCCGCACCGTCCCCTCCGCCGAGATGACAGTTCGCGGCAGTGTTTCTCTAAAACACTGCGGTGAACTGTCATCTCGCGGTCGTTTAAGCGGGGCTTATCCGAGTTTCCGGGATTTCGGACACCCCGACGGCGGCGCTGCTGGTTTTCGGGGCCCGGCTGCGGTGAGCTTGGGGCATGCCTTCTTCCGCCCGCACCGTTGATGTCCCGCCGCAGCCCTGGACCGGCAGGTTTGACGGCGACGGCGCCGAGCACCGCCGCTGGTGGCAGGCCGTAACGCCCCACGCTGCGCACCCGGCGAAGCAGTCACAGCCAGCCGGCGCCGCCGGGGTGCGGCCCGCCGTCATCCTCGGTTTCGGCAGCGACGCCGGCGTGCGTCGCAACAAGGGCCGGGCCGGGGCAGCGGCGGCCCCGGCGGCCATCCGCGCGGCCCTCGGCCCGCTCGCCTTCCACCTGGACCGGGACGTCCACGACGCCGGCGACGTCACCGTCACCGGGGACGCGCTCGAGGCCGGGCAGGCGCGGGCCGGGCTCGCCATCACCGGACTGCTCGACGCCGGCGCCCTGCCGGTGGTCCTCGGCGGCGGCCACGAGACCGCCTTCGCCAGCTACCTGGGCGTGGCCGGGTCCGCCGCCGTCCGTGAGGGACTCCGCGTCGGCGTCTTGAACCTGGATGCCCACTTCGACCTCCGCGACGAGCCCGTGCCAAGCTCCGGCACCCCGTTCCTGCAGATGGCCCGGGCGGAGGCCGCCGCGGGACGGGAACTGGCGTACGCCGTCGTCGGAATTTCCGAGCCGAACAACACCCCGGCACTGTTCCGCACCGCGGCGGAGCTCGGCGTGGACTACCTGCTGGACGAGGACTGCTCCGCAGACGCCGCGCAGGCCTTCGTGGCGGCGTTCCTCGCGCAGGTGGACGCGGTGTACCTGACCATCGACCTGGACGTGCTGCCGGCGTCGGTGGCGCCCGGCGTGAGCGCCCCGGCCGCCTACGGCGTCCCGCTGCCGGTGATCAGCGCCGTCTGCCGGCAGGTCGCCGCGAGCGGGAAGCTGCTGCACCTGGACGTCGCGGAACTGAACCCCGAGTTCGACGTCGACGGCAGCACCGCCAGGGTCGCCGCACGGCTGATCAACACGCTGCTGCGGTAGCGGCCGCGCCGCGACCGCCCGACGCGACAGGACCGGCGGGCGCGCCGCGTCCCGGCTCCGGGCCTCAGATGGGCGTATGCGGAGCCTGGCCCTCGTCGCCGTGCCGTTCCACCGCCCGGCGCGCACGCAGCCGGTCCAGCCGGTTCATCACCGGCGCCGTCGTCGCACCGTGCACCACGATCGACATCGCCACGACCAGTCCCACGAACGCCCAAAGCTCCTGCGCCTGCGCGCCGAAGTTGCCGTGGCCGAGGGCGAAGCCGAGGTAGTAGAGCGAGCCGATGCCGCGGATGCCGAAGAAGGAGATGGCGATGCGTTCCCGCGGGCCGGTCTTGCCGCGGGCCAGCCCGAGCCAGCCGGCCAGCGGCCTGACCAGCAGCAGGAAGGCCAGCGCCACGAGCACCTCGGCCCAGCCGATTCCGGCCAGCAGGCCACGTGCGATGGCGCCGCCCAGCAGGACCAGGATCACCACGGTCAGCAGCCGCTCGAGCTGCTCCACGTAGGAGTGCATGACCCGGTGGAATCCGTGGGTGCGTTCCGCGGCCCGGATGGTGACGGCGCAAACGAACACGGCGACAAAGCCGTAACCGTCGATCATCTGCGTGACGCCGTAGGCCAGGAAGGTGGCTGCCAGCGCCACGAAGCCCTCGGAGTGGTTGGATAGCCGGACACTCTCATGCCGGGCCGTGAAGAAGAGCCGTCCCAGCAGCTTGCCCGTCCCAAGGCCCAGCAGCACGCCGATGCCGATCCGCCAGAGCACGTCCACGGCCAGCCAGTGGCCCAGCCAGCCGGACGGGGAGGCGCCGACGAAGCTGATGGCGATGGCCAGGTACACAAAGGGGAACGCCAGCCCGTCGTTCAAGCCGGCTTCGGAGGTCAGCCCGAAGCGGATCTCGTCCTCACGTTCGGTCTCCCCTTCCTCGTCCGCGGGCTCCCCCACCTGCACTTCGGAGGCCAGGACGGGGTCGGTCGGGGCCAGGGCGGCCGCGACCAGGAGTGCTGCCCCCAGGCCCAACCCCAGGAACCAGAGCCCCAGCAGGGTCAGCCCGATGATGCACAACGGCATGGCCAGGCCCAGCATCCGCCACGTCGTCGACCACCGCCGGCGCCCTATCGGCCTGTCGAGGGCCAGTCCGGCGCCCATCAGCGAGATGATGACGCAGACTTCGGTCAGGTGGGTTACGAACTCCCCGTGCTGCAGGGGATCCGGGTTCGGCAGGGCCGGCATCAGCGTGAACGCCAGGATGCCTGCGCCAAGGAACACCATCGGCATCGAGAGGGGCGCATTGCGCAGCAGCTTGGGCAGCACCGCCGCGATGAACACGGCGATTCCGGCCGCGACGAAGGCAACACTGGAAGCTTCGAACATGCGCACGCCCTCCTGCCACAGCCGGGTGCAGGCCCGGAATGGGTCGGGGCGCCGTTCCAACAGAACGGCGCCCCTCGCCTAAAAGATATACCGCCACCTGCACACTATCGGCTCCGGACCGGGACGCCACGCCGGACAGACTAGAATAGAGGGCGGCCAACCGGCCGGATTCTAGGAAAGACCGACTAATGAACACACACACCATGCGGACGCAGGCCTCTGACGCCACGTCCATCAAGCTCTCGTTTGCCAGCGCGCACGAGGTCCACCATGGCCTCGAAAACGCCGTCAACACCCTCATCGCCTCGGCCATCCAGGACCGACGCTGCGGGATCCGGGTCACCCGCCACGAGCCGGGCGCCTACACCGTGGCGCTCGATGAGACCGTGCCGTTCGGCGAGACCCACGAGGACGTCGCCGCGTAGGCGCGCGTGCCGCGAACAGGCGAAGGGCCGGTGAGGAATTCATCCTCACCGGCCCTTTTCCGTACGCCTAGCTCCGACGCACCTGCACGCCGTCGGACTTCAGGAACAGTTGCGCTTCCGACGGAGTGCCCGGCACCAGCCAGAGCACGTTCCCGCTGGACGACACTTCCTCCACCTCGCCGGCAGTCAGCAGTTGTGCATGCTTGAGGATTTCCACCCGGTCCCCCGCCTTGAGGCTGCTCCAGTCGGAGACCGTGGCTGCGAACGCCGTGCGCCTGGACATGACCGTCCCGCGTGATTTCATGAACTTCTACCCCTTTGTAGGTTCGTCTTTTTAGCTTTGCTCCACAACGTCATTGGTGTGGGCTATCTCATATTTCTACTACACTTCCGGCGCCCCCGAGGGCCGTGTTGCCGAACATTTCGGGGACGCCGGAAAATGCCCGGCCGCCGCGTATTTTCTTTGCCGTCAGGCCAGATTTCCGACGGCGGATTCGGCGGCCGCACGCACCTTGCCGGAAGCCACGAGCACGTCCGCCGCTTCCAGCTCCGGCGAGAGGAACCGGTCGGTGCCCGGCCCCTGTACGACCTCGCGCAGTGCGGCGATCACTGCCGTGCCCGCGGGCCCCGGCGTCAGTTCACCGCCGGAGAGCTGCGTGCGGATATCCAGCGCCCGGGCCGAGGTCACGAGCTCGATCGCTAGGACCCTGCGCAGGTTCTCCACCGCGCGGCGCAGCTTCCGGGCCGCGTGCCAGCCCATCGAAACGTGGTCTTCCTGCATCGCCGAGCTCGGGATCGAGTCCACCGACGCCGGGACGGCCAGCCGCTTGTTGTCCGAGACGAGCCCGGCCTGGGTGTACTGGGCGATCATGAGGCCCGAGTCGACCCCGGGGTCCGAGGCGAGGAATGCCGGCAGCCCATGCGAGCGGGCCGGGTCCAGCATCCGGTCGGTCCGGCGCTCGGCGATGGAGGCAAGGTCCGCGACCGCGATGGCCAGGAAGTCCAGCACGTAGGCCACCGGGGCGCCGTGGAAGTTGCCGTTGGAGCTGACCCGGCCGTCCGGCAGTACCACCGGATTGTCGATTGCTGCGGCGAGTTCGCGGGAAGCGACCAGCGCGGCGTGATCCACGGTGTCGCGCACAGCACCGGCCACTTGGGGCGCGCAGCGCAGCGAGTAGGCGTCCTGGACCTTGGTGTCGTTGATCCGGTGCGAGGCCACGATCGGGGAGTTGGACAGCACGCGCAGCATGTTGTCCGCGGAGGCGGCCTGGCCCGGGTGCGGCCGTAGCGCGGCGTGCAGTTCGGGCAGGAACACCTGGTCCGTGCCGAGCAGGGCCTCGACGCTGAGCGCGGCGGTGATGTCCGCCGTCGTGAGCAGCTGCCGGATGTCCGCGATGGCCATCAGCAGCATGCCCAGCATGCCTTCGGTGCCGTTGACGAGGGCCAGGCCCTCCTTCTCCGCCAGCGTGACGGGTTCAATCCCGTGCGCCGCGAGGAGTTCCGCGACCGGCCGGGTGCCCTTCGCGCCGTACAGCGTGCCGTCGGGGCCGGTGGCTTCGCCTTCGCCCATCAGCACCAGGGCCACGTGGGAGAGCGGGGCGAGATCGCCCGAGCAGCCGAGCGAACCGAACTCGCGGACCACCGGGGTGATGCCGGCGTTCAGCACGTCCACCATGGTCTGCAGCACCACGGGCCGCACGCCCGTGCGGCCGGAGGCGAGGGTCTTGGCGCGCAGGAACATGATGCCGCGGACCACTTCGCGTTCCACAGCCGGGCCCATGCCGGCGGCGTGGCTGCGGATCAGCGACTTCTGCAGCTGGGTGCGCAGTTCGGTCGGGATGTGCCGGTTGGCCAGGGCGCCGAAGCCGGTGGAGATGCCGTAGGCGGGGGTCTCGCTGTGCGCGAGGCCGTCGATGTGGGCGCGGACCTTCGCGACGGCGTCGAGGGCGTCCTGGGCGATGGTCACCTGGGCGTCGTGGCGGGCGACGGCGACGACGTCCTCCGGGGTGACGCCGCTGGAGCCGAGGGTGACGGTGAGCGGCGAGTGGGTGGTGAGAGTCATTGCGGTGTTCCTAAATCTGGGGTCTGAGCCGGGCTCCCCCGTCGATTGCTCCGTAACGGCCCTTTTCAGGGCTCAAAACGGCGTTTACGGAGCAATCGACGGGGATTTCGGGGTCTTGGCTAGCGGGTTTCCGTCATGGGGATGCGGACGCCGCGTTCCTTGGCGACCTCGACGGCGCGTTCGTAGCCGGCGTCGGCGTGGCGGATGACGCCCATGCCGGGGTCGTTGGTGAGCAGGCGTTCGAGCTTCTGCGCCGCGAGGTCCGTGCCGTCCGCGACCGAGACCTGGCCGGCGTGGATGGAGCGGCCGATGCCGACGCCGCCGCCGTGGTGCAGGGAGACCCAGGTGGCGCCGGAGGCGGTGTTGAGCAGGGCGTTGAGCAGCGGCCAGTCGGCGATCGCGTCGGAGCCGTCGGCCATCGCCTCGGTCTCGCGGTACGGGGAGGCGACGGAGCCGGAGTCGAGGTGGTCGCGGCCGATCACGATGGGCGCCTTGACCTTGCCCTCCTTGACGAGCTGGTTGAACAGCAGGCCGGCCTTGGCGCGTTCGCCGTAGCCCAGCCAGCAGATCCGCGCCGGCAGGCCCTCGAATTCGACGCGCTCGGCGGCGGCGTCGATCCAGCGGTGCAGGTGCTTGTTCTCCGGGAAAAGCTCCTTGATGGCCGCATCCGTGACCGCGATGTCCTCCGGGTCACCGGACAGGGCCACCCAGCGGAACGGGCCCAGGCCCTCGCAGAACAGCGGCCGGATGTACGCCGGGACGAAGCCGGGGAACTCGAAGGCGCGCTCGTAACCGCCCTTGCGGGCCTCGTCGCGGATGGAGTTGCCGTAGTCGAAGACCTCGGCGCCCGCGTCCTGGAACTCGACCATGGCCTGGACGTGCTTGGCCATCGAGGCCTGGGCCTTCTTGGTGAAGCCTTCCGGGTCGGCCTCGGCTTCGCGGTGCCATTCCTGCACCGTGATGCCCTCCGGCAGGTAGCTCAGGGGGTCGTGGGCGGAGGTCTGGTCCGTGACGATGTCCACGGTGAGCTCGCCGGCGTTGTGGCGGCGGAGGATCTCCGGGAAGACCTCGGCGGCGTTGCCGACGTAGCCCACGGACCAGCCGCGGCGCTCCTCCTTGGCCTTCAGGACCTTGGCGATGGCGGCGTCGAGGTCGGTCTCGACCTCGTCGAGGTAGCGCTTGCCGGCGCGGCGGCGCAGCCGGGTCTCGTCGACGTCGACGATCAGGCAGGCGCCGTCGTTGAGGGTCACGGCGAGCGGCTGAGCGCCGCCCATGCCGCCGCAGCCGCCGGTGAGGGTCAGGGTGCCGGCGAGGGTGCCGTTCTCGTCCCCGGTGAGCTTGCGGGCGATCGCGGCGAAGGTCTCGAAGGTGCCCTGCAGGATGCCCTGGGTGCCGATGTAGATCCAGGACCCGGCGGTCATCTGGCCGTACATCATCAGGCCCTCGGCCTCGAGCCGGCGGAATTCGGGCCAGTTGGCCCAGTCACCGACGAGGTTGGAGTTGGCCAGCAGCACGCGCGGCGCCCACTCGTTGGTGCGGAAGACGCCCACCGGCTTGCCGGACTGGACCAGCAGGGTTTCGTCCTTTTCCATGGTTTCCAGGGTGCGGGTGATGGCGTCAAACGCGGCCCAGGACCGGACGGCGCGGCCGGTGCCGCCGTAGACCACCAGGTCGTCCGGGCGTTCGGCGACCTCGGGATCCAGATTGTTCATCAGCATGCGCAGCGGGGCTTCGGTCTGCCAGCTCTTGGCGGTGAGCTCGGTGCCGCGGGCTGCTTTGACCGGGCGGGCACCGGTGGTGAAATCGGCGGGTGCCATGGTGGCTCCTTCGTTGTCTTGGATGGTTCGCGGGAAGAGGTTCTGTATCAACTAAAGCCTGTCCGGAGCCCCGGATACAGAGGGTTTTGGAGGGCACTGTCCGGGATGCCAGACCCAACTGACTGGCAATAGTTGTCGCTTTGGAGCCCCAAAACGACAACTATTGCTAGCTAGTTGGGCTGGGGCGTCCGTAGATCCGGACCGAGAGATCGTCGGCGACCTTCTTGACCCTCGCGGCCAGCACCGGCCACTGGTCCGCGGGCAGTTTGTCCTCCAGGAATGTCACGGCGACGGCGGCCGTCGGCCAGCCCGCGTGGTCCGTGACGGCGGCCGCGATCGAGCCGAAGCCCGGCGTCACCTCGCCGTGTTCGGTGGCGTAACCGCGCTGCCGGACCTGGTCCAGGTGCGCAGAGAGCGTGGAGTACTTGGTGATCGGCGACTCAGTCTCATGCCGGGCGCTGAAAGCCGCGGCGTTCGGGTAGAGGGCCCGGACCTGGGACTTCGGCAGTGCGGCCAGGATCGCCCGGCCACTCGCCGTGAGGTGGCTGGGCAGCCGGACGCCGACGTCGGTCACGAGCGAGGGGCGGTTCTTGGCCCGCTCCTCGACGATGTAGAGCACGTCCCGGCCGTGCAGCACGGCCAGGTGGGCGCTCTCGCCGATCACGTCCACGAGCGTGGCGAGCATCGGCCGGCCGAGCCGGGACAGCGGTTCCTGGCGGGAATAGGCGGAGCTGAGCTCGAAGGCGCTGATGCCGAGCCCGTAGCGCTGCTCCTCATGCAGGTGCAGCACAAAGCCGTTCGCTTCCATGACGCCGAGCAGGTGGTAGACGCTGGAGCGCGGCAGGCCAAGCGAAGTGGCAATGTTCGACGCCGCCATGGGCCCGCGCTTGGACGCCAGCAGTTTCAGGATGCGCAGCGTGTTCTCCGCCGCCGGCACCTTGGAGGCCGGCCTGCCGGCTGCCGGTTTGGCGGCGGCGGGCTTGGCGGAGACGGGCTTGGCGGCGGCGGCCGGAGCCGCCTGCGGGACGGCAGGGCTGGCTCCCGCGGGCGGGGTGATGGTGCTGGCGGCTGGCATGTGTTCCTCTTCGTGTCGGGGGTGTCCGGTATCCCGTACTTAAGCATGCGCCCGGCGTTCGGGGTCCGGGGCCGCCCGTCAGTGCCCGATGTCTGGAATACCAGACATTAATGCCAAGTGCCGCGCGGGACTTCCGCCCCTAGCCCGGCCGTAGCGGCGGTGTTTCGCTGAATGAAGCCGTCGGAACACCAGGAGGACCGCCGTGCGCTGGATCGCAGGACTCTTCTTGATCGCCCACGGCCTGGTGCACCTCGCGATCTGGCTGCCGCGGCCGGACGCGAAGGCACCGTTCGACGTCGGCCGGTCCCCCTTTGCCGGGGAGGTGCGCCGGCTGGCTGTTGGGCTGGCCCTCGCCGCCGCCGCGGTGCTAGGGCTGGCCGGCCTGGGACTCTTGGTGGCGGCGCCATGGTGGGTGCCGGTAACCGTAGCCGGTGCAGGGATCTCGGCCGCCCTGCTGGTGCTCACCTTCAACCTGTGGTGGCTGATCGGGCTGGGCATCAACGCAGCCATCGTCGTCCTCGCCGTGCAGCAGACCGGGTGAGGGGCGTGGATACCCGGCGTCCGAACCTTCAGGGGGCGGGCCTGAAAGCGGTCAAGGCGGTCCATACCCTGGCGTGGTTCACGATCGAGGCGGCCATGGTCTACGTCCTCTACTCCGGCCTCCGGGGTCGCTCGGACCGGAGGGCGGCCGCCGCCGGGGCCGTGGTCTTCGCAGAAACCGCGGTCTTTGCGGGCAACGGCTTCCATTGCCCTCTGACTGCGGTGGCTCAACGGCTGGGAGACAGCACCGGCTCCGTCACGGACATCTACTTGCCGAAGTGGTTTGCCCACAACCTCCCGGCAATCCACGTCCCGCTGATTGCGCTGGCGGTGGCAGTCCACTGGCGAAACCTCCGCGGCCACGTCCGGCGCAGCCGGACGGGTTCAGCCGGGCAGCCGCTGACCGGGTATCCCCGCCAGCCATCCAAGTGGTTCCCGGCGAGGATGGGGTAAGTGTTACTCGTGTTGCTAGTGGGATGAGTTCGTAGAGTGGGCGGACGGGGGCGCCGGAACGAAGACGGTAAGGCTGGGGAGGCCGTCCACCGCGTTCCGGTCCCCCGCGAATAATCGTCGTTCGTAGGCAAGGATTCGCAGGCAAGGAGCAGCCCGATGCGCATTTCTCCAGCACAACCCATCGGCGCACAGCCCGCGCACCGGCAGCCGGCGCACCGAATTGCCCGGGTTTTGCGGCAGGCCGCACATCGCATCTACGAGGGACGCGTCCCGTTCCGGATCGGCCAGCTTGTGGTGGGCGACGACCCGTTCAACGGGCGGCGGGAGGGGACGGTCGAAGTCATCCGGGCCCCGTTCGTCGGGCTGCGCATCCCGGGAACGCCCGCCGGGACGCTGATGTTCTTCGACCACCGGAACGTACGGCACCCCGAATAGATCCGGGTTCGGACGGCCGGCAACAGGCGCCGGAACGCCGGCCCGAGCCCCGGCGCGGCTCATGCCTCCCGTTCGTCCCTCGGCCGGAAGTCGCCCGGCCAGTCGGACCTCCGGATCCGGCCGAGCTCCTGAACCGGCCCCAGATGCCCCCACTCGTCCCGGCCGAGCCGGGCCAGCGGCCCCAGCAGGTCAACCCGCGGGTGGCTGCCCTCCAGGACCTCGGCAGAGATTGCGGCGTGGGTGACTTCGCCGAACACCAGGACGCAGTCGCCGATCTCCAGCACGGAATGCAGCCGGCACTCCAGGGCCGCCGGCGACTCCGCCACCCGCGGCACGCTGACCGTCAGTCCGGCCTCCCGGGTGACGTGGGCGGCGTCGAACTCGCTGACGTCCGGCGGGAAATTGGTGCCGGTGGCGTTGACCTCGGAGAGGAAATCGGCTGGCGCAAGATTGACCACAAATTCGCCCCGCTCCGAGATGTTCCGCAACGTGTCCTTCCGGCCCACGGAGGTGAACTGGATGATCGGCGGGGTCACCGACGCGACTGTGAAGAAGGAATGCGGGGCGAGGTTGTCCACCCCGTCGGCGGAAGTGCTGGACACCCAGGCAATGGGACGGGGGACGACGACGGCGGTCAGCAGCCGATAAAACTCTGCGGAGGGCAATTCGGCGGGGCTGAAATCCTTGCGCATGCCCCCAGCCTAGTGGCACGCTCGGGCGGCCTCCCGGCGGCGCTAACGACTGACCCGCCCCGGACAGTCGAGTCCGGGGCGGGTCAGTGGTCTGACGGTCAGTCGTCAGCAGGCGGGCCGGCGGCCTAGCGGGCGGACCAGCCGCCGTCCATGGTGTAGCTGGCGCCGGTGACCATGCCGGCGTCGTTCGAGGCGAGCCACGCCACCAGCGAGGCCACCTCCTCGGGCTCGACAAGGCGCTTCACAGCCGCCTCGGTGAGCATGATCTTCGCCAGCACCTCGGACTCCGGGATGCCGTGCACCTTGGCCTGGTCCGCAATCTGCGATTCGACCAGCGGGGTACGGACATAGCCGGGGTTGATGCAGTTGGACGTGACACCGTGGGCACCGCCCTCCAGCGCCGTCACCTTGCTCAGCCCTTCCAGGCCGTGCTTGGCGGAGACGTAGGCGCTCTTGAACGGCGAGGCGCGGAGCCCGTGAACCGAGGACAGGTTGATGATCCGGCCGAAGCCGTTGGCGTACATGTGCGGCAGCGCGGCCCGGATCAGCAGGAACGGGGCCTCCAGCATGAGCGTGACAATGCGCCGGAAATCTGCCGGATCAAAGTCCTCGATCGGGCTGATCCGCTGGATCCCGGCGTTATTGACCAGAATGTCGCAATCCAGGCTGAGCGTCTGCAGCGCTTCGACGTCGAGTAGGTTCACCGCCCACGCGGTGCCCCCGACCTCGTCGGCCAGGGCGGTGGCGGCGGCTTCGTCGACGTCGGCAACCACCACCTTCGCACCCCGCGCGGCGAGGGCGCGGACGCTGGCTGCGCCGATCCCGCCCGCACCGCCGGTGACCAGTGCCTTGCGGCCGTTGAGCGTATTTTCCATTTCCCAGCCCTCCAGTTCAGAAATTCACGGTGATCAGATTCAAGCAGGTCGGAGCCGGATCAGCGCCCGGCCACAACCAGGCCCTCACGCTCGGCGTCGGCCCGGTCCACTTCCTCGAGGGCGATGCCCTTGGTTTCCTTGAGGCTGAGCACTGCCACCGTGGTGATGGCGCAGGCCACCACGAGGTAGATGGCGGTGGGCAGCCAGGAACCGGTGTCCTTGAGCCAGGCGGTGGCGAGCAGGGGCGCGAGGGAGCCGGCGAAAATCGAGGTGACCTGCGAGCCCAGCGAGACACCGGCGTAACGCATCCGGGTCGGGAACAGCTCCGACATCAGGGCCGGCTGGCCGGCGTACATGAACGCGTGCAGGCACAGGCCGATCGTCACGGCGAGCACGATGACCACCGGGTTGCGGGTGTCGAACATCGGGAAGGCGAAGAACGGCCAGGTGGCGCCGGTGATGGCGCCAACCAGGTAAACCGGCTTGCGGCCCCAGCTGTCCACGAGCCGACCCACCTGCGGGATGACCAGGAAGTGGATGAGGTGCGCGATCAGCAGGGCCAGCAGCAGGGAGGAAGTGTCGTACTTCTGGACGCTCTTGAGGTAGACAATCGCGAAGCTCACCACGAGGTAGTACATGATGTTTTCGGCGAAGCGGAGGCCCATTGCCTGCAGGATGCCCTTGGGGTACTTGCGGATGACTTCGCGGACGCCGTAGCTGGCGGCCTGCTCCTGCTCCAGCTGTGCCTTGGCTTCGAGGAAGATCGGGGACTCGGAGACGTTGGTGCGGATGTAGTAGCCGACGAACACGATCACGGCGGAGAGCCAGAACGCCACGCGCCAGCCCCAGCCGAGGAAATCCGCGGCGCTGAGCACGTTGGACATGATGAACAGGACGAGGGTGGCCAGCAGGTTGCCGACCGGAACGGCGGCCTGGGGCCAGCTGGACCAGAAGCCGCGGGACTCGTTCGGGCTGTGTTCGGCAACGAGCAGCACGGCGCCGCCCCATTCACCGCCCAGCGCGAAGCCCTGGATGAAGCGCAGCGCAACCAGCAGGGCCGGCGCGAGGTAGCCGAGGTCGGCGAAGCCCGGGAGGCAGCCCATCAGGAAGGTGGACACGCCGATGATGACGATGGTCAGCTGCAGGGTGGGCTTGCGGCCCAGCTTGTCGCCGATCTGGCCGAAGACGATGCCGCCGAGCGGGCGGGCGACGAAGCCCACGGCGTAGGTCAGGAACGCCTGGATGATGCCGTCCAGATCGTTGCCGGTGGCGGGGAAGAAGTACTTGCCGAACACCAGGGTGGCGGCGGTGGCGTAGAGGAAGAATTCGTACCACTCTACGACGGTGCCGACCATTGAAGCGGCGACGATTTTCTTGAGGCCTGCACCCTTGGTGGCTGCGGCGGGGGGTGTTGCGGAGCGTTGGTCTACGCTCATTTAGATCTCCTTAGTGTCCACGATGACACGCGCTGTGATGCACGGCACTGAAAATGGGCCTCATCGAGTATTGCCGCACATTTTGCGGGGTTCAATGGCCAAAGCGGCACGATGTATGTGCAGAATTGCAGATATGAATGCAAACCCCGATGACCTTCTAGTGCTGCTGGCGGTCTCGCGCTCGGCCAAATTCACGACGGCGGCCCAGGTCCTGGGCTTGAACCACACCACGGTTTCCCGCCGGATCGCGGCCTTGGAGAAGGCCCTCGGCGGCCGCGTGCTGTCCCGGGCCTCGGGCGGCTGGGAACTGACGGAACTTGGCGCCGCGGCGGTCGCCGTCGCCGAGCAGGTGGAGGGTGCGGTGCGCTCGCTCGAAAAGCCAGGGACGACGCCGGATCCCGTCACCGGCGTGGTGCGGATGACGGCCACCGACGGCTTCAGCGCCTACATCGCGGCCCCTGCGGTAGCCCGGCTGCGCCGCGACCACCCCGGGCTCAGCGTGGAGATCATCACGGTGACCCGGCGGGCTCTGCAGCAGCGCTCGGGGCTGGACATCGAGGTGGTGGTGGGCGAGCCGCAGGTCCACCGGGCCGAGGCGGCACGGCTCGGCGACTACATGCTGGGCATGTACGCCTCCCGGAGCTACCTGGCCGAGTACGGGACCCCGCAGTCGGTGGATGAACTGAAGGAGCATCCGCTGGTCTACTTCGTGGACTCCATGCTCCAGGTTGATGACCTCGACGCGCCCCGCCGGCTGGTTCCGACCATGCGGGACGGGCTGAGCTCCACCAACGTCTTTGTGCACGTGGAGGCCACCCGCGCGGGGGCCGGAATCGGCTTCCTGCCCTGCTTCGCCGCGGACCTGCATCCGGACCTGGTCAGGCTGCTGCCGGGTGAGTTTGCCGAACTGCTCCCCTACTGGATGGTCCTGCGGCCGGACTCGATGCGCCGGCCCGCCGTCGCCGCCGTCGTACAGGCCCTGCGTGAGCAGACCGACGCGCACCGCGAGGCACTCATGGGCCGAGCCGGCTACGCATCGGTTGCTCCGTAGACGCCGTTTTGGGCCCGCAAAAGGGCGTCTACGGAGCAGCCGACGGCGATGGGGCGTCCGGCGACGTTGGGGCGTCCGGCGCAGGCGGGTCGTGGCGGACCGCGGCGCCGGCCGCGAAGGCCCGCACCTTGGAGTCATGCCAGATGTGGGCCGGCACCGCACCACCCAGCAGGCGCCGCGCGAGGCCGGGGTCGTCCTCGAACGGAACGTCGCTGCCGGCGATGATCATGTTGCCGTAGCGCCGGCCTTTGAGCATGGCCGGGTCGGCGATGATCACGGTGTGCGCGAAGGCCGCCGCAATGGTGGCCGCATCCTCGCGCGCGTTGGCCAGGGCGGGGGCGTCGCCGGAGTTCACCAAGTAGATCCCGCCGTCCGCCAGGACCCGCTTGGCGTGGGCGGTGAACTCGGCGGTGGTCAGCGGCCGCGGGGTGACGGATCCGGCGAAGACGTCCCGGATGATGAGGTCCCGCGTCTGCGGCGTGAGGCTCTCGGTGACCTCGCGGGCCTCCCCCACCCGCAGGCGCAGCAGCGGCGCCTTGGGCAGGTCGAACCAGCCGCGGACGTACTCGGCGAGTTTGCCGTCCAGCTCCACCACCACCTGGCGGGCGTCCGGATAGGCAGCGTGGAAGTAGCGCGCCAGCGAGCAGGCCCCGCCGCCAAGGTGCAGGGCGCGCAGCTTGGGCCCGGCCGCGGGCGGCCAACGGGACTCCACCAGCGCGGCGATCCAGCGCATGTACTCAAAGTCGAGGAAGAGCGGGTCTGCGAGGTCGATGTGGGAGCTCATGACGCCGTTGATCCGCAGCAGCCAGCCGGTCGAATTGTCCTGGTCGGGGATCAGCTCGCAGTCGCCGGTGTCGATGTAGTACACGCCTGCGGCAGGGCCGTCGGGGCGGCTGCCCTTCGGCACTTCCACCACTCCGGGCGCTGCATTCGCGGCATTTCGGCCTGCCGCCCTGCCCCGCTTTGCCATCAGCCGTCCGCCGTTCCGCTCATGCTTCAACCCTAGCGGGGCGCCGGCGATCGGATTTCAGAATCTCCTTGCAATCAATTTGGAAGCGTGCTTAGTATCGGATAGTAATCATGCTTACTATTCGCGTTCGGCGCGGCTGGTTTTACTTACCGGCCGCAGATCTACAAGGAAAGAGAGCGACGATGACAGAGAACCAGTGGCCCCAGGACGGCAGCTACGGTACCCCGACGGCGACGCAGCGCACCGCGTACGACGCAGAGCCGGAACTGCGCCAGAGCTCGACGTTCCCGCCCGCGTCCACCGAGGCGCCCTCGAAGACGGATGCCGCCAAGGGCGAAGCCGTCGAAGTCAAGCAGCAGGCCGCGGAATCGGCCCAGAACGTCACCGAGACCGCGAAGGCCGAAGCGGCCAACGTGGCCGGCGAGGTCAAGAGCAACGCCAGGGATCTCCTGCACCAGGCACGCACCGACCTCACCGCGCAGGCCGGCACGCAGCAGCAGAAGGCTGCCGAAGGCCTGCGTTCGATCTCCAGCGAGCTGCACACCATGGCGGCCGCCTCGGATCAGCCGGGCGTCGCGACGGATCTGATCCGGCAGGCCGCCGAGCGCTCCTCCTCCGTGGCGACCTGGCTCGATAACCGCGACCCCGGATCCCTGCTCAACGAGGTCAAGTCCTTTGCCCGCCAGCGCCCCGGCACCTTCCTGCTGGCCGCTGCCGGCGCCGGCATCCTGGCCGGCCGCCTCAGCCGCAGCCTTAGCGCCGGGGCACCGGAGACGACGTCCACCGGTTCCGCCGTCACCGCCGGGACACCCGCGCAGTACACGCCCCCGGTGACCCGGGTGCCCGATGCCGGCGTCGCGGTCCCCCCGCCGCCGGTCACCTACCCGGAGACCACGACGGCGGGTGTTGCGGACACGTACCCGCCCAGCCCCCTGGAGGGTTCCGGTGTCCAGGCCGACCCGTGGTCCAACGATCCGCTCGCAGCCGGCTCATTCACGGACGAACCGGCAGCCAACGACCCGCTCGCGGCCGACCCGTACCGCATTGACCCGGCCATCGACCCCGACCGTAAGGATCCGTTCGACGGAGGCCGTCGATGAGCAACGAGATGCCCATGGGCGCCCCGATGCCTCCCACCGAGGCCCATGTGAAAGCCGAGACCAACTCCCTGGGCGACCTGCTCGGCGACGTCACGCGGGACATGTCCACCCTGATGCGTCAGGAAGTGGAGCTCGCCAAGGCCGAACTGAAGCAGACCGCCGGCCGGGCCGGCAAGGGCAGCGGAATGTTCGCTGGCGCCGGCGTCGCGGGCCACTTCGTCCTGCTGTTCCTCTCCCTCGCCCTCTGGTGGGGCCTCGGAACCCTGATGGGACTGGGCTGGTCCGGCGTCGTCGTCGCGATCCTCTGGGGCATCATCGGCGCCGTCCTGGCCTCGATGGGCCGCAAGGAACTCAAGGCTGTCAAGGGCATGCCGCAGACCGCGGAAACCCTTCAGGAAATCCCCCCGACCCTCAAGCCCAGCCACTAGAGCGAGGAAAACACAATGAGTGAAAACCCGGATGCCATCCGCGCCGACATTGAAGCAACCCGCGCCAGGCTCGGCACGAACGTCGACGCCGTGGCCGACAAGGTGACCCCGTCGCACATCGTCCAGCGCCAGACTGACAAAGTGAAAGACGCCGTCTTCGGAGTGAAGGAGAAAGTTATGGGAGCAGCCGACCACACCGCCGGCAACGTCCATTCCGCCGGCGGCAGCGCCGCCTCGCACCTGAACGACGCCGGCTCCGCCGTCGCCGACGCACCGCACCTGGCCAAGACCAAAACGCAGGGCAACCCGCTCGCCGCGGGCCTGATCGCCTTCGGCGCGGGCCTGCTGGTGTCCTCGCTGATCCCGGCGAGCACCAAGGAACGGGAAGCAGCGGACGCCCTGAAGTCAGCTGCCGAGCCGCTCACCACCGAGCTCACCGACGCCGCCAAGCACGTGGCCGAGGGACTCAAGGAGCCGGCCCAGGAAGCCATGGAGAACGTCAAGGCCACGGCCACCGACGCCGCCCAGAACGTCAAGGGCGAAGGCCAGAGCGCCGTCGCCGATGTGAAGGACCGTGCGGCCGACGCCAAGGACAACGTCCAGCAGGCCTAGCCCCACCCGCAAGACGGCCGGTTGCCCTCGCTGACGCGCTGGGCGGCCGGCCGCTGCGCTTAACCACGAAAGAAGATTCCGATGGCCAAGAACCTCACCCGGGCGGAAACTGGCTCCATGGACGACGCCGAAACCCCCGAGAGCAGCACTGCCAAGGCCCGCACCGCGCCCGCCTCTGACGACGCACGCAAGCCGGACCGCCCCACCGATGTCACCAAACCTTCCTGGAAATACATCGCCAAGAAGACCGTGCGGGAATTCACCAAGGACCAGTGCCCCGACCTCGCCGCGTCGCTGACCTACTACGCCGTGCTCTCAATCTTCCCCGCACTGCTGGCGCTGGTGTCCCTGCTGGGTATCTTCGGGGACGCCCAAAAGACCACCTCCGCCCTGCTCGACGTCGTCAAGGGGTTCGCCCCGGGCGACACCGTCAAGACCATCGGCCCGGTGGTTAGCGAACTGGCAAGCTCTTCGGCTGCCGGCATCACGCTGGTCATCGGCCTCCTCACCGCCCTCTGGTCGGCATCCGGCTACGTGGGCGCCTTCGGTCGGGCCATGAACCGGGTGTACGAGATCGACGAGGGCCGGCCCTTCCTTAAGCTCCGCGGCACCATGCTCGGCGTTACGGTCGTCAACCTGCTGATCGTCGTCGTACTGGCCGCGATGCTCGTGCTGAGTGGCCCGGTAGCGGAGTCGGTCGGAAACATCATCGGCCTCGGCGGAGCGTTCCTGGCTGTCTGGAACATCGCCAAATGGCCGGTCATGCTAGCGCTCGTCATTGTGGCGATTGCGGTCCTCTACTACGCCACCCCCAACGTCAAGCAGCCCAAGTTCCGCTGGATGAGCATGGGATCGGCCATCGCCCTGGTGGTCTTCCTGCTGGCTTCCCTCGCCTTTGGCTTCTACGTGGCCAACTACAGCAGCTACAACAAGACCTACGGTGCGATCGGCGGCGTCATCATCGCGCTGCTCTGGCTGTGGATCCTGAACATGTCGCTGCTGTTCGGCGCCGAGTTCGACGCCGAGACCGAGCGCGGACGCCAGCTCCAGGCCGGCATCGAGGCCGAGGAAACCATCCAGCTGCCGCCGCGCGACACGAAGAAAAGCGACAAACTGCAGGCCAAGGAAGAAGAGGACATCCGCCGCGGACGGGAGCTACGGGAAGAACACGCCGCAGCCGAGCGGGCAGGGGACCAAAGCCCCTAGCCGTCCCGACCCCCACCGGCTCTACTGGGGGGACGCACCGCTGGGGGGTGCTACGTCCGCCTAACCGGGAGGATCCATGCCGGCACCCGCAGCAGGTTCCGGGAGCGCCGCAGTCGCAGTGGGCTACGACGGCTCCGAGGCCTCTCAACTCGCCGTCCGCTGGGCCGCCGACCATGCCGCCATCCGGGGCCTCCCCCTGCGGGTGGTCCACGCCTGGGTCTGGCCGATGTTCACCAAGGACCTGGGACCGGTCAGGGGTGTGGCCGGCAGCGGGCTGCGGCATTCCGCCGAGACCATCCTCGCCGAGGGCGTGGGGCTGGTGCACGGCGTCGACCCCGGACTCGCCGTCGACGGCGTCATGGAAGCCGGCCTGCCCGCACAGGTCCTGCGCCAGGCCGCCGCGGGTGCCTCCCTGCTCGTGGTGGGGAGCCGCGGCATCGGCGGCGTGCTCGGGCATCTGGCCGGGTCGGTCTGCCTGGACCTGGCCGGCGCCGCCCCGTGCCCGCTCATGGTGGTCCGCCGCCCGCATCTGCCCGGCCGGCCCGTCGTCGTCGGCGTCGACGCCGCAACGCCCACCTCGTCGCTGCTCGCGGACGCCGCCCGCCTCGCCGCCGCGGTGGAGGCGGAGCTGCAACTGGTCCACGTGGATCCGGACCCCGGCGGGAGCCCGGCGGAGCATGGACGGCATGCACCGCTCCACGGAGCGGAACTGTTGGAATACCTCCTCGGCGAGGCAGCCAGGCTCGCGCCCGGGCTGGCACTCTCCGGCACCTTGAAGGAGGGCCGTGCAGCGGCCAAGGAACTGGTGGATGCCGCCGAAGACGCGGATGTGCTGGTGCTCGGCACCCACAACCGCGGCGGAGGCATCGGCAATACCGTCTCCGCGGTGCTGCACAAGGCGGCCTGCAACGTCATGATCACGCGCTGATTCCGACCCGGGGATCGCTGCCTCCACGGCCCGGTCCGGAAGAGCAGCCAGAAAGGGGGCTCCGTGCGAGCCTGGTGGGTAGCGCATCCGGGGCCAATCGCGTCAGGCCCGCTGGTGTCCGGCGAGCGCCCGGCCCCCGTCCCCGGCCGCGGCGAAATCCTGCTCCGGGTGCGGGTGTGCGGGGTATGCCGCACGGACCTGCACCTGGCCGAAGGAGAGCTGGCACCCCGGCGGTCCGGCGTCGTTCCCGGGCACGAAGTTATCGGCGAGGTGATCAGCGCGGGCCAGGGCGCGGACCGCTTCCGCCCCGGCGAGCGGGCCGGGGTGGCGTGGCTCGGCGGCACCTGCCGCTCCTGCCGGTTCTGCCTGCGCGGGCAGGAAAACCTGTGCCTGTCGCCCACCTTCACTGGCTGGGACCGCGACGGCGGCTATGCCGAACTCATTACCGTCGCCGAGGACTTCGCCTACCGGGTTCCCGAGGTCTTCTCGGATGAGCAGGCGGCCCCCCTGCTTTGTGCCGGCATCATCGGCTACCGGGCACTCCTTCGAGCGGAACTGCCCATCGGCGGCCGGCTGGGCATCTACGGCTTCGGCGCCTCGGCCCACCTCGCCGCGCAGCTTGCGCTCTACCAGGGCGCCCGGGTCTACGTCATGACGCGGTCGCCGGAAGCACGCCGCCTCGCCCTGGAGCTCGGGGCCACCTTTGCCGGCGGCGCGGACGAGGAGCCACCGGACCCGCTCGACGCCGCCATCCTTTTCGCCCCCGCCGGGGAGCTGGTTCCGCCGGCGCTGAGGGCCCTGGACCGGGGCGGGACCCTCGCCGTCGCCGGCATCCACCTCAGCGACATCCCGCCCCTGAACTACGCCGCCGAGCTTTTCCAGGAACGCCAGCTGCGCAGCGTCACCGCCAACACCAGGGCCGACGGGGAGGAATTCTTCCGCCTCGCCGCGGAGATCCCCCTCCGCCCGACCACCGTGGCCTACCCCTTCGACGCCGCTGACCAGGCGCTGCGGGACCTGGCCGGGGACCGGGTGACCGGCGCCGCCGTCATCCGCGTGGCCCCCTAGGCAGTCCCCGCCCAACTGGCTCGCAGTTGTTGTCGTTTTGAGGGCGCAAAACGACAACAAGTGCCAGCTAGTTGGGTGCGGAATCGGCGCGGCGGAACTCGTGCTGCTCGCCGGCCCGCAGCAGCACCTTCCGGGTGCCCACCCGGACCAGCACGGGGGCTGCGTCCCCGGGGGCCGCGGAGACCAGCAGCCGGTCCGTCTCCAGATGCACCGCCAGCAACTGGTCGCGATAGCGGACCTGGAAGTCGACCCGGCGGAGTTCGGCCGGGAGCCGGGGCGTGAAGTCGAGGGCATCCCGGGTGATCCGCAGGCCGGCGAAGCTGCGCTGGACGACGTCGATCGAACCGGCCATGGCGCCGAGGTGGATGCCCGAGCTCGTGGTGCCGCCCTGGGTGTCGTCCAGGTCCGCGTCCAGGGCTTCGCGGAACGTAGCCCAGGCCTGCTCCGGGTCCCGCTGCGCGAGCACCGAGGCGTGCGCCACCCGGCTGAGCGTGGAGCCGTGGGCGGTCCGGGCCAGGTAGAAGTCCACGGTCGCGGCCATCTGGGCTGCGGTGACGGTGTAGCCCATCCGGCCCAGGAACCCCAGGAGCTGGTCCTCGCCCAGGACGTAGAGCAGCATCAGGACGTCGGCCTGTTTGGCCAGCCGGTAGTGGTTGGTGCTGTCGCCTTCGGCTTCCAGGATGAGGTCCAGCCGCTCGATGTTGCGGTAGCTGCGGCGGTAGTGGTTCCAGTCCAGTTCCCGGAGCGCGCCGTAGCCGGCGAACTGGCTGATGATCCCGTCCCCGTGGAAAGGCACGAACATGCGCCGGCTCAGCCGCGCCCAGCCGGCGATCTCCGCGGCCGTGATGCCGAGCCGGGCCCGGAGATCCTCCATGTCGAACCCCTGGACGGACTGCATGATCCATTCGGCCTGGTCGAACACCCAGGCGGCCATGATGTTGGTGTAGGCGTTGTCGTCCAGGCCGCCGCCCGGGTTGGCCTGGGTTCCGGTGTGATACTCGTCCGGGCCCATGACGCCCCTGAGGTGGAACCGGTCGTCGGTGGGGTCGTAGTCCGCCATCGAGGCGAACAGGCGCGCGACGTCGACAATGAGTTCCGCGCCGTGCTGGGTCAGCCAGCCGCGGTCCTGCGTGGCCTCGAAGTACTGCCAGGCGTTGTAGGCCACGGCCAGGCCGACGTGGCGCTGGAGGTGGGAGTAGTCCGGCATCCAGTGGCCGGAGAGCTTGTTGTAAAGCAGTTTGGGCGTCTGCTCCGTGCCGTCGCTGCCGCTCTGCCAGGGGAACAGCGCGCCCCGCAGACCCGCAGCCCGCGCGGCGTCGCGGGCGGTGCCGAGCCGTCGCCAGCGGTAGTCGATCAGCTCCCGGGCCAGCGAGGGCAGCCGGGAGTTCAGCACCGGCAGCACGAACAGCTCATCCCAGAAGACGTGCCCCCGGTAGCCCTCCCCGTGCAGTCCGCGGGCCGGTACGCCCGCGTCCAGCTCCGCGGTGTGCGTGGTCAGCGTCTGCAGCAGGTGGAAGACGTGCAGGTTCAGGATCAGCTGCGCCTGCGACGGCGCGTCGGATTCGATGATGAACGGTGCCAGCAGCAAGGCCCAGGCCTTCTCGTGCCCCGCCAGCAACGTCTCGAAGCTGCCCGTACGCGCGAGCACCGCTTCCGCCCCCGTCAGCGGGGAGGAGACGGCGTGGTCACGCGAGCTGGCGACCCCCACGGTCTTGGTCACGGTGATCGCCGTCCCGTCCGCCGCCGGCACGTCGAAGCGGTGCGTGTACAGGCCGCCGAGCTGCTCGAAGACGGAGTTGGCCGGGCCGGACACGTCGGTGCGCAGCGCCAGGGCGATGCCGATCCGGCTCTGGCTGGTCTGCACCTGGACCTTGAGCACGACGGCGTCTTGGCCGCCGGCGTCTTGCCCGCCGGCGGACTCGGTCACCCGCACCGCCGTCAGGTGCCGGCTGGATAACTGTGCGTCCTCCGGGACGTTGGAATTGGTCACGTCGGTGTCGCAGCCGCTGCGGACGCTGATGCTGCCGCTCCAGCCGTCGGCGGTCAGCACCGTTTCCAGCGCGGCGAGGTGCGGCTCCGCCATCGAAACGAGCCGGCGCTGCACCAGCTTCAGCCGCCGCCCGGCGTCGTCCTCCAGCAAGGCCTCCCGGGTGAGCAGGGCGCGTTTGAGGTCCAGCGTGCGGCGTTCCTGCCGGAGCGCCAGGCCGCCGTCGGACCACCAGGCGCCGTCCTCGATCCGCAAGTCCAGGTGCAGCCAGTCCGGGATATTGACCATGTGCTCGTCCACCGTCGCTTGCCCCTCGACAACGCTGGCCAGCCTGTTGTAGACCCCCGCCAGGTAGCTTCCGGGATAGTGGATTTCGCCGCCGCGGTGTTCCGGAGCCGCACCCCGGGTGGCCATGTATCCATTGCCCAGCGTGGTGAGGGCTTCGCGGTGGCCTTCATGGGCCGGGTCGAAACCCTCGTAGACGAGCAGCCAGGGGTGGGTGATGACTAGGCCGATGTCCAGTTCGCTGACGTCTTCGACCACAATGTCCGCGCCGGCAGCCTCCAATTCGGCCCGCCGGCCGGTCCGGTCGATCCCGACGACCAGCCCGAAGCCGCCACGGCTGCCCGCTTCCACCCCGGCGACCGTCCCTTCGATGACCATGGCCCGGCCGGGCGGGATGTCCAGCCGCCGGACCGCTTCCAAGGCCAGGGCCGGTGACGGCTTACCGGGAATGGCCTGCCGCAGTGCCGCCTGCCCGTCCGCGACATGGTCGAAAAAGTCTTCCAGTCCGACGGTGGCGAGCAGCGCGGCCGCGTTTGGGGCGGACGTAGCCAGCAGCACCGGAATCCGGCCGGCCCGGAGCCGTTCCAGCAGGGCCAGGGTCCCCGGGAAGGCCCGCGGCGGTTGGCCGCGCAGCAGTTGCCTGAACAGTTCGTCCTGGCGTTTCCCGAGGCCGAACGCCGTCCAGTCGTCCGGACCGTCGGCGGGCGAACCGGGCGGAAGCGGCACGCCTCGCGAGGCCAGGAACGCCGAGGCACCGTCGTCGGCTGTCCGGCCTTCGATGTACCGCCGGTAGTCGGCGTCGGTGAGCGGGGCCCGGCGGGCGCGCGGCGGCAGCCGGTGGTCCCGGAAGACATCCTCGAGGAGCCGCTTCCAGGCGGCGGCGCGGAGCTCGGCGGTGTCGAGCACCACCCCGTCCAGTTCGAAGACCACCGCGTCGACGGGCGCCAGCGCAGCTGCAACTGTGGGCGACTCCGTCATGCGTCATTCGTACCAGTCATCCCGGTCCCAGAACAGTGGCGCCCGGCCCGGTTTCCGGCGATCAGCCAAGGAGCGCGTCGAGGGTCGTGAAGCCGTAGCCAGCCTGGCGGATCCGGTTGATGAGTTGCGGCAGCGCGTCGGCGTCCAGGGTGCTGCCGTCGTCGGGGTTGGAGCCGATATGCATCAGGACGATCTCCCCCGGTTGCAGCCCGGCGAGCGTGCGGTCGATGACGAGCTGTGCCGTGACGCCGCCGCTGGTGCCTTTCCAGCCGAGCGTGTCCACGGTCCAGCGGACCGCCAGATAGCCCCGCGCGTTCACGGCCGCGATGGTCCGTGCGTCGCGTTCGCCGAACGGGAAGCGGAACAGCGGCCGGGAATCCGCTCCCCCGGCAGCGATGGCGGCCTGCGCTCCGGAGAGTTGCTGGGCGATCTGGGCATCGCTAAGGGTGGTGAACCCCGGATGCGTCATCGAGTGGTTGCCCACCCGGTGGCCCGCCGCCACGATCGAGGCGACGCCCGCGGGGTTGGCGCTGGCCCAGTTGCCGGTGAGGAAGAAGGTTGCCCGCACTCCGGTGTTGCCGAGGGTGCGCAGGATGCTGGGCAGGCCCGCCGAGTTGGCCCCGGCGTCGAAAGTCAGGGCAACCACGGGTCCGGCGCCGGGGATGACCTCGACGTCGGCGCCCCTCAGGGAGGCGGGGAACGGGGCCGGTGGCGGTACGGGTGGCGGGGCTGGCGGTGGCACCGGGACCACGGGCGCCGTCGTGGCCGGCGGCGGGGCGGGAGCCGCGCTCGACGACGGGAGCGGCGTGGACGGCCTGGCGGGCGTGGTGCTGCGCGTAGCGCTGGGCGAGGGACGCGGCGTGGTGCTTGGCGCCGTTGTTGCCGTAGCTGGGGTGGAGGCGCTGGCAGCGGGAGTCGTAGGCGGAGCGGCGCCCGGCGGTTCCCGGGACAGGAGCAGCGCGGTCACGACGGCGGCGGCCAGCAGCAGCGCCGCCGCCAGCAGCACCGCCAGCCGGCGCCGGTCACCGGCGAAGATCGACCACATGCTTCACCGTGGCACCACAGGTCCCAGCGGGGTAGGGCTGAAAGACCCCGCGGACGACCTTCCCTGGCGCGAACGGACTTGGCGCCGTAACTCCGCGGGGCGGGACTCGCAAGGGCCCGTTGGGCCCCGGGGAGCGGCGGGCTGCGCAGTAGGATGCAAGTAGTCGCAGACGACAGGTCCTGCGCGAGGAACGAGGCGGGACAGCCGTGAAAATTGCGCTCCGGTATCCGCTTGTCGCGGGCACGGTGGTTGCCCTCCTGGCGGTGGTATTGCTGCTTGCCGCCGGGCAGGAAGATGTCGCGCGGATCGCCGCCAGCATCTACGCGCTGGCTGTGGCGGCGTACCTCGCCTTCGGCATGGTCCGTCGGCTGCTCGGCGGCCAGTGGGGCATCGACATCCTGGCCGTCACCGCCATTGTCAGCACCGTGCTGGTGGGCGAATTTGTCGCCTCCATGATCATCGTGCTCATGATGGCCGGCGGCACCGCCCTCGAGGACTACGCCGCCGGCCGGGCCAAGAAGGAACTGACGTCCCTTCTGGAACGCGTCCCGCAGACGGCCCACCGGGAGCGCAACGGCGACGCCGCCGGGACCCGCGCCGCCGACACCGATGGCCAGCACGAGGACGTGGCGGCCACCGACGTCGAGGTCGGCGACATCCTGCTGGTGCGCCCCGGCGAGGTAGTGCCGCTGGACGGCATCCTGCTCTCCGAGTCCGGGACTTTCGACGAATCCTCGCTTACCGGGGAGAGCCTGCCGGTGGAGCGCGCCGCCGGGGAGGGCCTGATGAGCGGGGCCCTGAACGGCGAAGCGGCCATCCGGATGCAGGTCACAGCGCGGATGGAGGATTCGCAGTACAGCCGGATCGTCGCGCTGGTGAAGGAGGCGGCCGAGAGCAAGGCTCCGATGGTCCGGCTGGCCGACCGCTATGCCGTCCCGTTCACCGCCCTCGCCTACCTGCTGGGAGCCCTGGGCTGGATCATCAGCGGCAGCCCGGTCCGCTTCGCCGAGGTGCTGGTGGTGGCAACGCCCTGCCCGCTGCTGATCGCCGCGCCGGTGGCCTTCCTCGGCGGCATGAGCCGCGCCGCGCGTGGCGGCATCATCGTCAAATACGCCGGCGTCCTGGAGCAGCTGAGCCGGATCAAAACGGTCGCCTTCGACAAGACCGGCACCCTCACCCACGGCCGGCCGTCCCTCGTGGCGGTCCGGACCGCGGGCTCCTTCACCGAGGCCGGCGTCCTTGGGCTGGCCGCGTCCGCCGAACAATATTCCTCCCACGTGCTGGCCGCCTCCGTTATGGACGCGGCCCGGGCCCGCGGGCTGGTCTTCGAGACCGCCACGGAGGCCAACGAATTCGCCACCCACGGCGTCCGGGCGCGCTTCGACGGCCGGGACGTCGTGGTCGGGAAACCCAATTTCGTGGCGGAATCGGCCTCCGGCGTCCTGGAAACCGAGCTGGCCAGCGGCGAACTCGCCATCTACGTGGGCGTGGCCGGGGAGTTCGCGGGTGCCCTCGTGATGAGCGATCCGATCCGCGGCGAAACCCGCCGCACCCTGGCCGAGCTCCGGGACCTCGGCGTCACCGAGACGGTAATGCTGACCGGCGACGCCCTCGCCACCGCCGAGCACATCGCGGCCGAAGCCGGGCTGACCGATATCCGGGCCGAGTGCCTGCCGCCGGACAAGGTCGAGGCGGTGCGCGCCCTCCCCCTCCGTCCGGTCATGATGGTCGGCGACGGCGTCAACGACGCCCCCGTCCTGGCCGTCGCCGACGTCGGGATCGCGATGGGGGCGCGGGGATCGACGGCGGCCGGCGAGTCAGCCGACATCGTGATCATCCTGGACGACCTGTCCAAGGTGGCGTCGGCCGTGCGGATCGGCCAGCGCACGGTGAAGGTGGCGCTGCAGAGCATCTGGATCGGCATCGCACTGAGCGTGGCGCTGATGCTGGCGGCCGCCGCGGGGTATGTCCCTGCCATCGCCGGCGCCCTCTCCCAGGAAGTGGTGGACCTCGCCACCATCCTGAATGCGCTCCGAGCCCTGCGCTCCGGGGCGCCAAGGGGCGCGGGCCGGGCAGCCGGGGCTATCCCCCGGACGCCAGCCTCTCGGCTTCCGCGATCCGCGGGACGGTCCTGAGGTAGCTGTCCGGGTTCAGCGAGATCGAGTCGATACCCTCGCCCACCAGGAACGCCGCGAACTCCGGGTGGTTGCTGGGGCCCTGGCCGCAGATGCCAATCTTGATCCCGGCCGCGTGCGCCTTCCGGATCGCCTCGCTGATCATCGCCATCACGGCCTCGTCGCGTTCGTCGAACAACGCTGCCAGCTGCGCCGAATCCCGGTCCACGCCGAGGACCAGCTGGGTGAGGTCGTTTGAGCCGATCGAGAAGCCATCGAAGCGGGTGGCAAACCGCTCGGCCAGAACCACGTTGGAGGGGATCTCGCACATCATGTAGACCTGCAGGCCGTTTTCGCCGCGGACCAGGCCGTTTTCCGCCATCACGGCCAGCACCTTGTCCGCCTCCTGCGGTGTCCGGCAGAACGGGACCATCACGATGATGTTGCTGAAGCCGAGCCGCTCCCGGACCCGTTTCAGGGCCATGCATTCGAGCGCGAAGCCCTCGCGGTACCGCTCGTCGTAGTACCGGGAGGCGCCGCGGAAGCCGAGCATCGGGTTCTCCTCGGCCTCCTCGAAGGCGGCGCCGCCGATCAGGTGCGCGTACTCGTTGGTCTTGAAGTCGCTGAGCCGCACGATCACCGGGTGCGGGTGGTAGGGCGCGGCGATCTTCGCAATGCCCAGTGCCAGGGTGTCCACGAAATAGTCCTTCGGATCGGCGTAGCCGGCCGTGAGTTCGCTGATCTGCGCGGCCTCCTGCGGATCCGTGACACGGTCCGGGTGCACGAGCGCCATCGGATGGACCCGAATCAGGGCGCTGATAATGAATTCCATCCGGGCCAGCCCGACGCCGTCCGCCGGCAGCCGCCACCACTGGAAGGCGGCCGCGGGGCTGGCGATGTTGACCATGACTTTGGTGCGCGTCTCCGGCAGGTTCCCCAGGTCCACGTCCTCGGTTTCGAACGCGAGGCTGCCGGCATAGACGCGGCCCGTATCGCCCTCGGCGCAGGACAGGGTGACGGCCTGGTCCTCGGCCAGGACACCGGTGGCGTTGCCCGTCCCGACGACGGCGGGCACCCCCAGTTCCCGGCTCACGATTGCCGCGTGGCTGGTGGGGCCGCCGTGGTCGGTGACGATCCCGGCCGCCCGCTTCATGATGGGCACCCAGTCCGGATCAGTCATTTCGGTGACCAGGATGGCGCCGTCACGGAACTTGTCGATGTCGGCGGCGCTGCGGATCACGCAGGCGCTCCCCTGCGCGATCGAGTCGCCGATCGCCGCCCCGCTCACCAGCACCGTTCCGGTTTCCAGCAGGTGGTGCAGGGTGAAGCGGGAACCGGTCTTCTGAGACTGCACCGTCTCCGGCCGCGCCTGGACCATGAAGAGTTCGCCGGTCTCGCCGTCCTTGGCCCATTCCATGTCCATCGGCCGGCGGTAGTGCTCCTCGACGCTGACGGCCCAGCGCGCCAGGGTGAGGATCTCGGCGTCGGCGAGGACGAAGGCACGGCGTTCCGCGGCCGAGGTGTCGACGGTGCGGGTGCGGGCGTGGCCGCCGCGGCTGTAGACCATCTTCTGCGCCTTGGAGCCAAGGCTCTTCTCGATGATCGGGCTGACTTCCGCCGCTGGTGCCGCTTCTCCCGTCGCTTCCGTCGCCTCAGCCAGGAGAGGCTTGAAGACGAGGTATTTGTCCGGGTTGATCGTGCCTTGGACCACGGTCTCGCCGAGGCCCCAGGCCGCGCTGATCACGGCCGCGCGCGGGAAGCCGGAGTCCGTGTCGATCGAGAACATCACCCCGGAGGCGCCGACGTCGGAGCGCACCATCCGCTGGACCCCGATGGAGAGCGCGACGTCGAGGTGGTCGAAGCCCTTGACCTCCCGGTAGCTGATCGCCCGGTCCGTAAACAGCGAGGCGTAGCAGCGCCGGCAGGCGTCCAGCAGTTCCCGCTCGCCGGCGACGTTCAAGAAAGTCTCCTGCTGCCCGGCGAAGCTGGCATCGGGCAGGTCCTCGGCGGTGGCGCTGCTGCGTACCGCGACGGACAGCCGCTCGGACCCGGCGCGCTGGCCCAGCTCATGGTAGTGCGAGCGGATGGAGTCGGCGATGTCCCGGGGAAAATCGCTGGCCAGGAACAGTTCCCGGATGGCCTCCCCGGTTTCGCGCAGCGTCGCGTCGCCGGAGCGGTAGGCCAGGATCCGCGAGCGCATCGCCGGTTCAATCCCGTTCGCCGCGACGAAGGTCCGGTATGCCGCGGCGGTGGTGGCGAAGCCGTCCGGGACCCGGACGCCCCGGGCCTTGAGGGACTGGATGAGTTCGCCCAATGACGCGTTCTTGCCGCCGACCTGCGGGACGTCGCCCATGCCGATCTCTTCAAACCACTTCACGTGTTCGGGCATGCGGGGCTCCTTGGTCGTTTGTCTACCAATGCCCTGATCCTGCGTCCCGGCGGCGTGCGGGGTCAGAGGCTTTGGACCTTTAGGCGGTGCGTTGGGCGGAAGGGGCGGACTTGCGGTGCCGGGCCAGCTTGTAGAGCCAGTCGGCGAGCAGCACCGCCGGGATGGCGGCAAGGGCCACGGCCAGTCCGCCGGGCGTCGGAGGGGCATGGCCCAGCAGGGCGGCGAGCGGGCCGAGGAACAGGAAGACCGAGAGCAGGCCCAGCTCTGCCAGCACGGCCCACAGCAGCAGCCGGTTGGTGAACCAGCCCAGCCGCCAGGGCGGGGAGGTGGCGCTGCGGCAGGCGAAGGCGTTGGCGAGTTGCGCCAGCACCACGGTGCTGAACGCGGCGCCCGAGGCTGCCATCAGCGCATCCGACGGCGGCAGTTCGGCCCCGGGGGTCCAGCCGGCGTCCAGGAGCACGGCCGTGTAGGCGGTCATCTCCATCAGCGCCTCCACCGGGCCCAGCAGCCCGAAGACCCGGAACATCAGGGCCCGGTCCATCAGGTGCCGGCGCTCCGGCGGACGTTTCAGGGCCCCCTTGCTGGGCGCTTCGCTGCCGAGCGCCAAGGCCGGCAGCAGGTCGGTGCCAATGTCCAGGGCGAGGATCTGCAGCACGCTCAGCGCCAGCGGGAACCGGCCGCCGGACAGGGCCCAGAACACGAATGGCGTCAGTTCCGCGACGTTGTCCGTGAGATGGTAGGTCAGGAAGCGGCGGATGTTCGCGTAGGTGGCGCGGCCCTGCTCCACCGCCGCGATGATCGTCGCGAAGTCGTCATCGAGCAGCACCAGGTCCGCCGCTTCGCGGGCCACATCGGTGCCGCTGAGGCCCATCGCGACGCCGATGTCCGCCTGCTGCAGCGCAGGCCCGTCGTTGACGCCGTCGCCGGTCATGGCCAGCACGTGGCCGCGGTGCTGCAGCAACCGGGCCACCCGGAGCTTTTGTTCGGGCGTCACGCGGCTGACCACGACGCCGTCGCGGTCCAGCAGCGCCGCCAGCACCTCGTCGTCCTCCGGCAGGGTGTGGCCCTCCAGCACCAGCTCCGGGGAGCCGATCAGACCGGTTTCCCGGGCAATGGCTGCGGCCGTGAAGGCGTGGTCGCCGGTGACCATGCCCACCTTGATGCCGGCGTCGCGGGCCGCCTGCAGCGAGAGCCGCACCTCGGCGCGGGGCGGATCGTGCAGGCCGATCAGCCCCAGCAGCGTCAGCCCGGTCTCAACCTCCTCGAGCTTAAAGCGGGCGCCGGGCAGTCCCGGCAGGCTCCGCTGCGCGACCGCGAGGACCCTGAGCCCGTGCGAGGCCATCTCGTCCACCATCTGCAGGGCACGGTCGTCGCCGTCCTCGCCGCTGCCGTCGCCTTCCTCGCCGCCGCCCCGGCATAAGGGGATCACGGACTCCGGGGCGCCTTTGACGAAGAGCGTGGTGCCGACGATGGCGGACTCGCGCAGCCGGCGGGGATCGAAGGCAAACCGGTGCGACGGCGTCGACTCCTCCGGCCGGCCGCCGGGGCCGGCCAGCCGGGTGGCCAGCGCGTCGATGGCGGCTTCCATCGGGTCTCCCTCGGCGATCCACTGCCCGTCGTGCGGCACCGCCCGGCCCACCGAGGCGGCACGGGCGGCGGCGCTGAGCCGCTGCCCCGCCCGGAAAGCCTCTGCCCCGGCGTCCGCGCCGCCCTCACGGGTGACCTGAGCTTCCGGCCCATAGCCCGCGCCGGTGATGCCCAGCAGTCCGGAGGGCGTCCAGACCTCGACGGCGTTCATCCGGTTCTGCGTGAGGGTTCCTGTCTTGTCGGTGCAGATGAAAGTCGTTGAGCCGAGCGTCTCGACCGCCTGCAGGTTCCGCACCAGGGCGTTGCGCGCTGCCATCCGCTGGGCTCCGATGGCGAGCGAGAGGGTGACGGTGGGGAGCAGGCCCTCGGGCACCAGCGCCACCGCCACGCCGATCGCGAAGAGGAACGCGTCCCGCCACGAGATGCCCACCAGCAGCGAGAGGACGAAAAACAAGGCGCCGATGCCGAGGGCCACGCCGGCCACAATCCGGACAATCCGCTGCAACTCCAGGGCCAGCGGGCTCGGCGGTGCCTCGACCTTGCCGGTCAACGACGCGATCTCCGCCAGCCTGGTCTGTCCCCCGGTGCTGGCCACCACGCCTTCGGCCGTGCCGACGACCAGGAAGGTTCCGCCGAAGACGGTGTCGCCGGCGGCCTTGCTGACCGCCTCGCTTTCGCCGGTGAGCATCGATTCGTCCACCGTGCAGCCCGCAGCCCGCGCCAGCCGGAGATCCGCCGGGACCCGGTCGCCGGCCACCAGTACGACGGCGTCGCCGGGCACCAGCTCGGTGGTGTGCACCTTGACGATGCGGTTGTCCCGGCGGACGGAGACCATGGCGGGCAGCAGCTCCCGTAGCTTGGCGGCCGCGTGCTGAGCGCGCTCCTGCTGGATGTAGGCGAATACCCCGTTGACTACGATCACCACGACGATGGCGACGCCCAGTTGCGGCATGCCGGCGACGAAGGCGAGGGCGGCCGCCACCCAGAGCATGACGGCAAAAAAGTGGGTCAGCTCTGCCAGCAGCCGCCGCCAGCCCGGCACTGTGCGGGCCTCGGGCAGCCGGTTCGGCCCGGCACGCGCCAGCCGCAGGGCAGCCTCCGCCGAGCTCAGTCCGGAGAGCACGGACAGCGGCCCGGCCGCGGCAGGGTTCACCCTCCGCCGCCCGTCATGCGCAGCACCTAACCCCGGCACTGCCCAGGTCCATCATGCTTCCGAGGATGCTCCGGCGCGGCACCCCGGGTTAGGGCCAAAGGTCACCCGGGGTTGCGCGCGGCTACGTCGCTCCGGGGCTTCGAGGGTCGCGGCCTGGAGGCATCGCCTCGGCGAACGCGCCGGCCCCTTAGCTGCCGGTTGCCGCGGGAGGCCGCTGCCGTCCCAGCGAGCGCAGGTAGGCGCCGAAGCCTTGCGGAGCGCGTGCATGGATCCGGCCGGAGGTCAGCACCCGCATGCTGTCCGTGGCGAGGACGGTGAAGGCGAGGCTGCGCAGGCTGTGCACCAGGGTGCGGTCCTCGTGCGTTTCCAGGTGGGAGAAGCCGCCCGCAGCCAGGTAGGCGGAGGCCCGGACGCCGAAGTTGGCGCCGTAGATGTGCGGGTGGTTTTCCTCGAAGGGGTGGCGGTCCAGCCAGCGGCGCAGCAGTTCCGGGTCCATCCCCACGGGGTCCGGTTCCACCGAGCCCAGTACCGCGTCGGCGCCGGCCTCGGCGAATTCGAGCTGCCGGACCAGCCAGTTCACCGGGACCTGCGAGTCGGCGTCGGTGTTCGCCAGCCAGGTCCGTCCCGGCCACGGCAGCGGAGTGGAGCGGTGGCCCGGGGCGCGCCGGTGCGGACCGAGCACCGCAGCGCGGACGCCTGCCGCCCGGCTCGCGCCGGCGCTGTGCAGCCTGACCTCCAGCGCACTGAAGCGCGGGTCGGCGTCAACGTACCCCGCGGCGATCTCGGCGGAGCGGTCGGTGCAGCTGTCCAGGACCACTTTCACCCGGACAGCGACGCCGGGCCTCTGCCGCTGGAGCTCGTCTGCGGCGCGCTGCACGGCCCGCAGGGCCCGGTCGAGGTGCTGGTCCTCGTTGTGGGCCGGCATCACGACGGCGATGGCGTCGATGCCGGGGCGTCCTTGCGGGGGCCGGGCGGGGGCTGCCGCAGTGCTCACGCGAGCGGCTCCGGGGCGCGGAGGATCTCCAGGACGAAGTCGCGCTCCCGGTAGAGGCCTGCGTCGGTCCAGCGGAGCTGGCTGCGGGCGGCGGCGTGGACGGCGTCGCCGTCGAGCTCCCAACCATCGATCGGGTGACGCCAGTGGCAGAGCGCCAGCGTGCCGCCGGGCAACAGCGTGGCCTCGACGCGTTCAAACAGTGCCGCCAGCTCCTCCGGCGAGAGGTAGTAGCCCACCTCCGACACCACGATCAGGTCGAAGGCGCCTTCCGGCCAGTCCTGCGGGACCGTGAGGTGGCGGGTCTGCGCGGCCGGCAGGTGCGAAAGCCGCCGGGCGGCGTGGGCCAGCGCCGCGCTGCTCGCATCGACGGCCAGGAAGGTGCCGCAGCGCTCCGCGAGTTCTACGCTCAGGGTTCCGATGGAACAGCCGATTTCCAGGCCGGCGGTGTAGTTCCGGCCGGGGAGCGCCGCGAGGGTCAGCGCGCGTTTGCGGTGTTCGTACCAGCTGCTGGTGTAATCCCACGGATCTTCGCTCCGGGCGTGGACGGTGTCGAAGAGCCCTTCCGCGTCCGCCGCGGCGTAGGGCGCGTCGGCGCCGGTTGCCGCCGCTCCGGCCGTTCCGGCCGGCGCGGCGGGCCGCTGCCACGCGAAGGTCTCCCAGTGCCGGGAGAAATGCTGCAGGAAGGCCGGCGGGAGCAGCACTTCGTCCCCCGGCTGCTCCGAGAGCGCCCGGACCTGCGAGGTGTGCGCCGCCATGGCCTGGGCCTTGGCCAGTTCCTCGGCCGGCGTCAACGGGAGGCGCAGCCAGGACTGCCAGGCCGGGTCCTCCGGGCCGGCCCAAAGCCAGTACCAGACCGGGTATTCCAGCAGCCCGTGGCCCGACGCGGCGGCCGCCTCGGCGGCGACAGAGCCGAGGGTGTCATGGTCGGTGTGGCCGTCGTTCCGGTAGGGCGCCACGAGCACGATGCGGTCGCCCGTCCGCCCGGTGGCGGCCGCGGCCTCGCCGATCGCGGCCAGGATTTGGTCCCGGTGGGCGGCGAGCTTCCCGTCCGGCAGCCCGAGATACCGCCAGCCTGCGGCCGGAACGAGCCGCCCGAGCGCGCCGGCAAACTCCCGCAGCCGCAGGCCGGCAAGCTGTTCCGGTGTGGTGCTGGGCGAGCCGGGGTGGGAGGCCTCCCCGGCCGTGCACAGCAGGACCTGGACCTGCGCGCCAAGTCCGTGCAGCCGGGCCATCAGGCCGCCGGCACCCAGCGATTCGTCGTCAGGGTGCGCGGCCAGGACGATGAACGCCGTGCCGGCCAGCGCCTCGGCGTCGAGCGGGAGTTCCGGCAGGGTGGCGACGCCGCTGCGCGCCCAGTCCTCTTCGCTGGTCCCGGCGTCGTTGTGCGTGAAGCTCACCATGGGTGGTCCCCCTTGAACGTCAGGGCGCCGAGTTGCGCGTCGTCGCGCATGGCGTGGTGCTGCCGGATATAGAGCGAGAGATCGGCCATCCGTTTGCCGTAGCGTGCGTCGAAAGCCAGCGGGGCGGGCCCCAGGTTTTGGCCTACCAGCGACTGGATGCGTTCCACGGCCGCGGCCACGCTGCCGCGGACGCGCAGCGCCTCGCTCCACGCGCCGGGTCCGGATAGCTCCCCGGCGTCGATCCGGGCCGCGGTCCGGGCGAGGTATTGGACGAGGCCGGTCAGGGTGCGGTCGATTTCGCCGAGGTGGGCGAGGGCCAGCTGGTCCGGTTCGCGGCCGCCGTCGGCCGCTTTCTGCAGGGAGTCCACGTAGCTGCGGGCCACGGCGACAGCGCCGCCGAACCAGCAGGCGGCAACCCCCATGCCGCCCCAGGCGAAGCCGGGGCGCTGGTAGTACCAGCCGGCTGCGCCCAGCGGCACGGCCGGAACAGCGTCGAAGTGCACGGTGCCGCTGGGAACTTCCCGCAGGCCCAGGCTGGTCCATTCCGGGTCCGCGAAGCTAACCCCGGCGGCGTGCAGGTCGACGGCGAACGCCGCGCGGCCGCCGCCCTCGAGATGCGCGGTCAGCACGGCGTGATCCAGTTGCGCGGCGATGGAGCACCAAGGCTTCGAGCCGTTCAGTACGACGCCGCCGCCGGCCGCGTCCTTGGCTTCCAGCCGCTGACCGGGGGCTTCTGCGGCGAAGACGCCCCAGGCGCCGTCGAAGGGGACGCCTGCCAGGGCGCCGGCGGGGTCGGCCGCGCCGGCCTGGCCGAGGATAGCGGCAGCGTCGAGGTGGGGTTCCAGGATGCGCCCGGCGGCGACGTCGACGGCGGTGACCGAGGCGAGGATCTCCCAGAGGAAGGCGGTGTTGCCCTCGCCGGGCCTCGGGGCGGCCTCCCCCAAGTCCTTGGCGAGTGACAGCAGGGCCGGGACGTCCCCGACGCCGGCCGCGGCGGCGTCCAACAGCGGTGCGATTCCGGCGAGTTCGCCCGGCGTGGAGCTGATCCGCACGGGCTGGGGAGGGCGGGCTTCCTGGGTCGCGTTCATTGCCTCGTCCGTGTCCTTTGCGATGTGCGCCTGGTGTTGTCCGTGCCTGTAGCGGCCGGCCGAAGCCGCCGCTGGGTAAATCTAAGCATACTTAGTACTTCGCTTGCCCGTGTCAGGGACCGCGCCGGCGTCGGCCGTGCGCCCCTGCACCGCCCTGCTCTCCCGCACAGCGCGCACCGCTACCGCACGAGGGCCAGCGCGAAGCCGTCCCAGCCCTTCGACCCCACCGTCTGGATCACCGTGGCGTCCAGCCGCGGGTCCTCCCCCATCATCTGCAGCGCCGCGACGATGCCCGGGGCGTTGACGGGATCCAGGTCGGGGTCCAGCACGGCCCCTTCCCACACCACGTTGTCCATCACCACCGTGGTGCCGGGCCGGCCGAGCCGGATGGCCCAGTCCAGGTAGTGCGGGTTGTTTTCCTTGTCCGCGTCGATGAAGACGAAGTCGAAGGGCCCTGCACCCTCGCTCTCCAGCGCGGGGAGCGTGTCCAGTGCCGCGCCCACCCGGATCTCGACGAGGTGGCCCAGCCCGGCCTGATCGAGGTTGGCGCGCGCCACCTCGGCGTGCCGGGGCAGGTATTCGCAGGAGACAAGCGTGCCGCCCTCCGGCAGGCCCTGCGCCATCCAGATGGTGCTGAAACCGGCCAGGGTCCCGATCTCAAGGACCCTCCGGGCGCCGGACAACTGGACCAGCAGCTTCAAGAGCTTGCCGGCATTCGGGGCCACCTCGATGGCCGGCATCCCGGCGGCCGCGGCGGCTTCCACCGCATGCCGCAGTGATTGATCGGGCCGGACCACAACCCCGGAGAGGTACTCCTCGACGGCGATCCAGCGGGACGTGGGCTGATGCTCGACCATGCGGCCCAGTCTTACAGCTTGGGCCGGCCGGAGGCTAGGGCCACCGGCCACAGCTCGGTCCGCCGGAGTCGCCCCGGGCTAGTCGCCCAGGGCCTGCTCCAGTCGTTCGAGTTTGCCCGTCAGTTCGCCGGTGTAGCCCGGGCGGATGTCGGCCTTGATCACGAGGGAGACGCGGCTGCCGTAGCGGCCCACCGCCTCCGTGGCGCGCTTGACGACGTCGAACACCTCGTCCCATTCGCCCTCGATCGTGGTGAACATCGAGTCCGTGTGGTTCGGCAGCCCGGATTCGCGCACGATCCGCACCGCCTCGGCGACGGCGTGGTGGACCGAGGCGTCGTCCGGATCGGAGCCGGCGGGAGCGCCAGCGGGACGGCCGGAGGGTGCGACAGAAAATGCAAGCAACATGGCTCCAGTCTGCCACGCGGCTACGCGCATGCCGGGGCGCGGAATGTCCGGCCGACACGTCATAATCAGGCGTACCCACCGGTAACAGGTTTCCTCCACCTCCTCGTTGCTACCCTGAGCAAATGAACCGGGCAGTAGACCGCCGGCCGCTCCGTGCGGACGCAGCACGCAACGTCAACAAGATCATTGCCGCGGCCCGCCAGTGCTTCCGGGAGCACGGCCCCGAAGTCCCGCTGCAGACCATCGCCGTCACCGCCGGAGTGGGCCCCGCGACGCTGTTCCGGAACTTCGCCGATAAGGAAGAGCTCGTGCTGGCGGCGCTGCACCAGCAGTTGAAGCTGCTGGTCAATCCGGTCATTGAAGAGGCGCTGGCCGGCAAGGACGCTGCGGAGGGCCTGTTCCGGGTGATCGACGCCCTGATGGGTGTGGCCAGCGACGAAGCCAACCTCCTCGGCGCCGTGGCCGGCCGCCGCGGCGTGCTGACCGGAATCACAGGCGACCTGATCGAATCGGTCGCCGTGCTGCTGGGCCGCGGCCAGGGCCAGGGCACCCTCCGCAGCGACATCTCGATGGCAGACATGATCCGGCTGCTGGCCATGCTGATCGGCGTGGTGGACACCATGGAGGCCGGGTCAGACGCCTGGCGCCGTCCGGCCGCCCTGCTCGAGGACGCCATCCGCGCAGAACGGCCGGACCGTCCGCTGCCGCCCCAATCGCTGACACCGGGAACCACGTATGGCACCGCGTTCAGTGTCGGGTTCGGGTCCACCCACGGAACCCCGTACCGTTGACCCCATGACGTGGGAAACCGTCGCCGGCGTGCTCGGCGGCCAGTTGCTGGTGTATGCCGCATTGCTGGTGCTGATCTGGGGCTACGCGCGGCGGCACCCGGAAACGGTCACCATGAAGGACGCCCTGCGGCTGCTGCCGGACCTGCTCCGGCTGATCCGGCGCCTGCTTGCGGACCGCACCGTCGCGGTGGGCGTGCGCGTCCGGCTGGCACTGCTCCTGGTGTACCTGCTCTCGCCGATCGACCTGGTCCCGGACTTCCTGCCGGTGATCGGATACGCGGACGACGTCGTCATCGTTGCCCTGGTGCTGCGCTCCGTGGTGGCCCGGGCCGGGGCGGACGCCGTGGAGCGGCACTGGCCCGGCACGCCTGAGGGCCTGCAGCTGATGCTCAAACTGGCAGGACTTGGCACCGCCCGGTGAGCTGACACACTTCTTGGCGGCACGCGGAATAGCGCCCCGGAAGCAGCCGTTGAAGCCTGCATGAAGGCAATAACTTACAGCGAATATGGCAATCCGGATGTCCTTGAGTTGGCCGAGCGCCCAATGCCCAAGGTCGGTCCGGGCATGGTCCTGGTCAAGGTCAAGGCAGCGTCGGTAAATCCGGTCGACTGGAAGATCATGGCCGGCTACCTGGACGAAGTCATGGACCTGCAGTTCCCGGCAATCCCGGGGTGGGACGTGGCTGGCGTCGTGGAGTCGGTCGGCATCGACGTCCAGCATTTCCAGGCCGGCGACGAAGTCATTTCCTACGGCCGGAAAGACTACGTCCATGGCGGAAGCTTCGCTGAATATATCGCCCTGCCGGAACGGCTTCTAGCCCGCAAACCCGCCTCGCTGGATTGGAATGAGTCCGCTGGCCTTCCCTTGGCGGGCCTGACGGCTTTCCAGGTCCTCAACCGGCTGGGCCTCAAGGCCGGCGAGACCGTGCTGATCCATGGCGGCGCCGGCGGCGTTGGTTCCCTTGGAATCCAGATCGCCGCCGCGCTCGGGGCCCGGGTGATCGCGACCGCGTCAGAAAAGAACCACGACTTCCTGCGCTCCCTCGGGGCCGAGCCTGTCAGCTATGGCGAAGGCCTCGCGGACCGGGTGCGGGCGCTTCGCCCCGACGGGGTCGAGGTCGTGGCGGACTTCGCAGGTGGGAACCTCGACGCCACCCTGGCGGTGCTGGCCGACGGCGGCCGGCACGCCTCCATCGCGGACAGCGAGGTCGAGCAGCATGGCGGCACCTGGATGTGGGTAAATCCCGTGGGCGCCGAGCTACAGGAACTCGCGGAGCTGGTCGACGAGGGCAAGCTCAAGGTTGAGGTGGCCAAAACCTTCCCGCTGGCGGAGTCGGCGGATGCGTTCCGGCTCAGCATGGAAGGGCACACCCGCGGCAAGATCGTCGTCACGGTCGACGGCGCTTAGGCCCGGGCGCCCCGGGCCAGGTCCGGGGGTTGTCTGCCCGGGCGGGGCGGGTTAGCATCGCGGATGTTCCAGCCGGGAGTTGATCCACGCGGAGGAGAAGCGCAGACATGGCCGAAGTACTCCTGTACCACCACATCCAGGGCCTGACCGCGGGGGTGCGGGAGTTTGCCGACGAGTTGCGGGAGGCCGGGCACACCGTGCATGTCCCCGACCTGTTCGACGGCCATACCTTCGCGAGCATCGAGGAGGGCTTCGGCTACGCGGGCCGGACCGGCTTCGACGTCATCCGGGCCCGCGGCGCCGCCGCTGCCGACGAGCTCGGCCCGGGGCTCGTCTACGCCGGGTTCTCCTTTGGCGTAACCATCGCCCAACGGCTGGCACAGACGCGGCCCGGCGCCCGCGGTGCCCTGCTGATGTATTCCTGCCTGCCGGTCACCGAGTTTGGGGACGCGTGGCCGCCGGACGTGCCGGTGCAGATCCACGGCAAGCAGGAGGATGAGTTCTTCGACGAGGACCTGCCGGCCGCACGTGAACTTGCCGGGTCCGCAGCGGCCGCGGAGCTCTTCGTTTATCCCGGCACCCAGCACCTCTTCGCAGACTCCTCGCTCGACGCCTTCGACCCGGAGGCGTCAGCGCTGCTGAAGGACCGGGTGCTGTCGTTCCTCGCCACCGTCTGAGCTGCCCCGCGCGGCCGGCGGCGCCCGCCGGCACCGGGCCGACTGCGGTGGCGGGTCAGTTCGCAGGGGGCGTTTCCTGGTCAGGTTTGTCCGCCTGCTGCTCCTCGGTGGACTTCCCCGGCGCCGGCTTTTCCCTGTCATCGTGCAATCGATGCGCTTCCTGCAGGTGGTGCTGCAGTTTTTCCTCGGCCTCGCGCCGGCGTCGGGCCATTTCGCGCAGTTCCCGGGTGGACTCGGCCCCGGGCGAGACGAAGTGCTCGTGCACTTTGGCCGGCTTGGCTTCGGGGATGTCAGGGCCGGGGGCAGCGGCAGGCTGAGCGTCGTTGTCGGTCATGCTCGAATGCTCCCACCGGGGCCCGGTCACAACAAGGGGCTAAAGACCGCCCGGGCGCCTACCCCCAGCCGAGCAGCCGCAGCCCGGCAGCGGCGCCGGCACCGGCCAGGACCACCACGAGGAACGGCGCCCGCAGCCACAGGGCAAGCGCAGCCGCGGCGAGGGCCCCGAGCCGTGCGTCCAGCGCCAGCGACTGCCCGGACGCCACCGTGTTCACGACCGTCAGCGAAGCCAGCAGGCCGATTGTCATGGTCCCGGCGATCCGGGACATTCGCGGATTGCGCAGCAGGCTGGCCGGCACCAGGTACCCCACGAGTTTCCAGGCGTAGGCCAGCACGCAGGAAAGCAGGAGCCAGAGCCACAGCGTCATGAGGTCTCCCCCTGGCCGTGTACGGCACGCCGGGCCGCCTCATGCTCCTCGGCGTACGGGTCGACGTCGGGCTCGAGCCCCTCGTCGCTGCGGCCGTGACTGAACCAGCCGAACACCGCCGCCACGAAGGCGGCCACAAGGATGGGCACCCCCGCCGGGACGAACGGCACGGCCAGTACTGTCGCCACGGCGCAGACGACGGCGATCGCGACGGGTTCGCGGCCCTTGAGCCGGGGCCAGAGCAGTCCCAGGAACGCCGCGACCGCGGCGCCGTCGAGGCCCCACTGCTTGGGGTCGCCCAGGGCGCCTCCGGCCAGCGCCCCCACGGCCGTGAACACGTTCCACAGCACGAAGATGCCCAGGCCCGCCGTCCAGAAACCCCGGCGCTGCTCCGCGGGGTCGGTCTGGCCGGTGCTGGTGGCGGTCGATTCGTCGATAGTGACATGGGCGGCGGCGAACCGGCGCCAGCCGCGTGGTTGCAGCAGGGCGTTGAGCTGCATGCCGTAGATTCCGTTGCGCATGCCCAACAGGGTGGCTGCACTCATTGCAGCGACGCCGGAACCGCCGCCGGCCACGACGCCGATGAAGGCGAACTGCGAGCCGCCGCTGAAGAGCAGCAGGCTCAGCGCCATGGTTTGCCAGAAATCGAGCCCCGACGTCACGGACAGGGCACCGAACGAAACCCCGTAGAGTCCGGTGGCGATGCTGATCGAGAGCCCGACACGGACGGCCGGGGATTGCGCGAGCTTCACCGCCGCCGCCGTTTCGGGACCGGCTTCGACAGGCTCCACGCCCACGCGATGAGGGGCGCCTGCAGCGGCAGCCGCAGGCTGTGGATCCGGCGTTGCGCCGGCGTCCCCTCCGGCCCGTACGCCGTGCGGAGCGCGTCCAGGTGTCCGGCAAGGAAGGCCGTGAACATGGCAGTGACGCACACGGCGGCCCCGCGCCGGACCGGTGGGACCAGCAGTCCGACGGCGGCGCCGGCCTCCAGCAGCCCGCTCGCGGCCACCCACTCCTCCTGGGACAGCACGGCGAGGGGCCCGTTACGCCGGCTGCCGGTGTCATCGCGGCAAAGGAACTCCGGGATCACCGGTGCGAAGAAGGCCGGATCGCGGAAGTGTTTGGCCGCGCTGGCCAGCAGCAGCCCGCTCAGGGCCACCGCGGAAAGCGTCTGGGTTGCCCCGGGGGACCAGCGGAAAGGCATGGAACCATGCAACCACAGCCGCGCGACGCCCGGTAACCGGAGCCGTAACCTGCGCCGGGGCGCAGGTTACCGTGCACTGTTCGGGCGCAGTTCCGGCGCAGTTCCGGCGATTCGGGCCGGGACCTCCGGCGCTGCGGACCCTCCCGGTGCCGCCGCCAAGGCAGGACTTTCCGCAGGGGTCCGGGGAGGACAGCCGGGAGTACCTTGTTGACTATGAGCAGTGTCGTGCAGATGAGCGGCGTCGTTAAGCGCTTCGGGGCCGTGACGGCCCTCAACGGCCTGGACTTTGAAGTGGCCGCCGGCGAAGTACATGGCTTCCTCGGTCCCAACGGGTCCGGCAAATCCACCACCTTGCGGCTGCTGCTGGGCATGCTGCGGTCCAACGCCGGATCCATCCGGGTGCTGGGACTGGATCCCTGGCGCGACGTCGCGACGCTGCACCGCCGGCTGGCCTACGTTCCCGGTGACGTGGCCCTGTGGCCCAACCTGACCGGCGGCGAGGTGATCCAGCTCTTGGGCAAACTGCAGGGCGGGCAGGACCGGGCGCGGCGGGACTCGCTGCTGGAACTGTTCGAGCTGGATCCGACCAAGAAGGCCCGCACCTACTCCAAGGGCAACCGGCAGAAGGTCGCCCTCGTCGCCGCTTTGGCCTCGGACGCCGAATTGTTCCTGCTGGACGAACCCACGAGCGGACTGGATCCGCTGATGGAGGACGCCTTCCGCGGCTGCGTCCGCGAACTCCGAAACCAGGGACGCACCGTACTGCTGAGCAGCCACATCCTCAGCGAGGCCGAAGCCCTTTCCGACCGGGTCAGCATCATCCGCGCGGGACGGGTGGTGGAGACCGGTCCGCTCGAGCAGTTGCGGCACCTGACCCGGACCGCCGTCACCGCCGACGTCGTCGCGGTGCCGCCGGGGCTGGAACTGCTGCCGGGCGTGCACGATGTGGTGGTGGCCAACCACCGGGTCAGCGCGCAGCTGGACCCGGCCGGACTCGCCCCGTTCCTGCAGGCCCTGACCGCCGCCGGGCTGCGGACGCTGACCAGCCAGCCGCCGACGCTGGAGGACCTGTTCCTGCGGCACTACGGTTCCGGGAACGGCGGCTCCGAGAGGGGTTCCGGCAGGGGTTCCGGGACCGGGCCGGGCCCGCGGGACCCCGGGTCCGACGCCGCGGGCACCCCCGCTGCGGGCTCTGCTGCGACCGGCTCTGCCGGGACGGGGCTCGGCAATGCCTGAGACCCTGGCGGGCACCGGGACCCTGCTTCGGCTGGGGCTCCGGCGGGACCGCTGGCTGCTGCCGATCTGGGTGCTTGGATTCGCCGTCGTCGCGTATTCGACGGCGGTGGCCGGCTCGGACCTCTACCCGGACGTGCGGAGCCGCGTCGAAGCGGCCAATGCCTTGAATGCCACCGCCTCGATGGTGGCGATGTTCGGGCGCATCTACGATCCTGCGTCCCTCGGGGCGCTCTCGCTGATCAAGTACACCGCGTTCATGACCGCCATCCTCGCGGTCCTGATGGCCATCCTGATCATCCGCCACACCCGGGCCGACGAGGAGAGCGGGCGCCTCGAACTGCTCGGCGGCGGCCGGCTGGGACGCGACGCCGCGCTGGCTGCCGCCCTGATCATTGGCCTCGGTGCCAGCCTGGGCGTGGGGCTGCTGTCCGCCGCCGCCCTGGCCGCCGGGGGCCTGCCTGCTGCAGGTTCGCTGGCCTTCGGACTCGGCTGGGCTGCCACCGGGATGGCGTTCAGCGCCGTTGCCGGCGTCGCCGCGCAGCTGACCGCGAGCGCCCGGGCCGCCACCGGCCTGAGCGTGGGCGTCATCGCCGTCACTTACGGCCTACGCGCAGTCGGGGACCTCGCCGAACCGGGGCCGTCATTCCTTTCCTGGCTTTCGCCGATCGGCTGGAACCAGCAGATCAGGGCTTTCGCCGGGGACCGGTGGTGGGTGCTGGCGCTGCCGGTGGCGCTCTGCGTTCTCCTCGTCCCGGTCGCCTTTGTCCTCCGGGCGCGCCGGGACCTGGGCGCGGGGCTGCGCGACGAACGCCCCGGCCCCGCCGTCGGCTCGCTTACCGGGGTCTGGGCCCTGGCCGTGCGCCTGCAGCACCGGGTGTGGCTGGCCTGGGCCGCGGCGTTCGTCGTTTTCGGCGTCGTCATCGGATCCCTGGTCAGCAACGTCGAGCAGATGCTGAGTTCCCCGAACGCCCAGGACCTGATCAAACTCATCGGCGGCGCCCCTGCCTTGCGGGATGCCTTCCTGGCAGCGGAGATCAGCATCATGGGCCTGCTCGCGGCGGCCTACGGCGTTTCGGCAGCCAACCACTTGCGCTCCGAGGAGTCCGCGGGGCACGCCGAAGCCCTGCTCGGGACGGCCACCACCCGCAGCCGCTGGGCGAGCAGCCACTACCTCTTCGCGCTGGCCGGGGTCGCGGTGCTGATGGCGCTGGCCGGCGTCTCAATCGGCGTCGGAGCCTCCCTCGCCGTCGAAGACGCCGGACTGGTGGGCCGCGCTACGGTCGGCTCGCTCGCCCAGATTCCTGCCGCCTGGTTGCTGACCAGTGTGGCCCTGCTGGTCTTTGGCTGGACGCCCCGGCTGGCCGGGGCGGTGTGGGGCGTCCTCCTTGGCTTCGTGGCGCTCGGAGAGTTCGGCGTGCTCTGGAACGCCCCCGAATGGCTGATGGACCTCTCGCCGTTCCGGCACTCGCCGCTGCTGCCGGTTGGTGCGGACGCGGTGCCCGCGCTGGTGGCCCTCACCGCCGTCGCCGCCGGGCTGGGGGCGCTCGGCTACCTCGGCTGGCGACGGCGGGACCTGGCCGCCTAGCCGGAAGCGGTGCCGCTGAGCGGCTCCACTCGTGAGTAACGGGACAGTGCCTAGAGCCTGGCCAGCAGCTGGGCCCGGACCTCGGCGGGCCGGTTGGTGGTGATCTCCTGGATGCCCAGTTCCCGGCAGAGCGCCACGTCCTCCGCCGAATCCACAGTCCAGACCCGGAAGCGGCGGCCCGAGTCGAGCCAGCGCTGAACGGTCCGGGAATGCCCGCGGACGTAGCCGATCCCCGGCCCGGCGAGCCCCACCTCGCAGTCGTCCAGGATGCGCTCCCCCTCGGTCTGCGCCGCTTTCATGACGTTGGCGAGGGCGCCGCCGGTGACGGGGCCCAGGCCCAGTTCCTCGCGGATCTCCTCAACGTTCACATCGTCCACCAGTTGGCAGATGGCCGCGGCGGGCACGGACCGAAGCAGGTGCTTGACCGAGTCCGGGCTGAAACTCATGAACGAGATCCGGATGTTTTCCAGCATCGAGGTGGCACGGTCCCAGCCCTCGGCTTCCAGGACCTCCAGGACCCGGTCCTCGAGCTTGAGCTGGTAGGGGCTGGGGTGCTTGAGCTCGATCGCCAGCCCGATTTCGCGGCCGGCCAGGCGCAGGATGTCCAGCAGTTCCGGCAGCGTGAGGAACTGCTCGGACCGGGCGCCGTACTCCTCCGGGATCCGCGCGCCCTTCCAGGAGCAGAAGTCCAGCTCCCGGAGCTCCGCCAGGGTGCGGTCCGCGACCGGGCCGGTGCCATCGGAGGTGCGGTCCAGGTTGGCGTCGTGGAGCAGGACCGCGTGCTGGTCGCGGGTGAGGTGGATGTCGCACTCGACGCCGTCGGCGCCGTCGGCGATCGCTTGCAGGTAGGCGGCACGGGTGTGCTCGGCAAACGCTTCGCTGGCGCCCCGGTGGGCATAGACCAGCGGGCGGGCGGCGGCGGACTCCTCGGTAATCATGCTGACACGTTAGCGGACGTCGGTGACGGATGCGCGGCTAGGCTGGGCACATGCAGGTGAACACTGAACGACCAGCCCGTACCGCCGTCCCCCCGGCCGGCGTCGAACACCGGCTCTCTCCCGCGGACGCCGAAAAGGCCGCGGCGCTGCGCAAGATGAAGCTGCTGGCCGTGTCGTTGCTGATCGGCATGGCCATCATCTTCGTCATCGCCTTCGCCCTGCAGAAACAGTACCCGTGGCTCGAGTACGTCCGGGCCGCGGCGGAGGGTGGCATGGTGGGCGCACTCGCGGACTGGTTCGCCGTCACCGCGCTGTTCAAATACCCGCTGGGTTTGAAAATCCCGCACACCGCGATCATCCCGCGCCGCAAGGACCAGATCGGGGCGTCGCTGGGCGAATTCGTGGAAACCAACTTCCTCTCCGAACAAGTGGTGAAGGAGAAACTGGCCAGCGTGGACATCGCGCGGAAGGTCGGTGGCTGGCTGTCCGGCCCGGGTGGCGCCGACCGGGTGGCCAAGGAGGGTGCAGCCGTGATCCGCGGCGCCTTCACGGTGCTCAATGACGACGACGTCCAGGCCGTCATCGAGGCCATGGTCCGGAAGCATCTGCTGGCGCCGCCGTGGGGACCGCCGGTGGGACGGCTCGCCCAGCGCGTGTTCGACGACGGCCACCACCACGCGCTCGTGGACCTGCTCGTGGACCGGACGGTGGACTGGGTGCGCGACAACCACGAGACGGTGAACCGGCTGGTCACGGACCGCTCCCCCACCTGGGTGCCCACGTTCGTGGACGGACTCGTCGGCGACAAGGTCTACGTCGAGATCCTGAAATTCACCCGGGCCGTGCAGTCGGATCCGCAGCACCAGGTCCGTCTCTCGATCGATACCTATCTGAAGTCGCTGGCGCATGACCTGCAGCACGACCCGGTCATGATTGCCCGCGCCGAGGGCGTCAAGGCGCAGGTACTCGGCGACCCGGAGGTCCGTGAACTCGCGTCGCGCACCTGGGGCACGGTCAAGGCCGCGTTGCTGGCCGCCGTCGACGATCCGCACAGCGAGCTGAGCGTCAAGTTCAAGGCTGCCGTGCACGATTTCGGCACCCGGCTGGTGGTCGACCCCGAACTGGCAGGCAAGGTGAACACCTGGATCGGCGACGCCGCGGGGTACCTTGTGAACAACTACCGTTCCGACATCGCCGGCGTCATCACCGATACCGTGGCCCGCTGGGATGCAGAGGAGACCTCGCAGAAGATTGAACTCCAGGTCGGCAAGGACCTGCAGTTCATCCGGATCAACGGCACCGTGGTGGGCGCCCTCGCCGGGCTCGCCATCTTCACCTTGGCCAACCTGGTCTTCGGCTGACCCGGATGGACCCGGCACGGGCATCCCACCAGGACGCCGTCCTCGAAACCGTGCGGCTGCGGCTGAGGCCATGGCGCGTGTCCGACGCCGCGGTTCAGCGCCAGCTCTGGACCGAGCGGGATCCTCGTGTCCCGCCGCATCGACGAATCAGTCCCGACGGCCACCCCACGCTGGACGAGATCGCCGACGGGATCCTTCGTGAGGCCGCGCATCCCTTCCCGGGGCTGCTCGCTGCGGAGCAGAAGAGTTCCGGGCAGTTCATCGGTTACTGCGGGCTGATTCCCAACCGGCACGGCCAGGACGGGGAGCCCGAACTTGCGTTCGAGTTCCTTCGAAAGGTCTGGGGTCAGGGGTTGGCGACTGAAGCCGCCTGGGCCGTCCTGCAACTGGCCGAAGCGTCCGGCTACAGTCGCATTTGGGCCACCGTCCGTGACTGGAACGCGCCGTCCCGCCGTGTGCTGGAAAAACTTGGATTCAGCGAAACCGGCAGAGTGGACCTGGACGAGGTACACGGCGACTCCCTCTTCACCCTAAAAACGCTCTGACCGCCAACTGTTTGTTGCGCCCCGACCCACCACGGCGTGCCCTCGGACTGGCTCAAAGACTGAATCAGCTGGCTATTGGGTGGAGAATGCCGCGATTTGGGGCTCAGGCGGGGTCGGGGGTGCTTATGGTGACTGGCATGGAATCTGCTCTGAGTTTCGGGCGGCGCTGGGCCGCCCCCGCCGCCGCCGTCGTCTTTTTCTCCCTGTGGTGCGTGGGCGAGGCCGGACGGATGGGCGGGTCCTGGCTTTCATGGTCAGGGAACTGGCCGCTGGTACTGATGACGCTGGCGGTCGCGACGGCTGCCTGGCGGCCCGTCGTTTCGCTGGCATTCACGACTGCGCTGCTTGCCGGTCAACTGACCCACGCCCTGCCGCCGATGCACTCCACCCACTGGGCCATCTATCTGGGCTCATTCGTCGCTCTTGGATTCATCATGTGGACCGCCCCGCGACGGCTGCGCTACGTCGCGGCGGCAGCCAACGTGCTCGCCGCCGCCCTTATGAGCTTCCTTATGCTGTCCTGGAGGTACGGTGACGGCGTCGGCTGGTTTCCCCCGGCCTATGCCGGCGACCGCTGGAGACTGCAGGACTATGGCTGGCAGCTATTCGCCCTCCTCCTGCTGATCGCCGGGGCCTGCGCCGCGGCCGGTCTCCTGCTGGCCCTCTTTCAGGAACGGGGCAGCCTGTTCCGGTCCCGTGAACTGGCGCAGAGCAGCCTCAGGGAGGCCGAGATCGACCTGATCGTGGAGCAGGAACGGACACGCATTGCCCGCGACCTGCATGACGTCCTCGCCCACTCGCTTGCCGTCATCGCTGCCCAGGCGGACGGGGCCCGGTACCTGAGCAAGGACCAGCCCAATGCCGTGCTCACCTCCCTGGACACCATCGCCCGGTCGGCGCGCAGCGCCCTGGTGGATGCCCAGCGTGTGATCGAGGGGGTTCGCGAAGACGGCATGGCGACCCCGCAGCCCTTGCTTAGGGACATTCCCGCGCTCATCGAGGGGATGCAGCGCGGCAGCCTCAAGGTCCACACGAGCGAGTCCGGATCCGCCGTGGACCTCTCGCCCGGACAGCAGTTGGCCGTCTTCCGGATCATCCAGGAGTGCCTGACTAATGCGCTAAAACATGGCGGCCGCGGCACGGATGTCCGGCTCCACTATGACTGGAGCGGGCCGGGCCTGACGCTTCACCTCGCCTCTGCCCTTGTTCCGGCGGCCAACGAGGAAGCCTCGGGTCCGGCTTCGCCGCGAGCCGGAAGGGGACTGCCCGGCATGCGTGAACGAGCCCATCTCGCCGGCGGCTGGCTGACGGCGGGCCCCGACGGCGAACACTTCCGCGTGACGGTCTTCCTTCCCTACGGAACCCTGCCGGGCAGCGCAGCTGACGGGACAGCCGACACTGACAGCGGCGATGCCTTCGGTGCGGTTTCCGGGACGGGGGCCCCGCCCGCCCCGGCCGCGGCGGCTGTTCTCCTGCCGGCGGCCGCCTCGCCGGAAGCAGGCCACCGTGGCTGATGCCGGGGCGCGCATCACCGTGGCGCTGGTGGATGACCAGCCCTTATTCCGGGCCGGTATCCGCATGTTGCTCGAGAGCCAGGACGATTTGGAACTCGCAGGGGAAGCCGGTGACGGGAATGAGGCCGTGGCCCTGGCCTTTGAACGGCGACCGGACGTCATGCTGATGGACCTGCGGATGCCGGCCATGGACGGCGTCGAAGCGACCCGGCAGATCGTGCAGCACGCGACGGCGGCCGGAACGGACAAGCCCAGGATTATCGCGCTCACCACGTTCAACAGGGACCAGGCCGTGGTGCAGGCCGTGCAGGCGGGAGCCAGCGGGTACCTGCTCAAGAGCGCGGAACCGGAATTCCTGCTGGCCGCGATCCGGACGGTGCACTCCGGGTACTCCGTCATCGCGCCCGGGTCCATCCATTCCCTCTTCGAGCACGCTGCCCGCAATGTGCCGGCGGCAGGCCCGGACCTCTCCGTGCTCAACGTGCTGTCCGTGCGGGAACGGGAAGTTTTCCTCCTCGCCGCCAAGGGCCTCAGCAATGGCGAAATGGCGGGGAGCCTGTTCGTCTCCGAAGCCACCGTCAAAACCCACCTGCGCAGCGTGCTGGACAAGCTGGAGCTCCGCAGCAGGCTCCAACTGGTGGCATTCGCCCACGAACGGCGGCTACTGGGTACGTAGTCCCGCGGCGCCCCGCCGGCCCGTCAGGCGGGCGCGACCGTGGCCTTGGGCCGGCCGCGCATGGCGAAGCCCGTGAACGCCAGCGCCACCAGCGCCGTGACCACCAGCAGCATTAGCCCGATCGAGTAACTGCGGGACGCGGCGTCGTAGGTAGCACCCATGATCAGGGGCGGAAAATAGCCGCCCAGGCCGCCGGCGGCGCTGACCACCCCGGACACGCTGCCCACCTTCCCGTGCGGGGCCAGCACACCGACCCAGGCAAACACGCCGCCGGTGCCCAGGCCCAGGGCGGCAGCCATCGCCACGAACGTCAGGCCGGCGGGCACATCGCCGTCGGGCTGCAGGTTCACCACCCAAGCGAGCACGGCGACGCCGGCGAGCGAGACCACCACGACGGGCTTGGGACCGAACCGGTCCGCGAGCACTCCCCCGACGGGCCGGGCCAGCACGGCGGCCAGGGCGAAGCCGGCGGTGCGCGCGCCGGCGGCACTCGGGTCGAAGCTGTAGATGTCCCGCAGGTACGTCGGCAGGTAGGTCGCGAAGGACACGAAGCCGCCAAAGACGACGGCGTAGAGGAAGCACATCTTCCACGTCACCGGAGTTTTTGCGGCGTCGAGCAGCTTGGGCATGACCGGCGCGTTCTGGCGGCTCCACGCCGGGGACTCCTTCATCAGGAACCAGACCAGCGCGGCCATGACGGCCAGGACCGCGGCGATCAGCAGGTGCGTGGGGAAGTAGCCGATCCAGGCCACCAGCCGCGGGTTCAGGAACGCGGCCAGGGCGGTACCGCCCATCCCGGCACCGAACACCCCGGTGGCGAAGCCGCGCCGCGACGGGTCGTACCAGGCGCTGACGAAGGGGATGCCGACGGCGAACACGGTGCCGGCTACCCCAAGCAGCAGCCCGGCGCCGAGCACCAGGGGGAAGGAACGGATGCTGCCGCCCACGGCCACGGCCAGGATCGGCTCGATGGCGGCGAGCAGGACGAAGCTGAACATGGCCCGGCCGCCGTACTTGTCCGTCAGGGCGCCGACGACGATCCTGCCCAGCGATCCGACGAAGACCGGCATGGCGACGAGGATCCCCGTGGTGGCGGGGGTGAGCTGGAGGTTCTGGGTGTAGAACGCCCCGAGGGTGGCCACCGAATTCCAGGCCCAGAACCCCGCCACCGAGGCTGCAGTGGCGAGCACCAGGTTGAGCGTCTGTCCTGCCTGTCCGGTCGCCGTCGTCGCCGTCGCTGGCGGGGTCAATTCGGCCATGGTGGTCTCCTCTCGGCGCGGCGGCAGGCTCCCGGTGCCGCCGGCGGGTCAGCGGTTGCGGGTGTCACGGTCGCGGGTTCCGACCGCGGACCAGCCGGGCCGGGCCGCCGAGGACGGGGTGCGGGTTGCCGCCCCCGTCTGGACCCCGCCTCGTTTGCCGCCCCGTTTGCCGTTCCGGTCCCGGTCGCGGGAGCGGTACACGATGTACGGCCGGAAGAGGTAGTGGAACGGCGCCGTGAACGCGTGGACCAGCCGGGTGAACGGCCAGATCACGAACAGCGCCATGCCCACCAGGGTGTGCAGATGGAAGGAAAACGGGGCCTCCGCCATCGCCGCGATGTCCGGCTGGAAGATGAACAGCGAACGGAACCACGGCGCCACGGTCTCGCGGTAGTTGTGCCCGTGCTCGCCCTCGAACACGCTCGCCAGGGTGGTCCAGAGCCCGAAGACGATCGCGGCGGTGAGGACGACGTACATGGTCTTGTCGTTCTTGGTGGTGGCCATGAAAACCGGCCCGGTGGTGCGTCGCCGGTAGATCAGCAGGATGATTCCACCCAGCGTCCCGACCCCGGCAATGCCGCCCACCAGGAGGGCATTGAAGTGGTAGAACTCCTGGCTCATCCCCACGGCCTGGGTCCACGCCATCGGAACGACCAGACCGAAGAAGTGCCCGGCGATCACGGCGAGCAGGCCGAAGTGGAACAGCGGCGACGCGATCCGCAGCAGCCGGGATTCGTAGAGCTGGGAAGACCGGGTGGTCCAGCCGAACTGGTCGTACTTATAGCGCCAAACGAGACCGCCGACCAGGACCACCACCATGACGTAGGGCAGCACACCCCAGAGCAGGATATCGAGCACCGACAGCTCCATTTCAGGCCCCCTTCACGGGCAGCAGGCGCGGGTCGTACGGGTCCAGGCCCACGGCCTCGGTGGGCGGACCGTAGCCGGCCATCCGCATCACGGCCTGCTCATCCGCGGGTGACTTCCCCGGCAGGGTGGCGCAGACGGCCTGCAGGATCCGGGCATGCGGCAGCGCGTCCCGGAGCAGGCCAAAGCGCAGCATCTCCAGGCTGGCCCGGTACCGGCCCAGCAATGCGCGGCCGGCCGCGAGGTCCACCCGGGCGGCGTATTCCAGCACCATCGGGAGGTAGTCCGGCAGTTCCCCCTGAGTGTCCACCAGGACGTCGCTTTGCCGGTAAGCCGCCTTGAAGCTGCCGAGCACTTCGCCGCGCCGCCGGGTGTCCCCGTCCGTCCAGTACGACAGGTGCAGGGCGTGGCGCCTGCCGAGGTCGAACTCGCGAACGTAGCTGGCCTGGCTTTCCATCAGCGGCGTGGCCTCCAGGGCGGCCAGCGCCTCTTCGAAGTCGGCGACGGCGTTGGGGTACTCCGCGAGCGCGGCGCGCATCAGGGGCACCTTGCCGAGCAGGTCCTCGTCCGGGTAGGACAGGCACCACGCGGCGGCGAGGTAGACGACCTGGTCGCGGCGGCTCATGGCTGGACGGCTCATGGTTGGTCCTCCGCCGCGGCCAGGGTGCCCGGTTCCGGCCCCTTCTCGGGGAAGAGCCCGGGCGACGCGCCGCGGCCGTCCCAGTTCAGCAGGTTCACCCGGCCCCTCAGGCTGGTCCCCTCCTCGAGGCCGCCGGAGGTCTGCCGGTCCTTCAGCGCGTTGAAGGTCTCCACGGCCACCGGAACCGGCCGGCCGCTGGCCTCGCCGAACGGTGAGGTGTCCTGCATGCCGGGGCCGCCGTCGAAGTCCAGCGAGCAGCCCATCTCTTCCAGGTCGTGGGCCTGTTCCACATGGGCTTTGGGGATGACGTAGCGTTCCTCGTATTTCGCGATCGCCATCAGCCGGTACATCTCGTCCATGCTCTGGCTGTCCATGCCGACCGCTTCGGGGATGGAGTCGTCCGGGTCGTTGCCGAGGCTGATGCCGCGCATGAAGGAGCGCATTGCTGCGAGCTTCAGCAGCACCGCGGTGACCCGGTCCGTGTCCCCGGCGGTGAAGAGTTCGGCGAGGTATTCCACCGGAATGCGCAGCGCGTCGATGGCGCCGAACAGGTTGCCGGCGTCCTCGCCGTCGTGCCCCTGATCGCGCAGCAGGTCCACCACCGGGGAAAGCGGCGGGACGTACCAGACCATCGGCATGGTGCGGTATTCGGGGTGCAGCGGCAGGGCCACCTTGTAGACCTTGGCCAGGGCGTAGACCGGCGAGCGCCGGGCCGCGTCGATCCAGTCCTCCGGGATGCCCTGGGCGCGGGCCTCGGCCTGCACGGCGGGGTCGTTCGGGTCCAGCAGCACGTCCATCTGGGCGTCGTAGAGCTCCTGCGGGTCCGTCACGGCGGCCGCCGCGGTGACGGCGTCGGCGTCGTACAGAAACAGCCCGAGGTACCGCAGCCGGCCCACGCAGGTCTCCGAGCAGACCGTGGGGAGCCCCACCTCCACCCGTGGATAGCAGAAGGTGCACTTCTCGGCCTTGCCGGTCTTGTGGTTGAAGTAGATCTTCTTGTAGGGGCAGCCGGTGACGCATTGCCGCCAGCCGCGGCACTTGTCCTGGTCCACCAGCACAATCCCGTCCTCCACCCGCTTGTAGATCGCGCCGGAGGGGCAGGAGGCCATGCAGGACGGGTTCAGGCAGTGCTCGCAGATCCGCGGCAGGTAGAACATGAAGGTCTGCTCGTAGGCGAACTTGATCTTGTCCTCGGATTCGCGCCGGACTTTTTCCACGATCGGGTCCAGGTGCCCGTGCTCGGCGGATCCGCCCAGGTCATCGTCCCAGTTCGCAGACCAGGTGATCTTGGTGTCCTCGCCGGTGATCAGGGACTTTGGCCGCGCCACCGGAAAGTCGTCGCCCAGCGGCGCGTCCACAAGGGTCTTGTAGTCGTAGGTCCACGGCTCGTAGTAGTCCTTGAGCTCGGGCTGGACCGGGCTGGCGAAGATCCCCAGCAGCTTCTTCACCCGGCCGCCGGCCTTGAGCACGAGCTTGCCGCGTTTGTTCAGCACCCAGCCGCCGTGCCAGCGTTCCTGGTCCTCGTAGCGGCGCGGGTACCCCTGCCCGGGGCGGGTTTCGACATTGTTGAACCAGACGTATTCGGTGCCCGCACGGTTCGTCCAGGCCTGCTTGCAGGTCACCGAACAGGTGTGGCAGCCGATGCATTTGTCCAGGTTCATCACCATGCCCATTTGGGCCATCACGCGCATCAGTACTGCACCTCCTGGGAACGACGGCGGACGGTGGCCACCATGTCACGCTGGTTTCCGGTGGGGCCAAGGTAGTTGAACGCGTAGGCCAGTTGGGCGTACCCGCCGATCAGGTGCGAGGGCTTGACCAGCAGCCGGGTGACGGAGTTGTGGATGCCGCCGCGCCGGCCGGTGGCCTCGGACTTGGGGACGTCGATGGTGCGTTCCTGGGCGTGGTGGACGTACACGACGCCGGCGGGCATCCGGTGGCTGACGATCGCCCGGGCCACCAGGACGCCGTTGGTGTTCACGCACTCCACCCAGTCGTTGTCCTTGACCTCGATGGCGTCCGCGTCGGCCGGGCTCATCCAGACCGTGGGTCCGCCGCGGGAGAGCGAGAGCATCAGCAGGTTGTCCTGGTATTCGGAGTGGATGGACCATTTCGAGTGCGGCGTCAGGTACCGGACCACCACCTCCATGGACCCGTCCCGGCCGAGTTTGGGTTCGCCGAAAAGCCGGTGCATGTCCAGCGGCGGCCGGTAGATCGGCAGGGCCTCGCCGATGTCCCGGATCCAGTCGTGGTCGAGGAAGAAGTGCATCCGGCCGGTGAGGGTGTGCCACGGCTTGAGCCGCTCGATGTTGATGGTGAACGGTGCGTAGCGCCGGCCGCCGGTCTCGGAGCCGGACCATTCCGGCGAGGTGATCACCGGGACCGGGCCGGCCTGCGTCTGGGCGAAGGTGATGAACTTTTCCTCGGACCCCTCCGACAGGTCCGCCAGCTTCCGGCCTGTGCGCACTTCCAGGTCTTTGAAGCCCTGGACGGACAGGGCGCCGTTGGTGGTGCCGGAGAAGGCCAGGATCGCCTCGGCCAGTTTGGCGTCGGTGTCGATCGCGGGGCGGCCGTCCGCGGCGCCGCCGAGCATCACGCCGTTGGAGCGGCCCAGCCGCTCCAACGGGCCCGTGAGCCGGTAGGTGACGTTCTTGACCGTGAAGCCCAGTTTGTCGGCCAAGGGCCCGACGGCGGCGAGCTTGTCCGCGATGGCGGTGTAGTCCCGCTCAACGACGGAGAAATTGGGCATGTTCTGTCCCGGAACGGCGGGGATGGACGCGTCCTGCCAGTCCCGCACGGTTCCGCCGGGCTGCGCGAGCTGGCCGGGGGTGTCGTGCTGCAGCGGCACGCTGACCAGGTCCTTGCGGACACCCAGGTGGGTCTTGGCCTGCCGGGAAAACTCCTGGGCCAGCAGGTGGAAGGTGTCGAAGTCCGTCTTGGTCTCCCACGGCGGGTCGATCGCCGGGGTGAAGGCGTGCACGAACGGGTGCATGTCGGTGGAGGACAGATCGTGCTTCTCGTACCAGGTGGCGGCCGGGAACACGACGTCGGAGAGCAGCGTGGTGGAGGTCATCCGGAAGTCCGCGGAAACCAGCAGGTCCAGCTTTCCCTCCGGTGCCTGCTCGTGCCATTTCACGTCCCGTGGCTTGAGGCCTTCGGCGTGGTCCTTTCCGATGACGTTGTTGTGGGTTCCCAGCAGGTTGCGGAGGAAGTACTCGTTGCCCTTAGCCGAGGAGCCGAACAGGTTGGAGCGCCACAGCACGAGGGTCCGCGGCCAGTTCTCCGGGGCGTCCACGTCTTCGATGGCCGGGTTCAAGGTGCGGTTCTTCAGCGCGTCGGCGATGTAGCCGGGGGTGTCCGTCGCCGTGCCGGCGGCGACGGCGGCCTCCGCCGCGTCCGCGATGTCCAGCGGGTTGCGGTCGAACTGCGGGTAGAAGGGCATCCAGCCGAGCCGGGCGGACTGGGCCATGGCGTCCGCGGTGTGCATCCCGTCCAGCGCCCCGGTGGAGAGCGGGGACTTCAGGGCGTCGGCCGAATAGCCGTCCTGCCGCCATTGGTCGGTGTGCATGTACCAGTAGCCGGTGCCGATCATGGTCCGCGGCGGCCGGGCCCAGTCCAGCGCGTTCGCGAGCGACACCCAGCCGGTGGCCGGCCGGGTCTTTTCCTGGCCCACGTAGTGCGCCCAGCCGCCGCCGTTGCGGCCCATGCAGCCGGTCAGCATGACCAGGGCCAACACCGCGCGGTAGGTGGCGTCGCCGTGGAACCACTGGCAGATGCCGGCACCCATGATGATCATGGACCGGCCCTTGGAATCTTCGGCGTTCCGGGCGAACTCGCGGGCCACCCGGATGCAGGCCTGAGCGGGAACGGAGGTGATCTCCTCCTGCCACGCCGGGGTGTAGGGCGTCGCTGGGTCGTCGTAGCCGGCGGCCCACTCCCCCGGCAGCCCTTCGCGGCCCACACCGTACTGGGCCAGCATCAGGTCGAACACGGTGGTGACCAGTTGCCCCTCCACTTCGAGGACCGGGACCCCGCGCCGGAGCACGCTGCCGTTCCCGCCGGCGTCCTCGAAGCACGGCAGCAGGATTTCGGCGCTTTCACCGGATACCTCGCGCAGCGACAGCGCCGGTTCGATGCCTTCCAGGTCCAGGTTCCATTTGCCTTCCCCGCTGCCGGAGTAGCGGAACCCCATGGAGCCGTTGGGCACGGCCGGGCGGCTGGCCTTCTTGTCGAACAGCACGGTCCGGAACGCGGCGTCTTCGGCCAGGGATTCGGCCGGAATGTCCTTGGCGGTGAGGAACTTGGAGGGGGTGAGGGTGCCGTCGTCGCGCCGTTCCAGGGTGACCAGGAAGGGGAGGTCGGTGTACTGCCGGACGTAGTCCGCGAAGAACGGCACCTCGCGCTCGACGAAGAACTCCTTGAGCATGACGTGCCCCATCGCCATGGCCAGCGCGGCGTCGGTGCCGGCCTGCGCGGGGAGCCATTCGTCGGCGAATTTCGTGTTGTCCGCGTAGTCCGGGCTGACCGTGACCACCTTGGTGCCGCGGTAGCGCACCTCGGCCATCCAGTGCGCGTCCGGGGTGCGGGTCACGGGGACGTTGGAGCCCCACATCATCAGGTAGCGGGCGTCCCACCAGTCGCCGGATTCCGGGACGTCGGTCTGGTCGCCGAAGACCTGCGGGCTGGCCACCGGCAGGTCCGCGTACCAGTCGTAGAAGGATGTCATCACCCCGCCGATCAGCTGGATGAAGCGGGTGCCGACAGCGTGCGAGACCATCGACATGGCCGGGATCGGCGAGAACCCGGCGCAGCGGTCCGGACCGTAGGCCTTGATCGTGTTGACGTGCGCGGCGGCGGCGATTTCGATTGCCTCCTGCCAGGAGACGCGGACCAGGCCTCCCTTGCCGCGGGCCTGCTGGTAGCGGTGGCGCTTTTCCGGGTCCCCGGCGACGTCGGCGAAGGCCAGCACCGGGTCGCCCAGCCGGGCCTTGGCCTCACGGTACATCTCCACCAGCACACCGCGCGCATAGGGAAAGCGCACCCGGGTGGGCGAATAGGTGTACCAGGAGAAGGCGGCCCCGCGCGGGCAACCGCGGGGCTCGTATTCCGGGCTGTCAGGTCCCACCGAGGGGTAGTCGGTCTGCTGGGACTCCCAGGTGATGATGCCGTCCTTGACGTACACCTTCCAGGAGCACGAGCCGGTGCAGTTCACCCCGTGCGTGGAGCGGACCACCTTGTCGTGGCTCCAGCGGTCCCGGTAGAAGATATCGCCCTTGCGGCCGCCCTCCCGGAACACCGCCCTGCCGTCCTCGGTCTGGTCCCATTTCGTGAAGAATCGGCCCAGCTTCAACATTGCATCCGAGGCGGGTCCGTCCAACCCCGCGGAGCCTCCGGCAGTCATGCCCCCAAAGCTATGGGGCACCCAAGTCCCCCGATAGGGCCCTACGGCACTAGTGTCACAGTCGTCACTTCAGTCGCACGGCGGAACGCGACGCGGACCTCAGGCGAAGGGCTGCAGCTCGACGCCGGCCTGTTCCAGCGCGGCGCGGACGGCGGCGGCCACCGCCACGGAGCCCGGAGTGTCGCCGTGCAGGCACAGCGAGTGCGGGGTGAGCGTGACGAGCGTGCCGTCGACAGCCAGGACTTCGCCCTTGAGCGCCAGCCGGAGCGCCCGCTCGACGATCTCCTGGGGGTTTTCGATCACAGAGTCCTCCTCCAGCCGCGGCACCAGGGAGCCGTCCGGGAGGTAGGCGCGGTCGGCGAAGGCCTCGTGGAACACCGGGTTGCCGGCCTCGCGGGCAATCCTCAGCAAGGCTGAACCTTCCAGGCCCAGAATCGGAAGCCCCGGGTCGTAGGCCTGGATCGCGGCGAAGACGGCGGAGGCCTGTTCGTCGTCGTGCATGGTCCGGTCGTAGAGGCCGCCGTGGACCTTGACGTAATCCACCGAGGCGCCCACCGCATGGGCCACGCCGTCGAGCGCGCCGAGCTGGTAGAGAACCGCGCCGAACAGGTCGTCGAAGGTCATGTCCATGGCGCGCAGGCCGAAGCCGGCCAGATCGGGGTAGCCCAGGTGGGCGCCCACCCTGACGTCCAGCTCGTAGGCCGAACGGCAGGTGTCCAGCATGGTCACCGGGTCCCCGGCATGCATGCCGCAAGCCACGCTGGCGCTGGTGACGAGCGGGAACATCGCGGCGTCGTCGCCCATGGTCCAGGAGCCGAAGGACTCCCCGAGGTCAGCGTTCAGATCCAACGGTTCCGCCTTCCAGATCCGGGGCGGCGTCCGCCGCGCCTGTCTTCAGTTCGCCGGGGATGGTCACCGGCATGGGGCCGAAGGCCTCCTTGGCGTTTTCGACGACGGCGCGTCCCATCATCCGGTTGCCGACGCCGCCCACCACGGCGCCGACGCCGAAGGGCAGCGCACGGCCCAGCAGCGCGGTGCCCTGGCGCTTGAGCAGGTTGCGCAGGAAGGCCCGCTGGATCCGCTCCCGCACCGAGCCGAAGCCGATCATCGGTGCGCGGCGCGCGAAGAGCGTGCCCCAGGCCTGCGTCGGCCCCGCGCCCTGTCCGGCGGCGTGGCCGCTCAGCGAGCTCAGCAGCGCCGTGCCCTCTTCGCCGAGCATGATGGCCATGACCAGCGTGCTGGCCCGCTCCGGATCGACCATCCGCACCCCGTGCAGTTCGGCCAGCGAGGTGGCGAACAGTGCGGTGGCCTCCAGGAAACCGACGGTCGCGGCGGCGGAGAGTCCCAGCGCGGCCACGGTTCCGACGCCGGGGATGACGGCCGAGCCGCCCACGAGGGCACCGCCGCCGGTGACAGCGGTCAAGTAGTTGCGTTCCAGGATCGCGGCGAGCTGCGCCGCGGTGGCCTGCGGGTGCTTCCGCTGCAGCCGGCGCAGGTTCGCCAGGACCAGCGGCCGCTGGATTTCCACTGCACGCAGGAGCATGTTGTGGACGCCGGGCTTGGGCTTGCCATCGGCGTCGAACATGGCATTGTGGGCGGTCTTCTGGGCAATTTTCATTGCCGGGTTGCTGCGCTTGGCCATCATCGCCTCTCCGTGAACCATAAGGGTGCTGAACATCGTCCAGCCTCAAGACTAGGCCAAAGACCGTCCGGCCGCCTTGGCGCCCCTTCCCCGCTGCCGCCGGGCCGCCGACGTCGGGCAGTGCGCTAAAGCACCCAGGATTCGGCGAGGGCGATGAACGCCGAGGAGGACGGTCCCAACGGGCCTGGATAGACAGTCGGCGCGCCGGGCCACTCCACCCCGAACTCCGCGAGCCGTCCGGTGCTGCAGGGCAGATAAACGTTGCTCAGGGCGGCGTTTGCCTCGCCGAGCTGGAAGTTGGGCGCGGTGAACTGCCTCCGGTCCAGGACCCCGCTGATGGCCAGCTCCGCTTTGTGGCCGGTGGCGCGGAACCCTGTCGCCGGGTCTGTCCGCACCGTGAATTCGTCGTGCGTGTGCCCGATCCCGGTCAACGGGAATCGCGCCGCCTCCGGGAAGTGCCGGGTAAGTTCGGTGGCCAGGGTTTCCGCGAGGGCTTCATCGGTGCCGTAGCTGCGCCAGCCCTGGAGGGTGGCCACCAGCAAAGCGCTCCCGGAACCCCACCGGGACCAGTCGGCCTGCCAGAACGAGGCAAAGCAGCTGGCCGGCTCGCCCGGGACCAGGGCTCCCCGCGAGTCCGCCGGGTGCAACGCCAGGCCCGCGTTGACACCCACGAATGCCAGGCTGCGCCGCAACGGGGCGGTGGCCGTTTTCTCCATAGCAGGAGCCTAACGGGACGGCAACGGCCGCGGCCGGAAGGTCTTCACCTCCGGCCGCGGCCGTGTCCTGGCGGGGTTTCCGGACTGGGCCGGTCCCGCTTAGCGCGGGGTGCCCAGCGCCGTCCCGCTTAGCGCGGGGTGCGGATCAGCTTCTTGTTCACGAACTCGTCCATCCCGAACCGGCCCAGCTCGCGCCCGACGCCGGAGCGCTTGACGCCGCCGAAGGGCATGTCCGCCTGGGTCTGGGCCACCGAGTTGATGAACACCATGCCGGTGTCCAGCTGGTCGGCGACGTCCTGGGCCTTCGCGGGATCGGCGCTGAATACCGATCCGCCCAGGCCGTAGGGCGAGCCGTTGGCGAGGTCGATTGCTTCCTCCACGCTGGCCACCTTGTAGATGACGGCGGCGGGTCCGAACAGTTCCTCGGAGAACGCGCGCATCTCCGGGGTGACATCGGTGAGGACGGTGGGCTCCACGTAGGCGCCGGGTCCGTCCACCTTGTGGCCGCCGGTGCGCAGGGTGGCTCCCTTGTCCACGGCGTCCTGGATCTGCTCGACCAGGCCGTCCGCGGCGCTCTGGGAGGACAGCGGACCGAACCGGGTGTCTTCCTGCTGGGGATCGCCGGGCTTGATCCGGGCCATCCGCTCGGTGAACTTCTCCACGAAGGGCTCGTAGAGGTCTTCGAGGACGATGAACCGCTTGGACGCGGTGCAGGCCTGGCCGGCGTTGCCCATCCGGCCCCCGACGGCGGCCTTGACGGTGGCGTCCAGGTCATCGGAGTCGAGCACAATGAAGGGGTCGCTGCCGCCCAGTTCCAGGACGTACTTCTTGAGGTTGCGCCCGGCCACCTCGGCCACGGCCGCACCGGCCCGCTCGCTGCCGGTCAGGGAGACACCCTGGACGCGGGAGTCCGCGATGATCTCCGCCACCTGGTCGTTGTCCAGGAACAGGTTGGTGTAGGCGCCCTTCGGCAGGCCGGCGTCGTGGAAGATTTCTTCGATCGCAAGGGCCGACTGCGGGCAGCTGCCGGCGTGCTTGAGCAGGATGGTGTTGCCCAGGACCAGGTTGGGCGCGGCGAAGCGGGCCACCTGGTAGTAGGGGTAGTTCCACGGCATGATGCCCAGCAGCGGGCCGATCGGGGTGGAGCGCACCAGGGCGTCGCCGCCGCCCTTGACCTCCAGCGGCTCGTCCTTGAGGAATTCCGGGCCCTCGGTGGCGTAGTAGTCGTAAATCGAGGCGACCAGCTTGACCTCGCCGCGGGCCTCGACCACGGGCTTGCCCATCTCCTTGGCGATCAGGCGCGCCAGTTCATCCTGGCGTTCCCGGTACAGCTCGGCGACCCGGGCGATGACCTTGGTGCGCTCCTCCACGGGCGCCTTGCGCCACTCGAGGAAAGCCTGCTGCGCGGCGGCGAGCGCCGTCTCGACCTCTTCCTGGGTTGCGAGCGGAAATTCCTTTTCCGTCTCTCCGGTCGCGGGGTTCACTGTCTTGTAGGCAGTCATTGGTCCACCATCTCCGTTTCTGGCTGGGTTGAGCCGGTGCGGGCGCGGACCGCCGGTGGCGCCGGCTACGGCGTCGACGGCGGTTCCCGCCCATTGCGCGGGGCCGGCGTGCCGTTCCGGCAGCATCGGTCCCTTAGGCGCCAACCGAGGTGGCCCCGGGAGTATTCCGGCCGAGGGTTCCGGCGGCCGTTCCGGGTCCCAACTACACCAGCCGTTTCGACGGTTCCCTGCCCAAAAGATGCTTCGCGACGTCGAGCGCGCAGGCAACCGTCGAAACGGACGCGGCCGCGGGTCGGCCGCGCAAGCCGCCTAGTTGACGGCGCGCACCACCGGGATCGACGCCGTCGCCGGGCCCGGGAACACCGTCGGCTCCGGGCTCGCCACGGCGTGCAGCGGCACGGTCACCGGCTCGCTGCCCACGCTGAACCGTTCGCCGCGCACGTCGACGTCCAGCGGCGTGCCCTCCCGGACGCTCAGCCGAAGCGCCTCATGGCCCAGCTCCACGTGCAGCAGCCCCCCGCGGAGTTTCAGGTGGAAGGACAAGGAGTCCCATTCGGCCGGCAGCCGCGGATCGAAGTACGGAACTTCGCCCTGGTCGCGGAGGCCGGCGAAGCCGCTGACCAGCGAGCTCCAGACCCCGCCCGTCGAGGCGATGTGCACGCCGTCGATCGTGTTGCCGTGGGTGTCGTCCAGGTCGATGTAGAGGGCGTGGATGAAGTGGTTGAGCGCGGCTTCCCCGTAGCCCACCTCGGCCGCCATGATGCCCTGCACACAGGCGGACAGGGTGGAGTCGCCGGTGGTGATCGGGTCGTAGAAGTCGAAGGCGCGGCGCTTCTCCTCGGCGGTGAAGTCCTGCCACTGCAGGAACATCGCCAGGACGGTGTCGGCCTGTTTGAGGACCTGGTGCCGGTAGATCACCAAGGGGTGGAAGTTCAGCAGCAGCGGGTACTTTGACCGCGGAGTGTCCCAATCCCACGGTTCCAGGGTCATGAAGTCGTTGTCCTGCGAGTGGACCTGCAGGTCCTCGTCGTAGGGCACCTGCATCCGGCTCGCGGCCTGCTCCCAGACCTCCCGCTCGGCGTCGTCAATGCCCGGGTGGTCCAGCGCCGCGGCCGCACGGAGGTTAAAGCGGGCCATGACGTTGGTGTAGAGGTTGTCGTTGACGACGGCGGTGTACTCGTCCGGGCCGGTGACTCCGTGGATGTGGAACAGCCCGTCCTTGCCGAAGAAGCCCAGCGAGGCCCACATCCGAGCCGTCTCGATCAGCAGCTCCGCGCCCTGGGTTTCCTTGAACCCGGTGTCGCCGCTGGCCCAGAGGTAGCGGTTGGTGGCGAAGGCGATTGCGGCGGCGATGTGGAACTGCGCGGTGCCGGCGGCGTAGTACGCGCTGGCTTCGAGGCCGTTGATGGTGCGCCACGGGAAGAGGGCGCCGTCCACGCTGAGCTCCTTCGCGCGGACCCTTGCCTCGGGCAGCAGCTCGTGGCGGAATTCCAGGACCTGGCGGGCGTTGCCGGGGCTGGTGTAGGTCAGGTACGGCAGCAGGTACACCTCCTGGTCCCAGAAGTAGTGCCCGTCGTAGCCGGAGCCGGAGACGCCCTTGGCCGGAATGCCGGCCACGTCCGCGCACGCCGTGGCCTGCGCCAGCTGGAAGAGGTTCCAGCGGATGGCCTGCTGCAGCTCGGCCCGGCCGCCGATGACAATGTCGCTGGTGGTCCAGTAGTCGCGGTAGTGCGCCGCGCTCTGGGCGAAGATCTCGCTCACCGGCAGCAGGGCCGCCTCGGCCGTCTCGGCGAGGTCCTCGTCCGAGGCAGGCCCCACCGCGTAGCTGACGCTTTTCTCGAGCACGAAGGGAACCTCCGCGCTGACGGCGAGGACGTAGCGGACGCTGCTGTCGTCCTGGTCCACCTGGGTGTCGAACGGCTGGACGCCGGCGGAGGTCCAGTGGTCCACGGCCATGCCGAGCCGCTGCTTGGACTCTGCGGCTTCCCAGGACAGCCGGAGCGAGCCGTCGCCGCCGTCGAGCCTTACCGGGAGCAGCACGCGCCCGGCGTGCCGGCCGGCGCGGCGCGGGTCGTGCGCCGAGTGGTCTTCCACCGGCTGGTCCTGGCGGTTCACGACGGCGGAGGTCACGTCGGCGGAGATGTCCCGGTCGGCCGCGACTTCCAGCGAGATGCCGAGGGCGCCGCGCGCCTGGTACCCCACCGCACGGCGTTCCGTGGTGGTCACGGTAGCGCCGGAGCGGCACTGCCAGACGATCCGGCACTCGTAGACGCCGGTGGCGAAGTCCACGCTCCGCCGGTAGTCCAGCACCGTGGATTCTTCAAGGCTGAGCATTTCGCCGTCGATGACCACGGCGAAGTTGTTGGCATCCGGAACGTAGAGGATGCGCTGGCCGGTGCGGGCGAAGCCGTACGCGTTTTCCGCGTGCTTGATGTCCCAGATCTCGTGGAAGCCGTTGATGAAGCTGCCCGGGAGTTCGGCGTCGGCGGCTGCCCAGTGGGCGCCGCGGATGCCGAGGTGGCCGTTGCCGAGGCTGAAGAGGGTCTCTAGCGTCCCGGCGTTACCCGGCAGGTGGACGGTTTCCACGAGCTGCCAGGGGTCATTGGGGAACCTGGCGCGGTCCGAGGTGATGAGTGCCATGGTGGGGGTCCTTTTGGCGGTGAGGGTTGTGCGGGCGGGTGATGGTGGAGGCGCTGGGCTAGAGCAGTTCGGCGAGATCGTTGACGACGATCGTGGCGCCGGCGTCGAGCAGGGTTTTCCGGCCCGCGCCGCGGTCCACGCCGATGACCGAGTGGAAGCTCCCCGCGCTTCCAGCCTGGACACCGGAGACCGCGTCCTCGACGACGACGCACTCTTCACTGGGAAGGCCCAGCAGTCGCGCGGCGTACTCGTAGGTGGCCGGGCTGGGCTTGCCCGGCAGCCCCTCGGACACCGCGACGACGCCGTCAACTACCACCGGGAAGTAGTCCGAGAGCCCGGCCGCCTTGAGCACCGGAACGGCATTGCGGGAGGAGGAGACGACGGCGAGCTTGAGTCCGCGCTTCAGCGCGGCCTCGATGAAGCGGACGGAGCCCTCGAAAGGCCGCACGCCGCCGGCGGCCACAATGTCGTTGAAGACCTTGTTCTTGCGGTTGCCGAGGCCGTGCACGGTGTCGTGCGACGGGTCGTCGTCGGCCGGGCCTTCCGGCAGCACGATGTCCCGTGACGCCAGGAAGTCGCGGACCCCGTCGAAGCGGGGCTTACCGTCGATGTGGTCGAAGTAGTCGCTCTCGCGGTAGCCCGGGGCGTCCGGGACGCTCCTGAGGAACCCGTCGAAGAGTTCCTGCCAGGCGCGCTCGTGCACCACCGCGGTGGGCGTCAGGACGCCGTCGAGGTCGAAGAGGATGGCGGAGGCGCCGGCGAGCACGTCGGCCGGCGCGCTGGCGGCGTTGGAAATGCCGGCCTGGGAAACGTCGGTGCCGTTGCCGTGGCTGTTGGAGGTCTCAGTCATGGGGCGTATGTCCTTTCAGACGGTGGCGGGAAAGTCTTCGAAAAAGTTGGTGGGCTCTCGGGACGGCGTGCCGGGACGGGCACTTGTCTGGGGGCGTTGGCCGGCCTCAGCGCCGGCGGCGGGTGCTCCTGCGCTCGACCAGCTTGGTCTCCAGCAGGTGGGTGGCGGGGGGATTCGGAAGCCCCGAGCGGTGCAGCCTTTCGATCAGCAGGTTGGCGGCAAACGCGCCCTGGTCCGCGACCGGCTGGGCAATAGTGGTCAGCCCGAGGAACCAGCTCATCTGATGATCGTCTATTCCAATGATGGAGACGTTTTTTGGCGCCGACAAACCGAGATCCCGCAGTGCCATCAGTGCACCGAACGCGGTCTCGTCGCAGCCGGCGAACACCGCGGAGGGCCTCCGGCGGTTTTCGATCAGCTCGGTCATGGCCCTGCGTCCACCCTCAATGCTGGACCCGGCGTCGAGCACGAGGTCCGGGTCGACGGTGAGCTCGTGCTCGGCCAGGGCCTGTTCGAAGCCGCGCCGACGCGCGTCGGCGGTGTTCACCGAGCGGCCCTCCGGCTCCCGGCCGGCCAGTACCGCCAGGTCCCAGTGGCCCAGCCCAAGCAGGTGGCCGGTGGCCTGCCGGGCGGCGGCCTCGTTGTCGATTCCCACGTTGTCCCACGGGACGCCGTGCATGCCCACGCTCGCGACGGCGAGGCCCGAGGCTTCGAGGGCGGCCACCTCGTCGCCGTCGAGCGCGACGTTCAGCAGCAGGACCCCGTCCACCCGCTGGGCCAGCCCGGCCAGGTCGCCGAAGAGCTTGCGCTGCACACTGGGTCGGTTCCGCAGGCTGATCAGGACGGTGTCGTAGCCGCTGTCGGCGAGGACTTCCTCGGCGGCCTCGACAGCGCGGGCGAAGAACCACGCCGTGGCGGTAGGCACGACGATGGCCACGGCGCCGGTGGTTCCGCCGGCTAGGCGGGAGGCAGCGGAGGACGCCTTGTAGCCGAGCTTGGCGGCCGCGTCGGCGACTTTGGCCTGGGCGTTTTCGGATACGTTGGGGAGGTGCCGGAGAGCACGGGAAACGGTGCAAATGGAGAGCCCGGCGAGGGCTGCGACGTCCTGGATTGTCACGCGTGGAGCCTTAGCCATGCGACACGGGCCTGGACCTTTCTTCCCCCTGCAGTAGTGGGCCGATCAAAATGGCCAAAGTAAACTGTAAACGCTTATAAATTCAGCGCGCAAGTGGCAGCGGTTTTCCACCGAATGGAATTTGTTCCGCGGGCCGGGACGGTTCAGCGCAGCACGTAGTGGCGCAGGAACGCGCCGACGTCGGCAAGTTCGGCCGGGGACACCGCATGGCCCATTCCGGGGTAGCTGCGGGCCGTGAGTTGGGTGTTCCGTTCGAGCCATTCTTCGGTGTGCGCGGTGGCGTCCTCGTTGATTACGGGATCCGCCTTGTCCCGCCCCCAGAAGAACGGCGGCCGGGCGTCGAAGGACTCGCTCATGGCCAGCAGTTCGTTGTCCAGCACGAACCCGGACAGCCCGACGACGGCTTTGAACGCTTCCGGCCGCAGCCGCAGCAGCGTGCTCGCCATGGCCATGCCCTGGGAGTAGCCCAGCAGGCTGACACTGCTGTGCTGGCCCCGAACCGTGTCGATCCAGCTGAAAACAGAGTTCGTCGCGGTGATGACGTCCGCGAAGTCGTGGGTGAGGAAATAGTCCAGCAGGAACCAGCCGTAGTCGTCGCCGATCACCTTCGGCCCGCGCAGCGCTGCGCAGGTGAACGCCGGCGGCAGGCCAGGGAAGAGTTTCGCCATCCGGGTCTCGTCCGTGCCGTAGCCATGCAGCATCACCAGCAGCGGTGTGCCGGCGCGCTCCGACTCCGGCCTGGACCAGACGACTGTGTTCATGGGGCCAGCCTAGCGATCGCGGTGGGCTTGCTCGATTCCCAACCCCGGTGTCCGCTACGGTTTGCGCTACGACCCGGGGATTCCGCTACGACCCGGGGATTCCGCTACGACCCGGGGATTCCGCTACGGCCCGGGGATTCCGCTACGGATTCGGACAGACGCATCCCGGATCCGCGCAGCGTATGTCCGGAATTGCCGCCGCCGTCCGGAACCCCCGCCGTCGTCCGGAACCCCCGCGGAAATGCCCCGACGTGGCCCGATTCCGCCCTTCACCTGCGCATTTCCCGGCGGGGCGGCCCCGGAATCGTTGAAAGGACACATACCTGGCTGTAGCGTGACGCTGGACAGCATGCTTAGCAATACCTATCGGTCACACCGGACACCAAGGAGCAAGTCATGAGAATCGGTTCCTCCATCTTCCTCATCGCCATCGGCGCCATCCTCGCCTGGGCCGTCACGCCCGGCCTGATCCCCAATGTGGACCAGACCATGATCGGCTACATCCTCATGGTGGTCGGCGTCATCGGGCTGATCGCGTCCCTGGTCCTGGCCTCCCCCGGCCGCAGCCGCACCCGCCGCGTCAGTGAGACCCGCTCCGTCGTCGATCCCAACACCGGCGAAACCATCACCCGGAATGAAAGCCGCGACGCCGGGATCTGATCGCCGGGCGCAGCAACGCGCCACCAACTTGACCCGGACGCCGGGCCGGACCGCACAGGTCGGGCCCGGCGTCCGGCGTTTAAGCTGCAGCCGCCGAACTCCTCGCGGCTATTTTTTGGCCCGGCCCTGCCGCGGACATGCCCGACTCTCGACCCTCCGGATGGGCATGCCCCGCCCTGGCCGCAGGGAGTGGACATAGTCCCGAAATGTCCAAGCTGCGCCACGAGGAATGAGCATGTCCATAGCTGGGCGCCCCAAGGGCTGGGCATGTCCCGCAGCCAAGCCGAGCCCGGACACCAAAAACCTGGGCCCATCGAACGGACTTGCCCTTCCTCGGACTCAGGGARTGGACATAGTCCCGAAATGTCCAARCTGCGCCACGAGGAATGAGCATGTCCRTAGCTGGGCGCCCCGACGAATGAGCATGTTCCCACCGCGCCGCGAGAAACGGGCATGCCCTCAGCGAGGGCACCAGCACCGGGCATGTCCCCCGGGCCCAACAAACCCCACTTCTGCGTACTTGTTGTTTTTCGTTGACAAAGCCACATGAACAAAGATAAAGTCAATCAATTCCACTTCATGTGATGAGGGTCACCGACGAAGCCGGAAGCCGCAGAACCGGAAATAGCAGCACTTGAAGTAAATGTCGCAATGGAGGGCACGTGTTCGCCGAGGAACGCCAACAACTGATCGTGGAGCTCGTCGCCGCCAGCGGCCGGGCCAGCGTCACCGACCTCGCCGAGCGCTTCAGCATCACCACGGAAACCGTCCGCCGCGACCTGGCCGCCCTTGAGATCGCCGGCACTGTCCGCCGGGTGCATGGCGGCGCCGTCTCGCCGGAGCGTTTCAGCACTACGGAAGAAAGCATCCTTGAGCGCACGGTGCAGCGGCCGACGGAGAAGACCCGGATCGCCGAGGCCGCCCTTGCCCTCATCCCCCAGGGCCGTGCCGGCAGCATCCTGATCGACGCCGGCTCCACCACCGAGGCCCTGGCAGAACTGCTCGCCGCCCGCACTGCGGGGAGCGGCGCGGGGACAGCCGCCGGAACAGCCGGCGAGACGGAACTCGTGGTCATCACCCACGCACTGCCCATCGCGGCCAAGCTTTCCGGCGAAGCCGGCATCGCCCTGCACCTGCTCGGCGGCAAGGTCCGCGGCCTGACGCAGGCCGCCGTCGGCCAATCCACCGTGGAAGCCGCCCGGCGGATCCGGCCCGACATCGCGTTCATTGGCACCAACGGCATTTCCGCGGCCTTCGGGCTGAGCACTCCCGATCCTGAAGAAGCAGCCGTCAAGGCCGCCTTCGTCCATTCAGCGCGCCGCATTGTGGTGCTGGCTGATTCCTCCAAGCTGGACGCCGAGACGCTGGTCCAGTTCGCCTCCTTGAAAGATCTGGACACCGTGATCACAGACACGCAACCCAGCCCGGCCCTCGCCGAAGCCCTCGCGGACGCCGGAGTGGAGGTGGTGGTCGCATGATCGTCACCCTCACAGCCAATCCCAGCCTGGACCGCACCGTGGCGCTGCCCGGCCCGCTGCTCCGCGGTGAGGTCCAGCGAGCCCTCTCCGTCCGGCAGGAGTCCGGCGGCAAGGGAGTCAACGTCTCCCGCGCCCTCGTAGCCTCCGGCCTGCAAACCCTTGCCGTGCTCCCGGGCGCGGCTGCGGATCCGGTGCTCGCCGGCCTGCGGGACCATGACGTGCCGTTCGCCGCACTGCCCATCGGCGAGTCGCTGCGCAGCAACGTGGCGCTCACCGAGCCCAGCGGCGTCACCACCAAGATCAACGAGCCCGGCCCGGCGCTGAGCGGCGAACAGCAGGAGGCCCTGATCGGGCTGCTGCTGGATTCCTCCCGCGGCGCCAGCTGGGTGGTCCTGGCCGGGTCCCTCCCCCCGGGAGTCCCGGCCGACTTCTACGCCACCGTTACCCGGCGGCTGCGTTCCCTGCACGACGGCACCGAGGTACCCCTCATCGCCGTCGACTCCTCCGGCGAACCGCTCGCCGCCGCGATCTCCGGGGATGCCCTGGGGAAACCGGACCTGCTCAAACCCAATGCCGAGGAACTGGCGGAACTGGCTGCCGCAGCCGGATTCGCCACGGATAAGTCCGCCGAGGAGCTCGAGGGCGATCCGGAGGCTGCCGCGGCAGCCGCCGCCGCCGTCGTGGCTTCCGGAGTGGGCGCTGTACTCGCCACCCTCGGTTCCAAGGGTGCGGTGCTTGTGACGGCCGACGGCGCGTGGCTGGCCACGCACCCGCCGGTCAAGGCGGTCAGCACGGTCGGCGCCGGAGATTCCGCGCTGGCCGGCTACCTGCTCGCCGCCAGCCAGGGCGCCGCCCCGGCCGATTGCCTGCGTCAAGCGGTGGCCCACGGTGCCGCCGCGGCTTCCCTGCCCGGATCCACCGTCCCGGCAGTGCACCAAACAACCCCCGCCGCCGTTACCATCACGGCCCTGAAAAAGGATTGACAGTGACCCAGCTCATTACTACCGAACTGGTCGAGCTCGACCAGAATCTGGGCAATTCGCCCGAGGACGTGATCCGGCACCTGGCAGGCAGAGTTGCGGCCAACGGGCGCGCCACCGAAGTCGAAGGACTCTTCACGGACGCCTTCGCCCGCGAGTCCAAGACCGCCACCGGCGTGCCCGGCGGCATCGCGATCCCGCACTGCCGCTCGACGGCGGTCACGGAGGCCACACTGGCCATGGCACGGCTGTCCCAGCCGGTCGATTTCGGCGCCAAGGACGGCCCGGCCGACCTGATTTTCTTCATCGCGGCCCCGGAAGGCGCGGACCAGGAGCACCTCAAGCTCCTGTCCAAGCTCGCCCGGTCCCTGATCAAGAAGGACTTCACCGGCGCGCTGCGGGCCGCCACCACGGAGGCCGAAGTCGTGGAGCTGGTCGAGGGTGCGCTGGCGGACAAGCCCGCCAGCCACGCCGCGGCCGCTCCGGTGGACGCAGCACCGGCGGCCAGCGCCGCCGCAACGTCCGGCGCAACTCCGGCCGGCGCAACCGCAGTCGCCGGGGCTCCCCGCACCAAGCGCCTCGTTGCCGTCACGGCCTGCCCCACCGGCATCGCCCACACCTACATGGCCGCGGACTCCCTCGTCGCTGCCGCCAAGGAAGTCGGCGTGGACCTGCAGGTGGAAACCCAGGGCTCGTCCGGGGCCAAGGCCCTGGATCCGGCCGTGATCGCCGCCGCCGACGCCGTGATCTTCGCCGTCGACGTCGATGTCCGCGGCAAGGAGCGCTTCGCCGGCAAGCCGGTCATCAACGCCCCGGTCAAGCGCGGCATCGACGAGCCGGACAAGATGGTCCAGGAAGCCCTGGCCGCGGCGGACAACCCCCACGCCCGGCGCGTTCCGCACTTCGGCGCGGAGGAGCAGGCCGAGCACGAGGCGGAGGAAAAAGGTGAGCACATTGGCCAGAAGCTGAAGAAGGCACTCCTCACCGGTGTCAGCTACATGATTCCGTTCGTGGCCGGTGGCGGCCTGCTGATCGCCCTCGGCTTCCTCATGGGCGGCTACCTGATCACCAAGTACGCGGACACGATCGTTGTCCAGAACAGCCTCTTCAACCTGCCCACCGAGTTCCCGGACAATGCCTGGGGCCCGCTGGGCGCCTACCTCGGCGCCGTGCTGTTCAAGATCGGCGCGCTCTCGCTGGGCTTCCTGGTTCCGGCCCTGGCCGGCTACATCGCCTACGCAATCGCTGACCGCCCCGGCATCGCTCCCGGCTTCGTCGCCGGCGCCGTGGCCGGGTTCATGGGTGCCGGCTTCCTCGGTGGCATCGTCGGCGGCCTGCTCGCCGGCTACATCGCCCTCGTGATCGGCCGCCTGCAGGTGGCCCGCTGGCTGCGCGGCCTAATGCCGGTGGTGATCATCCCGCTGCTGGCCTCGATCGTCGCCTCCGGCCTGATGTTCCTGATCCTGGGCGGCCCGATCGTCGCCATCACCAAGGGCCTGAACGCCTGGCTTTCCGGCCTGACCGGCGCCGGCGCGATCGCCCTCGGCGTGATCCTGGGCCTCATGATGTGCTTCGACCTCGGCGGCCCGGTCAACAAGGTTGCCTACTCCTTCGCCGTCGCCGGCCTGGGCGCCGCTTCCCTGGACAACCAGGCTCCGTGGCAGATCATGGCTGCCGTGATGGCCTCCGGCATGGTGCCGCCGCTGGCCATGGCCCTGGCTTCCACGGTCCTGAACAAGAAGCTCTTCAGCCTCGCGGAACAGGAAAACGGAAAGGCGGCCTGGCTGCTGGGCGCCTCCTTCATCTCGGAAGGTGCCATCCCCTTCGCCGCGGCCGACCCGCTGCGCGTCATCCCGGCCAGCATGCTGGGCGGCGCGGTGACCGGCGCCATTTCGATGGCAGCCGGCGTCGGATCCAAAGCCCCGCACGGCGGCATCTTCGTCTTCTTCGCCATCGACAACTTCCTGATGTTCGTCGTCGCAATCGCGGTCGGCACGGTGGTCACCGCGCTTTCCGTGATCGCACTCAAGCGCTGGGCAGTCAAGAAGACCGTTGATACGGTTGAACCGGTTCCCGTAACCGTCTGAGCCGGTCCACAACAGACCTTCCCAAGCTGATAACCCAAAGCTGAATTCAAGGAGCAAATATGACCGAACGTAACGCCACCATTGCCAGCCGCGTCGGGCTGCATGCCCGCCCGGCCGCCATCTTTGCCGAGGCTGCAGGCGAGTTCGATCTCGAAATCACCATCGCCCGGCTCGGCGAACCCGAGGACGAGGCCATGGACGCGGCCAGCATCCTGTCCCTGATGAGCCTGGGCGCATCGCACGGTGAGGTTGTGGTGTTGCGGGCCGAGGGCGACGGCGCCGACGCCGCCCTGGACCGCCTCGTCCAGATCCTTGAGACGGACCACGACGCCGAATAGCACCAGGTTGGGCGGCGGCCCGGCAGCACCCTACGGGGTGGTGTCGGGCCGCCGTCGTATCCGGCCGGACCCGCTCCGGACCACTTCATAAGGGGACTTAGTAAATGCTTGTCTTCCCCGGCGGGCGTCGATAGTTTGGACATCGTGGCCGCCGCCCCAGGCAGCCCCCAGGAATAGTTCCCGGCCCAAAGGAGACCACCCGTGGCAAGCGTGCAGGAGAGCATCGAAGTCGACGTCCCCGTGTCGACGGCCTACAACCAGTGGACCCAGTTCGAGACCTTCCCGGAATTCATGAAGGGGGTCGAGGCGGTGGAACAGGTCGATGAGACCTCGCTCCAGTTCCGCACCGACGTTGCCGGCGTGCGGCGCGAGTACCTGGCCCAGATCACGGAGCAAACCCCGGACCGCAGGATTGCCTGGGTCAGCGCGGACAAACCACGCAACGCGGGCACCGTCACCTTCGAATCCCTCGGCGCCGAGCGCACCCGCGTCAACGTCGAGCTCGAGTGGGAGCCCGAGGGCGTGGCGGAGAAGACCGGCGCCGCGCTCGGCGCCGACAGCCGCCAGGTCAGCGCCGACCTGGGCCGCTTCAAGGAGTTCATCGAGTCCCGGGGCATTGAAACCGGGGAGTGGCGCTCCTCCGTGGACCGCGGCGAGGTCGACGACGCCGACCCGGCGGACCCTGCCGACGTCGACCCGGCCGATCCGGCCGGCGGGGGGCCGCGGTAGCCATGCCCACGAAAAAGGGAGCACCGCAGGGTTCCGAAAGCCCGAGCATCAAGGACCCGGAACTCTATGAGGCGCTGCTGGAGGACGGGGCCTCGAAGCAGAAGGCTGCCCGCATTTCCAACGCCGCCGCCAAGCGCGGCCGGTCCTCGGTAGGCCGCAAGGGCGGCAGGTCCGGCGACTACGAGGACTGGACAGTCCCGCAACTGCGCGAGAAGGCCAAGGAAATCGGCCTCAAGGGCTACTCCGCGAAGAAAAAGAGCGAACTGATCTCCGCTCTGCGGAATTCCTAGGCCGATGACGCCGCGGACGCGGGCTGGCTCCGCGGGCGCGGACTCAGGCGCCCTTCCGCGCCGCTCCCTTCGCGGCAGCTGTCTTCGACGCGGAGGTCTTCGAGGCGGCGGGCTTGGATGCGGCGGTTTTCGACGCCGCCGGCTTGGCCGCAGCGGATTTCTCGGCGGCCGTCTTGGACGCCCTGCCGGTTCCGCCGGCGGCAGCCTTCGGGGCCGCCTTGGACCGGGTGGTTTTAGCCGGTGCAGCCTTGGCCTTGCTGCCGCCCGCCCCGCCACCTGCGGCCCCGCCGTCGTCCGCGGCGGAACCCGAAGCGGCCCCGCGCTTGCGCTCAATACTGCGCTTCAGCGCGTCCATCAGGTCGATCACCTCGCCGGTGCCGGCTTCCGCCGCGGGAGCGCCAAAGGTCTCCTCGGTGTCCAGCGACTCGCCCTGCTCGATCTTTGCGTCGATCAGCTGCCGCAACTGCAGCTGGTAGTCATCCGTGAACTGCTCGGGTTCGAAGTCGGCAGCCATCGAGTCCACCAAGGCCGCGGACATCTCCCGTTCCTGGGCGGAGATCCGGACGCTGGTCTCGAGGGCAGGGAAGGCCGCCTCGCGCACCTCGTCGGCCCACAGCAGCCCCTGCAGCACCAGCACGTCGCCGCGGATGCGCAGCGCACCCAGTCGGGTCTTTTCCCGCAGCGCGAACTGGACGATTGCCACCCGGTCGGTGTCCTCCAGGGCCCGGCGAAGCAGCACGTAAGCCTTGGGCGACTTGGCGTCCGGTTCCAGGTAATAGCTCTTCTCGAACATCATCGGGTCGAGCTGCTCGGCCGGGACGAACTGCACCACCTCGATCTCGTGGCTGTTTTCCGCGGGGATCGACTTGAGCTCCTCGCGGCTGAGGATCACCGTGCGGCCTTCGTCCTCGTAGGCCTTGTCGATGTCCTCATAGTCGATGATCTTGCTGCAGACCTCACACCGGCGCTGGTAGCGGATCCGGCCGCCGTCGGCGTTGTGGACCTGATGCAGGCTGATGTCGTGGTCCTCGGTCGCGCTGTAGACCTTGACCGGCACGTTGACCAGCCCGAACGCTATCGCGCCTTTCCAGATGGCTCTCATGGCTCAAGTGAACACCAGAGCCGCAAGGAGGTGAAGTGTTTTGGCTGACAGCAAGGAACGCGTCCGCGTCGACGGCCGGGAGTTGGTGCTGACCAACCTGGACAAGGTGATGTACCCGGAGACCGGAACCACCAAAGCCGACGTACTCGCCTACTACGCCGCGGTGGCGCCCGTGCTGATCCCGGCCGCCGCGAACCGACCGGCCACCCGGAAGCGCTGGGTCCACGGCGTGGGGACCGCCGACGAGCCGGGCGAGATGTTCTTCCAAAAGAACCTGGACCACTCCACGCCGGGCTGGGTGCCGCGCGCCTCCATCACGCACAAGGAGCGCACCATCCAGTATCCGCTGGTGAACGATCCGGCCACGCTCACCTGGCTGGCCCAGATCGCGGCACTGGAGATCCACGTGCCGCAGTGGCGGGTGGATTCGCACGGCAACGCGCTGCCGCCGGACCGGCTGGTACTGGACCTCGACCCGGGCGACGGCGCCGGCCTCGCCGAATGCGTGGAAGTCGCCAAACTCGCCCGCGGCATCCTGCAGGACGTCGGCCTGGAGCCCGTGCCCGTGACCAGCGGCAGCAAGGGCATTCACCTCTACGCCGCGCTGGACGGGACGCAGAGCTCGGACCAGGTCTCGGAGTTCGCCCACGAACTCGCCCGGGCGCTGGAGGCCGACCACCCCGATCTGGCGGTCAGCGACATGAAGAAGACGCTCCGCACAGGCAAGGTGCTGGTGGACTGGAGCCAGAACAGCGCCGCGAAAACCACCATCGTGCCCTACTCGCTGCGCGGCAGGCTCCGGCCCACCGTGGCGGCGCCGCGGACCTGGCGGGAGCTCGGCTCACCCTCGCTGCACCAGTTCGACTACCTGGAGGTGATGAAGCGGGTCAAGGCGGGCAAGGACCCGTTCGCGGTCATCTCGGGCGGCGGGCACCACGGCGCGCCAGGCGCGCACGGCGCCGAAGATCAGGACCCCGCCGAACACGACGGCGGCGATGCCGACCCGCGGCTGGAAAAATACCGGACCAAGCGGGACGCGGCCGCCACGCCGGAGCCGTTCACGGCCGCACAGCACCGCAGCAGGAACGACGGCGGCACGCTCCGGGAAAGCTTCGTGATCCAGGAGCACCACGCCAGCCGGCTGCACTACGACTTCCGCCTCGAGCGCGACGGCGTCCTGGTGTCCTGGGCGCTGCCCAAGGGAGTGCCCGTCACCAAGGCCAAGAACCATCTGGCGGTCCAGACCGAGGACCACCCGATGGACTACGCGGACTTCGAAGGAACAATCCCCAAGGGCCAGTACGGCGCCGGCACCGTCAGCATCTGGGACCGCGGCCACTACGAGTGCGAGAAGTGGATAGCCGGTAAGGAGGTCATCGCCACCCTTACCGGCAAGGAGGGCGGCGGACTGGGCGGCACCCGGAGGTTCGCGCTGATCCATACCGGCCAGGCCAACGATCAGTGGCTCATCCACCTCATGGACACGCCCGCTGCGGAGCCAGACAACACTGCGCAGCCGGCCAAAGGCCCGGCAAAGGAGCACTCCCCGGCCCGCACCCCGGCAGACGGCACCGGGCCGCCGCCCGCCCCCGATCCGGCGGAGCTCTCGCCCATGCTGGCCAGCGCCGGGACCCCGGCGGACCTGGCGGACAACGACTGGCAGTTCGAATTGAAATGGGACGGCATCCGGGCCCTGGTCCTGGGCGACGCCGAACGGATCCGGCTGATCAGCCGCAACGGCAACGACATGACCGCCAGCTACCCGGAGCTTACGGAGCGCTCCTGCTGGCCGCCGCAGGATTTTGCCGCCGACGGCGAGATCATCGCCGTCGGCCCGACGGGCCGGCCGGACTTCGGGCTGCTGCAGGGGCGGATGAAACTAAGCAAGGCCGCCGACGTCGCGAAGGCGCAGGCGTCCACCCCCGTGCGCCTGCTCCTCTTCGACCTGCTCACGGAGGGCGGCGAGGACCTTCGGCGCAGGCCCCTGAGGGAGCGGCGGAACCGTCTGGAAGCTTTCTTCGGGGACCGCCCCGGGGACGGCACCTGCCCGGTGGACCTCTCCGAGGTGATCGACGCCGACGTCGGCCACATCCTCGAAAGCGCGGAGGAACTGGGCCTCGAGGGCGTGATGGCCAAGCGCACCGGCGGACGCTACGTCGGCCAGCGCAGCCGGTCCTGGCTCAAGCTCAAGTTCGAAAAGACCCAGGAAGTGGTCGTGGGGGGCTGGCGGCCGGGTAACGGCGGGCGCCGCGACTCGGTCGGCTCGTTGTTGCTCGGCATCCCGGAGGGCTCAAAGCTCCGCTACGTGGGCCGCGTCGGCAGCGGGTTCAGCACCCGTGAACTCAAGGAACTGCGCCAGCAACTCGACGCCATCCCGCGGAAGACCTCACCCTTCGCGGACGTCCCGGCGGAAGACGCCGCCGACGCGCACTGGGTGTCGGCGCGGCTGGTCGGCGAGGTCACCTTCGGCGACTGGACCGGAAGCGGAAAGCTCCGCCACCCCGTCTGGCGCGGCTGGCGCCTGGACAAGGCCCCGGCCGACGTCGTCGACGAACACCAGTGAGGGCCCGCCGTAGCGGGCCCTCACTTGTGCTTAATCGTGGTGCGGGATCTGGGGGCGGCTTTGCCGGTGGATGGCCGCGTCGGCCACCTGCTGTGCCTGCTGCCCGCGGACAACGTCGCGGTCCTTCGGATGGCGGTGTTTCCCGCTGCCGTCTGGCCATTCATGGCCGTCGGCCGGCGAGGGCGGTTCCGGCCGCTTGCTTTCCGGGCCGGGGACCTCGTCCATGGACTCCGCGAGGTGACTGGCAACCTCAGGCTCGATCTCTTCTTTCGAGTGATGATCCGCCATGGCTCTTCCTCTCTGCGATGAAATGAAGCGTCCCCCAATCGTAGGTCTGAGCCGGTGAGATGTCTCTAGCTCCTACCAGCGGACTTTCTTCTGCGCCGGGCCCTGTTTGCCGCTGGCATGGGTGGGCTTGTGGCTGCGGCCGACGCTCTGCAGGCCCGCGCCGCCGCGGGACTTGCTGGCAAGCATCTCCTTTTGAGCATCCGTGAGTCGGGACTTGACGCCCCGCTCGGGTTTCGGCGCGGTGCCGGGTTCCTCCGGCGTCCCGGGCTCTTCGCTCATACCGGATTTGTCAGTCATGAAAGGGCTCCCCTCGGCTCGGCTCGTGTCGGCACTGGCGTGCCGCACTGTCGGTGGCACCACCATAGGCAGTTCCCCCACGTGTTGAACAGAGCCCCGGTGGGCGCCGAAGTTAGGCTGGGGCATGGAATACAGGATCCGGCGAGCCACGGCCGATGACGCCGATGCCTTGGTCCGAATGCACACCCAGGCCCACGAGGAGTGCTACGGACACCTCCTGCCTGCGGCCTTCTTCGAAGCCCGGCGCGCCAACATCGCGGCGAGGGTGGAACAGCGGCGGCCCCATTTGGAGAGCCCTGAGCCCCGGATCATTGCCCTGGACGCGCACAATCACGTCGTGGGATTCGCCGAGGCGGGTGTGGGGCGCGACGAGGACCGGGCCAACGAGCTGGAGCTGTTTGCCATCTACACGCTGAGCAGCGCCCACGGCAGCGGTCTCGGCAGCGCGTTGCTGACGGCCGCCATCGGGGACTCGCCCTGCTACCTGTGGGTGCTGGCGGAAAACCCCCGGGCCCGGGCCTTCTACGCCAAGCACGGGTTCCAGCCCGACGGCGAACGCAGACTGCTGCCGCCCGAGTGGTCATGCCTGCCCGCGATCCGCCTGGCGCGGCCGGCGACGCCGCGCTAAAAAGGGCCCGAACCGCGCCCAAAAGCCCCCTTGACGGGCTCATAGGCGAAAAAGTTTCCAAAAAGATAAGTGAACTGCCTACTTCCCAGAAACGGCGCGGGTAAATCGCGCCACGGGGCCGCCGCTGAAGTGCCGTCCAGGCGCCAAAATCGGCTGATCATACGCCACTGAAATCGGAAACGCCATGGAAATCGCGTAAAATTGAAACCCTGCCCGGAGCGGGGCAGCTACAAGTCGCAAGCAAATGACCTCCACAGGAGTTGCCCAAATGCCCAAAGACCGAAGCACGACCGACTCTTCAGCTGGCGTTTTGAACGCCGGCGGAACTAACCAAGGCGCACCCCGGGGCGCCAAGAAACCACGGCTTCGTCGCCGTCGGCTCCGCGAGTCCGACGTCAACGTCGTCGACCAGCCGATGCTTAAGAAAGCGCTTGGCGGCACCATCGTGGGTAACACCATGGAATGGTACGACGTCGGCGTATTCGGCTACCTGATTACTACCATGGGACCGGTGTTCCTGCCGGAGGCGGACAAGTCCGTCCAGACCCTCTTCCTGCTCGGCACCTTTGCCGCCACCTTCATCGCCCGCCCCCTCGGCGGCGTCGTGTTCGGCTGGCTTGGCGACAAGATCGGCCGGCAGAAGGTCCTCGCAGCGACCCTCATGATCATGGCGGCCAGCACCTTCGCCGTCGGCCTCCTGCCCGGTTACGCCCAGATCGGCATCTGGGCCGCTGTCCTGCTGGTCCTGTTCAAGGTCATCCAGGGCTTCTCCACCGGCGGCGAGTACGCCGGTGCCACGACCTTCGTCAGCGAGTACGCGCCGGACAAGCGGCGCGGTTTCTTCGCTAGCTTCCTGGACATGGGCAGCTACCTCGGCTTCGCCGCCGGCGCAGCCCTCGTGTCGGTGCTGCAGCTGACCCTCGGCCAGGACACCATGGAGCAGTGGGGCTGGCGCATTCCGTTCCTGCTGGCCGGACCCCTCGGCCTGATCGCGGTCTACTTCCGGAGCAAGATCGAGGAATCCCCCCAGTTCCAGGCCACCCTGGATGCCCAGGAGAACCTCGCCAAGGACGCCACCGCTGCTGACGCTGCCGCGTCCAAGGGACCGGTGGGCATCGTGAAGGCCTACTGGCGCTCGATCATCGTCGCCATGATCCTGGTGGCCGCGGCCAACACCGCCGGCTACGCCCTGACCTCGTACATGCCCACCTACCTCACCGAGTCCAAGGGCTACGACGAACTCCACGGCACCCTGCTGACCATCCCCGTGTTGGTCATCATGAGCCTCTGCATCCCGCTGACCGGCAAGCTGTCCGACCGGATTGGCCGCCGCCCCGTGCTGTGGATCGGCGCCCTGAGCACCGTTGTCCTGGCCACCCCGGCGTTCCTGCTGATCGGCGTCGGCGAGATCTGGTCCACCCTGGCCGGCCTCGCGCTGATCGCCTTCCCGGTGACGTTCTACGTGGCCAACCTGGCCTCGGCCCTCCCGGCCCAGTTCCCCACGGCCAGCCGCTACGGCGCCATGGGCATCGCGTACAACTTCTCGGTCGCCATCTTCGGCGGTACCACCCCGTTCATCGTTGCCGCGCTGATCAACGCCACCGGCAACGACATGATGCCGGCCTACTACCTGATGGCCACCTCGGCGATCGGCGCCGTGGCGATCTACTTCCTCAAGGAATCCGCCCAGATGCCGCTGCCGGGCTCCATGCCGAGCGTGGACACCCAGGCGGAGGCCCGGGAACTGGTTGCGACGCAGGACGAGAACCCGCTGATCGACCTTGAGCACATGGACATGCCGCTGACCGCAGCCGATGCGGCCGATGCATCCGACGGCGACGCCGGTAAGGTACCCGCCCGGGCCTAGTCCAGGCCCGCAGGTCCGAACCGCGTAGCCCAGCGCCCCGCCCGTAGAGGCCTGTCCCGCGCGCTTTCCATTGGGGGAAGCACACGGGGCAGGCCTTTGGCGCGTCCCCGGCCCCGAGTCCCATGCCGGGCAGCCGGCGCCGGATGACACGGCCACCGACGGACACAGCTCTCAGGTATCCGCCCCCGAACCCCAGGAGGTCCGCATGCAGTCGCTCTTGCGCCATGTCCGCGTCTTGCACCGGCTTGGGCCGGCGAACCGTGACAGCGTCTCGGCACTGCGCGTCGCGGTCGGGGTGGCGGTCCCGTCGCTGGCCCTGCTCGCGGCCGGGCGGCCGGATCTCATCATTTACGCTGTGTTTGGTGCCCTCACCGGCATGTATGGCCGCTCCGAACCGCACCAACTCAGGCTCACGCATCAGCTTCAGGCGGCCTTCGTCCTGGTCGGCGGCTTGGGGGTGGGCGTCGCGCTTTCGGTGAACCAGCTCCATTCGTGGGCCCTCGTGGCCGTGGAGTCGGTCCTGGCCGCCGCCGGGTCCCTTTTCGCGGACAAGGTCGGGCTCAAGCCCAATGGACCGTTCTTTGGAATCCTGGCGCTGGGAGCCTGCGCCTCGATTCCCACTGCGGTTCCGTGGCAGCTCGCCCTGCTGATCGGCGCGGGATCGGCCGCTTTCTCGATCGCGGTAGGCTTCGGCGGCTGGGTCCGTGGCAGGACCTGGCAGCGCGGCGCTGCACGCGTTGTGCCGCCGCTGCTCGGGGTCCGCCGTCGCGCCGCCTGGATCCATGCGGCGCGGTACCTCGCCGCCGTGGCAGCAGCCGGCAGCATCGGGGTGCTCAGCGGCAGCGCCCACCCGCACTGGGCGATGGCCGCCGCGGCGGTGCCCCTGGCCGGGGCCGACCTGCCCAGCAGCGTCTACCGCGGGCTGCACCGGATCGTCGGCACCCTGCTGGGCCTGGCGGTGGTGGCCGCGGTGCTGTTTCCATGGGCCGGGTCGCCGCTGCGGCTCTTCCCTGGACACGAGACCGCCGTCCTGGCCGTGCTGGTGATTGTCCTGCAATTCACCACCGAGCTCTTCATGACCCGGCACTACGGGCTCGCGATGGTGTCCTTCACGCCCGTCATCCTGCTGATGACGCAGCTGGCAGTCCCCGCCGATCCGCGCTTCCTGCTGGCAGAACGGGCGGTGGAGACCTTGGTCGGCGCGTGCACGGGCATCGCCGTCGTGGTCCTGATCCGGCGCCGCCGGCCGTTAGCCGCAGCGCCGGCCGCGTAACCCGGCTGTCCCTCCTACTTCGCGCGCCGCGGCGGCCCCGCGACGAGCCGCGCGGGCAGCACGCGTGCCGCTGCCGTGAGGAGCTTGTAGCGCTTGCTCGGGATCGAGACGGCCCTGCCCTTTTCGTTGTCGGCGAGGCCCTCACGGACAACCTGTTCTGCCTGCAGCCACATCCAGGCGGGAGCCGCCGTCTTGTCCATGCCCATGCGGTCGTGGAATTCGGTGTGCGTGAAGCCGGGGCACACGGCCGTCACCTTTATCCCCCGGCCGGCGTAGGCGAGGTTGGCCCAGCGGCTGAAACTGAGCAGCCATGCCTTCGCGGCGGAATAGGTTTCGCGGGGAAGGAAGGCCGCCACGCTGGCCACGTTGATCACCCTGCCCGAATGCCGCTGCAGCATGCCCTGCAACGCGGCATGCGTCAGTTCCATGGCCGTTTCGACGTGCAGCTTGAGGTGCCGTTTCTCCTCGGCGATGTCATTGTCCGCAAAGGAGTGCAGCAGGCCGATCCCGGCATTGTTGACCAGGACCTCCACCGGGCGCGCCGGGTCGCTTAGGCGCCCGACGACGGCGGCCACGCCGCCGTCGTCCGCCAAGTCAGCGGCGAGCACCTCCGCCCGGCCCCCGTAGTTGTTCTCCAGCTCCGCCGCGTACGACAGGAGCCGTGCCTCATCGCGCGCCACCAGGACCAGGTGGTATCCCTGCTGGGCGAGCTGGCGGGCGAACTCGGCCCCGAGACCGGCCGTGGCGCCCGTGACCAGGGCAGTCTGGGCCGTCTGGGCCGTCTGGGCCGTAGCCGATGATCCTTGAGCCGGTGTGTCCATAGCCACAGCCTAGCGTCGCCGCGTTCCGGGCCTCAGGCCAGGGCCGGCCCTGCGGCGAGTTCGCCCTCCGACGGGCCGTCGGGAAGCTTGCCGGCCGGCGCAGCGTCGTCCAGCGCAGCCCCGCCCAGCGCAGCGTCGCCCAATCCGGTCTCGCCTAGTCCGTCCTCGTCCGCGGCGCGGTAGCGCTGCTGGAGCTCTTCGGCAGCGAGCTCGTACCAGGTGTGGGCGCCAAAGGACGGGGCGGGAGTGTCCAGGTGGCGGTATAGGGCATCGGCCAGCTGACCGAGGGCGGCGTCGGAGAGCGCCTGCACGGTGGCGGCCGGATCCAGCGTCCCCTCGAAATAGTCAGAGAGTTCAAGGCCGTCAATTAGGTCGGGACGGGCCACGGTCTCGCTGCCCGCAGCGTCCGTCGCGGGGTCCGCTCCGTCGAGGTCGGTGACCTCGCCCAGGAGCTGGCCGGTGACGGCTCCGGTGATCTCGCCGTCGAGGTCGGCCAGGACCTCGCCGTCGGAACCGACGTGGACCAGGCAGATGGGCAGTTCGGCCGGTTCCTGCAGCATCAGGCGGAAACCTTCGGTACCACCGGCCGTAACGCCAAGCGCGGCAGCCACAGGCTCCTGGGCCGGGGCATCTTGGGCTGCCGCTGGGCCCTGGCTCGCGGCGAGCTGCCGGAGATAGAGAAGGATCTCCGGGTCGAGGTGGGAAGCGCCGTGCAGATCGATGCTGACGTCCGAGCCGGAAGCCAGCCGGCTGGCGCGCCTCATGATGTGCAGCAGGGCGGGGTAGTTGGCCTGGGTCAGGCAACCGGTGACTTCGAGGGTCACATGTCCGGGATCGACATCAACACGGACAAGCACACGCAGTTTGTGGTTCACGGGGTTCTCCAAATGACACGTCCTTGAGCCAACTGCATAACCCAAGCTAAACAATACGAAATTGTCGCCCCGCTCACAAGCGGTCACGCCCCGGCGGGCGCCTGCTCCGGCCAATCGATGCACTGGTTGTAGGCGTCATGCTTGCGGAGGTAGCGGTAGATGTAGGGGCAGTGCGGGATGATCCGCTTCCCGGAAGCCACCACATCGTCCAGCGCGAAATGGGCGAGCACACCGGCCAGGCCCTGCCCCTTGAACTGTTCGGCCGTCTCGGTGTGGATGAAGTCCACATGGCCCGGCCGGTCGACGTAACGGACCTGGACCGCAAGCTTGCCGCCGACGTGCAGCTCATAGCGGTGCAGGGCATCGTTTCGGGTGGTGGAGACGTCCGGGCTGAACGTGTCTTCAGTTTCTGCCGAGTTCTCCGTCATGGTTCGAGATTGGCACGTAATGGCGGGCGTGGCAATGGTCGTCCGGATCCGCCGCCGGTGGCGCTTGCCGGGCTGCGATCCGGGACCCGGCCCAGCAGCAGCACGGCGAGCGCGAAGCAGGCGGCGGCGCCGCCCAGCAGTCCCACAGTGAGCCCGTTCAGGGCAGCATCCACCACCGGGATGAAGACGACGACGGCGGCTGTCACCACGGCGGCCGCCGGCCGAACGCGGGACTGGCCCGGCGACGTCGGCCGCTCCTCCAGACGCCCGAACAGTGCCAGCACCGGCAGCAGGAGGGCGACGACACCCAAGAGAACAAGCGGCCGGGTCCACCACCACGCGGCCGTTCCGCCGGACGGTTGCGGGAGATCGGTGAGCAGCAGCAGCCCGGACATCGCTGCCAGCAGAGGCAGATGCCACAGGTAGACGGTCATGGAACGCGGACCCGTCCGGACCAAGGCCCCGCGAACCGGCCCGACGGCGGCCAGCCTGGCGAGGAGCGGCCGAAGAAGCTGCAAACCTGCGGCTTGGGAGACCGCGAGCAGGAACAGGGGCAGGTTGGGCGGGTTGAGGTTGACCAGCATGTTTCCTGAATACAGACGGAGCGCCACCAGGATGCCAAGCAGCAGGTTGCTCGCCGCCACGACCCCGAGCAGCGCCGACGGCGTCAGGGCCTGCAGCTTCCCGTCGGCCACGAAGAAACCAAGCTGCTGCACGGCGCACCACAGGAAGACCATGTTGGCGAAGGCCAGAGCGGGCAGCGCGCCGCGGAGGCAGTCCACGGCCACCACCAGAGTGACGAGCGCGGCCAGGGTCGGCCAGGGCGCGCGGGCGTGGAGTGCGGCCAGCCAAGGCAGGTTCAGCTGCGCCGCGAGGTAGGCGGCCAGGAACCACAGCGGCATGCCCGCGCCGGCGGCCAGCAACTGGATGACCTGCGGGTCCACACCGCTGAGCCGCGCAGCCCACAGTCCGGTGAACATGACCGCCAGCAGCACCGCGGCGGGGCGGATCAGCCGCAGCAGCCGGCCCTGGACGAACTCGAAGGCACCGCCGCCCTGGGACCGCAGTCGGCGCCACGAGTACAGGCCGGTGACGCCGCCTGCGACGAAGAACAGCGGCATTACCTGGAGTACCCAGACCACAGGTTCAAACCAGCGCTGGTTCCCCAGCGTGTTGTCGGAGCTCACCGTGCCGTCCGGATGCAGGACGGGGCTGACCATCATCGTGTGGCCGATGACCACCAGCGCGAGGCAGAAGAAGCGGGCCAGGTCGATGACCAGGTCCCGCTCCGGTACGGCTGGTGCTTCGCCGCCTGCGGGCTGCTGCATGGCGCTCCTTACCGTCGCGGCAGGGGCACCCGGCCGCCCTTCCCTCCATTGTCGGCCGCGCCGGAGGGAACGCAAGAGGCCAGGACCATCAGATGATCCTGGCCTCCGGCTACGGCATGACCTTAGGCGAGGGAGAGGAAGAGCTTCTCCAGTTCGGCCCGGTCCAGGCTCGGGTCCTCCTGCTGCATGCACTGCTGCAGTCCGGTGGCGATGATGGAGAATCCTGCCTTGTCCAGGGCGCTGGAGACGGCGGCAAGCTGCGTAACCACGCTCTTGCAGTCCCGGCCTTCTTCGATCATGCGTGTGACCGCCGCGAGCTGGCCCTGGGCGCGGCGCAGGCGGTTAATGACGGACTTCATGTCGGTGGGATCGAGTTCCATGGGGGCCTCCCGGAGTAGACGGATTACATTCCATGATATACCCCCCTTGGTATTCCACATACCCCTAGTGGTATAAGCGGCCTCGAGCAGTGCGAAAGCGGCCCCAAATCCGGCTTCGGTAGGGACGTAAGTACCTACCGAACGGGAGGTCACCGGCGTATTTCTGATGATGTGAACGCGGCCAGTTTCGTCAACCCGGCGATGGCCCGCAAAAGCGCCACAAGCGCCGGCACGGGCCCTTGGCAGCGCTACGTCGCCCTCGGGGATTCGTTCACCGCCGGCCTCGGCGATCCAGAACCCCTCAGTCCCGGCGGGATGCGGGGCTGGGCCGACCGGATCGCCGAGGAAATCAGCACCGCCCACTCCGATTTCTCCTACGCAAACCTTGCCGTCAACGGCCTGGTGCTGCAGGAGATCGTAGACCGGCAGCTTGGCCCGGCAATCGCCTTCAAACCTGACCTCGTCACGCTGTCCGCCGGGGGTAACGACCTGGTGTTCCACCGGCGCGACCCGGACCGGCTCGCGGTCGCCCTGGACGCCGCCGTCGCCGCACTCTCTGCCACCGGCGCCACCGTGGTGCTCTTTACCGGCCCTGACTGGGGCGATACCCCCGTCTTCAGCCACATCCGCGGCAAAGTGGCCGTCTTCAACGAAAACATCCGGACTATAGCGGCCCGCCACAACGGCGTGATCGCGGACTTGTGGACCCTGCGCCAGTTGAGCGACCCGCGGATGTGGGATCCGGACCGCCTGCATTTCTCTCCCCTGGGCCACCACACGATTGCCGGCATGGTGCTGGACACGCTGCAGTTCCCGCACGGCTTACACCCGCTGCAACCGAAACCGCTTCCCGTCGGCAACTGGCGGGAGACCCGCGCCGGAGACCTGGCCTGGGCCACGCACTACCTGCTGCCTTGGATGATGCGGCGCGTGCGGCCCCGCGACGGCGAAGCCCCGCCTGCCCCCAAGCGGCCCCAACCAGGCCCGGTGTTCAGCTCGCCGGGCAATGTGGCGCACCCCTAGTCCGGCCCGACTGCGTGGGCTAGTCTGCAGGGACGGCCCCCGGCCGGAGCCAGCAGACCGATGACGATCACGAGGAGCGAAGTTGTCTAACCACACCTACAGCATTTCTGAAATTGTCGGGACCTCGAATGAAGGTGTGGACGCCGCCGTCCGCAACGGCATTTCCGAGGCCGCGAAGACACTGCGGAACCTGGACTGGTTCGAGGTCAAGGAGATTCGCGGGCACCTCGAGAACGGCCAGGTAGCCGACTGGCAGGTGACCATCAAGCTCGGTTTCCGGCTGGAGCGCTGACCGCCTGGAGCGCCCGGCGCCGCGAAATCTGCCTGTGAATACAACGGTTCTGCAAACTTTCCGCGACGCCGAGTAGCGTTTTGATAGTAAGCATGATTAGTATTTAGGCAGAAGGATGAAGCGCACCCGGCAACCCGGGTGTCTCCTCAATGAAAGAGAAGGGCCAATAAAATGGGTTTTTTCGCATTTCTTATTCTGGGTCTTATTGCCGGAGCAATTGCTAAGGCTATCCTGCCGGGACGTCAGGGCGGTGGCTGGGTCATCACGCTGATCCTCGGTGTTGTGGGCGCTCTTCTGGGCGGCCTCATCGGTAGCGCACTCTTCGGCACGGGACTGCAGGAATTCTTCTCGCTGACCACGTGGCTGCTGGCGATCGGCGGTGCGATCATCGTACTGCTGGTCTACGGCATGATCACCAAGCGCTCGCACCGCTAAAACGGTGTGACCGGAAAACCGGTCCCGGGATTATTTCCTGGGGCCGGTTTTTTGGTACCCGTCAGCTTTCCAAACAAGACTTCTAGAGCACCCTTCCAGAGAACACAGAGCAGGAGTACAGCATGAAAGCCAAACTTCTTTTCGGCACCGGCCTCGCGGCAGGTTATGTCCTTGGATCCCGTTCCGGGCGCGCAGCCTACGAAAAGCTGAAGGCGCGGGCTGCAGGCCTTTGGCAGAGCCAGCCGGTCCAGGACAAAGTGGCGGCCGCGGCCGAAGCGGTCAAGGAAAAAGCTCCCGAAGTTTCCGGCCAGCTCACCGAGGCCGCCCGCCGGGCCGGCACGGTCATCAGTTCCGCCGTCCACCGCGACGAGACCCCGTCCGGGGACACCACGTCCCCTGAGACGGCATCCGCGCAGGCCCATACCGCAGCGGGTGCGCATGCCGCTGCAGGGACGCCGGCCGGCAGTGCGGTCCCCGCGCACAGCACCCACCCCGGAACGCCGAACCTGGGCACCCCCGGCGGAGCCCACGCCGCCGGAGACACTGCCTCCGACGTCGCTTCCGATCCTGCGCTGAACGATGAGACCGGCCAAGACTGGTCCGACGAGGGCGGCGCTACGCCGGCCGGACCCGCAACCAACGTCGACCCGGACAAGCACTAACGCCCTACGCCGGCGGGTTCGGGGCAGGCTTCCTCAGCCCGCAGCACCGCCCGCGGGTCCGCCGGGCACCCCCGCGGCGCCACCGAGCACGACGGTGGCGTCGCGCTTCCGGGAGCGGAATACCCGGGCGGAGAGCCCGCTCCCGGCGAAGATCTGGACGGTACGGGCCGCCTGCTGCCGGCTCGTCTCAATCAGTAGGTGGCCGCCCGGCGCCAGCCACTCCGGCGCCGCGGCGGCCACCCGCCGTTGCAGCTCCAGCCCGTCCGGGCCCCCGTCGAGGGACGAACGTTTTTCGTGCAGGCGCGCTTCGGGCGGCATGGTTTCGATCATCCCGGAGGGAACGTAGGGCGCATTCACCGCCAGGAGGTCCACCCGGCCGCGGAGCCGGTCCGGCAACGCACCGTACAGGTCGCCCTCGTGGACTTCCCCGCCGAGTGGCAGCACGTTGCGCCGCGCGCAGGCTGTCGCGGCGGCGTCGACGTCGGCAGCGTACAGCTCGATCGGGCCCGCCGAGGCGGCCAGCGCGGTGCCCACGGCCCCCGAGCCGCAACAGAGGTCAACGACCACCGGCGTCCCGGCCGCCCCGGCCGTCAGGCGCGACCCGCGCGCCCGAAGGAGTTTCACTCCCTGCCGGACAAGATATTCGGTGCGGCGGCGCGGGACGAAGACTTGCGGATCCAGCAGGATGCGGAGGCCGCAGAACTCCGCCCAGCCCAGCACCTGCTCCAGGGGCAGTCCTTCGACCCGCCGCCGGACAAGCTCATCGAGTTCGCCGGCCGTGGCCGCGGTGGCCAACAGCAGGGTGGCCTCTTCTTCGGCGAAGACGCAGCCGGCGCTGCGGAGCCGGGAAACGACCTCGGCGTGCCGCGTCAGGGTCGGCATATCACCACACCCCTTTCGCCGCGCGCCGGCAACCGTTCGGGCCCACCCGAAAGTCTAAGAAGCCCTGAGGGCCCCATGCTATCCAAACGGGCACCGTCCGTCTCAGCTCCGGCGTCGAAATTTCCCGCGGTGCCGACTGATGCAGCCTGCAAACCCAAACCCTGAGGATTTGCTGGAAAATCCATGTGCAAGCGCTTACAGTTGTGACTTGGCTCTCAGTAGCCGGTCTCCCGCATCCACCCTTCGTCGAGGCAACGTCGCTCACCCGGAAGGTCTCCATCGTGAATATCCGCAGCTCCAGCCTGCCCAGGCCGTCCCGTTTGTTGCGCGGCAGAGGGCGCGTCCGCACCGCCGGCGTCGCCCTGGCGGCGGCGCTGGCCGTCACCGCCGCCGCCGTCGTCCCTGCCCAGGCTGCTCCCGACCCGCGGGGTCCGGGCGCGCCGTCGGCCTCACACTCCCTGCGCGGGCCGGTCACCGACGAGCGGTTCTACTTTGTGATGGCGGACCGCTTCAACAACGGCAGCACAGCCAACGACGAGGGCGGACTGGGTTCCGACCCGATGGTTTCCGGCTTTGACCCGACGAACAAGGGTTTCTACAACGGCGGAGACCTCAAGGGCCTGCGGGAGAAGATCGACTACATCCAGGGCCTGGGCACCACCTCGATCTGGCTCACCCCCAGCTTCAAGAACAAGGCCGTCCAGCCGGAGGACAAGTCGGCCGGTTACCACGGCTACTGGGTCACCGACTTTACCCAGATCGATCCGCACCTCGGCACCAACGCGGAACTGAAGACCCTCATTGATGAGGCGCACTCGCGCGGCATGAAGGTCTACTTCGACATCATCACCAACCACACCGCCGACGTGATCGGCTACGAACAGGGCGACCGCACCGCCTACAAGTCCAAGGATGCCGCCCCGTATCTGACCGCCGCCGGCGAGCCATTCGATGACCGGGACTACGCCGGCACCGGAACCTTCCCGAAGCTGGATGCGGCCAAGTCGTTCCCGTACACGCCGAAACTTGCACCCGGCGAGGAGAACCTCAAGGTGCCGGCCTGGCTGAACGACACCACGCTCTACCACAACCGCGGCGACACCACGTTCGAGGGCGAGAACTCCTCCTACGGCGACTTCTTCGGCCTCGACGACCTGTTCACCGAGCACCCCAAGGTGGTCAACGGCATGGTTGACATCTACGAGAAGTGGATCGGCGACTTCGGCGTGGACGGCTTCCGGATCGACACCATGAAGCACGTCAACGACGAGTTCTGGCAGCAGTTCGGCCCCCGGGTCCTCGCCTACGCCAAGGCACACGGCAAGGACGAGTTCTTCATGTTCGGCGAGGTCTTCGACACCTCCAAGAGCTTCACCTCGCAGTTCACCACCCGCAACAAGATGCAGGCCGTGCTCGACTTCCCCTTCCAGGAAGCGGCCCGGAACTTCGCCTCCCGCGGCCAGGGCGCCAAGGAACTGGAGACCTTCTTCGCCGGCGACGACTGGTACACCGACGCCGACTCCAACGTCTACGAGCTCCCGACCTTCCTGGGCAACCACGACATGGGCAGGATCGGCAGCTTCATCACCGCGGACAACCCGGGCGCGGACGACGCCGAGCGCGTCGCCCGGGACCGTCTGGCCCACGAGCTGATGTACTTCTCCCGCGGCAACCCGGTGGTCTACTACGGCGACGAACAGGGCTTCACCGGCCCCGGCGGGGACCAGGATGCGCGCCAGACGATGTTTGCCAGCAAGGTCCCGGACTACCTCGACGATGACCTGCTGGGGACCGACGCCACGCACGCGACCGACAACTTCAACACCGCCCACCCGCTGTACCGCGACATCAGCGCTCTCGCGACCCTGACGGCCGAACACCCGGCGCTGCGCAACGGCGCCCACCAGAACCGCTACGCCTCCGACGGGCCGGGCATCTACGCCTTCTCCCGGACCGACGCCAAGGACCAGCGCGAGTACGTGGTGTCCATCAACAACAGCAAGCAGGCCCAGACGGCAGCGGTCCCCACCTACGTGGGCAAACGCGCCTTCAACCGGATCTACGGCGAAGCGTCGGCCGAGGTCAAGACCGCGGCGGACGGGAAGCTGACGGTCACCGTTCCGCCGCTGTCCGCCGTCGTCTACGAGTCCGCCGGCCGCATCCCGCATTCCAAGGCAGCACCCGCAGTGAGCCTGCAGGCACCTGCAGCCTCGGCCGCGGACAACAGCCGGATCCGGGTGGGGGCCGACGTCGACGGCAGTTCCTTCTACGAGGTGACGTTCCAGGCCCGCACGGCTGGCGGCGCCTGGACCTCGATCGGCACCGACGACACGGCGCCCTACCAGGTCTTCCACGACGTCTCCGCACTGACGGCCGGCACCGCGGTGGAGTACCGCGCCGTGGTGTTGGACAACGGGGCGCACACCTCCGTAAGCCAGCCCCGCAGCGGCACGGTGCCGTCCCCGGTGCTCAGCATCGTGAACCCGAAGGAAGGCAGCAGCGTCCGCGGCAAGGTCGAAGTCAGCGCCGTCGCCAGTCCGGAAAAGGCCGACTACGTAGTGCGGTTCGAACGCAGCGTCGACGGCGGAGCGTGGACGAAGTTCGGCGAGGACAGCTCCTCCCCCGACTACACCGCGGTGGATGACCTGGCCGCACTGTCGGTGCCGGACGGCACGCAACTGCGCTACCGCGCCCTCCTGACGGTGCCCGGTGCGGGCGAAGTCGTCAGCGGTATCCGCACGGTAGTCGTGGGGGAACTCCCCCAGCCGAAATCGGTCACGATTGCCGGCAGCCTCAACTCGGAAATGGGCTGTCCCGGCGACTGGCAGCCCGACTGCGCGGCAGCCTTCCTGAAGCTTGATCCGGCGGACAAGATCTGGCGCCTGACCGTTCCTAACCTCCCCGCCGGGAGCTACGAGTTCAAGGCCGCCATTAATGGATCCTGGGACGAGAACTACGGCGCCGGGGGTGGCGCCAACGGCAGCAACATCGTGCTGAACCACCCGGGCGGCGCAGTGACCTTCCGCTATGACAACAGCACCCACCTCATGAGCGCCGTCTACGCCTCGCAGCAGCCCGCTGCGGTGGCCGTTGCCGGGGACCTCGATTCCGAGCTGGGGTGCCCGGGCGACTGGATGCCGGACTGCCCGCAGGCCCAGCTCTCGCTGGATCCGACGGACCTGGTCTGGAAGCTGACATTCCCGGACCTGCCGGCGGGCACCTACTCGTTCAAGGCCGCACTCAACCGGTCCTGGGCCGAGAACTATGGTGCCGGCGGGGCTCCGGGCGGAGCGAACCTGGGCTACGTGCACGACGGCGGGCCGGTCACCTTCCGGTATGACCACTTCACCCACCTGATCAGCGCAGGCTAGCCCGGCTGGTTCCGCGGGCCGAGGGCCGCGGGAACAACGCGAAAGGTCGGCCCGCTCTCTCTTGGTGCGGGCCGGCCTTTGGCATATCTGGACCGGTATCAGGGCCGGGAGCCGGATTCAGGCTGGCGGCGCCTCAGCCGACCAGCCGGAGCGGGGGAAGTGCCCGGCCCAGCCTGGTTGCCAGCTTCTGGGCGGCCGCCGCCGAGGGCCGCGCCGCGGGATCCATCGCCGTCATGGCCGTCAGCAGGGAAACCCAGCCGGGGCCGAGGCTGGCCGGAATTTCCGGGCCCCGCAGGGTGCGGGCCACGAGCGACTCGACCGGCGTCCCGGGATAGGCCTTCACCCCGGTCAGGCACTCGAGCAGCACCAGCCCCAGCGCATAGACGTCGGTGGCAGCAGTGACCGGCTGGCCGGCTGCCTGCTCCGGGCTCATGTAATGCACGGTGCCCGACGAATCCCCCGGTTCCGGGGCTGTCCCTGCCGGCGTGGCGATCCCGAAGTCGGCGATTCGTACCGAGCACCTCCGGAGCGCGCTGAGCAGGATGTTGGCGGGTTTGATGTCGCGGTGGACCAGCCCGCGGGAGTGCACGTGGGCCAGGCCGGAGAGCGCGTCGGCGGCCCAGCCGGCCACTTCCTCCGGCGCGGCAGCTCCGGCGCGGATCCGCTCGGCCAGGCTGCCGCCGTAGGCGAATTCTTCGACCAGGAAGGGCCGGCCCGCCCACTGGTCACCGTGCGGTACCGTGCCCGCGGCCATGAAGCTGACCACCGCGGGGTGGTCCAGGGAGGCCAGCACCCGCGCCTCCGCGTGGATCCGGTTGGCATCCTTCTCGGCGGGACCCTCGGCCACCTTGATGGCGACCGGACGGTCGTTGAGCAGGTCAGTGCCGCGGAATACGGTGGCGGTTGCCCCGCGGCCGAGGAGTTCGTGGACCAGGAAGCGTCCTCCCGGAGCGTCCGGGAGGCACAGGATCTTGGCGTTTAACCCCGCGGAGTTCGTTGCCGCCGGGCAGGGGACGGGCTGGCTCTCGGCCGCCGCAAGCACGGGTACGGCGCTCACGACAGCGCTGCCAGCGCGTTGGACGTATGGACGATGCCGTCAAGCTGGAAGCCACAGGAGCAGCGCCACACGGGCGGGAGCTCGGCGGCGCCGGTTCCGGCGTCGAACGAATAGGCGGACATGGTGGCCAGCGCCGGTGCAGTCCACTCCATCGGGGCTCCGCAGTGACTGGGCGCCTTGCTCGCCGTGGTCAGGGGCATGGCGGAGGCCGCGCTGCCCGGTTCAGTTGGGGAGTCCGGCGCACCCAGCGGGGCCGCACCGGCTCCCGGGGTTCCGGCGATCGTCAACAACTCAGTCACGACTCCTCCACGAAAACGATTATCTGACACAAGTAGTAAGCATACATATCACTAGTCCAACTAGCTAGTTGCTGGGCGCAGGTATTCGTAGCCGGCAGGCCGGACGGCTCAGTGGCGGTCGGTGTGTTCCTGGAGGGCCTCGGCCATGCGCCGAAGGAACGACACGATGACACGGCTTTCGTCGGCGCTGAGCTCTTCCGCCACGGCCAACATCCTGCGGTGCATCTCGCCGAGCGTCTCGCGCACTTCCGAATCAGTCGCGGCGGTCGGGACGATTACCAGGGAACGGCGGTCGGTGGGATGCGGCTCGCGCCGCACGTGGCCGCTGCCGACCAGCCGGTCAATCAACGAAGTAGTGGACGCCGTGGTGATGCCGAGCATGCGACTCAGGTCCTTGGGTCCCACCCGCTCGCCGGCGGCCTGGGCGCGCAACAGATAACGCAAGGCCAGCAGGTCGGTTTCCCCCATGCCCATGGAGTCGCGCGTCGAACGCCGGGTGGCAACCTCGGCGGCGCGGTAGCCGCGCAGGGCCTGCAGCACCGCGGTGGGCGGGTCAAGCCGCTCATCGGGGCCGTACCAGTACCCTGAGCCTGCTGAGCTGTCCGAGTTCATCCGATAATCCTAGCCGATCTAACTACTAGGCAGGCTTGCTTGTGACGCCCGGGCCGCCGCGTCCGGGAGAGGACGCAAAAAACCCCCGGCTTCCTGTCGCCAGGATGCCGGGGGTTTATCCACTCTTCGCTAAAAGAGTGGGCCCTGTGGGGATCGAACCCACGACCCACGGATTAAAAGTCCGATGCTCTACCAACTGAGCTAAAGGCCCCAGCCGACAGCCCCAACCCGCGGAAAAAATCCCCGGTTGACAGGCGCGTCGGCCCAGTCCATTTCTGGACGTTAACACTGTACCCCAGACCCGGGCGGCCTTTTCGCACCTGGCCCGACGCGCCGCCGTCGCCCGTCTTCCCGCCGCTGTCCCCACGGCAGGCGCATGCTCGATTCCCGGTATGCACAGGAGTAGCGTGGTGGCATGAGCGAGCAAGCAGGAGCCAGCAGCCCAGGACCGCACCGCGCAGCACCGCACCGCCACCACAAGCCGAAGCCCTTTGCGCCGATCGACTTCGAGCCGTTCGCCGGGGGCGCGGATCCGGCACGGGTTTCCGAGGCAGCCCACCTTGCGGCCCAGGCCCTGGTGCGCCGCGGCCGGGACAGCGACGACCCCAAGATCACCCGCCGGCTGGTCAAACTTGCCGACGAACAGGGCCTCGATGCCATCGCCGAAATGTGGGCGGAGAGCCCGGCCCGCTCCCTGCCGGGCGCACTCTGGCGGCTCTATGCACTCCGGGCAGCCACCATCCGCGACCCGGAGCGGATCTCGGTCTACTTCAAGGCAGGCAAGGACACCGCCCAGGTCTCCCACGTCGTCGCGGGCGCGGCCGAGCCGCCGGGCGCCGAGGAAATGAAGTCGATGGCGGATGCCATCCTCTCCGGCGCCTTCGACGGCGAGTTCGACGTCGCGCTGGAGCGTTCGGCGGCATTCTGCCGGGTGGTGGCACTGGGCCAGGCCACCCTCGCCGACGGCGCGGAGCACAGCAACGCGAACCATGCGAGCAAGCTGACGCGGAATTCGCACCTGCTCGTCAAGACCGCCGAGGACCTTGAACACGCCGCCAACGCCTGGCGGCTGGGCGAGCTGGACTGACACATCCGACGGCGGCGGGCAGCCGGAATCCGGCAGCCACGCCCCGTATTGCGGCACTACGAACACGCACGCCGGAGCCCCGCTGTCAATGTTGACTTGGTCCTCGCGAAGTAGAAAACTAAAGGCGGTGCCGAGCCGCGAAACCCCCGGGCTTCAACAATTAGCCGCCTAGAGCGGCCTACCGCCGAGAGGCGTATCCGGTTCGGCACCATTTTCATGCCCGCCGCCGGCCGGCCCGTCGCCTGCGCCGGCCAGTGTTCCCGGCGCCCTGAGTCCGGGCGGTAAAGTAATCCTCATGCGCGGGTCATCGTCACGTTCCAGGGCCGGCAGAAAACGCCCGTGTAAGCCTCGTCCGGAGACCGGTAACCCCACGTGAAGCTGCGCCTTTTCCCCCAGGAGCCCGCCGGGCTGAACCTGCTGTCCCAGATGGCCCGCCAGATAGCCGTGGCCACGGGAACCCTTTCGGAGATCCTTGGCGCCCCCGCCAGCGAACATTCGCGCCTGGTGGAGGACATGCATAACCACGAGGCGAAGTCTGCGGAACTGCATTTTGCCCTCCTGACCCATATGCGGACCAGCTTCCTGAACCCGCTCCCGCGCGAGGACATGTACGCGCTCTCCCGCTATCTCAACGAGGCGATGGAGAAGCTGGACGCCGCCGCGGACCTCGTCTTCCTCTACAAGCTGGAGCGGCTGCCCAAGCGCGCGGCGGACCAGCTGGAAATCATCAGCCGGCAGGCCGAACTCACCGTCGATGCCATGCGCCAGCTAAACAACCTCGATGACCTGGAGGACTACTGGATCGAAGTCCTCCGGCTCACCAAGCGCGCCGAGCGCACCCACCGGGTCTGGGTGGCGGACATGATCAAGGACATGAAATCGGCCCAGTACGCGCGCAACCGCGACATCGCGGACCAGCTCGTGGAAGTCACCAAGGACATGCGGCGGATCGCCACCCAGGTGGGCAGCATCATCGTCAAGGAATCCTGAGGTGTCCCTCGTATTCTTTGCCCTGGTGGTTCTCTTCGCCGGGGCGTTCGCCTTTCTCAACGGCTTCCGCGATGCCTCATCCTCGGTGGCCCTCGCCGTCCGGACCCGGGCACTGACGCCCACTGTCGCCGTGCTCCTGGCCGGGCTGTTCAACTTCGTCGGCGCCGGGCTCAGCGCGGCCATGGCGCTGGAGGTGAGCCGCACGTGGGTGGTTCTGCCCTCCGGCGGCAACGGCCTGACCATTCTCATCGCCGGCCTGCTGAGCGCCGTCCTCTGGGGCATCTACACCTGGTGGCGCGGCATTCCGGCCTCCTCGACCCACGCCCTCGTGGGAGGCTTGGCCGGGGCCGGCGTGGCCAGCGTAGCCGTAGGCGGGAACTCGGTCCTGGGCGTGGACCAGTCGCTGCTCATCCAGGTGGTGCTGCCCCTGCTGCTCTCCCCCGTCATCGCCTTCGCGGGCGCCTACCTGCTGGTCTGGCCCGCCACGTGGGCGGCCCGCTACACGCCGCCGAGCGTTGTGAATACCAGGTCCAGGCGGGCCCAGGCCATCGCCGCCGGCGCCGTCGCTTTCGGCCATGGACTGCAGGACGGCCAGCGCACCAGTGCCGTGCTGATCCTGGCGATGCTGGCTGCGGGACTGCCCGACGGCGGCACCACGCCCGTCTGGGTGGCGCTCCTGACCGCGGCCATGCTGACGGCCGGAACCCTTGCGGGCGGCTGGCGGATCTCCTACACGATCGGCTACCGGATGATCAGGGTCGATCCGCTGCGCGGCTTCGTCGCGCAGCTCTACAGCAGCGCCATCCTGCTGGTGGGCGCGATCGGCCTGCACTGGCCGATCTCCACCACCCACACGGTCACCGCAGCCGTGTTGGGCGCGGGCACGAACCAGAGGTACACGGCGACCAACCGCCGGCTGGTGCTCCGGATCCTCGCCTTCTGGACGCTCACCCCGCTGGTTACCGCCGCGGCGGCCTTCGTGCTGGAGCTGGCCCTGTCGCCCCTCGCGGGGCTCTGAGAAACCCGTCGACTGCTCCGTAGCCGCCCTTTTGAGGGGTCAAAACGGCGGTTACGGAGCACTCGATGAGCGGGCGGCTTTATCCGAAGCGGCCGGAGACGTAATCCTCGGTTGCCTTCACGGTCGGGTTGCTGAAGATGGTGTGCGTGTCACCGTACTCGATCAGCTTGCCGGGCTTGCCGGTACCGGCAATGTTGAAGAACGCCGTCTTGTCCGAGACGCGCGCCGCCTGCTGCATGTTGTGGGTCACGATCACCACGGTGTATTCGTCCTTGAGCTCGTTGATGAGGTCCTCAATGGCGAGCGTGGAGATCGGGTCCAGGGCCGAGCAGGGCTCGTCCATCAGGATCACCTGGGGCTCGACGGCGATGGCGCGGGCGATGCAGAGGCGCTGCTGCTGGCCGCCGGACAGACCGGAACCGGGCTTGGCCAGGCGGTCCTTGACCTCGTTCCAGAGGTTGGCGCCGCGCAGGGAGCGCTCGACGAGAGAGTCCGCCTCACCCTTGGAAATCTTCTGGTTGTTCAGCTTCACGCCGGCCAGCACGTTGTCCCGGATGGACATGGTGGGGAACGGGTTGGGGCGCTGGAAGACCATGCCGATCTGCGAGCGAACGGTTACAGGGTCCACTCCGGGACCGTAGAGGTTGTCGCCGTCGAGCAGTACTTCGCCTTCCACCCGGGCGCCGGGGATGACTTCGTGCATCCGGTTCAGCGTGCGCAGGAAGGTGGACTTGCCGCAGCCGGAGGGGCCGATGAAGGCGGTGACGGACTTGGCGTCGATGTTGATGTTGACGTCCTCGACGGCCAGGAATTTGCCGTAGTAGACGTTCAGGTCTTTGACGTCGATGCGCTTAGACATGCTGTTCCTTCACTTGTGGTGGTAGGGGCCGGGAGCCTGCGGTGGCCTAGCGGCCGGCCTTCGGGGCGAAGATGCGGGCCACCAGGCGGGCGGCCAGGTTGAGCAGCATCACGAGGATGATGAGGACCAGGGCAGCGCCCCAGGCGCGCTGGTCCGACGGACCCGGGTTGGACGGGGAGGTCGGGTTCAGGATCTGCGTATAGATGAAGGTAGGCAGCGAGGCCATCCAACCGCCGAACACGTTGTTATTGATGGACGTCGCGAAGCCGGCGGTGACCAGGATCGGCGCGGTCTCGCCGATCACGCGCGCGATCGCCAGGGTGACGCCGGAGGCGATGCCGGAGATCGCCGTCGGGATGACCACCTTCAGGATGGTCCGCCACTTGCGGACGCCGAGGGCGTAGGCGGCCTCACGGAGCTCGTTCGGGACGATCTTGAGCATTTCCTCGCTGGAGCGGACCACCACCGGGATCATGAGCACGGAGAGTGCGACGGCGGCAACGGCACCGGTTTTGGTGCCCGGGCCGACGACGACGAAGAAGAACGCCGCGGCGAACAGGCCGGCCACGATCGAGGGGATCCCGGTCATCACGTCGACGAAGAAGGTGATGGCGCGGGCCAGGGCGCGGTCTTCGCCGTATTCGACGAGGTAGATCGAGGTCAGCAGGCCGACCGGCACGGAGATGACGGTGGCGAGCAGGGTGATCTGCACGGTCCCGACCAGGGCGTGGTAGATGCCGCCCAGCACCGGGGCGCCTTCTTCGACGCTCTTGTTGTCGAAGGCGCCGGTGACGCCATTCATGGACGTGCTCAGGAAGCCGGGGTCCAGCAGGCCGGGCAGGCCCTTGACCAGGACGGTCCAGATCACCGAGATCAGCGGCAGCAGGGCCACCAGGAAGGCGCCGACCACCAGGCAGGTCACCAGCTTGTCCTTGGCCTTGCGTGAGCCTTCGACGGCGGCGCTCCAGCCGACGAGCCCGGCGGTGAAGAGCAGGGCGGAGACGACGCCCCAGCCGAAGGCGTTGAAGCCGATGAGCGCCAGCATCGCGGCACCGAGGACGAGGGCCAGGGCCAGCACGATGTACGGGGCGGCCTTGGGCAGCTGGCCCTTGGTCAGGGCGGAGCGTTTACGGACCGGGGTCAGGGTGGAGGTCATTTAATTGGCTCCCGAGAATTCTTTGTGCCGAGTGATGATCCACCTGGCAATCATGTTCACGCCGAGGGTGATGATGAACAGCACCAGGCCGGCGGCGATCAGGGTGCTGATCTTCAGGCCGCTGGCCTCGGGGAAGTTCAGCGCGATTTCGGCGGCGATGGTCTGGTTGCCGGACTGGATCAGGCTGGCCGTGAGGGCGCCGGAAGAGAGCACCAGGGCCACGGCCATGGTCTCGCCGAGCGCGCGGCCCAGGCCCAGCATGACGGCGCTGACGATTCCGGGGCGGCCGAACGGCAGCACGGCCATCCGGATCATTTCCCAGCGGGTGGCGCCGAGGGCGAGGGCGGCTTCCTCGTGCAGCTTGGGGGTCTGCAGGAAGATTTCGCGCGAGAGCGAGGTGATGATCGGCAGGACCATCACCGCGAGGACAATGCCTGCCGTCAGGATGGTCTTACCGGTGGCCGACGCCGGCCCCTGGAAGATCGGCAGCCAGCCGAGGTTCGCGGCCAGCCAGCTGTAGGCAGGCGAGATTTCCTTGGCCAGGAAGGCCGCGCCCCAGGCGCCGTAGACCACGGAGGGGATGGCGGCCAGCAGGTCCACCACGTAGCCGAGGCCGGAGGCCAGCCGGCGCGGGGCATAGTGCGAGATGAAGAGGGCGACGCCGATGGCGACCGGGGTGGCGATGACCAGCGCGATCACGGCGGCGATCAGGGTGCCGACGACGATCGGCCAGATGTAGGCGAAGAAGCCCTCGCCGCCCTGGATGTCGGCGGCCGGCGCGGTCAAGGCCGGGATGGCCTGGACGACGAGGAAGAGCGCAACGCCAAAGAGTACAGCGAGGATCAGGCAGCCGGCCGCCAGGGTGGCCCCTGAGAAGACTTTGTCCCCGGCCCGTCCTGCGCCTCGGGATTTGGTCAGGGAGGTGGAGGTCATACCTGGCCCTTCGGTGTTGATGGTGCGGACGTACGGTCCTTGAGCGGAGCGTACTTATCGGGAACTGCGAAAGCTTCGGAAAACACTGCTAAGTTCCCCGTCCCGCCGGAGGGCGGGGCGGGGAACTTAGCGCTACAGATCAAACTTTACGACTTGACCTTGATGGTTTCGATGGCCTTGACGGCCTTCTCTGCCAGAGTGGAGGACAGCGGAGCCGACTTGGCGGACTCGGCAGCAGCCTTCTGGCCCTCTGCAGAGAGTACGTACTTCTCGAAGCCCTTGACCAGATCGACAGTTTCCTGCTTGTCGTAGGTGCTGCACACGATGTGGTAGGAAACGAGGACCAGCGGGTATGCGCCGGCTTCGGTGGTGGTGCGGTCCAGCTTGATGGCGAGGTCGTTGGCGCCGCGGCCCTCGACCGGCTTGCCCAGGTCCACGGCCTTGGAGGCAGCTTCAGCGGAGATCTTGACGAAGTCGGAACCGACCTTGATCTGGGCGGTGCCCAGCTTGCCGCTGACGGCCGAGTCATCGGCGTAGGTAACCGCACCGGCGGTGTCGGTGACCGTCTTGACGACGCCGGAGGTGCCCTTGGCGTTTTCGCCCTTCAGCGAAGCCGGCCACACACCGTCAGCCTTGTCCTTCCAGACGGCCGGGGCCGCGGCGGCGAGGTACTCGGTGAAGTTCTTGGTGGTACCGGAATCGTCAGAGCGGTTGACCGGGGTGACCTTGAGGTCGGGAAGCTTGGCATCCGGGTTCAGCGCGGTGATGGCCGGGTCGTTCCACTTGGCGATTTCGCCGCGGAAGATCTTGGCCGCCGTGGGGGCGTCCAGCTTCAGGTCCGTCACGCCGGGCACGTTGAAGGCGATGGCGATCGGGGAAATGTAGACCGGGACCTCGATGGCACCGTCCGGGCCGCACTTGTCCTTGGCCTTGGCTGCCTCTTCGTCCTTGAGGTAGGCGTCCGAGCCGGCGAACTGGGCCGAGCCGTCGAGGATGGCCTTGCGGCCGGCGCCGGAACCGTCCGGGGAGTACTGCACGTTGGCGCCCTGGTTGGCGGAGGCGAAGTTGGTCTTCCACACATCCATGGCCGCACCCTGCGCGGAGGAACCGATGCCGGTCAGCGTGCCGGTGACCTTGGGGCCAGAAGCAGCCTGGGTGCCCGCAGCGGTGTTGGTTGCGTTGTCGGAACCGCAAGCGGTGAGCGCGAGAGCGCCGGCTGCGATAACAGCAATGGCCGCGTTGCGGCCGAAGCGTGATGCCTTCACTAGATGTACCCCTTCCAGGGTTATTCAGATGCGTGTCGGACCGGAGACGTCCGAGCAATAAAGACGGTGGGTACGTTTTGTACCTTTACCGAAGTTAGGTGCCCCAAGTGAAGAGAATTGGGGTCCAAAGTGAACGCAGGGTTAACGACGTCGGACTATTGGTCGACGCCTGACGGGTTGGCCTTGCGTTGGCTGCGTCACAGCCGTAGGGGCTGCCGGCGGCACACCTTGCACCGCAGGCAGCAAATAGACTGGTGGGCATGGCCTCCGCTACTGGATTCACTGCAAGCGCACGATTCCTGCGCGGCCGGGTCCGCACCGGTTTCGTCCGGAGCCGTAATTCGCTCGTTCCTGCGGTCCAGATGACGGCCTGCGCGGTGGGCGCCTACGCGTTCGCCGAGTACGTCCTGGGCCACACCGGGCCATTGTTTGCCGCCACCTCCTCCCTGATCGCCCTGGGCTTCTCCCGGGACCCGCGGCTTCGCCGGGTCGTGGAGGTGGGGCTGGGCTGCACCATCGGCATTGTGGTGGGCGACCTGTTGCTGCACTGGCTGGGCGCGGGAATCTGGCAGGCCGCCGTCGTGCTCCTTTTCTCGATTCTACTGGCCCGTTTCCTGGACAGCGGAACTATTTTCACCACCCAACTGGGCCTTCAATCATTGCTGGTGGTGCTCTTGCCCGCCCCCGCGGGAGGACCGTTCACCCGCAGCATCGACGCGGTGGTGGGCGGTGTGTTCGCGCTGGCGGTAACCTTCCTGATCCCCAAGGATCCGCGGCGCGAACCCCGCAACGATGTCAAGAAACTGCTGCATGAGCTGGCCGAGGTACTGCGCGAGTGCTCCTCGGCCCTGACCCACAGCGACTCCACCCAGGCCTGGCACGCCCTGATCCGCGGCCGCAACTGCCAGCCCCTGGTGGACGCGATGCGCCAGACCCTGCGTTCCTCCGGCGAGGTGGCCGCGCTGGCTCCCGCCTACCGCCGGTACCGGGACGAGCTGGACCGGCTGGCGCAGTCGGTGGACTTCATCGACCTGGCGTTGCGTAACAGCCGCGTATTCGCGCGCCGGCTGACCAGTGCGATCAACCACGCCGCTCTCTCCGACGAGGCCACCGAGAACATTGCCGAGGTCCTGCTGGAGACCGCAGCGGCGGTCGATGAGCTGGGCCTGGGCCTGGCGGAGGTGCACGACGGCGTCCGCCGCGCGCACCTGCGCACGGCCCGGGTGGAACTAAGCGAAACGGCCGGCCGGCTGCACCCGCGCCTGCTGGACGTACAGCGGCTCGAGGGCGAAACCGTGGTGATGCTCTTCCGCCCGCTTATGGTGGACCTTCTCGAGGCCGCCGGCATGGACGCGGACGAGGCCCGGGACATCCTGCCCGCCCTCTAGCCCCGGCGGATGGGTCCGGGGCCGGCCCGCGTCCGGGCCACGTCCGGGCCTGGATGTCGCTGCCCCCGGTTAGGGTGGAGCAATGGCAACAAAGACTTCCCGCGCCGCCAAGGCGCCGGGCTATAAGTGCGCGGAGTGCGGCTGGACCACCGCAAAGTGGGTGGGCCGGTGCGGCGAGTGCCAGGCCTGGGGCACGGTTGAGGAAACCGGTGCCGCCGTCGCCCGGACGACGGCGGCGACCACCGTCCTGGAGCCGGCCCGCCGGATCGCCGACGTCGACGCCACAACGGCAGCGTTCCTCCCCACCGGGGTGGACGAGCTGGACCGCGTGCTCGGCGGCGGCCTGGTTCCCGGGGCGGTGATCCTGCTCGCCGGCGAACCCGGCGTGGGCAAGTCCACGCTGCTGCTGGATGTCGCGGCCAAGTTCGCCCGCACGGCCCAGGACGTCCTCTACGTCACCGGCGAGGAATCCGCCGCCCAGGTGAAGCTGCGCGCGGACCGGATCGACGCCGTCGCCGAGTCGCTGTACCTGTCCGCCGAAACAGACCTCGGCCAAGCGCTGGGCCAGGTGGAAAAACTCGAGCCGAGACTGCTGGTGGTGGACTCCGTCCAGACACTGAGCAGCGCCGACGTCGAAGGCAGCGCCGGCGGCGTCTCCCAGGTCCGTGAGGTTGCGGCGTCCCTGATCGCGGCGGCCAAGCGCCGCAACATGACCACCCTGCTGGTAGGCCACGTGACGAAGGACGGCTCCATCGCAGGTCCTCGGCTGCTCGAGCACCTCGTGGACGTGGTCTGCCAGTTCGAGGGCGAGCGGCACTCGCGGCTGCGGCTGCTGCGCGCCGTGAAGAACCGCTACGGCCCCACCGACGACGTGGGCTGCTTCGACCTTAATGAGGACGGCATCGTCGGCCTGGCCGATCCGAGCGGCTTGTTTGTTTCCCGCACCAAGGACCCCGTGTCCGGCACCTGCATCACGGTGACACTGGAAGGCCGCCGGCCGCTGCTGGCCGAGGTCCAGTCGCTGCTCGCCGAAAGCGCCAACGCGCAGCCGCGCCGGGCCACCAGCGGACTGGACAGCTCGCGGGTAGCCATGCTCCTGGCCGTGCTGCAGCAGCGCGCAGGCTGCCTGCTGCACAAGGACGACTCCTACGTGGCGACCGTGGGCGGGGTAAAGCTCAGCGAACCCGCCACGGACCTGGCCGTGGCCCTTGCCGTGGCTTCCGCGAAGGCCAAGAAGCCGCTGCCGCAGCGCCTGATCGCGTTCGGCGAGGTAGGCCTGGCCGGCGAGGTCCGTCCGGTGCCGGGGATCAACCAGCGCATCCAGGAGGCGCACAGGCTGGGCTTCACCCACGCCGTGGTGCCCGCCAGTCCCAACGGGCCGGGTCCGGTCCCGGCGGGCTTCTCGGTCCGGGAAGTCGGCCACCTCGCGGAGGCCCTGGGCCTGCTCATCAGCTGACCGCGCGCCTCAACGGTGGCGACTTAGGACCCTAGCGCTCCTGCCGCCGCGGGCGCACCATGGGAGCAGTGGCTTCCGTGGGCGAAGGGAATAGTCATGATGTGGGGTTACGGTCAGAACCTCGGATGGATGTGGCTTTGGGGCGTGCTGCTGCTCATCGGGATCGCTGTGCTCGTGTTGCTCGCGGTGCGGGTCTTTGCCGGCCCCGGCCGCGGACAGCAGCCCGGGCCAGGACACCCCGGCACCTACGGCCAGCCCCCGGCCTACGGGCAGCCCGGGCCCTACGCCCAGCCGGGCGGCCCCGGCCGGAGCCCCGGATCTGCGGGTGGCAGGAGCCAGGCCCGGCTCATCCTCGACGAACGCTTCGCGAGGGGCGAGCTGACCGCGGAGCAGTACCGCGAGCACGTGAAGGAACTCGGCGAGGGGACATAGTGCCGCCCATTAGCCGCCGCAGCGCATTGTTGCTGGGCGGACTCGGTCTTACCGGCACAGTTGCCGGCGGCGCCGGGCTGTGGTGGACCCTCAACTCCCGGCCGGCGCCGGTCACCGGCGAGTCGTTGCGGCAGCCTCCGGCGCTCAGCAGTTCGGGCGGCATCCTCGAGGCCAGCCTCGAGGCGGCGCCGGGACTGTTCCCGCTGGCCGGACGGCAGGCGGGGGCGCTGGGCTACAACGGCGGCATCCCCGGCCCTACCCTCCGGGTGCGCCCCGGGGACGTGCTGAGGGTCAAACTGGTGAACAAGCTGGCCGAACCCAGCAATCTGCACCTGCACGGTCTCCACGTCTCGCCCCAGGGCAACGGCGACAACGTGTTCGTGACCGTGGACCCCGGCCGCAGCTTCGACTACAAACACCGGATCCCGGACGGACACCCGCCCGGACTGTACTGGTACCACCCGCACCACCACGGCCGGGTTGCCGACCAGATCTTCGCCGGCCTTTTCGGCGCCATTATTGTCGAGGATCCCGCCCCGCCCGCCGCTGGCCCCGAGCGCGTGCTGCTGGTCTCGGATACCAGCCTGGACGGCGCCGGGAACGTGGCCGAGGCCTCGCAACCGGACCGGATGGCCGGGCGCGAAGGGTCGCTCCTGCTGGTGAACGGGCAGGCCAATCCCCGGATGGAGGCCCGGCCCGGGCAGCGGGAGCGGTGGCGGATCGTGAACTGCTGCGTAGCCCGATACCTGCGCCTAAGGCTGGACGGACAGAAACTGCAGCTCGTCGGCATGGACTCGGGGCGGTTCCGTTCGCCGTCGGACGTGCAGGAAGTGCTGCTGGCGCCGGGGAACCGGGCGGAGCTGCTGGTCACGGCTGCACTGGGGCAATCCGAACTGCGGGCCATGCCCTATGACCGCGGGGCCATGTCCGGGATGATGGGCCGGCGCGGCACGGGCCCGGGCCTGCCGGCGGAGCAGGACGGGTCCGTGGATCCGGCCGGCATCACCCTGGCAACCCTGGCCGTGGCCGGCGATCCTGTCCCGCCCGCCCCGGTAATTGCCGCCGGGAACGCGCCGGCCGACCTGCGCTCGGCCGCCGTGGCTGCGCGGCGGCAACTGGTGCTCGCCACTTCCATGGGCGGGGGGATGGGCGCGGAAATGATGGGCTTCACCATCAACGGCCAAAGCTTCCAGGAGGGAAGGACCGACACCACCGTGGGGGCCGGGACGGTCGAGGAATGGGTTCTGGTCAACCGCAGCCCCATGGACCACCCGTTCCATCTGCACGTGTGGCCGATGCAGCTGATCGCCGAAAACGGCCGGGCCGTGGAGCCGGCGGCACTCCGGGATGTGGTCAACGTGCCGGCCAACGGCCAGTGCACGGTCCGGATCGCGTTCCGGGATTTCACCGGCCGTTCCGTCTACCACTGCCACATCCTGGATCACGAGGACCTCGGCATGATGGGCGTCATCGAGGTGCGGTGACCTTGGGCCCGGGAGCACCATCGGGCGTCTTATGGTATTGCCAAACATACCCCCTGGGGGTATGTTTGGAGTCGAGATGAGGACCAGCCGAGACTTTCCAGGAGGCAGGAACATGGAACACCAGCACCACGGCCAGACCGACCAACTGCAGGCCGGCGCCGGGCACGGGGGCCACGCGGGGCACGCCCAGCCACAGCCCGGCCGGGACGACGAGCACCTCGTACACAGCCACGGCCAGCACGCGGGCCACAGCGTGGCAATGTTCAAAAACAGGTTCTGGCTGACGCTCGCGCTGGCGGTTCCGGTGGTCCTGTTCAGCCCCATGTTCGCGCACCTGCTCGGCTACGTCCCCCCGGTTTTCCCCGGCTCGGCGTGGATCCCGCCGGTGCTGGGAACCGTGATCTTCTTCTACGGCGGCCAGCCCTTCCTAAAGGGCGGCCTGGATGAACTGAAGAGCCGCAAACCGGCGATGATGCTGCTGATCGCCATGGCTATCACCGTCGCCTTCGTCGCGTCCTGGGTCACGAGCCTCGGCATCGGCGGTTTTGACCTCGACTTCTGGTGGGAACTGGCACTGCTGGTGGCGATCATGCTGCTGGGACACTGGATCGAGATGCGCGCGCTTGGCTCCGCGCAGGGCGCGCTCGACGCCCTCGCCGCGCTGCTGCCGGACGAAGCGGAACGGATCACCGCAGCGGGCACGGAAACCGTCAAGGTCAGCGAACTCGTGGCCGGGGACACCGTTCTGGTCCGCTCGGGCGCCCGGATGCCGGCAGACGGCGTGGTCATCGACGGGCAGGCCGAGGTCGACGAGTCGATGATCACCGGCGAATCGAAGACCGTGCTGCGTTCACCCGGGGACAAGGTCGTCGCCGGGACCGTGGCCACGGACAACACGGTCCGTGTGCAGGTCACCGCCGTCGGGGATGACACCGCTCTGGCCGGGATCCAGCGGCTGGTCGCCGAGGCGCAGGCCTCCTCGTCCAAGGCCCAGGCCCTCGCCGACCGGGCCGCAGCGTTCCTGTTCTACTTCGCCTCCGGCGCGGGCGTCATCACCTTCATCGCTTGGTCCCTGCTGGGCAGCATTCCCGACGCCGTCACCCGCACCGTCACCGTGCTGGTGATTGCCTGCCCGCACGCCCTGGGCCTGGCCATTCCGCTGGTTATCGCGATTTCCACCGAACAGGCCGCCCGGGCCGGAGTCCTGATCAAGAACCGGATGGCACTGGAACGGATGCGGACGGTCGACGTCGTCCTCTTCGACAAGACGGGGACGCTCACCAAAGGCGAACCCGCCCTCAAGGACGCTGCAGCCGCGGAGGGTGTTAACCGGAAGAGCCTGTTGGCGCTGGCCGCAGCCGTCGAAGCGGACAGCGAGCATCCGGTGGCGCGGGCCATCGTCCGGGCGGCGCGCGGGCAGGGCCTGCAGATTCCCGCGGCTACCGGATTTTCATCGATGACCGGCCGCGGCGTCCGCGCCACGGTTGACGGAAAGACCATCCGGATCGGCGGCCCAGCCCTGCTCCGCGAACTCGCAGTGGAAGAACCGCCGGCAATCGCACAGGCCACCCGGGCCTGGATGGACCGCGGCGCGGCCGTGCTGCACGTGATTGACGGGCAAAAAATCCTGGGGGCCGTGAGTCTCGAGGACGAGGTGCGCACCGAGTCCCGGCAGGCCGTCAGCGCTCTTCAGGCCCGCGGTATCAAGGTCGCGATGATTACCGGCGACGCCCGCCAGGTCGCCCACGCCGTGGGCGCGGAGCTCAACATCGACGAGGTCTTCGCCGAGGTCCTGCCGGCCGACAAGGACAAGAAAGTCGCCGAACTGCAGTCCCGCGGCCTGAAGGTGGCGATGGTGGGCGACGGCGTCAACGACTCCCCCGCGCTGGCCCGGGCCGAAGTGGGCATTGCGATCGGCGCCGGTACCGACGTCGCAATGGAGTCCGCCGGCGTCGTCCTGGCCGGCAACGACCCCCGCGCCGTCCTGTCCATGGTGGATCTTTCGCGGGCCAGCTACCGGAAGATGTGGCAGAACCTCATTTGGGCCGCCGGCTACAACATCATCTCCGTGCCGCTGGCCGCCGGCGCCCTTGCCTTCGCCGGCGTCGTCCTCTCCCCCGCGGTGGGCGCGGTGCTGATGTCCGCCTCGACAATTGTGGTGGCACTGAATGCCCAACTGCTGCGGCGCTTGAAGCTCAACCCGGACCAGGTCCGCTAGAAAGGGTCCGCTGAACGGAAGAACCAGCATGGACGACGCCCAAACCCCGTCCTTCGGACGCTCCTACGCGCGCATGGGACCCCGGATGGATGCACGCGGGGCGGCCGAGCACCGACGGCGCCTCGTCGCAGCCGCCCACGGTGCGGTCGTCGAAATCGGGGCAGGCTACGGGGCCACCTTCCCGTTCTATCCTGCTGCGGTTGACGCCGTGCTGGCGCTGGAGCCGGATCCCACGCTCCGGTCGCTGGCCCGGGCTGCCGCGGGCACGGCACCGGTACCGGTCACGGTGCTCGACGGGGTCGCGGAGTCGCTCCCCGTGGCGGACGCTTCGGTGGACATCGTCGTCTCCAGCCTCGTGCTGTGCAGCGTGGCCGAGCCGTCCGCCGTCCTGGCCGAAGCACTCCGGGTCCTCAGGCCGGGAGGCCGGTTGTTGTTCTACGAGCACGTCCGCTCGGCGCACCGCGTGCTGGGGTTCGCCGAAGATCTGCTCACACCGCTCTGGAGCCGGCTGGCCGGCGGCTGCCATCCCAACCGGGACACCGCCGCGAACATCGAGCGCGCCGGCCTGGCCGTCGTCGCGCTGGAGAGGTTCGGCTTTTCGGTGCTGCCGGGAAATCCTCCCCTCGCCCACGTGCTCGGGGCCGCGGTGAAGGCGTGAGCGCGCGCTAAAGGGCGCTAGGAGGTGGTTGCGGCGCCCAGTACCGGCACGGAGCGGACCTGTGGAAGCTCCTCGAAGGCCGGTTTCCCGAACCAGTAGCCCTGGAACAGCCGGATGCCGGTCGTTTTCAGGGCCAGGAACTCCGCCTCGGTCTCGATGCCTTCGGCGAGTACGGTGATGCCGAGCTCCGCGGCGATGCCCACGATGCCGGCAACCACGGCCTGCCGGGCGGGGCTGGTATCGATGTCCCGGATGAGCAACATGTCAATCTTCATCAGGTCGGGCTGGAAATCGACCAGCAGCCCCAGCCCGGCGTGGCCGGCACCAAAGTCGTCGATGGCGGTGGTGAACCCGTGCTTGCGGTATTCGGTGATGATGTTCGTCAGGTGCGCGGCGTCGAGGACCTCCTCGTTCTCCGTGAACTCGAACATGATCGACGACGTCGGAAAGTTGCTTCGCGCCGCGGCCTGCAGCGTCGCGCGCAGGCAGGCGGCCGGCTCGTACACCGCGTTCGGCATGAAGTTGATCGAGAGCATCAAGTCCTCGCCGGCGGGAAACAGGCGCGCGGCAAGCTCGATGGCCTTGACCCGGCAGGCCTGGTCGAAGCGATACTTCTGCTCCGGCGAGACCTTCGAGAGGACCTGGTAGGCACCCTCGCCCGAGAGGCCCCTGACCAGGGCTTCGTAGCCCCAGACCCGGCCGGCCACGGCGTCGTAGATCGGCTGGAAAGCCATGCTGAAATCGAAGTCGAGCTTCGGGGAAGTAGTGCAGCCGTCACATGCCAATGCAGGGGTCCTCTCAGTGAATAGCTCCACTGTAGGGCACGGCAGCGCGCGAAAGCCGCCTTCCGCACACGCCGTGGCGCGCGCCGAAGGCGGCTTTCCGGGGCCGGGCTGGGCCGGAGGGCTAGGCCTTTTTGGGCGGCAGGGCCAGCTTGAAGATCTTTGCCCAGGTGGATCCGACCTGCTTCCACATCGGGCCGGTGTTGTAAGGCAGGTTGTAGCGCCGGCAGATGTCCCGTACCTTCGGCGCCACCTCGCCGTAGCGGTTGGACGGCAGGTCCGGGAAGAGGTGGTGCTCGATCTGGTGCGAGAGGTTGCCGGTCATCAGGTGCATGAACTTGGAGCCTGAGATGTTGGCCGAGCCGATCATCTGGCGCACGTACCAGTCGCCGCGGGTCTCGCCGTCGACCATTTCCTCGGTGAAGGTGTCCGTTCCGTCCGGGAAGTGTCCGCAGAAGATCACCGCGTGGGCCCAGACGTTGCGGACGGCGTTGGCGGTCAGCGTGCCGTAGAGCGCCTGCTTGCCGGAGCCGGTGAGCATGGCGACGGCGGGTGTGGCGGCGTAGTCCTTGGTGAACTGCTTGACCGCCTTGCGGCCGAGTGCCTTGAGGTCCTTGAGCAGGGCTTCCTTGGACTTCCTGCCCTCCCGGTAGTCCACGAGTTCAAGGTCGTACACCGCGATGCCCCACTCGAAGACCGGGGCCAGCAGCGCGTTGTAGAGCGGGTTGCCCAGGTTGAAGGGCTTCCATTCCTGCTGCGGGTCCATCCGCAGCAGGTTGTACCCGATGTCGTTGTCCTTGCCGACAACGTTGGTCCAGCGGTGGTGCAGGTCATTGTGGGTGTGCTGCCAGGAGCGCGCGGGCGTGACGAAGTCCCATTCCCAGGTGGTGGAGTGAATGTCGGGATCGCGCATCCAGTCCCACTGGCCGTGCAGGATGTTGTGTCCCAGTTCCATGTTTTCCAGGATCTTGGCCAGGCTCAGCAGCGTGGTGCCGGTGGCCCAGGCGGCCTTGTTCTTGCTGACCAGCAGCGCGGCCCGGCCGGAAATTTCCAGGGCGCGCTGGATCTTGATCATCCGGCGGATGTAGGCGGCGTCGTCGGAGCCGCGCTTGGCAAGGATGTCGTCCTTGATGGCGTCGAGTTCGCGGCCCAGCTCTGCAACCTGTTCGTCGGACAGGTGCGCGGCGGCGGGCGGCCGGAGCAGCGGGCCGCCGGTCTCGGCGAGCGCTCCGGGCCGCTTCTTTACGGCGGGGGCGCTGATGCTGGCCGAGGTGCCGTCTTCGGCGGTATCGGGCTTGTCTGCAAGTGTGGTCATCGGGTGGGTTCTCCTCAGAGGTCGAGGTTAACGGGTCCGGCGGCTGCCGAGACACACGTCTGGATTAGTTGGCCGGGCTCGCCATGGACTTCGCCCGTGCGCAGGTCGCGGACCTGGCCGGCCCGGAGCGGGATGAGGCAGCTGTGGCAGATGCCCATCCGGCAACCGCTGGGCATCAGCACGCCGGCGTCCTCGCCGACGTCGAGCAGGGGGGTGTCCCCGTCGGCATCGACTTCGCGGTCGGAGGCCTCGAAGGTCACCAATCCGCCGTCGTGGCCTTCGCCGCCGGCCAGGCTGGTGCTGAAGCGTTCGATCGTCAACGTTGCGGCCGGAACCGTGCGTTCAACCGCCGTTCCGGAGTGATCCGCGGCCGCGGCTTCGGCTTCCCACAGCGCCTCGGCGTCGTCGAGGAAACCCGCGGGGCCGCAGGCGTAGGCCGCACGGTCTCGCCAGTCCGGGCAGAGCAGGTCAAGTTCGGCTGTGGCGCCGAAGTCCAGCCTGCCGCGTTCCCCGCTGAACCAGTGGGTGACCTTGAAATTGGGAAACTGGTCTGCGAGTTCGGCCAACTCCTCGCGGAAGATGGCGTCGGCCGGGGTCCGCGCCGTGTGGATGAGGACGACGTCGGCATCCGGACGGTGCGGGACGAGCGTGCGGATCATCGACATCACCGGGGTGATGCCGCTGCCCGCGGTGAGCATGAGGAGCGGGCGCGGATGCTCCGGCAGGATGAAGTCGCCCTGCGGCGGGGCGAGGAAAAGTACGTCGCCCGGCTTGGTGGTGCGGACCAGGGTTCCGGAGACGGCACCCATGTCCGTGACGGTGATGGCGGGGTCTTCGCCGGCGGGAGCGCTGAGCGAATAGGATCGCCAGTGGCGGACGCCGTTGAGTTCGACGCCGATGCGGGCCCACTGGCCTGCACGGTGTGCTTGCCAGCCTCGGCCGGGACGGAAGAAAATGGTGGCGGAATCGGCCGTTTCTGGAACCACCCGGGTAACCACGCCGCGCAACTGGCGGGCAGAAAACACGGGGTTGAAGAGCGACAGAATGTCTTCTGGAGCTAGTGGGGTGGTCAGTAGAGATGCGGCGCGCGCCAGCTTACGGAGCCGGATCATCTATCAAGCGTATGTCAGCCTGCGTCATAATTCTTCACCCAGGACATACGATCGACGTAAAGAAACTATCTCCACGCAACAAACTATTGGATACCCGTCATGGATGCTTCCCCCGCCGGCCACCCCGGCTACCCTGCCTACGACCCGCCATGGCTGGCGCTGCCAAAGGAAGTCAGCGACATGCTCCGGCCACAGGTGCCGGGCATTGTGGAGGCCATCATCGACGCCGTGCCCCAGCTGGTTCCCGCCTATGCCCGGCCGATCGAAGGCCGCTTCGGGCGGGGGCTGCGGCGGGGCGTCGCGACGGCGCTGGACCGTTTCCTGCAGCTTCCGGGTACCGCGCTGCCCGCGCTCTCCGAGGAGAGCCGGCTGCTGGTGGCGGGCCTGGGCAGCGGCGAGTTCCGGCAGGGCAGGAGCATGGATGCCCTGCTCAGCGCGTATCGGATGGGCGCCCGGGTGACGTTCCGCGAGATGTCGAAGGTCTCGGTGGAACACCACCTGGGCCAGAATGTGGTGGTTGACCTCGGCGAATCAATCCTGGCCTACATCGACGAGCTCTCCGCGGTCAGCGCGGAGGCTTATGCCTTTGAGCAGTCCGAACGCGCCGGGGCGGTGGACCGGCGCCGCACCGAGCTGCTGGACCTGCTGCTGCTGGGGCAGGCGGACGAGGCGGCGCTGCGCCAGACGGCGGCGATGGCGGACTGGTCGCTGCCCCAGCGCATGTCGGTCGTGACGCTGCCCTTGGACCGGGCCGGCGGGCTGCGGCTGCGGCTGGGCCCGGGAACCCTGGTGATCGAACGCGAGACCGACGCCGTGGTGCTGGTCCCGGCACGCAAGTCCAAGTCCGCCCGGATGGACCTGGAGAAGGCGCTGCGGGGCCGCGGGGCCGCCGTGGGCCCGGCCGGCGGGTGGGAGAAGGTTCCCGAATCCTTGCGCCTGGCAGTGCTGGCGGCATCTGTCCTGCCACACCGTGACGGCCCGGATGACCCGCCGATCTGGGCCGACGAGCATCTTGCGGCCGTAATCCTCGGTGCGGAGCCCTCCGCCATCGCCGAGCTGGCGCACCGACGCCTGGCGCCGCTTGAGGGGCTCCGGCCCGCACAGCGCGAACGGCTCGCCGAAACCCTGCTGTCCTGGCTCCGGCACTGGGGCCAGCGCGCCCCGGTGGCCGCCGAGCTGGGCATCCACCCGCAAACCGTGGGTTACCGGGCGGCCCAGTTGCGTGAGCTTTTCGGGGACGCGCTGGAGGACCCGGTGGCCCGGTTTGAACTGCAGCTCGCGCTGCACGCCGGCAGGCGCTAGCTGGCGATCGCTTCGCGGCCCTGCAGGCGCATCTCAAGGTCGTTCATCACAATCGCGGCCAGGTCCTCGAGCGTGCGGGTGTCCTCCGCGGTGAACTCCCGCGGTTCCCGGTCCAGGATGCAGAAGGTGCCCAGGTTGAAGCCGTCGGGGGTGCGCAGTGGAACCCCGGCATAGAACTGCAGCCCGAACTCGCCCGCAACCAGGGGGTTGGAAAGCGTGCGGGCGTCGTTGGCGGCATCCTCGACGATCCACGGGCCGTCCTGCAGGATTGCCGAGGCGCAAAGCCCCGGATCCCTGCCGATCTGGGTGACCTCGGTGCCGTGGTGGGCCTTGAACCAGATCCTGTCGTGGTCCACGACGCTGACGATCGCGACCGGGACCGAGAACACCCGTGCCGCGAGCGCCGCGATCCGGTCGAAGGTGCCGTCCTCGGGGGTGTCCAGGATCCGGTACCTCTCGACGGCGCGCATCCGGCCCTCTTCATCGTTCGCCGCGGTCGCGCGGTGTTGCCGGTGCCGCCCGGCACCGTTGATGACCTCCTGGCGGAGGGCAAGGGAGACCTCGCGGGCGTGCGGCCGGGCCTCCGGGTCCCGGGACAGCATGGAGGACAGCAGCGCCACCCACATCGGGGCGAGCTCCTCCGGGATCTGCGGATCGTGCAGCAGCCGTGCGACAGCGGACTGGATCGGTGCCCCCGGGTACGCCATCCTGCCGGTCAGTCCCTCGAGCAGCACGAGTCCAAGCGAGTAGATGTCGCTTGCCGGGCCCGCCGGTTCGCCGGCCGCCTGCTCTGGGCTCAGGTACGCCGGCGTCCCCGAGGTGCCGCCGTCGTCGTCCGCGCGGTTGTGCCCCAGGATGGCCGCGACGCCGAAGTCGGTCAGCTTGGCCCGCGGGCGGCGGTCGTCATTGCTGTAGTCGACCAGCAGGATGTTCCCCGGCTTGATGTCCCGGTGCACGATCCCGTGGTGGTGGATGTAGGAGAGCCCGTCCGCCAGGTCGTAGCCAATGTGAGCCATGTGCGCTGCGGAGAGCGGGCCCTGCAGGGAGCGGTGGCGCAGGTCCTGGCCGCGGACGAGTTCCATCACGAGGTAGGTGAGCCGGGAGTCCGGATTGCTCAGATCAGCACCGGCGTCGAACAGCGTCACCAATGCATGGTGGCTCATTCCCGCGAGGATCCGCACTTCCTGGCCTTGCCGGCGGGTGTGCTCGAGATCGTCCGCGTCATTGCGGAAGAGTTTGACCGCCACCTCGCGCTGCAGCAGTTCGTCGCGCGCCCGGTAGACAGTCGACTGGCTTCCCCTGCCAATGAGGGCTTCGATCCGGTACCGCCCGCTGAGCAGGAGGCCGGGTTCCATCGTTGTTGTCAAAGAGTTTTCTTGTTCCCTCAATACGGGTCCGCACATGGAATCGGACAGAGCAGTCCCAAAAGCCGGCCAGATCGGCAGGCGCCCGCGAAATTAGCAAGGTTACTTATGATACCGCGGATCGCGGATTCAGGAAGACCTGCGGGGGTCATTTTTCGGGCCCAGCCGGCTCCCGGCGGAGCCCGGGGCCCCGGGCCGGGCCCAGGCCCGGCAGTTACTTCGCCGGGTTGTGCGTGCCGATCGGCACCAGGGTCAGGTCCGGCAGGTTCTTCTCGATCCGGCGCAGGGCCCAGACGTCGTTGAACAACGCCAGGTATTCCCCGTCGGAGCGCAGCAGTACCTCGGCGCCCGGCACGTTGGCCAGCGCCGGCATGGCGTCCGCCGTCGTGATCCGCGCGAGTGAATACGGCAGCCGCTCAAGCCGCATCGGCGCGCTGAAGTCATGCGCCATGCGGTCCTCGACCACCTCGAACTGCATCGGGCCGACGGCGGCCAGCACGGGTGCCTGGTCGCCGCGGATGTCCGAACGAAGCACCTGGATGACACCCTCGTGCTCGAGCTGTTCGATGCCGCGGCGGAACTGCTTGAAGCGGCTGGGGTCCTTGGAACGGGCCACCTGGAAGTGCTCGGGGGCGAAGAGCGGGATGGCCGGGAACTCCACGGGACGTTCCAGGAACAGGCTGTCCCCCACCCGCAGCGAGGAGGCGTTCACCAGGCCCACGACGTCTCCGGGGAAGGCCTCGTCGATCACCTCGCGTTCGCGGCCGAAGACCTGCTGGGCGTACTTCGTGGCGAAGGACTTCCCGGTGCGGCCCTGCGTGACCACCATGCCGCGCTCAAAGACGCCCGAGCACACCCGGATGAAGGCGACGTGGTCGCGGTGGGCCTTGTTCATGCCGGCCTGGACCTTGAAGACGAACCCGGCAAAAGGGGCGTCGACGGGGCGGGCGGCGCCGTCGACGTCGGGCCGCGGCGCGGCGGGCGGGGCGAAGTCCACGAGGGCGTCGAGGATCTCCTTGACGCCGAAGTTGAGCGCGGCGGAGCTGAAGAGGATAGGCGTGGCCTTTCCGGCGTGGAAAGCCTCGACGTCGAACGCCAGGTTAGATTCGATCACCAGGCCGGCCTCGTCCACGGCGTTGGACCAGTCGCCGCCCTGACTGGCCGCTGCCTCCTCCGGGCTGAAGTACTCGGTGAGGGCGATGTTGGCGCCGGCGTTGTTGCGCTTGAACTGCGCGAAGCGGTCGTTGCGCAGGTCCCAGACGCCGCGGAAGTCACCGGAGATGCCCACGGCCCAGGTCAGCGGCATGGGCTGCAGTCCGGTCCGCTCGGTGATCTCGTCCATCAAGGCCAGGGCGTCGAGGCCGGGCCGGTCCCATTTGTTGATCACGGTGATGATGGGCAGGTTCCGCTGCTTGCAGACCTCGAAGAGCTTCATGGTCTGGGTTTCCAGGCCTTTGGCGGCGTCCACGAGCATCACGGCGCAGTCGACGGCGGCCAGCACGCGGTAGGTGTCCTCGGAGAAATCCGCGTGGCCCGGGGTGTCCAGCAGGTTGATGACTGTGTCGCGGTATGCGAACTGGAGCGCCGCCGAGCTGATCGAGATGCCGCGGTCCTTCTCCATTTGCATCCAGTCGGAGACCGTTTCCTTGCGGTTGGCCTTGCCGCTGGACGCGCCGGCGGTGCCGATCACCTTGGCGTGCAGGGCAAGGGCTTCGGTCAGCGTGGACTTGCCGGCGTCCGGGTGCGAGATGACTGCGAAGGTCCGGCGCCGGGCCGCCTGCTTGTGAATCTCCTGGACTCGGGCGGGGCTGTGGACTTCTTGGGACACGGTGCTACTTTCGCTGCGGCTGTGGATGGGTCACGGCGCGGAGAGCCCGCGGTACACCCTAGGCACCAAGTTTATCGCAGGCGGCGGCAGGCCCGGGCGGGCGGCCGGAAATGCGGGTTGCACTTGCGGCGCACGGGCCGTCTCCGCGGGACCCCGTGCAGGGCTGAAATGGGGCACTTTGAGGCTTGATGGTGCGGAAAACGGTCGTCGTTGCCCCTATGATGGTGCATACGGGAAACCGGGCACTTTTGTTCTTGCCGGACAGTGATGGAAAATCGACAAAATCCGGCGTACTTGCGGGCAGCGGCCTGCACCTTTGAAGGGAAAACCTATGGCACGGAGTCCCGAAGACGCACTTAAGGCGACTTTGGCCAGGGTGGCACCGGGGACGGCCCTTCGTGACGGTTTGGAGCGCATCCTCCGCGGCCGTACCGGCGCCCTGATCGTGCTGGGCATTGACCGGACCATTGAATCCATCTGTTCGGGTGGCTTCGAGATCGGGATCGACTTCTCCCCCACCCGCTTGCGGGAACTGGCCAAGATGGACGGCGCCATTGTCTGTGACAAGGATGCCAGCAACATCTTGCGGGCCGGCGTCCAACTGGTGCCCGATTCGAGCATCGAGACCCAGGAGACAGGAACCCGGCACCGCACCGCGGAGCGGGTTGCCATCCAGACCGGGGTTCCGGTGATCTCCGTGAGCCAGTCGATGCAGATCATCGCGCTCTACGTGAACGGCCTGCGGCACGTGCTGGAAGGCTCCGAGAAGGTGCTGGCCCGCGCCAACCAGGCTCTCGCCACGCTGGAGCGGTACCGCTCCCGGCTGGACCAGGTGACCAGTTCGCTGTCGGCCCTCGAGATCGAGGCCATGGTGACCGTCCGCGATGTGGCCGTGACCCTGCAGCGCCAGGAGATGGTGCGTCGCATTTCCGAGGAGATCTCCCAGTACGTGCTGGAACTCGGCGAGGACGGCCGGCTGCTCTCCCTGCAGCTGGACGAGCTGACGGTGGGCCGCGGTCCGGGCAGCGACGTGATCATCCGGGACTACTCCGGCCCGAAGGCCTCCGCCGCGGACATCGAGAACGCCGTCAAGGCCCTCGTGAACCTGGGGCCGACTGAGCTTATCGATCTGGGCAGGATTGCCGGGATCGTCGGCTTCGCGGGCGGTGAGGCGAACCTCGACGCCGTCGTGCAGCCCCGCGGGTACCGCCTGCTCTCCGGCCTCAAGGCGGTGCCGAAGGCCGTGGCAGACCGCCTGGTGGACCACTTTGGCGGCCTGCAGTTCCTCATGGCGGCGACCATTGACGACCTCATGACAGTTGACGGCATCGGCGACCAGCGCGCCCGGACGGTCCGCGAAGGCCTGAGCCGGATGGCCGAGGCCAGCCTGCTGGACCGGTTCCTCTAGCCCGGTTCCTCTGGCCCCGTCGACTGCTCCGTAACGGCCCTTTTGGCCCGCCTAAACGGCGATTTCGGAGCAATCGAAGATGACTAGCCGAGCTGGAAGACGGCCTTGGGGCTGGTCTTGTTCCCGAGCCGGGCAGTGAAGACGTAGTAGGCGCCGCCCCCGCCAGGCTGGGCGTCCACCACTTTGCAGCCCTCGGTGGACCGGTTGCGGTTCCAGGGGAAGTTGGCGGTTTCACTCCGGCCCGGGCGGATCGTTTTGACCAGGTCGCTGCTTTCGGCCTGGCAGTCGCTGGAGGAGAAGATCCGGTCCGAGCCACTGGTGATCAGGTACTCCATCTGCGAGGTCCCGAGGTTGACCTCGCACGGCACCTTGTTGCCATTGGTGACCTTGAGGGTCAGCAGGGGGTTCTCGCCCGGCGCGTAGGCGGCCTTGTCCGTGGCCGCGGTGACTTTCAGCAGCGCCTCGTCGCAGCCGGCGCCCGATGTTGGCGTGGCCGACCCCTGTGGGCTGGCGGTGGCTTTGCCCTGACCGTCCGGCTGGGGCGAGTCGCTGGCGGTGGCCGCAGGCGTTTCGCCGTTGAAGGCGCTGGAGATCGCCGCGAAACCGCCGACGGCGAGGGCAAGCACCAGCAAGAGCGCGGCGCCCACGAAGAGCCGGCGCCGGCGGTAGACCGGGCTGAGCGGTTTCCGGGCCGGCCTGCCGCTGGTCTTTGCCTTGGCGGAAGCCTTCGGTCCCGAACCGCGCGTTCCTGAGTTGCCTTGCCTGACCATGCTTCTAGGCTAGGTAACGCCGCGGGTTATGCCTGCCCACCACGCCGCTGGCCGCAGTATGGTCCCCGTCTCTATTACGATGATTCGATCAAAGCTTTAGCCGATTCCCCCGCCCCTGCCGGCCCGGCCGCCCCCGCGGCCGCGACCCCGCCCGCGGACCCGCCCGCGCCGGCCGTTCCCCTCGCCGAGCTGCATGACGCGCTTGCCTCCTGGTTCGCTGAAACTGCCCGCGACCTCCCGTGGCGGGCGGCGGACTGTTCTGCCTGGGGCGTGCTGGTCAGCGAAATCATGCTCCAGCAAACCCCTGTTGTCCGCGTTCTGCCGGTGTGGGAAGAATGGCTGCGGCGCTGGCCCGCGCCGGCCGACTTGGCCCGGGAGCCTGCCGGGGAAGCGGTCCGGTCCTGGGGGCGGCTGGGGTATCCGCGGCGCGCCCTCCGGCTGCACGCGGCCGCCGTCGCCATTGTCGAAAACCACGGGGGCGCGGTTCCCGGCAGCCACGCGGAGCTGCTGGAGCTGCCCGGCGTGGGAAGCTACACCGCGGCCGCTGTCGCCGCATTCGCGTTCGGCCGCAGGGAGACGGTGGTGGACACGAACATCCGCCGGGTCCACGCACGCCTGTTTACCGGGACCGCGTTGCCGGCGCCGGCCCTGACGGCCGCCGAGATGCGGCTGGCCGCGCAACTGCTGCCCGACGACGGCGCCGCGTCGGTGCGCTGGAACGCGGCGGTGATGGAACTGGGGGCGCTGGTCTGCACGGCCCGGAGTCCGAAGTGCGGTGAATGCCCGGTCCGCGGCGCCTGCGCCTGGCTTGCCGCCGGGGAGCCGCCGCCCAGCTACACGCCCAAGGGGCAGGCCTGGCATGGGACAGACCGGCAGCTGCGCGGGGCCGTGATGGCGGTCCTGCGCCTGGCCGAGTCGCCGGTGGCCCGCGAGCTGCTGGAGCGCGCCCCCGCGGACCTGGGCTTCGACGCGGACGGAATCGCCGTCCCGCTGGCCGCGCTGCACCGGCTCAACCCCGCGCCGGAGCAGCTGGAGCGTGCGCTTTCCGGGCTGCTCAGCGACGGCTTGGCAGAACTGCACCCCGGCGGCCTGCGGCTGCCGGGCTGAGCACTTCCTAGGGCTCCCCGAAGCCGGCCTTGATCAGCCCGCCCAGGTAGTCCACCGCCCTGGCCGCGTCCGCGCCGCTGGCTTCGATATGCAGCACGGTTCCTTTGCTGGCGCCAAGCATCATCAGTTCCGTCATGGACGCGCCGTCGACCCCGTTAATGGTGACGTCGGCCTCCATCCCGGCCAGGCCTCCCGCGATCTTCGCCGCCGGCCGCGCGTGCATGCCGGCCTGGTTGACCAGTTCAAAGTCGCCCTGGGCATCCGGCGGCTGCTGGTGCGGATGTTCGGGTCCGTGCGGGTGGGCCGGAGGCCGGTAGACAGCTTCGGCGGCTTCCTTGACGGTTTCCGCGTCGGCCCCCGTCTGCGCGGATACGGCCGCCGCGACCAGGCCCTCGATCAGCGGGGCGTCGGCGAGGTGGATGGATTCCGGGTCAGCGGCGAACTCCACCGCCGATTCCGCGGTCATGACGGCTGAACCCAGGTCGGTGAGCACCACGATGCCGCTTCCCCCGGCTGCCTGTTCCAGCGCGGCCATCACCTTCTCCAGGCTGGTCCCGATCCGGCCGTCGTCGGTGCCGCCCGCGGCCACGATCATGACGTCAGGGGCCATCTGGGCGGCGAGCTCGACGGCGCCGTCGGCAATCTTTTCGCTGTGCGAGACGACGACGAGCCGGACCGTCATTCGGCGGCCCCGACGGCGGCGCGCAGGATCAGGGCACTGGAGACGGCACCGGGGTCGCGGTGGCCGATGCTGCGCTCCCCCAGGTAGCTGGCGCGGCCCTTGCGGGCCAGCATCGGGTCGGTGGAGACTGCCCCGGCCTCGGCCGCCTCGGCTGCCGCGGCCAGGACCTTGCGGACGTCGCCCTCGCCGGCGGCGGCCGCGGAGGCGTCCACGGCAGGAGTCCAGGCATCCACCATCGTCTTGTCCCCGGATTCGGCCTTGCCGCGGGCAACGATGCCGTCGCGGGCCGCCTGCAGCGCCGCGGCCAGCGTGGCGGCGTCGATGTCGGCAGCGTCCCCGAGCGCCGTGGYGGCGCGCAGGAAGGCGGTTCCGTACAGCGGCCCTGCTGCGCCGCCCACTTTCGACATGAGCGTCATGGCGGTCAGCTTCAGGGCCGCCCCCGCAGTTTCCGGGGGCGATTCGGCGAGTTTGTCCATTACGGCTTTGAAGCCCCGGTCCATGTTCTCGCCGTGGTCGGAGTCTCCGATCGGCCGGTCCAGTTCGATGAGCTCAACCCTGTGCTCGGCCATTGCCTCGGCGGACAGGGTCAGCCACCGGAGGGCCCAGTCGACGTCCAGCCCCACGTTCAGACGCCCCACCGCAGGGCCGCCGTGTGGACGGGCGCGTCCCAGAGGCCGATCATTTCATCGTCCAGGCGCAGCACGGTGATCGAGCAGCCCTGCATCTCGAGCGAGGTGATGTAGTTGCCCACCAGCGAGCGCTCCACGGTGACGCCCTGGTCCGCGAGCCTTTGCGCGGCCCGGCGGTAGACGATGTACAGCTCACTTTGCGGTGTGCCGCCCATGCCATTGACGAACAACAGGACCTTGTCCCCTGAGGCGAGGCCGAGGTCGCTGACGACCGGGTCCAGCAGCCGGTCGGTGATGCCGTCGGCAGGTTCCATCGGGATCTTGTGCCGGCCGGGTTCGCCGTGGATGCCGATGCCGATTTCAATCTCGTTGTCTTCAAGCTCAAAGCTGGGCACCCCGGCGTGCGGAACGGTGCACGCGGTCAGGGCCACGCCCATGCTCCGCACGTTCTGGTTCACGCGGTCACCGATGGCTGCGACTGCGTCGAGGCTGTCGCCGCGTTCGGCCGCGGCTCCGGCGATCTTCTCCACCAGGACGGTTCCGCCCACTCCGCGGCGCCCTGCCGTGTAGAGCGAGTCCTGCACGGCGACGTCGTCGTTGACCAGCACCGTGCGGACTTCCACGCCCTCGGCCTGGGCCAGTTCGGCGGCCGTCTCGAAGTTCAGCACGTCGCCGGTGTAGTTCTTCACGATGTGCACGACGCCGGCTCCGGAGTTCACCGCGAGCGTGGCCGGCAGGATCTGGTCCGGGGTGGGCGAGGTGAACACGGCCCCCGGTACCGCCGCGTCCAGCATGCCCATCCCGACGTAGCCGCCGTGCAGGGGCTCGTGGCCGCTGCCGCCGCCGGAGACGAGCCCGACCTTGCCGGACACGGGGGCGTCCTTGCGGACAATGTATTTGGGGTCCGGGTGGACGGTCACAAGGTCGGCATGTGCAAGCCCGAACCCTTCTACTGACTCGTCGACCACTGCCTTGGGATCATTGATGAGTTTCTTCATGGCTGTGCTCCCTGGATGGTTGTCCTGGCTGCTTGCTTAGACCCTACTACCGGGGCCCTGCCAGCGGTAGGCTCCGGATTCAACCACTGCCGGGGGCTCAGGGCCCGGGTGCGGCCTCCGGCGCGAAGCTGGGCCAGGCGTCGGGTCCGAGCGCGGCCCGGGGCTGCGGGCGGCGCGCGGCGGCGGGATCGGCGCCGGCGCAGTCAGCCCCGGATGAGTCCGGCTGCACCGGCACGGCGTCGACCGTCATTTGGAATGCGGAGAAATCTGGAAAAATCACGCGATTCTGCAATTTCTGCCTCCGGAAGCTGGCGGCCCTCCCCATTGGGCCGGGATCAGTTTATCCACCAAGTTGATTTGGCGGAAGACCCCTTTTCAGGCAGCTGCGGGAGCGTTCAGAGCGTCCGGATCATCCGGGTGTTGCCCAGGGTATTGGGCTTGACCCGGGCCAGGTCGAGGAATTCGGCGACGCCTTCGTCGTGCGAGCGCAGGAGCTCCGAGTACACCACCGGATCCACGGCCGTCTGGTCGGCCATCACGTCGAAGCCGTGCTTCTTGAAGAACTCCACCTCGAAGGTCAGGCAGAAAACGCGTGAGATGCCCAGCGCCTTCGCATCCTCCAGCAGGCGCTCCACCAGCAGGTGTCCCACGCCCTTGCCGCGCCACGCGTCCGAGGTGGCCAGGGTGCGCACCTCGGCCAGATCCTCCCACATCACGTGCAGCGCGCCGCAGCCGATCACCTCGCCGTCGGGTGCTTCGGCGATCCGGAACTCCTGGAGGCTCTCGTAGTACGCGACTGTTTCCTTGGCCATCAGGATCCGCTGCTCGGCCAGGGGTGCCACCAAGGTCTTGATAGCGGCAACGTCGCCGGTGCGGGCAAGGCGGATGCGGATCGTCTCAGTCACAGCCCAATCCTACGGCGCGGACCCTTAGCCGCCCGCGCCGGTTACCCGCACCGCTCAGCCCGCACCGCCGGACCGGCCATCTGGCCGGCCCGGAGGCGGGAGGCTCAGAGACCGAGCGCGTCCGGCACCGGAATGTCCTTGTCCAGCAGGTTCCGGGCCAGGAAGTGCTCGACGACGCCGTACCAGACCTTGGCGTGCTGCGGCTGCAGGATCCAGTGGTTCTCGTCCGGAAAGTAGAGGAAGCGGTGGTCGGTTTCGCCATCCTCGCCGGCCGGCAGCTGTGACTTGGAGAGCAGCTCGTACCAGAGCCGCAGCCCCTCGCCGATCGGCACCCGGTAGTCCTTGTCTCCGTGGATGACCAACATCGGCGTGCGGATGTTGCCCACGTGCAGGTGCGGCGAGTTCTCCGCAGCCATCTCGGCTGTCATTTCCTTCAGCCAGTACTGCGCGGAGTCCGTCGTGGGGCCGAACTGGTCGAGGGCCCAGAGGCTGGCGTGCGTGACGATCGCCTTGAACCGGTCCGTGTGGCCCGCCACCCAGTTGGCCATGTAGCCGCCGAAGGATCCGCCCATCGCCGCGGTGCGTGTCTCATCGATGTCGGGGCGCTGTTCGACGGCGTCGGTGATTGCCATCAGGTCCAGGAAGGGGGCCTTGCCCCATTCGCCCCAGCCGCGCTGGATGTGGTCCTGGCCGTAGCCCGTGGACAGGGCCGGGTCCGGGAGCAGCACCGCGTAGCCGCGGGCAACAAGCAGCCACGGGTTCCAGCGCCAGGTCCAGGCGTTCCAGGAGCCCAGCGGGCCGCCGTGGATCCAGAGCAGCAGCGGGGCCGGGTTCCCCGCGGAGGCGTCGTCGGGCAGGGCCAGGTAGCCGGGCACCCGGTCGCCGCCTGCCGAGGTCGCCTCCACCCGCTCGAGCCTGCCCCGGTAGGCGGGACGCTCGGCCGGGGCCGGCAGCCGGGTCACCTCGCCGCTGCCGAGGTCGATCCGCACGGCTTCCGCCGGGAATTCGTAGGAGCTGCGCAGCGCGTAGGCGCTCCGGCCGTCCGGGGAGACGACGACGTCGGTGTAGGCGGCCGCATCGGCCGTCAGCCGCACGGGGGCGGTGTCCCCGCCGGCCGCGCCGGGCACCTGGATCCGGAAGACCGGGGCGGCACCGTCTTCGTCCGCCGTCACGAGCACGGCCGATCCGTCCGGGAGCCACGCCGCGGGGTGCGGCCAGCGGTCCCAGCCCTGAGCGAGCGGTGTCAGCCGCGCTTCGCCGTCGGCCGGGACTTCCCGGCCAGCTGAGACGTCGAGGAGGTGCAGCCCGATCCTGGGCGCCTGCTCCGGCGTCGTATCGGTCTCGCTGAGAACCACCAGGGTCCGGCCGTCGGGGCTGACCGGGCCGGGGAAGTAGCTCATACCCTCGGTGTCCAGCAGGACCCGGCGCGTGCCGGCGGCAACGTCGACGGCCACCAGCACGGTTCGGGAGTCGGCGTTGGCGAGCGGCTTGGTGAAGCTGCTGTAGATGGTTTTCCCGTCCGGGCTGACAACGGTGTCCGCCTCGCGGAGGCCGTTCCCGGCGTCGGGAGTCAGATTGCGTAGCTTGACCGGCGGGACGGCGTCGACGGTCACCGGTTTGCCGGGTTGCGGCTCCGCGCCGGGCTCGACGGCGAACAGCCGCGGCTGCGCGGGGCCCAGGTCAGCGTCCCAGTAGCGCACCGGGTAGCCGCTGTGCAGGATTGCGGCCACCTTGTTGTCCTTGCGGTCCTTGCGGCGTTCCTCGTCGTTGTCCTCGTCGGTGGAACCGGCGAGCACCGATGCCGTAACGAAGAGGGCATCGGCGTCCTTCGCCGCGAGCAGGCCTCCGACGCCGCCAGCGCGGGAGAGCGCGACGCGGGCCTCGCCGCCGTCGGCCGGAAGCACCCAGAGCGCGTTGACCGGCTCTGCGTCCGGGCTCTCTGGGTCCGGGCGAGCGGAGGTGAAGTACAGGCTGCCGTCGGCCGCGAACACGGCTCCGGCCTCGCCCTTGGCGCTGCGCGTAATCCGCCGGGCGTGCTTCTTGCCTTCGGGGTCCAACTCCCACAGCGCGGTGCGGTATTCGGTGCCCTTGTCGTTGAGCGTGGCCACGGTAGTGACGAGCCTTCCGCCATCGGGGCTCAGCGCCAGGCCGCTCACCCGCGGAATGGCGAGGTAATGGTCTAGGTCGTGGAACGGTGTCTCGGGATGTTCGGCCGGGGTCTGCGTATCGGTAGAAGCCATGCCCCCGATTCAACACCCCTTGTGCCCCGGATCACACCCCGTTCACTCAGAGTGAAACACTGCTTTCAGATTCCGGCGCCGGAAAATCCGCAGCGGGCTCTCAGGGACTATTGGCATGATGGGTGCATGAACCCTGAAAAGTCATTGCCTCGACGCTCCCTGCTGCTCGGCGCCGGCGCCCTGGGCGGTGGCGCCCTGGGCCTCTCGGCCTGCGCCGCTTCGCCTACCGCCGCCCCGGCAACGACGGCGGCCGGCCCCTCCGTTCCGGCCGGCACCGCGGTCCGAGTGGGCAAGCTCAGCGATGTGAAGGTGGGCGCAACGGCTACCGGCAATATCAACGGCAAGACGGTGGTGATCTTCCGGCAGGACGACAAGACCGTCCTGGCGTACGACGCGGCCTGCACTCACGCCGGCTGCCCGGTGGCTCCTGCCGGGGAAGATTTCGAATGCCCGTGCCACGGCTCCTCGTTCAAGGGATCCGACGGCAGCGTCATTCAGGGGCCGGCCCAGGCGCCGCTGGCCAAGCTGAAGGCTGCTATCGACGGCGAATGGATCACCGTCACCGCCTGAGAACCCGGGCTGCGATGGCTGCAAAAGCCCCGCTGGCAGCAAAAAGGCCCCGGCCGCCTCCCTGAAGGAAGCGGCCGGGGCCTTTTGCTTGGAGTGTGACCGCCTGGAGCCTAGACGCTCGGGGCGATTTCCGGAATGCGCGGCTTGGCGTTGCCGGCGAAGGTGAACTTCGCGTCGTCGCCTTCGCCTTCCACGTCCACCACCACGATGTCGCCGGAGTGCAGCTCGCCGAAGAGGATCTTCTCGGAGAGCTGGTCCTCGATCTCGCGCTGGATGGTGCGGCGCAGCGGCCGGGCACCCATCGCGGGATCGTAACCACGGGTGGCCAGCAGCACCTTGGCCGCGGGCGTGAGCTCGATGCCCATGTCCTTGTCCTTGAGGCGCTTCTCCAGGCGGGTGACGAACAGGTCCACGATCTCGATGATCTCGTCCTGGGTCAGCTGCGGGAACACCACCACGTCGTCAACACGGTTCAGGAACTCGGGGCGGAAGTGCTGCTTGAGCTCCTCCGTGACCCGGGCGCGCATCCGGTTGTAGCCGGTCTGCGTGTCCGTGCCGGACTGGAAGCCGGTGGCGACGCTCTTGGAGATGTCCCGGGTGCCGAGGTTCGTGGTCATGATGATCACGGTGTTCTTGAAGTCCACCACGCGGCCCTGGGAGTCGGTCAGGCGGCCGTCTTCCAGGATCTGCAGCAGCGAGTTGAAGAGATCGGCGTGCGCCTTTTCCACTTCGTCGAACAGCACCACGGAGAACGGACGGCGACGGACCTTCTCGGTCAGCTGGCCACCCTCCTCGTAGCCCACGTAGCCCGGAGGGGCACCGAAGAGCCTGGAGACGGTGTGCTTCTCCGAGTACTCGGACATGTCCAGCGTGATGAGCGCGTCTTCCTCGCCGAAGAGGAACTCCGCAAGGGCCTTGGCCAACTCGGTCTTGCCGACGCCGGTGGGGCCGGCGAAGATGAACGAGCCGCCGGGACGCTTCGGGTCCTTCAGGCCTGCACGGGTGCGGCGGATCGCCTGGGACAGGGCCTTGATGGCCTCGTCCTGGCCGACCACACGCTTGTGCAGTTCGTCTTCCATCTTCAGCAGGCGCGAGGACTCTTCCTCTGTCAGCTTGAAGACCGGGATGCCGGTGGAGTTCGCCAGCACCTCGGCGATGAGATCCTCATCCACCTCGGAGATGTCGTCCATGCCGCCGGTCTTCCACTGGCGTTCCTTCTCGGCGCGCTCCGCAATGAGCTTCTGCTCCTTGTCGCGCAGCGAGGCGGCGCCTTCGAAGTCCTGCGCGTCGATCGCGGATTCCTTCTCCAGCTTCATGGCCGCGATCTTCTCGTCCATGACCTTGAGCTCCGGCGGAGCGGTCATCCGGCGGATGCGCAGCCGGGCGCCGGCTTCGTCGATCAGGTCGATCGCCTTGTCCGGCAGGAAGCGGTCCGAGATGTAGCGCTCGGAGAGGCTGGCCGCCGATGCGAGGGCGCCGTCGGTGATGGTGACGCGGTGGTGCGCTTCGTAGCGGTCACGCAGGCCCTTGAGGATCTCGATCGCGTCGGCGACGGAGGGCTCCTTGACCTGGATCGGCTGGAAGCGGCGCTCCAGCGCGGCATCCTTCTCGATGTGCTTGCGGTACTCGTCCAGCGTGGTGGCACCGATGGTCTGGAGCTCGCCGCGGGCCAGCATCGGCTTCAGGATCGAGGCCGCATCGATGGCACCTTCGGCGGCTCCGGCACCCACCAGGGTGTGGATCTCGTCGATGAACAGGATGATGTCGCCGCGGGTGCGGATCTCCTTGAGCACCTTCTTCAGGCGCTCTTCGAAGTCACCGCGGTAGCGGGAGCCGGCCACGAGGGACCCAAGGTCCAGGGTGTACAGCTGCTTGTCCTTGATGGTCTCCGGCACGTCGCCGCGGACGATCGCCTGGGCCAGGCCCTCGACGACGGCGGTCTTGCCGACGCCGGGCTCGCCGATCAGCACCGGGTTGTTCTTGGTGCGGCGGGAAAGGACCTGCATGACGCGTTCCATTTCCTGCTCGCGGCCGATCACGGGATCGAGCTTGTTCTCCCGCGCAGCCTGGGTCAGGTTGCGCCCGAACTGGTCCAGGACCACCGAGCCGGCGGGGGTGCCTTCGGCCTGGCCGGAGCCAACGCCCGCACCCGTGGATTCTTTGCCCTGGTAGCCGGAGAGCAGCTGGATGACCTGCTGGCGGACGCGGTTCAGGTCCGCTCCGAGCTTGACCAGCACCTGGGCTGCCACACCTTCACCCTCGCGGATGAGGCCGAGCAGGATGTGCTCGGTGCCAATGTAGTTGTGGCCCAGCTGCAGGGCTTCGCGCAGCGAGAGCTCCAGCACCTTCTTGGCGCGCGGGGTGAAGGGGATGTGACCGGAGGGGGCTTGCTGGCCCTGGCCGATGATCTCCTGCACCTGCTCGCGGACGCCGTCGAGCGAGATGCTCAAGGACTCGAGGGCTTTGGCGGCAACACCTTCACCCTCATGGATCAGACCCAAGAGGATGTGTTCGGTGCCGATGTAATTGTGGTTCAGCATGCGTGCCTCTTCTTGGGCAAGCACAACTACGCGACGGGCACGGTCCGTAAATCGCTCAAACATTTCGCCACACTCCTAGCTACGACGTACTTTGATGCTACGTGCCGGACTTCCAGATTTGTGGCTTGTTCGCCACGGGGGAAACCGGGCCGGTTGCGGAGACCGGGACGGCGTGCGCAGCTGGGGCGAACCTTCCCTCCCGGTTACCTCCTCCGAAGCCTCCGGGACACGCCGCATCCACGGCGCGGCGGGGGCATTTCCGGGCCGCCGCCGGGAGTAACCGGGGAGGAACGCACATGCTCCGCTCACGACAAAGCCCCCGCCGAATGGCAGGGGCTTCGTCTGGTGCAATTGCGCCGGCACTGAACGGGCCGGAAGCGGGCTCAAACCTAGGAATTCGCCTTTTGGTAGGCTTCCTGGATTTCGGCCTGGATACGGCCGCGGCTGTTTACCGCATAGCCGTTGTCCCGGGCCCACTGTCGAATCTGCGCCGAGTCCTGATTGCGGCCGCTCGAAACCTTTGCCCGAGTAGCCCGGCCGCTCGACGTCTTGCGTGCGTGGGCCACATACCGCTCGACGGCCGAGCGGAGTTCTGATGCATTGCCCGATGACAGGTCAATTTCATAACTGACGCCATCAAGGCCAAACCGGACAGTTTCGTCCGCGGATCCCCCATCCAGATCATCAACAAGGATGATTTTAACTTTCTGTGCCATAAAGACTCTCTTTTCAAAAGGTGGAGTATTCAGAAAAGCAGGATGTATCTGATAAAAGTATCCATCCTTTTATGGCAGCGAGTCAAAGCAGAAAAGCCCTTCCAAAGAAAATTCGCAGGAAGGAATAGCCGAGCTATTAGCGCTGTTCGGGAGAATGCCCGGACCCGGGAGCAGGAGTTTGCTCCGGGCCGCGGGCTGCCGCCTCCGCCTGAGCGCGGGCTTCGGCCTGGCGCTCGGACTTGTCGGCGTTGAAGATCGCCTTCATGGCAAACCAGAAGATGAGCCCGACCACCACAGACGGGAGCAGCACGGCAATGTATTCCATGATCAGTGGCCTTCGGGCTTCAGCAGCGGGAAGAGGATGGTCTCGCGGATGCCGGCTCCGGTGAAGAGCATGACCAGCCGGTCGATGCCCAGTCCGATGCCGCCCATCGGCGGAGCCCCGTATTCGAGGGCGCGGAGGAAGTCCTCGTCCAGCTGCATGGCCTCGACGTCGCCCGCGGCGGAACGGCGTGACTGCTCGGTAAGGCGTTCGCGCTGGATGACCGGGTCGATCAGCTCGGAGAACGCGGTGCCGCGTTCCATGCCGCCGATGATCAGGTCCCACGCCTCGATCAGCCGGTCGTCTTCGCGGTGGTGGCGGGCCAGCGGCTGTGCGGACGGCGGGTAGTCGTAAACGAAGGTGGGGTTGAGCAGGGTCGGTTCCACCAGCTCGCCGAAGAGCTCCACCACGAGCTTCTCGGCGTCCCAGGCCGCGTCGACCTTCACCTCGTGCTTGGCGGCGATGGCCAGCAGTTCGGCGACGGGGGTCTCCGGCGTGATGTCCTGGCCCACGAAGTCGGACAGGCCCGGGTACACGGCCATCCAGGCCCAGTCGCCGTCGAGGTTGATCTCGCCGGCTTCGGTCTGCAGCACGCGGCCCACCCCGGCGGCGTCGGCGGCGTCCAGGATGATTTCCTTGATCCGGTCCGCCATGACGAACTGGTCCGCCCACGCCTCGTAGCTCTCCAGCGTGGTGAATTCGGGGCTGTGAGTGGAGTCCACGCCCTCGTTGCGGAAGACCCGGCCCATGTCGTAGACCCGGTCGATGCCGCCGACCACGGTGCGCTTGAGGTATAGCTCGGTGGCGATCCGGAGGGTCATCTTCTGGTCGAACGCGTTCATGTGCGTCTCGAACGGACGGGCCGTGGCGCCGCCGTGCACCAGCTGCAGCATCGGCGTCTCCACCTCGACGTAGCCCTGGCGGTGCAGGGTCTCACGGATGGATCGCGTGATGGCGGCGCGGGTGTAGACCATTTCACGGGCCTCGTCGCGGACGATCAGGTCCACGTAACGCTGGCGGACGCGGGTTTCCTCGTTCAGCTCGGCGTGCAGCACGGGCAGCGGCCGCAGCGCCTTGGAGGCCATGGACCAGGACTCGGCCATGACGGAGAGCTCGCCGCGGCGCGAGGAGATGACCTCGCCCTTGATGAAGACGTGGTCGCCAAGGTCCACGAGGGACTTCCAGTCCGCGAGCGCTTCCTCGCCGATGTTGGCCAGGCTGAGCATGACCTGCAGCCGGACGGCCTTGCCATCGAGGCCACCCTCCTGGAGGGTCGCGAAGCAGAGCTTTCCGGTGTTGCGGATGAAGACAATGCGGCCGGTCACGCCGACGACGTCGCCGGTGGTCTCGTCGGCCACGAGGTGTGCGTATTTTTCGCGGACCTCCGTCAGCGAGTGCGTCCGTTCGACTCCCACCGGGTACGCCTCGATGCCACGTTCGATCAGCTTGGCGCGCTTTTCCATGCGGACCAGCGTCTGTTCGCTGGCATCGGAGTGCTCGGGCGTGTTCGGGGCGGGGGTGTTTTGGGAAGTCACAATCCCTAAGTTTACCGGGCATCCGGCCCCGGCCGGTGCGGAGGGCGCGGGAAGCGACCGGGAATAGACTCACAACCATGGAGACGTGGACGATTCGGACCGACGACGGCGGCGGGCACCTTGAGGTGCACACCTTCCGTCCCAGCACCGAAGCGGCCCCGCAAGCGCGGCTAGTGCAGCTTCCGGAGCGGCAGGATCCGGCGCCAGCGGACCCGATGTCGGAAGGCGCGCCGGAGGGTGCGCCGTCGGCCGGGACCGGCGTCGTGCTGGTCCATGGGACGTTGGTCACGGACGCCCTGTACCGTCCGTTCGCCCGGAGCCTGAGCCGGCTGTTGGGCCGGCCGGTGCACTGTTACAACCGCCGCGGGCGGGCCGGGTCCTCGCCCCAGCCCGCGGATTACTCGGCGGCGACCGAGGTGGCCGATCTCGCCGCAGTGCTGCGGCAGACCGGCTCGACGGACGTGTTCGCGCACAGTTACGGCGGCTTCGTGGCGTTGCAGGCCGCGCGCAGCGTGCCGATCCGACGGCTGGTGACCTATGACGCGGCCGTGTCCCTCGCCGGGAACCTGACCAGCCGTTGGCGCCCGGAACTGGAGCGATCCGTGGCAGCCGGGGAACTGGACAATGCGTGGGCCCACCTGGTCCAGGGGCTGGAAACCGCCGGTCCCGTGTCGAAACTGCCGCTCGGTGCCCTGCGCATGCTCAGCATCCTCTCTGCCCGGACCAGCCTGGGCGCGGAGATGCGGGAACTGCTGCCCACGGCCGTGAAGGAGATGCGCGCCGTGCTCGCTGCCGACGCGGAGCTCGATGATTTTGCCGGCATCACCACGCCCACACTGATGCTCACCGGCGGCTGGAGCCCCGGCTACTTCGCCGAAACCGGGCGGCAGCTCGCGGCCTCGGTGCCGGCCATCGAGTTTGCCGCCGTGCCGGGCCAGCTGCACGAGGGACCGATCCGTCCCGGGAACCGCCGGCTGGCGCTGATTGCGGCCAGGTTCCTGCTCGACGGCGATGGCGTTCCGGCGCGGCTACGGATCCGGCGGCGGCTGCGGCCGGCCCGCTGACTTCTGGCACTAGACTCGGTGGCGACCTAAGTCGAAAGGACCCCCTTGGCCAAGCTCTACTTCCGTTACGGCGCGATGAACTCCGGCAAGTCGACGGGCCTGCTGCAGGCTGCGTTCAACTATGAGGAGCGCGGCCAGAGAGTGGTGCTCGCCAAGCCGGACATCGACACCAAGGGCGACGCCGACGTCGTGTCCCGGCTGGGGATGACCCGCTCGGTGGACTTCCTGATCCCGGCCGGGGCATCCGCCCGGGAGCTGTTCTCGGCGCACGCCCACGGCGACGACCCGGCCGCGCTGCTGCAGCATGTGGACACTCCCCCGGTGGCCTGCCTGCTGGTGGATGAAGCCCAGTTCCTCGAGCCGGAGCAGGTGGACGACCTGTTTCGCATCGCCGTGCTGGACAACGTTCCGGTTCTTGCCTACGGCATCCGCACCGATTTCCGGACCCGCGCCTTCCCGGGCTCGCTTCGGCTCCTGGAAATCGCGCACACCCTGGAAGAACTCAAGACCATCTGCCGGTGCGGCCGCAAGGCCATCTTCAACACCCGCCGGATCGGCGACGAGGTGGTGTTCGACGGCGACCAGGTCGCCATCGACGGGCAGGACGCCTGGTACGAATCGCTCTGCGGCTCCTGCTACCTCGAAATCTCCGGCGGCCGGCTCGGCAGCTGACGGGTTCCGCGCTGTGCGGTTCCGGGCGCCTCGGCTAGGCTCGGAGCATGACCCGCGAGAACATCAAAACCCCCGACGGCGGAACCCTCGAGCTTTTCAGCACGGGCGCGGAGCTGACCGAGGCGGGTTCCGGCGTCGTCGTCGTGCCGGCATCCATGGTGACGGCGGCCGACTACACGCGTTTCGCGCAGAAGCTCAGCGCCGCCCTGGGCCGGCCGGTCCACACCTTTAACCGCCGCGGCCGCGGCTCGTCCTCCCCGCAGCCGGAGGACTACACGCTGGACGTGGACATCCGCGACCTGGACGCCGTGATGAAGCACACCGCCAGCACCGACGTCTTCGGGCACAGCTTCGGCGGCGCGGTGGCGCTGCACGCCGCACGCACCCTGCCGGTGGAACGCCTGGCCGTCTACGACCCAGCTGTGTCGGTGAACCACAGCGTCACCGCGGACTGGATTCCCGAATACGAACGCCTGACCGCATCGGGCGACGACGACCGCGCCCTTGCGGTGCTGGTCCGCGGCTTGGAGACCGGCAGTGCCCTGTCCCGGATGCCGCTGTCCATGCTCACCCTGGCGAACAAGCTCACCGCCGGCACGCCGGTCGGCAAGCAGCTGCGCGAGCTGATGCAGACAGGCGTACGCGAGATCAAGGCGATCATCGCCGCCGACATGCCGGCCGAGCCGTTCCTGGAACTCCCGCTCGAGACGCTAATCGTTGTGGGCGAAAAGAGCCCGGCGTACTTCGGCGTGGCCTGCGGGCAGATCCATGACGTGCTCTCCGGCTCCAGCTACACCATCCTGCCCGGGATGGGTCACGACGGCGTCAACAAGGCACCGGACAAGCTCATCGCCGAACTCAGCGAGTTCTTCGCAGGCTAGGGCAGGCCAGGGGCCGCGTCCCTAGTGGGCTGCCGGGCCGGCTGTCCCCTCGGTCTTGCGCATCAGCACCGAGAGCACGACGGCGGCGAGCGCGATGGCGGCCGCCGTCAGGAACGCCGCGTGCATCCCGGCGACGATGCCGGACCCGGCCGAGACAACCGCGTAGATCGACACCAGCAGTGCCGTGCCGGCCGCGCCCGCGACCTGTTGAAGGGTGCTCATGATGGCCGAGCCGTGCGAGTACAGGTGCGGGGGCAAGGGGTTCAGCCCGGTGGTGAAGGCGGGCGTGAACAGCAGCGCCAGGCCCAGGCTCAGTGTCACATGCAGGGCGATGATCCAGCCCACCGGCGTCTGGGCGTCCAGCCGGGAGAACTGCCAGAGCGAGAGCACCATCAGCACCGATCCCGTGACGGTCAGCGGCAGCGGGCCGAACTTGTCGAAAAGCCGGCCGATGACCGGGCCCAGCAGGCCCATCGCGAGGCCGCCCGGCAGCAGGGCGAGGCCGGTTTCCAACGACTTCAGCCCGCGGACTTCCTGCAGGTACAACGGGAGCAGGATCACGGCCCCGAACAGGGCAATCATCGCGACCACGAGCAACAGCACGGACACGGAGAACATCCGGAAGTTGAAGGCCCGCAGGTCCAACAGCGGCGCGTCGGACTTCTGCAGCCAGAGCTGGCGCAGGACGAAGGCCAGCAGCGCCACGACGCCGACGGCGAGCGCGGCCACCGCCGGGGTTCCCGGGCCCGCCGTTCCGCCGCCGATCTGGCTCAGGCCGTACACGACGCCGCCGAAAGCCGGGACGGTCAGGACGACGGAAAGCGCGTCGAGCCGGGGCTTCTCGTTTTCGCCGATGTTCCGCAGGAATTTGGCGCCGATGCCGAACGCGAGCAGGGCGATCGGCAGGACGAACACGAACATGAACCGCCAGGAGAAGTGCTGCAGGATCAGCCCGGAAACCGTCGGTCCCATGGCCGGTGCCACCGAGATCGCGATGCTCACGTTGCCCATCACGGCGCCGCGGCGTGAGACGGGGACCAGGGTCAGGATGGTGGTCATCAGCAGCGGGAGCATGATCGCGGTGCCGCCGGCCTGGACGATCCTGGCCAGGAGCAGGACTTCGAAACCGGGTGCCAGGGCTGCCAGCAGGGTGCCCGCGGAAAACAGCCCGATCGCCAGCATGAAGACGGCACGGGTGGAGAGCCGCTGCAGGATGAAGCCCGTGGTGGGGATGACCACCGCCATGGTCAGCATGAAGCCGGTGGACAACCACTGCACCGTGGGGGCATCGACCCGCAGGTCAACCATGAGCCGCTGCAGCGCAACGTTCATGATGGTTTCGTTGAGGATCACCACGAAGGTTGCCACCAACAGGGTGGCGATGATCGTGACGGACTGCCGGGACAGCTTCTCCGGACCGGCCGCCGGTGCCTCCGCGCGCGGCGGTGCCGCCACGGCAGCGCCGTCGGACCCGGCAGCGTCGGCGGAGACGGCAGCGTCGGTGCGCAGTGGCTGCACGGGGCTTTCCCTGAGGTTGGAAGGGGCGTCTGCTGGCATGGTGATCCCCTTGGGAGTCGGCGTGGGTTGTGGCGAACTCCGTCGCCGTTATGGTTTCCAACCCGGGACGCGCGGCGGTAATTCCCGGTGGGGGGGACAAATTGCTCAGGATTCGCTGCGGAACCGAAGCGGCCGGGCCGGGAGACGTCCCGGCCCGCAGCGGAAGACCCGCCCCGGGGCCTTTCTCCCCTACCCGCTTTCCGGCGGCGGGCGTTGGCTGGTAACGGGCCGCGGAACCGTTGCCGCACACCCGTTTCCCTGATTGTTGTGACGTGAGGATCTTCGATGGGCCACATCAAACTCGACACGCAGATCGATGCGCCGGTGGAGCGCGTCACCGAAATCGCCGTCGACCCGTACCACTGGGCTTCGTGGTGGGTTAATCTCAGCGAGCCGAAAAAGGTGCAGGGCGACGGCCGGGCCGGGACCGTCCTCGAGCACAGCTACCTGATGGCCGGCGTTCCGTTTCCGGTCACCACGCGCGTGCTGGAAAACGAGCCGACCGCCAGCGGCGGCCAGCACGTCCGGCTCGAATTCGAGGGCCCCCTCAAGGGGTGGCAGACCTGGGACTACGAGCCCTCCGGAACCGGCACCCGGGTCACCGCGGAAATCGAGTACAACGTCCCCGGTGCGGCGATCGGGAAGTTCGACGACCGGGTGCTGGTGGAACAGCTGCAGGAGCGGGCCAGGGAACAAACCTTGGCGAACCTCAAACTCATGGCCGAAACGGTGCAGGGCTAGGAGTCCAGCGGCACGTTGTCGATCAGCCGGACCGGGCCCACCTTGGCCGCAATGAGAACCAGGCCCTCGCCGCGGAACGGGGTCTCGCGGCAGTTCTCCGCGAGCGGCTCCAGGGTGCGCGGGTCCACGACGTCGAAGTAGTCCAGCGCCACGAGGGGCTGGGATTCCACCAGAGCCCGGGCGGAGTCCAGGTCGAGGGGTTCGTGGGCGTTGGCGCGTTCCTCGACCAGCCGCAGCGCCCGGGACAGCACCAGGGCGGCCTCGCGTTCCTCGGCTGAGAGGAAACGGTTCCGGCTGGAGAGCGCCAGGCCGTCCGCGGACCGCACGATCGGCACCGGGACGATGTCCACCGGAAAGTTCAAGTCCGCCACCATCCGCTGGACCAGGGCCAGCTGCTGGGCGTCCTTCTGGCCGAAGTAGGCCCGGTAGCTGCTCTGCCCCAAGGCGGGGAGGCCGTAGTGCAGCAGCTTCGCCACCACGGTCAGGGCGCCGTCGAAGTGCCCGGGTCGGGAGGCGCCCTCCCACTTGTCCGCCAGCACGCCTGCGGTGATCCGCACGAGGGGTTCGCCGCCGGGATAGACCTCCTCGACCGCCGGCGCGAAGGCGATGTCCACGCCTTCGGCCTCAAGCAAGGCCAGATCCGCCTCCAGCGTCCGCGGGTAGCGTTCCAGATCCACGGCCTCGCCGAACTGCAGCGGGTTGACGAAGATGCTGGCCACCACCACGTCGTTTTCCGCGACGGCGGTGCGCGCCAGCTGGGCATGCCCCTCGTGCAGGGCGCCCATCGTCGGCACGAGGCCCTGCGAGGTGCCGCGCTTTTCGGTGAGCAGGCGTGCGCTCTCGGCGCGCAGCTGCGCAGCCGTAGTCACCAGCTGGATTGCCATCTCAGGGTCCTTCCTCAGGAATCGGGCCATCGGCGTCTGGGTTATCGAGCGCCTGCCGGATGCCGTCGATTTGCTCCGGCTTCAACAGCCCTCGGCTGCCCGCGCGGCGGGCCGTTGCCCGGGCCATGGCCAGGTATGCCTCCAGAATATCGCCGCCGGAGCCGCCGTCGAGTTCGCGCAGGGCCTCCGAGTGCGCTGCCACAGTGCCCACGTCCCCGCGCGCCACCGGGCCGGTCAGCGCCGCCTCGCCGGAGGCGAGGGCGTTTTCCAGGCTGGCCCGCAGCAGGGGGCCCAGCATGCGTTCGGGGGCATCGACGCCGACTTCGCGCAGCAGTTCGGACGCCTGGGCCACAAGGGTGACCAGGTGGTTCGAGCCGTGCGCCAGTGCCGCGTGGTACACAGTGCGGTCAGCCTCGGCAATCGCAACGGGCTCGGCGCCCATTTCCACCACGAGGGCCTGGGCGATTGGCAGCATGGCCGGATCGGCCGTCACCCCGAAGCTGCAGTCCAGCAGCCGGGTCAGGTCCAGGCTCATGCCGGTGAAGGTCATGGCGGGGTGCAGCGCCAGCGGGATGGCTCCCGCGGCGCGGACCGGGCTCAGGATGCCGACGCCGAAGCGGCCCGAGGTGTGGGCCACGAGCTGGCCGGGCTGCCAGGCGCCGAGCTTCGCCAGTCCCTCCACGAGCGGGCCGAGGGCGTCGTCCGGGACCGCCAGCAGCACCAGTTCGGCGCGTTCCACGATGTCCTGCACCTCGAGGATCGGGACGCCCGGCAATAGGGTTTCCGCACGTTCACGGCTCGCGTCGGAGACGGCCGAGACCCCGACGACGGCGTGCTCGGCGGCGCGCAGGGCGGCGCCCAGGACGGCGCCGACCTTGCCGGCTCCGATGATTCCGACGCCCAGGCGTCCTGGCTTAGCCATGCTGCGGCCCTTCCTTTGGTGTGGGTACAAGGTGGCCGCCCTGAGCGAGCCAGTGTTCGCTGGTCTGTTGTTTCCGCGCGGTCCGGGCGCGGGCGGCCTGTGCGTCAAGCAGGGCCCTGCCCTCGTCCAGGCCCGCCTGCACCAGCCGCGGTGCGACCGGCCCGGCGGTGGTGTGCAGGACCAGGTCCGCCACCCGGAAGCGCCGGGCCAGCGGGCCCTGCTGCAGTGCGATCGACTGGGTGCGTTGGTGTGGGACGAGCACGAGGTGGCGCCACCACCGGCCGGAGCGGATCAGCAGGGCCGTGTCCGTCGCGGTGAAGCCGTTGCGCCGCCAGCCCAGCGGTGCAAGCAGCCGGGCCCGCCGCGGCGTGGTGACGAAGCCGCCGTCGTCGCCATCGGCCTGGCCGGGGCCGCCGGAGGACGCCAGCCCGTTCAGCCCCGCGGTGAAGACGCGCACCGGATCCGGGGCGCCGGGGTCCGGCAGGACCAGCGCGAGCATGGTGAACACCTCGGCCAGCGTTCCGACCGGCAGCAGGGTGGTCCGGGAGGAGTGCTCGCCGTTGCTGCCGGATGTGCCGTAGCCGGCGACGTTGACCTGCATCCGGTACCAGCCGAAGAAGCGCCAGAGCGGCGGCTGGCTGACGCGGACGGCCTGGATCCGGCCCGGCGGCAGAGTCTGGGCCTGGGTGTCCAGCAGGCCGTAGCGGAGCCGGATGCCGTCCGGGGAAATGGCGGCGGTGAAGTTGTAGCCCTTGTTGAAGGAGTTCCAGTACGCAGCGGCCAGGCCCAGGCCGGCCGGGATCAGGTAGAAGTAGAAGCTGCGGTTCTCGGTGAAGGCGGAGAGCAGCACCGACGCCACGGCGCCGAGGACGATCACGACGCTTTGCTCGCTCAGCACCAGCGACCCCAGCAGGCGCGGCGGCGGTACGGTGAGCACGGCGCGTTCCGGCGCCTCCTCGGCGATTCCCGCCTGCTGCCCCGCTATTCCCGCCGACGACGCCGGCGGCGCCGCCTCAGGTGCCGCGTCGGCGGCACCTGACGCGCGGGCGGCCCCCGATGCGCGCGCAAGGATGGTCGCGCGGAGCTGGCGGGCCTCGTCCACGCGCAGGTAGGCCAGGTGCACCGCCGACTGGCCGGCGTCGGCTACCTCGAACCTCAGCTCGGCGAGTCCGAAAATCCGCGCCAGCAGGGGCTGCACGACGTCGATTGCCTGCACCCGGTCCAGCCTCGCCTGGCGCTGTTGCTTGAACAGGAATCCGGTGTTGACCCGCACGTACCCGTCGGCCACCTGGTAGCGGGTGAAGTACCAGCTCAGCACGAAACCGGTCACGGTCAGCAGCAAGACGGTGCCGCCACCGACCAGCAGCCACGGCGCCCGTCCGGCGAACCGCTCGTCAAAGACCGGCCCGCCCTGGAGCAGGCGTTCAAAGGCATCCCTCCCGAAGAAGAAGAACGTCGCGGCCACCGCCACCCAGCCGCGCACGAACGGCGACGCCGGATGCACGCGCTGCCAGCTGTCCTGTGTGGTCCTCACGGCGCGGCCGTCACAGTCCGGCCAAACGGGCCTCGCCGCGGGCGGACAGCTGTTCGCGCAGCCGCGCCCCCTCCGCCGCGGGCAGGCCTGGGATCTCCGCGCTGGTGCCGGCGGAAGCGGTGTGAAGTTTAAGGGTGCACAGGCCGAGGCCGCGCTCCACCGGGCCGGCCCCGATGTCCACGTACTGCATCCGCCCGTACGGCACCACAAGCACGCGCTGGAAGAAGATGCCGCGGCGGATCAGCAGGTCATCCTCGCGTTCGGCGTAGCCGATGGACCGCACCTGGCGCGGGATCAGCACGAACCGCCAGAGGGCCAGCAGGAAGGCCGCGGCGGGCAGGGCAACGGCGAGCCAGAGCGGCGGCCAGTCCCACGCCCCGTTCAGCACCAGCACCAGCGGTACGGACAGGACCGCGACGGCAACGAGGTTGGCCAGCGCCCAGCCCACCAGGCGCACCGTCACGTACCGCGGGGACACCCGTCGCCAGGCCAGGCCGGGCGGGTCAATCGCCTCGGTATGCATATTCGCCCTCAGCCTTGGGTTTGCCGCGCTTGCCCTGCAGGCCTGGGGTGCCCTCGGCGTCGCCGTCCTCGGGGGGAATCCGGCAGAAGCGCTCCACCACCAGGCCCACCACCACCATGACGAGGCCCCCGCCGGCCATGGCCAGCGTCTCCCAGGTGATGGACTGCCCACTGCGCACCGCCCAAAGCCTCAGCTGGTCCAGGAATATTCCGGCGTGCCAGCCCAGCAGAACGGTGCCCGTGTAGGCGCACGCCTGGGCGAGGACCAGCGTCCACGCGGCCAGGATCGGGTTGAGCATTTTCTTCTTCTTGCCGTTGCGCCAGCGCAGCACCCGGATGCCAAGGATCAGGGTCAGGACCACGATCACGCCCATCGTGAGCAGCCCGGTGAGCGGCAGAACCGGGGTGTCGAGGCTGTAGCGCCCTGAAATCAGGGAGCCAAGCCAGCCCAGCACGGCGAGGGCGACCGCGATGAGGAGAAGCAGCAGCGGGCTGACCGGCTTCACGGCGCCTCCACCGGCGCGGCCCCGGCTGCGCTGTTGAAGTCTTCGAACCCGTCGAACGGCGCGAGGTCCGGGAAGTCGGCGGCCTTGGCGGCCAGTTCGCCGACCCGTTCGCCGTTGAGCTCCGCCGTGGGGTCGATCAGGGACCAGGGGTAGAGCACGAAGGCGCGCTCCGCGGCGCGTGGGTGCGGAAGGGTCAGTTCCGGGTCGGAGCTCACCACCTCGCCGTAGGTGATGATGTCCACGTCCAGGGTGCGCGGACCCCAGTGGACGTCACGGACCCTCAGGTGCTTCTGTTCCACCGCGTGGCAGTGCCGCAGCAGTTCCTCCGGGGACAGCGAGGTCTCCACGGCAACGACCATGTTCAGGAAGTCAGGCTGGCCCGGCGGGCCGCCCACGGCCTTGGTCTGCACGATCGGCGAGATCGCCAGCAGCCGCACCTCCGGCGGGTCGACGAGGTCGGCGACGGCGGCCGAGAGCGTGTCGTTGCGCTCCCCCAGATTGCTGCCGAGCGCGATCACGGCGCGGGTGTAGGGCACCGCCTGGGGGCTCATGGCCGGTCCCGGTGGACGCTGACGGACACATCGCCGAAGTCGACCTCGATCGGCGCCTTCGGCTTGTGCACGGTGATATCGACGGCGGCCACCGCGAAGCGGCGCAGCACGTCATCGGCAATCCGCACGGCCAGGGCCTCGATCAGGTTCATCGGCTCGCCGGTGATCCAGCCGCGGATGCATTCCGCCACCTCGCCGTAGTGCGCGGTGTCCCGTACGTCGTCGCTGGCGGCAGCCGGGCCGAAGTCGAGGTGCAGCACGGCATCGACGACGAACGGCTGGCCGTCCCGGCGTTCAAAATCGAAGACTCCGTGATGCCCGACGGCGGTGACGCCGCTCAGCGTGATCCGGTCCATGGGGCAGCCGTCTCAGCCGTTGCCGGGCACGGCCGGCGCCGCTTCGGCGCGCGGGGCCGGGGCGATCCGGGCGGCGACCTTGACGGCGTCGAGGCTTGAACCGACGTCGTGCACCCGGACAGCCCAGGCACCGCGGAAGGCGCTGATGGCGGTGACGGCGGCGGTGGCTGCGTCGCGTTCCTGCGGCGGGGAGGCCTTGCCGGCGACGGTGAGCAGGCTGCCGAGGAAGCGTTTCCGGGAGGCAGCAACCAGGACCTTGTGGCCCATGGCCTGCAGCACGTCGATGTTCTGCAGCAGTTCCCAGTTCTGCGATTCATTCTTGGCGAAGCCCAGGCCGGGATCCACGATGATCTGCTCCGGCGCGGCGCCGGCGGCGTACAGCTTGTCCCGCACGCCGGCGAGCTCTGCGGCGACGTCCCGGGCCACGTTGCCGTAGTCGGTCAGCGAGTCCATGGTTTTCGCGTCGCCGCGGCGGTGGGTGAGGATGTAGGGCGCTTTGCTCCGCGCCACCAGCTCAACCATCTCCGGTTCAATCGTGAGGCCGGAGACGTCGTTGATGATCGTGGCGCCGGCGGCCAGCGCGGCCTCGGCGGTGGCGGCGTGCGTGGTGTCGATGCTGACCAGGGCGCCGGCCTTGACCAGCGCCTCGATCACGGGAAGTACCCGCCGCTTCTCCTCCTCAACGCTCACTTCCGCGGCGCCGGGGCGGGTGGATTCCCCGCCGACGTCGATGATGTCGGCGCCGGCGTAGTACATCCGCAGTCCGGCGGCGACGGCTGTGTCCGCCGTCGCGTGCAGGCCGCCGTCGCTGAACGAATCCGGCGTGACGTTCAGGATCCCCATTACAAGCGTGCGGTCCGTCGGCAGGTCCTTGAAGCTCGCGGCCGGGCGCGGCTTGCGCAGCACGGGCAGCGGCGAGGTGGCAGGTCCTGTTCCAGGGGCTGCGGCTAGGGAGTCCATAGTGAGTTCTTGTTACCTTCCAAGGATGAGGCTCATGGCTTCGGCGCGGGTGGCCGGGTCATGCAGTTGCCCGCGGACCGCACTGGTCACGGTCTTGGCGCCGGGCTTGCGGATGCCGCGCATCGACATGCACAGGTGTTCGCATTCGACCACGACGATCGCGCCGCGCGGCTTGAGGTGGGTGACGAGGGCTTCGACGATCTGGGTGGTCAGCCGTTCTTGAACCTGCGGGCGGCGGGCGAACATGTCCACCAGCCGGGCCAGCTTGCTCAGCCCGGTGACCTTGCCGTCGTGCGAGGGGATGTAGCCGACGTGCGCGACGCCGTGGAACGGCACCAGGTGGTGTTCGCAGGTCGAGTAGAACGGGATGTCCTTGACCAGGACCAGTTCCTCGTGGTCCAGGTCAAAGGTGGTGGCGAGGATTTCCGCCGGGTCGTGGTGCAGGCCGGCGAACATCTCCGCGTAAGCCTTGGCCACCCGCTTGGGGGTGTCCAGCAGTCCGCTGCGGTCCGGGTCCTCGCCGATGGCGAGCAGGATCTCGCGCACCGCCGCCTGAATCCGCGGGCGATCCACCTTGGAAACGGGCTGGCCCGCGGCTTCCGCCGGCTCCCCCTCGGAGAGGGAACCGGCGGAGGCGGAAACGTCGTCGTCGTCGAAGTAGGAAGTCACAGAAGAAGCCTAGCCGGGATGGACGTCAGGCCCGAGATCCGTGACGCCGTCCTGGAACGACTCCTGTCCGGGTACGCCCTGGGCGTGCGGCGGGCGGGTGTCGAGCGGCTCCTCGAGCCGGGCTTCCTTGGCTTCTTCCTGGGCTTCGCGTTCGGCCTTCTCACGGCGGGACTCCACCGGACCGACGGCCTGGATCGGCCGGCTCTCCTTGGAGAGCCAGATTTCGCGGAAATCGCGCTTGCGGATGTCAGCGAAGACCTGGGCGATCTCGGCCTGGTTCAGGGTTTCGCGTTCCAGCAGTTCCAGTGCGAGCTGGTCCAGCACGTCGCGGTTCTCGGTCAGGATCGCGTAGGCCTCGTCGTGCGCACCCTCGATCAGGCGGCGCACTTCCTCGTCCACGACGTAGGCGATCTGGTCCGAGTAGTTGCGCTCGTGGCCGGCGTCGCGGCCCAGGAACGGCTCGCCGCCGCCCTGGCCAAGGCGCACGGCACCCACGCGTTCGCTCATGCCGAACTCGGTGACCATCTTGCGTGCGATCCCGGTGGCCTTTTCGATGTCGTTCGAGGCGCCGGTGGAGGGGTCGTGGAAGACGAGTTCCTCGGCCACGCGGCCGCCCATGGCGTACGCCATCTGGTCCAGCAGTTCGTTGCGGGTCACGGAGTACTTGTCGTTCTCCGGAACCACCATGGTGTAACCGAGGGCGCGGCCGCGCGGCAGGATGGTGATCTTGGTGACCGGGGCCGAGTTGCGCAGTGCCGCCGCAACGAGGGCGTGGCCGCCCTCGTGGTAGGCGGTGACTTTGCGCTCGTGTTCCTTCATGACGCGGCTGCGCTTCTGCGGACCGGCCATCACCCGGTCGATCGCCTCGTCGAGGGCGCGGTCATCGATCAGGTTGGCGTTGGAGCGCGCCGTCAGGAGGGCGGCTTCGTTGAGTACGTTCGCCAGGTCGGCGCCGGTGTAGCCGGGGGTCTTCTTTGCGACGGCCTTGAGGTCGACGCCGGGAGCCATCGGCTTGCCCTTTGCGTGCACCCTCAGAATCTGGTCGCGGCCGATCAGGTCCGGCGCCTCGACCGAAATCTGGCGGTCGAAGCGGCCCGGGCGCAGCAGGGCCGGGTCGAGCACGTCGGGCCGGTTCGTGGCCGCGATCAGGATGACATTGGTCTTGACGTCGAAGCCGTCCATCTCGACCAGGAGCTGGTTGAGGGTCTGCTCGCGTTCGTCGTTGCCGCCGCCGATGCCCGCGCCGCGGTGACGGCCGACGGCGTCGATCTCATCCACGAAGATGATGGCGGGCGAGTTGGCCTTGGCCTGCTCGAACAGGTCGCGGACGCGGGAGGCGCCCACGCCGACGAACATTTCCACGAAGTCGGAACCGGAGATGGAGAAGAACGGCACGCCGGCCTCGCCGGCGACGGCGCGGGCCAGCAGCGTCTTGCCGGTGCCGGGAGGGCCGTAGAGCAGCACGCCCTTGGGGATCTTCGCGCCCACGGCCTGGAACTTGGCCGGTTCCTGAAGGAATTCCTTGATTTCCTGGAGTTCCTCGACGGCCTCGTCGGCGCCGGCGACGTCGCCGAAGGTCACCTGGGGCATGTCCTTGTTAACCATCTTGGCCTTGGACTTGCCGAACTGCATGACCTTGGAGCCGCCGCCCTGCATCCGGGAGAGCAGGAACCAGAAGAGGACACCCAGGAGCAGCACCGGGACCAGCAGGGAGAACAGGCCGGAGAACCAGTTGCTTTCCACCGGCTGGTCGGTGAAACCGCTCGGCGGCTTCGCCGCGGTCACGGCCTTGACGACGTCCGCAGCACGGGCGTTGACGAAGTAGAACTGGACGTTCTTGCCCTTGTCCTGGCCGTCAATCTGGATGTCGTTTTTCAGCACCAGGTCCACGCGGTTCTCGGCGTCGAAAATCTTGGCCTGCTCGACCTTGTCGCTGGCGGCCAAAAGCGCCAGGCCCCGGTCCGTGTCGATCCGGACGGAGCCGCCCGGGGCCAGGGTGGCAAAGGCCAGCAGGAGCATGCCGATAACAACGACAATCCAGATGCCCGGGCCCTTGAAGAAACTCTTAGCTTTCATCTGATCGGGGGCTCGCCCCGTCCCTCCTGGTAGTGCTGCACGGCGACCGATCTGCGCGCGTGTGGTGCTGCGTCAGGTTCTAGCTATACACCGTCGCAGTAAGTCACGCACGGTCATGGCTAAAAGTTCCCTGTCGGCGTAGCGGAGGGCTGTGCGGGTGCAGGCCAGGCTCAGCGTCGAGCCGGAGGGAGTTCGCCCGAGGCAGTCTACGTTTACTCGTAGACGTGCGGTGCGAGGGTGCCCACGAAGTCGAGGTTGCGGTACTTTTCGGCGTAGTCCAGGCCGTAGCCGACGACGAATTCGTTGGGGATGTCGTAGCCGACGTACTTGACGTCGATCTGGACCTTCGCGGCGGTGGGCTTGCGGAACGCGGTGCAGATTTCCACCGAGGCCGGGCCGCGGGACTCCAGGTTGGTCTTGAGCCAGGAGAGCGTGAGGCCGGAGTCGATGATGTCCTCGACGATCAGGACGTCCTTGCCCATCAGGTCGGTGTCGAGGTCCTTGAGGATGCGGACCACGCCGGAGGACTGGGTGCCCGAGCCGTAGGAGGAGACGGCCATCCAGTCCATCGAGACGTGGCTGTGCAGCGCACGGGCCAGGTCCGCCATGACCATGACCGCACCCTTGAGCACACCGACGATCAGCAGATCGCGTCCTTCGTAGTCCTTGTCGATCTGGGCAGCGAGTTCAGTGATCCTGGTCTGGATCTGCTCCTTGGAGTAGAGAACGTGCTTGAGGTCTGCCTGGACGTCGTTTGAATCCACCAATGGCTCCTGTGTAGATGCGGGTGCGACTATTCTTGGGGCGGTTTTTGAGGCCGGAATACAAGCTTCCCACAGCGGGCGCCCTCACGGGGAACGCCGGCGGGGCCGGACTGTTCGGCTGCGAGCAGTTCCGCGAGCGAAAGCCGGTACACGCTCACGCCGCCTGGCAGCTCCACCGGTCCGGCGGATCCCTGCCGGCGCAGCAACGCTTCGGCGGCCAGCAGCCGCTGGTAGCTGGGCTGTTGACCGCCGACGGCGGCGGCGGCCTTCGCGATCACCCGGAACCTGAGCGCGGGTGCCAGTTCGCGAAGCTCGGCCTCGGGCAGGCTGAGGTCTGTCCCCGAACGGCTCTGCAGCCGGAGATAAGTGTCGTTGGCCACATCCTCGAGGTAATCGGCGTCGAGCTGCAGGATCGACGCCGTCCTGGCCAGCGACTCCGCGACGCCGGGCCCGAGCTTTTCTTCCAGCATCGGCAGCACCTCCACCCGGGTGCGGGAGCGGGCGAAGGCGGGGTCCTCGTTGCTCGGGTCGTGCCACGGGTCCAGTCCCTCGACCGCGCAGATTTCCAGGGTTTCGGCCCGGCGCAGGCCCAGGAACGGGCGGAGCAGGCGGCCCCGCACCGGCCGCATCCCGGCGAGCGAGCGGGTTCCGGAGCCGCGGGCCAGTCCCAGCAGGACCTGTTCGGCCTGGTCATCCAGGGTGTGGCCCAGCAGGACGGCCGCGGCGCCGGTATCGTCGGCGGCGGCCTCGAGGGCTGCGTGCCGGGCGTCCCGCGCGGCGGCCTCCGGGCCCATCCCGGTGGCGGCAACGTCAACGGTCCGGAGCTGGACGGGGTCCAGCCCCAGCTCCTCCAGCGTCCATACGGTCGCCGCCGCCACGGCCGCGGAGCCGGGCTGCAACTGGTGGTCGACCACGACGGCGCCGACGGAGATCGGGTGCCCGTCAACGTGCCCGCGGCGGCCAAAGTAGGCCGCGACGGCCGCAAGAGCCAGCGAGTCCGGGCCGCCGCTGCACGCCACCAGCACCCGCCCGGGGTAGCCGGCGTCGGCGAGGGCGTTCTGCAGCATTTTCCGCGCCTTGCCGACGACGGGCGCCAGCCGGCCGGGCCGACGTCGTCCGCCGGAAGCCGCCGGAAGGGACGGTGGGGTGGTTGGTGCCACGTGGTCTAGAGCCCCATCCGTTCGAGCCAGAGCTTGGAGTCGTGGATTTCGGGTTCGGTGGGAAGGCGGTCGGCGGACTCCCAGACCTTGTTGAAGCCTTCCATGCCGGCGGCGTCGACCACTTCGCGGACAAATTTTGCGCCGTCGGTGTATTGCCGCATCTTCGCGTCGAGGCCGAGCAGGCTGCGGATGAACTTCTCGATGGTGCCGCGGTCCTTGCCGCGGGCGTTGAAGCGCTGCCGGATGGTTTTGACCGAAGGCACGATGCTGGCGTCCACCGCATCCATCACCACGTTGGCGTGGCCTTCCAGCAGGCTCATGACGGCGGTGAGATGTGAGATCGCGGCCCGTTCCGCGGGGTCCTGCAGCAGATCCAGGATTGCCCCGCGGCCGGGAGCGGCCCCGTTGCCGGACCGGTCCTTGAGGGCCCTCGCGGCCCCCTCCATGATCGAGTCGACGTTGCCCAGCAGGTGCTGGCTGAGGTCTTCGATTTGTTCCAGCATGTGGTGCCGCAGCCAGGGCGCGGCGGCGAACTGCACGCGGTGGGTCTGTTCGTGCAGGCACACCCAGAGCCGGAAGTCCTCGGGAGCGACATTGAGCTCACGTTCCACCGCGACGATGTTGGGCGCCACCAACAGCAGCCGGCCGGCGGCGGGGGCGGTGGAGTTCTCGGCGAGCGCGGAAAACGGGTCGTACTGGCCCAGGACCTTGCTGGAGAGGAAGGCCAGGATCGCGCCCAGTTGGCTGCCGGTGATTGCGCCGCCGACGCTCGCGGCTCCCGGGGTCACGGTTCCGCGGCGGCCTTCGAGCATCTTTTCGATGGCGGGCTGGAGCATCACGGCGAAGCTCTGCGTGTTGGCTTTGGCCCATGAGGCGCGGTCCACCACCAGCACGGACGAGTCCCGGAGGTCCCGGGCGGCCTCGAGTCCGGTGATGTCATGAACGTGCGGCACCGAAATGTCCGCCATCAGGCGCAGGTTCTCGACGGCGGCGCCGATCTCCTTGGACCCCAGCGACGGCCCGGCCGGGGTGAGGCGTGCGGCCGTGGACGCGGCGAGGTCCCAGTTGATCAGGGCCTGGGCCTGGGATTTCGTGTCCGGTGATGTCTCGCGCGAAGAGGACTCCATAGCCCCCATCAGATCACAGCGTGCCCGGGGTGCGCCTTAAATTCGTCGGGCGGCGAACGGGCAGCCGGCGCCGGCCGGTTCGACGGTTCCCTGCAGGATCGACGTTTCGAACCGTCTTGTGCGCAGGGAACCGTCGAATCGGCGGGGGCCCTAGCGGCATCCGCAGGCGGCCAGGACCGAGGCGGTCCGGTCCAGCGCCACCTTGTTCCCGGCAGCCCCCGGGGTGAGGCCGTTGCCGATGAAGGAGAAGACCAGCAACCGTCCGTCCGCGTCCACGACGTAGCCGCTGAGGGCGATCACGGTGTTCAGCGTTCCGGTCTTGGCGCGGACCAGGCCCGCGCCCCGGGAGGTGCTGGTGTCCATGTACCGGCTGCCGAGCGTTCCGGTCAGCCCGGCCACGGGGAAACCGGCCAGGGCGGAGCGGAGGCGGGTGTCCGTGCCGGTGGTCATGGCGCGGACCACGGCGGAGATCTGCCGCGCGGAGACCTTGTTCTCGAGGGTGAGCCCGGCCAGGTCGGCCATCCGGAGGGTGGCCAGCGGTATTCCCAGTTCCTTGAGCTGCTGCAGCACGGCGGCACGGGCGCCGTCGTTGCTGGCCGGTTTGCCGCTGGCCACGGCCACCATGCGGCCGATCACCTCGGTGAGGTAGTTATCCGAGGTGCGCAGCATCAGGTCCACCTGCTGGCTGACGGTGGCGGACTGCACTTCCGCCAGGACTTTCCCGGCCTGGCTGCTGGGGGACGCGGGGGGCTTGGGCGCGGCCGCCAGCCTGGCGACGCCGGCCCGCACCCTAAATCCCGCACCGGCGCCGGCCGCCGAGAGCCGGGCCGCGAACGCCTCGGCAGCGCTCATGGCGGCATCCCGGGGGCGGGGTCCGGCGGTGACGGCGGGGTCGAAGCGGGCGGAGTTCAGTGCCAGCGGGAACAGCGGCGCCACCTCGCCGGCGGCCACGTCGTCTGGGCTCCACGCCGGGTTCAGCGACGGGCCGCTGAACAGAGAATCATCCAGCAGCACGGACACCGGGCCGGAGACGCCCGCTTTCCGCAGTGCGTCGGCGGTGGACTGCGCGAGGCTGGCGAGCCCGGCGTGGCCCAGGACGGCATCGGCAGCGGACTTGCCCGCGCCCAACAGCACGTCTCCGCCGCCGGTCAGCACCACCGTGCCGGGCGTGCTGCCGGCCACGACCTTGGTGCTGAAGCGCCGGTCCGGGCCAAGGGTCCGCAGCGCGGCGGCGGCGGTCAGGAGCTTGATGTTCGAGGCGGGGGCGCGGACCTCGGCGGCGGACCGGTCGAAGAGCACCTTGCCGGTGCGGGCGTCCTGGACGAGTCCGCTGAAGGACCCCGCGCCGTCGGCCTTGAGGGTGGCACCGAGCAGGACGGCCAGCCTGGCGGCATCCGGCAGCGGCGCCGCGTCACTGAGCGGTGTCATGCCGCCCGCGGTTCCCGCACCGCCGTCGGGCGCGCTGAGGCTCGCGGGCATTTGCTGCCAGGGACCGGCCGCGGCGGGCTCGGGAACGGGCGCCGGTCCGCGGAATCCGGGGCTGACCGCCATGCCTGCCGGGACGGCGAGCGCCAGGATTACCAGGGTCAGGAGCAGCATCGGGAAGATCCGCCCGATCCTTCCGGGCGCCGGAGCCGTGCCCTCATGGCTCGTTCTGCGTTTCATGCTGCTGCTGGTCCTTTAGTCCCGAAATGTCCCCACTAGTTCCTGAAACCAGGGCCTGTCGCTATATCCTCAATAATAGTCGGCGGCACCGGCGCTGTTTTTTGGACGCCCTGTGTGCCGCGCACCCCCTGAATCCGTCGAGGAGCATTCCATGAAGCATGACGTGACCATCGAGATCCCCAAGGGATCGCGCGTCAAGTACGAAGTCGACCACGAGACCGGCCGCGTCCGCCTGGACCGCGTCCTGTTCACCTCCATGCAGTACCCCACGCACTACGGCTTCTTCGAGAACACCCTGGGCGAGGACGGCGACCCGCTGGACGCCCTGGTGCTCCTGCAGGACTTCGACCTCTACCCGGGCGTAATCGTCGAGGCCCGCCCGATCGGCGTGTTCAACATGACCGACGACGGCGGCGGGGACGCCAAGGTCCTCTGCGTGCCGGCCGACGCCCGTTTCGACCACATCAACGAGATCAGTGATGTCAACGAGTTCCTGATCAAGGAAATCGAGCACTTCTTCACCCGCTACAAGGACCTGGAGCCGGGCAAGTGGGTCAAGGCCGAGGGCTGGGGCGACCGCGCCGCAGCCGAAGCCGAACTCGAAGCGTCGATCAAGCGCTTCGTCCCGGGCGCCGGACACTAGTCCCCCGCCCGCGCCCCTGGGGCGTGAACTTGAGGCCCCGAATCTCCGGATTTTGGGGCCTCATGTGTACGTCCGCGCTTTACCAGTCGCGGCTCAGGAAAGTGTGAAATCGTTGGTTCATGCCTGCGGATCCCAGCTTTAGCCCGCCCTGCGGCCCGGTCACCGGGTGGCGGGACGGCGACGTCGTGCGTGCCACCGGCATCCCCTACGCCACCGCGGCGCGTTTCCAGCCTCCGGCGGCCGCGCCCGACTGGCGCGAGGCTTTCGCGGCCACCACCCTCTCCCCGGCCTGCCCGCAGGCTCCGGTCCCGTTCCTGGACGACATCCTCGGCACCCGTTACGGGGAACTGCCGGGCAGCGAGGACTGCCAGCGGCTCTCCGTCACCATGCCGGCGGAGCTGCGCGACGGCGAACGCGTGCCGGTCATGGTGTGGCTGCACGGCGGCTCCTACACGTCCGGCTCCGGCGACCTGGCGATTTTCGATCCCCGCGCCCTCGTCGCCGAAAACCGCGTCATTGTGGTCTCCGTGACGTACCGGCTGGGCCTGTTCGGCTACTTGGCAACCGGCACCGGCCGGCCCGCGAACCTGGGGCTGCTGGATCAGCTCGAGGCGTTCCGCTGGGTGCAGCGCAACATCTCAGCTTTCGGCGGCGATCCGGGAAACGTCACGGCCTTCGGGCAGTCTGCCGGCGGGGACGCCGTCGCCCACCTGATGGCGACGCCGGAGGCACCCACGCTCTTCCGGCGGGCCATCATCCAGAGCGCGCCGCTGGGCATCACCCGCGGCCGGGACAAGATGAGCCGCGCCATGGGCGTGGCCGCGGAAGCCGTCACCGAGGACACCCCGGCGATGGACGTTGTGGAGATCGAGGGGCACGTGTCGCAAGTGGCCCGGAAGTTCGGGCTGATCGCGGCGATGCCCTTCGGCACCCAGTACGGGCACGCTCCGCTGCCGCCGGAGTCCGGCATTGAGGCCGCCTGGAACGCCACGGCAGCCGGGATCGAGGTCCTGATCGGGCACACCTCCGAGGAAGCCCGGATGTTCCTGCCGCGCAACCCCGCGGTCAGCCGGGTTTCAGGGATCCCGGTACTCGGGACCGCCGTCGTCAGGGCCATCAACTGGGCCGTGACGGAGGCGGTGTACGGCCGGGCGGCCAGGCGATTCGCCCGGCGCCATGCCCGGGCCGGCGGCACGGCCTACCGCTATCTGCTGTCCTGGGCCGCTCCGGGAAACCGCTACGGGGCCGCGCACACCGTGGATTTGCCGCTGCTGTTCGGCGACGAGCAGACCTGGGCCGGGGCGGGGCTGCTGGAGGGGGCCAGCTGGGAGGACATCAACGTCACCGGCAAGGAATTGCGCGCCCTGTGGGCCCGGTTCGCGTCCGGCGACGGGCTGGACGACGACGGCATGATCCCCGGCGGCCTCCGCTACCGCAGGGTCTGAACCATGCTGACCCTCGGCGTCGACCTTGCAGCGGCCATGAAGAAGACCGCGGCCGCCGTCATCGAATGGAAGAACGGCGCCGCCCGCCTGGCGCACCTGGACCTGGACGTCGACGACGACGAGGTGGTGCGGCTCTTCGGCGCGGCCGACATGGCCGGGATCGACTGCCCCGTGGGTTGGCCGGATGCCTTCCTGCCCTTCATCGCAGCGCACCTGGCCGGCGAGCCGCACCCGGTGCTGGACTATGACGGCATTGAAGGCCGCAGGTTGCTGGCCTACCGCGACACGGACCGCTTCGTCACCGCCAGGACCGGCCTGATCCCGCTCAGCGTCTCCGCCGACCGGCTTGCGCACCCGGCCATGCGTTGCGCCGTCATCCAGGCCAAAATCGCCGGTGGCCACGGGGCCCAGGCGCGGGACGGCAGCGGCAGGCTGGCCGAGGTCTACCCCGCGGCGTCCCTGAAATCCTGGGGCCTGCTCGCCCGCGGCTACAAGGGCCGCGGCGGCACGGAAACGCAGCGGCTGGGCGAGCTCCTCGACGGGCTCCGGCAGGCAGCACCCTGGCTGGATCTGGCCGGCCACGAGGACCGTCTGGCCGGCTCGGATGACATGTTCGACGCCTTGGTCGCCTCCCTCACGGCACGGGCCGTGGCCATCGGCGCCACGATCCGTACCGACGCCGCGCACGCCAAAGCTGCCCTGACCGAGGGTTGGATCCACCTGCCGATCGGGGGGCTGGCCGCGCTCAACGGCACGGCCCCCAGGCACGGAGAGTGGCACGGTGAGTGGCACGGAGAGGCTACCGGCCGCCCAGGGTCCAGCCGCTGATCTCCTTCGCGTCCTCGCCGTGCTCCCGGGTGTGGTTGTGCGCCCGGATACGACGGTCCTGCAGCGACTGGCGCAGCAGCGAGTGCCGCTCCGCCAGGCCCGGAACCCGGTCGATTGCGTCGATGGCCAGCTGGTACCGGTCGATCCCGTTGAGCATGGCCATGTCGAACGGCGTCGTCGTGGTGCCTTCCTCCTTGTAGCCGCGCACGTGCAGGCCCTCCTGGTTGGTACGGCGGTAGGCCAGCCGGTGGATCAGCGACGGATAGCCGTGGTAGGCGAAGATGATCGGCTTGTCCGCCGTGAAGATGCCGTCAAAGTCCCGGGATGAGAGCCCGTGCGGGTGTTCGGCCGCGTCCTGGAGCCGCATCAGGTCCACCACGTTCACCACCCGGATTTTCAGCCCGGGCGCCCCCTCCTTGAGCAGTTCGGCTGCCGCCACGGTCTCCACCGTCGGAACGTCGCCCGCGCAGGCCAGCACGACGTCGGGCTCCTCGCCGGGGACCTCGGACCCGGCGAACTCCCAGATCCCCAGGCCGCGCTGGCAGTGGTGCGAGGCTTCGGCCGGGCCCAGCCAGGTGGGTGAGGGCTGCTTGCCGCTGACGACGATGTTGACGTAGTCCCGCGAGCCAAGGCAGTGCTCCATGACCGAGAGCAGGGTGTTGGCGTCCGGCGGCAGGTAGACCCGGATGACCTCGGACTTCTTGTTCACCGCGTGGTCGATGAAGCCGGGATCCTGGTGCGAGAACCCGTTGTGGTCCTGCTGCCAGACGTGCGAGGAGAGGACGTAGTTCAGCGAGGCGACGGGCTGGCGCCACGGGAGCTCCCGGTGCACCTTGAGCCACTTGGCGTGCTGGTTGAACATCGAATCGACAATGTGGATGAACGCCTCGTAGCAGCTGAACACGCCGTGCCGGCCGGTCAGCAGGTAGCCCTCCAGCCAGCCCTGGCAGAGGTGTTCGCTGAGGACCTCCATCACGCGCCCGGCCCGGGCCAGATGCTCGTCGACCTGCTCGATCCGGTACTGCCAGACCTTGTCCGTCACTTCGTAGACGTCCTGGAGCCGGTTGGACGCCGTCTCGTCCGGGCCGAACAGCCGGAACGTCTCCGGGTTCAGCGCTATCACGTCCCGCAGCCAGCCGCCGAGGGTGATCATGGCGCTGACCCGTTCCCGGCCCGGCTGGGCAACATCCACCGCATGGTCGGCGTAGCCGGGCAGTTTCAGGTCCCGCAACAGGACGCCGCCGTTGGCATGCGGGGTGGCGCTCATCCGCAGATCGCCGTCGGGGGCGTTGGCGGCGACGTCGGACCGGAGCCGGCCGCCCTCGTCGAACAGCTCCGCCGGGCGGTAGGACTCCAGCCAGCGGCCCAGCTGCGCCAGGTGCGCGGGGTTGGTGCGGACTTCGGCGAGGGGCACCTGGTGGCTGCGCCAGGTGCCTTCCACCTGCAGCCCGTCGACCGTTTTCGGGCCGGTCCAGCCCTTCGGCGAACGGAGCACGATCATCGGCCACGCGGCGGCGGGAGCGTCGTCGCCGGCGGTGGTTGTTGCGTCCCTGCGGGCTGCCTGAATGGCGCGGATCTCGGCCAGGCAGTCGTCCAGCACCGCCGCGAAATCCCGGTGCGCCGCGGCGGTGTCCTCCGGATCGGCGACGGTCACGAAGTGCGGCGTGTGCCCGTAGCCGCGCAGCAGTTGCTCCAGCTGGGCCTCCGGCATGCGCGCGAGAATCGTGGGGTTGGCGATCTTGTAGCCGTTCAGGTGCAGGATGGGCAGCACGGCCCCGTCCTGCACCGGGTCCAGGAAGTTGTGTGAGTGCCAGCTGGCGGCCAGCGGCCCGGTCTCGGCCTCGCCGTCGCCGATCACGACGGCGGTGATCAGCTCGGGGTTGTCGAACACCGTGCCGTAGGCGTGCGCCAACGAGTACCCGAGTTCGCCGCCCTCATTGATGGAGCCCGGGGTTTCCGGGGCGGCGTGGCTGGGGATGCCGCCGGGGTAGGAGAACTGCCGGAACAGCTCGGCCAGGCCGTCCTCGTCCGGGCCGACGTTGCTGTAGATCTCGGAGTAAGTCCCTTCCAGCCAGGCGTTCGCCACCACGGCCGGTCCGCCGTGGCCGGGGCCGGCGACGAACAGCATCTCCTGGGCGTCGCGGCGGATGACGCGGTTCAGGTGCGCATAGATGAAGTTCAGGCCCGGGGTGGTGCCCCAGTGCCCAAGCAGGCGGGACTTGGTGTCCCCGGCGCTGAGCGGTTCGCGCAGCAGCGGGTTGGAGCGCAGATAGATCTGGCCTACCGAGAGATAGTTGGCGGCCCGCCACCACCGGTCCACGAGTTCAAGTTCGTCCGCGCGCCCCGCCGGCACCGTCCGCTGCCCTGTCCCCTGTTCCAACCCATCAGCCACTGATGCACTCCGCCCGGTCCGTGCCGCCGTCGGCAGCGTGTCCCCCCATCGCAACATCTCCCGGGGTCAGAGACAAGCCCGCCGGGGTGTTGTGCCGGCTGCGGCGGACCGGTAACGGGGACCGCAACGGGTACTTGCCTCCCCTTAGCCACGCGGTAGTGTGGCATCCAGTATGTTCACGCTGACCATCAACCAAACCGACAGCCGGCGCGACGGCGACCGTGTGCCGCAGCTCCTCAAGGACCTGCGGCACATTCCGGCGCGCCTCGATTTCGACCGGTCGGTGGAGGACGAGGTCCAGGGCATCCTGGACTGCCCCCGCCAAGCCGTCGAGGCGGCGCTGATCGCCCTGCGGACCGGCGCCTGGTATGTCGGGATCGGCGTCGGCCCGGTCAACGAACCGCTGCCGAACCAGATCAAGGACGCCTCAGGGCACGGCCTGGTCTACGCCCGACGCGCCGTGGACCGGCTCAGGAACGGCAAGGAACGCATCCCGGTGGCGGTGGAAGGGCCCCTGGCGGACCTTGCCGCCGAAGCCGAGGCCGTGCTGCGGCTGCTAGGCCACATCGTGCACGACCGCAGCGCCGCCGAGTGGCGGGTGCTGGACCTGCTTACCCCCGGTGTGCGCGGGCAGCAGAAAGCCGTGGCCGAGGAACTGGGCATCACCACCCAGGCCGTCAGCAAGGCGGTGGCCCGGGCGCAGTGGAACGAGGAGCACGCGGCCCGGCCCGCCGCCGCCCGGCTGCTGGGCCTGATCCTCGAAGTCCGCTAGGCCGGATCCCGCGCCGGCGTTCCGCCCTCAGGTTCCGGGCCGGAGGTTCCGCGCCGCGGTGGAGCCGGCGTCCTTAGAGCAGGATGCTGCGCAGCACGTGGGCGGCGCCGTCGTCGTACACCGAGTGGGTGACCTCGTCGGCGGCGGCAATCACCTCGGCCGGGGCCTGGCCCATCGCCACGCCGCGGCGTGCCCAGGTGAGCATCTCGATGTCATTCCGGCCGTCGCCGACGGCGACCGTTCGGTGCGCCTCGATGCTCAGCCGTCCGCGCAGTTGTTCCAAGGCGCTGGCCTTGGTGACGCCGGCAGCGGCAATGTCCAGCCACGCCGTCCACCCGACGGAGTAGGTGACACCCGCGAGGCCAACGTGGCGGATCGCTGCGTTGAATTCCTCGGGCGTGTTCTCGGAGCTGAACACCACGACGCGCACGGCGGTGGCCTCCAGCATGGTCTGGAAGTCGACGCCGATTGCTTCGACGCCGAAGCTGGCGTCCTGGAAGCGTTCGGTGGAGAGGAAGTTGCCGTTCTCGTCCTCAAGCGCGTACTTGGCCGAGGGCAGCCGCTTGCGCAGCGCCCGGAGCGCCGGGCCGGGGTCGAAGGTGGCTTTGTGCAGCACTTCGTAGCCGTCGGCGAGGCCGGAATCCACGCGCAGCGTGACGCCGCCGTTGGAGCAGACAGCGTAGCCGCTTTCAATGCCGATGTGCTCGATGATGGGCAGGGTTGCGTTGAGCGAGCGGCCCGTCGCGATCATCACCTCGTGCCCGGCGGCCACGACAGCCTGGGCCGCTTCCCGCACGGGGACGGACATGTGCCCGTCGTGGTCGACGAGTGTTCCGTCGACGTCGAGGGCGATCATCATTTTGTCGTTTGCATCTCGCTGGTCATCGTTGCCAGCGACTGAGGCTTCAGTCAATGTAGTCATCCAATAAGTAGAGCAGACACCCCCGACAGCTGCTAGGACGCGCGCCACAGCAAGGCATGAAGCGTTGGTGAACAGCTGCCGACGGCCGGTGGCCTAGAGGACGGGGAGCACCGTCATCCCGCCGAGGTACTTCTGCAGCGCCGCCGGGACGTTGACCGAGCCGTCAGGGTTCTGGTGGTGTTCGAGGATGGCGACGATCCAGCGGGTCGTGGCGAGGGTGCCGTTGAGGGTGGCCACCGCGCGGGTTCCCTTGGGTGCGCCTTCCTCGTTCAGCACGCGTTCGCGGATGTTGAGCCGGCGTGCCTGGAAGGTGGTGCAGTTGGAGGTGGAGGTCAGCTCGCGGTAGGCGCCCTGCGTGGGAACCCAGGCTTCGCAGTCGAACTTGCGGGCCGCCGAGGTGCCAAGGTCGCCCGCGGCGGTGTCGATCACGCGGTAGGGCAGCTCGCACTTGGCCAGCATTTCCTCTTCCCAGGCCAGCAGGCGGGCGTGCTCGGCTGCCGCCTCCTCGACCGAGGTGTAGATGAACATCTCCACCTTGTTGAACTGGTGGACGCGGATGATGCCGCGGGTGTCCTTGCCGTGCGATCCGGCCTCGCGCCGGTAGCAGGAGCTCTGTCCCGCGTAGCGGATCGGGCCGCCGCTGAGGTCCAGGATTTCGTCTGCGTGGTAGCCGGCGAGGGCCACCTCGGAGGTGCCAACCAGGTAGAGGTCGTCCTCGGCGAGGCGGTAGATCTCGGCGTCGTGCTTGACGTCGAATCCGGTGCCCTGCATGGTCTCGGGCCGGACCAGCGTCGGGGTGATCATGGGGACGAAGCCGGCGTCGATGGCCTGCTCCATGGCCATCTGCAAGAGGGCCATCTCGAGCCGGGCACCGACGCCGCGCAGGAAGTAGAAGCGTGAACCGGAGACCTTGGCTCCGCGTTCCATGTCGATCGCGCCAATCAGCTCGCCGATTTCGAGGTGGTCCTTCGGCTCGAAGTCGGGGAATTCGCGGGGCGTCCCGACGGTCTTCACCACGACGTAGTCGTCCTCGCCGCCGGCCGGGACGCCGTCTTCGACCAGGTTGGGTATGCCGCGGAGGAGCTCCTCCTGGGCGGCCTGGGCGACGTCGGCTTCGGCTGAGGCTTCCTTGACCGAGGCCGCGAGCACCTTGACCTCGGCGAGCAGGGCCTGCTTTTCCTCGCCCTTGGCCTGCGCCACCTTCTTGCCGAAGGCGTTCTGCTCGGCCCGCAGGTTTTCGAAACGGATCAGTGCCGCGCGCCGGGCCGCGTCCGCGGCGATGATCGCGTCCACCACGGATTCATCGGCACCGCGGGCGCGCTGGCTGGCACGGAACTTGTCCGGATTTTCGCTGAGGTCTTTTACGTCGATCACCAGATAAGAGTATCGAATCCGGGGGCCGCCCTCCGGCAGTGCTGCCGCGGCGAACTCGCGGGATAGTGTTGGAGCAACATGCGCGACTGGCTGCTCTACCTCGTCCTCGCTGGAGCCCTGGCATTTGCCGTCTCCAGTTGGTGGGGCGTGCGCCGGTTGAAGGCCAAGCACACCCGCAGTGCCGTATGGGAAGAGACGCACAACCCCGGTCTGGTCAAGCAGCGGGTGGCCGTCGTAATCAACCCGATCAAATCCAGGTCGGCGGAAGCCAGGGTTTTGGTGGAGAGCGCCTGCCTCGCGGCCGGCTGGGAGGCGCCGCGCTTCTTCGAGACCACACCCGAGGACCCCGGCTTCTCGCAGGCACGTGCCGCCGTCGAATACGGAGCCGACGTCGTCCTGGTGGGCGGCGGCGACGGCACCGTCCGGGTGGTGGCCGACGTCCTCGCGCACACGGATATCGCCATGGGGCTCCTGCCGCTGGGCACCGGCAACCTGCTGGCCCGTAACGTCCATCTGGACATCGGGGACCTGCACGGCTGCGTGGAGATTGCGCTGTTCGGACACCAGCGCTTCATTGACACCGCCCGCATGACGGTGGAGAACGCCTTGACCGGGCAGTCCGCAGATCATGCCTTTTTGGTGATTGCCGGCATGGGCATGGACGCCGAGGTGGTCGGCGACACGAACGACGGGCTCAAGAAAGCGGTGGGCTGGCTGGCCTACACGGAGGCGGGTGTGCGGCACCTACCGGGCCGCCGCAAGCGGGTCTCCATCGCCCTGGACGACCAGCCGGAGCAGTCGCGGAAGATCCGGAGCGTGCTCTTCGCCAACTGCGGGCTGATTCCGGGCGGAATCGACTTCATCCCCCAGGCCATGATCGACGACGGCATGCTTGACGTGGTGGTGATGAGCCCGCGCAGCGCGATCGGCTGGCTGGCGATGTACTGGAAGATTGTGCTCAAGCACAAAAGAAACTTGCCGGTGATGACGTATTACCGCTCCGGCAAGGTGGTGATCAAGTGCGCCGAACCCATGCCCACCCAGGTCGACGGCGATCCGTCCGGCGAGGCTACGGCCGTTACGGTCCGGATAGCCCCCCGCTCGCTGCTGGTCCGGGTAAGGGAAGACGTAGCCAGGGACGAGCTGGCCAGCGGCGCCGGCAAGTCCGGGAACAGCCAGCCCTGGCACCTGCCCTGACGCGACCGCCTTAGCTGGCTTCTTTCTTCGCGTCGGCTTCCTTCTTGGCGTCCGCGGCTGCCTTGGCGGCGCGCGCCTCCGACTGCTCGCGGATCATCGCCTGCTCCTCCTCGAAGCGCAAGCGGTCAGCACGGTCAGCGTCGTCGCCGTCCCAGTCCTGGTTCTCGGCCGTCGGTTTGGGATTGACAATCATTCCCTGGCCGTCATTTTCTGTGCTGGTTCCTGCCATGACCCGCTCCTTCCGGTAGGGGACTACCCCAATAGATCAGGCAAGCATACGCATAGTTGCCAAGGGGTGGAAGTGCCGCATGTGGCAATTGCCTACGCTGTGGGCGAAGCCTGCGGGTTATATTCCTGAACCACAGATGCACCGGTGAGTATGTCTTCGACCCAAGCATGGGCAGCGCGGAATGCCTGGTCCGAGGTGTGCGGCGCCACCTCTGCGCGCTGGCCGTCCGCCCGCCCGTAGGAGCCGAGGAACCGAGTAGCCGGGCTGATCCGATGCAGTCCCGCGAGGGCGTCGGCCACCCGCGCGTCCCCCACGTGGCCGTCCGCGTCGATGCTGAAGAAGTAGTGGCCCAAGTACTGCCCGGTGGGCCGGGATTCGATCCTGCTTAGGTTTACGCCTCGGGTGGCGAACTGGTCGAGGATTTCCATCAATGCGCCCGGCCGGTCTTCCGGAAGCGGGACCACCACGGTGGTCTTGTCGGCTCCGGTTCGTTCCGGCAGCGTGCCGGGACGCCCCACCAGGACGAACCGCGTCACTGCGCCCGGGTTGTCGCCGATGTTCTCCGCCAGCACAGCCAGCCCGGGCTGCTCGGCCGCCACAATGGGTGCGCAGATGGCGGCGTCGTAGTGGGGATCGGCTTCCAGCAGGCCCAGCGCGGCCGCGGCGGTCGAGGAGCCGGGGATGTATTCCACATTTGGAATATGACTGTCCACCCACAGCCTGCACTGGGCCCAGGCGTGCCCGTGGGTGGAGATCCGGCGGATGTCCTCGATCCGGACGCCGGGCCTGGCCACCAGCACAAAGCTGATCGGCACGAGGGCCTCGCGCAGGATCCGAAGCTCCTGGCCGGTGGCGATAGCGTCCAGTGTTGCCGTGACGCCGCCCTCCACGGAGTTCTCGATCGGCACCATCGCGGCGTCGGCCGAGCCGTTGCGGACCTTGTCCAGCGCCGCGTTGACGTTCGAGGAAGGGATTCGGATGGCCTCCGCGGCGCCGGGCACCTGCATCAACGCCGCCTCGGTGAAGGTCCCCTCGGGGCCGAGGAAGGTATAGGTGACGGGTGACGCTGGCATTGGTTCTTCCTTCGTTTACAGAACGACGGGCTTGAGGCCGTTGTCGGACACCAGCGGCAGCCCGTTCTCGAGCCACTGGTCCATTCCGCCGGCCACATTCATCGCCGAGTAGCCGTGGCCGACAAGCCACTGCGCCGCCCGGAAAGAACGTCCGCCGGTTCGGCAGATGACGTACAAATCCTCGTCCGGGTCCAGCTCATCGAGCCGGGCGGGGAGCTGGTCGAGGGGAATGTGCACGGCGTGCTCGGCGTGGCCGGCCGCCCACTCGTAGTCCTCGCGTACGTCCAGGATCCGCGCCGCTTCGGGGATGTCGGAAACGGTCACGGTGTCGATGTCGCTCATGGTCGTCCTCTCCGCTGAAACCAAGGTCTGCCCCCAGCGTATCGCCAGCTGTCGGGGCCCGGTCCAAACAGGTGGCAGGTTACGCTTCTGGAGAGCGCAAAGGAGACCCATGGCAGCGAAGACCGGACATGTCCCACCGGGGAAGCAGGCTCCACGCCTGAACAGCGCAGGCCGTTGACCCTTGGCTGAGATCCATGAGCTGTCCGCCGTGGCACTCCGCGACGCCCTGCGCGACGGCGAGCTCTCCGCGCGCCAGGCCGCGGCGCACTTCCTTGACCGCATCGCGGCGGAGAACCCGCACCTGGGCGCCTTCATCACCGTCACGGCCGAGCAGGCGCTCAGGGACGCCGACGCCGCGGACAGCCGCCACGCCCGAACCTCCACCCATGCCAACGCGGACGACGCCCGGGCGGAACTGCCGCTGCTGCACGGCATGCCGACCGCGTTCAAGGACCTGACCGACGTCGCCGGCGTCGTCACCACGCACGGCAGCGCCGCCTTCGAACACAAAGCCGCTGTGGCGGACGGCGCCTTGGCGGCCGCGCTAAAAGGCGCCGGGGTCATTTCGCTGGGCAAGACGCAGGTCCCGGAATTCGGACTGACGGCCTACAGCGAGAACAGGATTGCCGCGCCCTCACGCAACCCGTACGCGCTGAGCCGGAGCTCCGGCGGCTCCTCGGGCGGCAGCGCAGCCGCCGTGGCCGCCGGACTGCTTCCCTTCGCTCCGGGATCCGACGGCGGCGGCTCTATCCGCATCCCGGCCGCCGCCTGCGGCCTGGTGGGCCTGAAACCGGGCCGCGGGCTGATCCCGGCCGGGGAAAGCACCGGCGACCCCGCCGGTCTGGTGGTTGCCGGTCCCCTGGCCCGTTCCGCTGCGGACGCAGCCCTGATGGTCGACGCACTGGTTCCGCTGCAACCGCCCCGGCAGCCGGCAGGAGAACAGGCCGGAAAACGGCCCGGGCAGGCGGACAGCTACCTTCAACTGGCCGGACAGGAGCCGCCCCCACTGCGGATCGGGGTCAGCCTGGACAGCCCGTGGCAGTCGGTCTTTCCCTTCACCCCGGACCGCGAAGCCCTCGATGCGCTGGAGACGGGCATCAAGCTGCTGGAGGCTGCCGGACACCAGAGCTGCGAAGCCGCAATCCGCTATGACAACCGCTACGCGAGCGCCTTTACGACGGCCTGGACCGCCGGCGTCGGGAGCGCCCGCATCGCGCCGCAACGCGAGGCCCTGCTGGCTCCGCTGACCCGCACCTTCCGGCGTCGGGCCCAACAGCGCAGCGCCTCGAAGCTCAACGAAGCCCTCGGCTTCCTGCGCCAGTTCCAGCGGGACACGATTGCCCAGTTCTCCGCCTGGGACCTGGTGCTGAGTCCCACACTGGCGCAGACGCCGCGGCCGGTGGGCTGGTTCACCGGCGCCGCGCACGGCGACGGCTACTGGCCCGCCGAGTGGGCCGGGGACGCCGACGACGACTACCGCAAACAGTGCGAGTTTGCCCCGTGGTCCTCGCTGGTCAACGTCTGCGGGCTCCCCGCGATCAGCATTCCGGTTCACTGGACCGGCGGGGCGCCCGGCGCTGGCCTGCCGATGGGCATCCAACTGGTCGGGCCGATGGGATCCGAGGCGCTGCTGCTGCAGGTGGCCGCTCAGCTGGGCTTCTAGGCTGCCGGCCGCGGGGATTACCCGGGCCGCATCCGCGTGCGGTTTACTGGTGCCAACACGCATAACCAGACGAGAGGGATCGATGAAGATCACCGGTGCAGTCCTTGAGGAAATCGGCCGTCCGCGACCCTTCGCCGAGTCCAAGCCGATCACCATCGCTGAGCTGGAGCTTGGCTCGCCCGGACCGACGGAAATCCTCGTCCGGCTTGAAGCTGCCGGGATCTGCCACTCGGACCTCAGTGTCGTCGACGGCAACCGGGTCCGCCCCGTGCCCATGCTGCTGGGGCACGAAGCCGCCGGCCGCGTGGTCGAGGTCGGGACGGACGTCAGCGACCTGCAGCCGGGGCAGCGGGTGGTCATGTCCTTCCTGCCGCGCTGCGAGGAGTGCGCCAACTGCGCCGCCGACGGACGGCTCCCCTGCACCGCGGGCTCCAAGAGCAACGGCGAGGGCACCCTGCTGCACGGCTCGATGCATTTGAGCCGTGCCGGCGAACCGGTCTTCCACCACCTCGGCGTCTCCGGATTCGCCAGCCACGCCGTGGTGGACCGGGCCTCTGCCGTACCGGTCGGCGACGACATCCCGGCGGACATCGCCGCGGTCCTGGGCTGCGCCGTGCTTACCGGGGGCGGCGCGGTGCTGAACGCCGCGAAGCCCCGGCCCGAGGACAGCATCATGATCGTGGGACTCGGCGGCGTCGGGATGGCCGCGCTGATCACCGCGGTCTCACAGGGTATTTCGCGGATCGTCGCCGTCGACACCCTGGACGAGAAGCTCGAGCACGCCCGCCGGCTCGGCGCCCACGAGACGTACACGCCGCAGGAGCTGGCCGAGCAAGGGGTCAAGGCCAAGTTCGTCGTCGAATGCGCAGGCAGCGCCAGGGCGTTCGAGACCGCCTTCGCCGCCACCGACGTCGGGGGTACCACGGTCACCGCCGGGCTGCCCTCCCCCGAGACCCGGGCACAGCTTTCCCCGCTGACCATCACGGCGGAAGCCCGCACGATCGTTGGCAGCTACCTCGGCTCGGCGGTGCCGTCCCGGGACATCCCCAAATACGCGCAGCTGTGGCGGGATGGGAAGCTTCCAGTGGAGGAGCTCATTTCTTCACGGATCGCGCTGGCGGACATCAACAAGGCCATGGATCAGCTCGCCGACGGCAAGGCGGTCCGCCAGGTCATCATGTTCGACGCCGACTAGGCCTGCTGCGCAGGCAGCCCCCCCGTTGCTCGCTCACTTATGGCTGCTAACCCGGCCCTGAAGCAGCCATAAGTGAGCGAGCAACGTGGGAAAGCGGGGCGCGAAACACCTTCCGATTGACTTGCCCCGGCCCGGCGCGGATGTGACAATCGCCCGCCGCGGTGTCAGCATTAAGTAAATGAGCACAACTCATTTAGATAGTCCCCCCGCTACAACGCCGGGCGATACCTCGTTTTTTGGCCACCCAAAGATGCTGGCCAGCCTCTTCTCCGTAGAAATGTGGGAGCGCTTCTCCTTCTACGGAATGCAGGGGATTCTCCTCTACTACATGTACTTCACGGCTGCCGAGGGTGGCCTTGAAATCAACAAGGCCCTCGCCGCCAGCCTGGTCGGCGCCTACGGCGGCGGTGTCTACCTCTCGACCATCCTGGGCGCGTGGCTCGCGGACCGGATCTTCGGCTCCGAGCGTGTGCTCTTCGGCTCCGCCATCATGATCATGGCCGGGCACATCGCCCTGGCCCTGGTCCCCGGCATTCCGGGCCTGATTGCCGGCCTCGTGCTGGTGGGCGTGGGATCCGGCGGCCTGAAGGCCAACGCCACCGCCCTCGTCGGAAGCCTGTACCGCGAAAAGGACGAACGCCGCGACGCCGGCTTCTCCATCTTCTACATGGGCATCAACGCCGGCGCCCTGATCGGCCCGCTGGTCACCGGCTGGCTGCAGGAGAGCCAGGGCTTCCACTGGGGCTTCGGCGCCGCCGCCGTCGGCATGGCCGTGGGCCTGGTGATCTACGCCTTGGGCCGCAACAAGCTCCCCGAAGAGGCGCAGCGGGTGCCGAACGCCCTGCCCGCAGCGGAACGCACCAAGTACGGCCTGATCTTCGCCGTCATTGCCGCGATCATCGCGGTGCTGCTGGCGACCGGCATCGTCAACGCGGACAACCTCGCTATGTCCATGGCGTACGCCGCGATCGGCGCATCGGCGGTCTACTTTGTGCTGATCTTCAGCAGCAAAAAGGTCAACGCCACCGAGCGCAGCAGGGTCGCAGCCTTCATCCCGCTGTACATCGCCTCCGCCGCGTTCTGGGCGCTCTTCCAGCAGCAGTTCACCTTCATCGCCGTGTACTCGGAGGAGAAGCTGGACCGCAACCTGTTCGGCTGGGAAATGCCGGCCGCCTGGGTCCAGTCCATCAACCCGGTCTTCATCATCATCTTCGCCGGCGTCATGGCCGCCCTGTGGACCCGGCTGGGTCGCAGGCAGCCCGGCTCGGCGCTGAAATTCTCGATCGGCCTGTTCGTGATGGGGCTCGCCTTCCTCGCATTCATCCCGCTTGCCGGCGAGGGCAAGACCCCGCTGCTGGCGCTGGTGGGAATCCTGCTGCTCTTCACGCTCGCGGAACTGTTCCTCTCCCCCATCGGGCTGTCCGTGACCACCAAGCTGGCACCCAAGGCCTTCCACACGCAGATGGTTGCTTTGTTCTTCCTCTCCGTCTCGCTGGGGACCACACTGGCCGGCATGCTCTCCGGGCTCTACAACCCGAACGACGAACTGCCGTACTTCATCGGCGTCGGCGGCACGGCAATGCTCCTGGCAGTCGGCCTGGCCGCCGCCTCGCCTGCCATCAAGAAGCTCATGGGCGGCGTACGCTGAGCTGAATGAGCACCCGATATCGCCCGCCGGTTGAGGCGCGCGTCTACGTCCCCGCCGCCGGCGAGGCGTCCGACGTCGAACTCATGCCGGCGGGCGATGTCACTGAAGGCGTAGTGCGGGTTGGCGGGACCATCCGCCGCCCGCACCAGCCGCAGAGCCTTGCCGTCGCGGCCTACCTGGACTGGCTTGAGGACGCTGGCTTTGAGGGTTCGCCGCGGTTTTTGGGCCGGGATGCCGAGGGCCGGGACGTCCTTAGCTTCGTTGCCGGAAGGTGCGCCGGCGCACTGCCGGAAGCCTGGGTGCAGTCCGAGGAGCTGCTGGCCTCCGTGGCCCGGCTGGTCCGCCGCCTGCATAACGCGTCGGCGGGCTACGACCCGCAGCTCCATCCGTTCCCGCCGCGCTATGTCCCGCCCGGCACCGTGAACCAGGACGCCGCCGGACTCGTCTGCCATCTGGACGTCACCCCGCAGAACGTGGTGGTCCGGGACGGGGTGGCAGTCGGGCTCGTGGATTTCGACCTCGCCGGACCCAGCACTACCCTCCGGGATTCCTACAACGCCGCCCTGCACTGGGTTCCGCTCCGCGCCCCCGCGGATTTGTGGCCCGGCTGGGAGGGACTCGACCCCTTCCGGCGGCTACGCATCTTCGCCGATGCCTACGGCTGGAGCCAGGAGGAACGACGCCGGGTACCCGCGCTGGGCATCGAGGCGGCGGCGCTGAGCTACGAGCGGATGCAGCACAGCGCGGCGACCCTTGGCGGCGGCTGGGCCCGGATGTGGGACGAGGGCGTCGGCGAACTCATCCTTCGCCGCCGCGGCTGGCTTGAGGCCAACGCACGGCAAATCGTGGACGCGCTTACCGGCTGACGAAGTCCGCGTTGGAGAGGGCGACGCCCAGGGTGATGACCACCAGCAAGGTAATCGCGATCGCGGCGTAGCCCAGGACAAGGCCGGCGATCGCCAGGCCCCTGCCGCCGGGCTCGCGCTGCAGCGCCAGATGCCCGAGGATGACGGCGGCCAGTTGCGGGAGCAGGAAAAAGCCGAACCCCAGGAAAGCTGCGACGCCGCAACACAGGCTCGCGATGCTCAGACCCTTCGGCGCGGGAGCCACTCCGTAGTAATACGGCTGGCCGTAGGCGTCGGCATAGGGAGCGGCCGGCTGGCCGTAGGCGTCGGGCTGGGCGTAGGCGTCGTGGCTGCCGGCCGGCTGGCCGAGGTGCGGCGCCGTCGTCGGCCGCGGCGGAATATGGCCGTCTCCCCCGTATGGCGGACGATACGGCGGCGGCTGGTAGCCCCGGCGCGTCTCGTCGTACCCGGACGTGGGCTGCTCGGTCATGGAATTCCCCTCTGCGTGTCTAGGTCAAGATTAGCGCCGCGCCGTTAGCCCCGCCTGACGTGCGGCGTCACAGCTGTCCTATTCAGGCGAAACCATGTCCCCGGCTCCCCGCGTCTGGCATGCTGGAGCCATGGCTAGCCGCGCGGGCACAGTTGCCCAACCCCAAGACCTTGTTGACCTCACTGCGCTTCTGGATGCGTACTACGACGTTTCGCCGGATCTCGGCGACCCCGGGCAGCGGGTCGCATTCGGCACCTCCGGGCACCGGGGCTCCAGCCTCAAAGCCTCGTTCAACGAACCGCACATCCTCGCCATCACCCAGGCGATCGTGGAATACCGTGCCGGCCAGGGCATCACCGGTCCGCTCTACCTCGCCAAGGACACCCATGCGCTGAGTGAGCCGGCCCAGAACTCAGCCCTCGAGGTCCTTGCCGCAAACGGCGTGAACGTGCTGATTGACGCCCGCCACGGTTACACACCCACCCCGGCATTGAGCCACGCCATTCTCACCCACAACAACAACTCCCCCGCCGGCGCGCCGCAGGCCGACGGCATCGTGGTGACACCCAGCCACAACCCGCCCGGCGACGGCGGCTTCAAGTACAACCCGCCCCACGGCGGCCCGGCCGACACCGACGCCACAGGCTGGATCGCGAACCGCGCCAACGAACTGCTGGAGAACGGGCTGCGCGGGGTCAAGCGGATCCCGATCGCGGACGCCATGGCCGCCGGCACGACCGGGAAGTTCGACTTCCTGTCCAGCTACGTTGATGATCTGCCGTCCGTGCTGGACCTCAACGCCATCCGCGAGGCGGGAGTCCGCATCGGCGCCGATCCCATGGGCGGTGCCTCCGTGGACTACTGGGGCGAAATCGCCGAACGCCACCACCTGAACCTCACCGTGGTGAACCCGACCGTCGACCCGCAGTGGGCCTTCATGACGCTGGACTGGGACGAGAAGATCCGGATGGACTGCTCTTCGCCGTCGGCGATGGCGTCACTGATCAACCGGATGTCCGTGGGGGCGGACGGATCAGCCGCGTTCGACGTCGCCACCGGCAACGACGCCGACGCCGACCGGCACGGCATCGTGACACCGGACGGCGGGCTGATGAACCCGAACCATTACCTCGCCGTCGCGATCGACTACCTGTACCGGCACCGCAGCGGCTGGAATCCCCAGTCGGTGATCGGCAAGACCCTGGTGTCCTCCTCCATCATTGACCGGGTTGCCGAAAGCCTCGGCCGCAAGCTGGTGGAAGTGCCGGTGGGCTTTAAGTGGTTCGTCCCCGGGCTGCTCTCCGGCGAGGGCGCCTTCGGCGGGGAAGAGTCCGCGGGCGCGTCCTTCAACAAAAAGGACGGCAGTGTCTGGACCACGGACAAGGACGGCATCCTGCTGGCCCTGCTGGCCTCCGAGATCACGGCAGTCACCGGCAAGTCGCCGTCGCAGCTGTACAAGGGGCTCACGGACAAGTTCGGCGACCCCGTCTACGCGCGGATCGACGCCGCCGCGACGCGCGAGCAGAAGGCCGCCCTCGGCAAGCTGTCGCCGTCGGACGTTACCGCGACCGAGCTGGCCGGCGAAACCATCACCGCCAAGCTCACCGAGGCGCCCGGCAACGGCGCGGCGATCGGCGGGTTGAAGGTGGTCACCGAGAACGCCTGGTTCGCGGCGCGGCCCTCAGGCACCGAGGATGTCTACAAGATCTACGCCGAGTCCTTCAAGGGCGCGGAGCACCTGAAGCAGGTGCAGGCGGAAGCCAAGGCCCTGGTGGACGGGGTAATTTCCTAGCCAGCCGCGGGTCCGGCGCCGGCGGCCAGAACGGCCGGCGGCGCCGGCGGTCCCGGGCCGGCGGCGGGCCGGGTCCGGGGCCGCGGCTTAGGCCGATTGCTCCTCAAGGAGGCTGGCGGCCAATACCGACCGGTCCCGGCCCAGCGTCTTGGCGCGGTACAGGGCCGCGTCAGCCGAGGCGATCAGTGCCTCCAGGTCCGCCCGGCCGGGACCGGTCGAGGCAATCCCGTAGCTCACGGTGGGAAGCCGTGCCTCCACGTTCGGCTGCGCTTCCTGCAAGCGGCGGCTGATGGTGGCCGTCATCTCGCTGGCGCGCTCCGGGCTGACCCCGGGGAGCAGCAGGACGAACTCCTCACCGCCGTAGCGCCCAACCAGGTCGGTGGAGCGGACCGAGGCCGTGCATGCGGCGGCAAAGGCCTGCAGGGCCACGTCTCCTGCGGCATGCCCGTACTTGTCGTTGACGGCCTTGAAGTGGTCCAGGTCCGCCAGCACCAGCGCGGCCGTGGTCCGGGCGTTTCCCAGGCGGCGCAGTTCGTTCTCCGCAAGGTCCATGAAGGCCGTGCGGTTGAGGAGGCCGGTGAGCCCGTCGACAGTCGCGCGTGCACGGAGGTCCCGGGTCAATTGCTCGTTGCTCAACTCGGCCATGGTGAAGGAAGCGAGCACCAGGACCATCGAGGTGAGGAGCGTCGTCACCACCGAGCCGAAGTAGGCGACAAACACCGGGCCCTCCGGGCCATCGATGAGGAACGCCGTCAGGCGTCCGAGGTAGTAGAGGGCTAAGAGACCTGAGCCGTAGGCCAGGGGGCGGTGCACCCGGGAGTAGCCGACCTCCAACAGGAAGAGCTCCCGGCAGGACAGCCCGAGCATCAGCCCCATCATTCCCAGCATTACCGGGCCGCCGGACCAGTTGTTCGTCGCCGGGTGGTCGAGCACCGAAACGATGCCTGTTACCAGGGGTCCTGCGGTCAGCGCCCAAAGCTTGGGGTTATTGGTCCGCAGCGACCGGGCGCCGGCCCACATGGCTCCGGCGCCGCCGACCAGCAAGATATTGCCCAGCGGGTTCGCCCACGCCTGGTGGGGCGTGCCGTCCAGCAGGTAGGAGGCGGAGCCCGTGAGGAAAAGCAGCAGGGCCGAGCACCACCAGGCGCTGAACGGGGAACGGGTCCGCCTGAAGGTGATGAAGTAGAACAGGCACAGCAGCGTCAGGGTTACAACTGCTAAGGCAACGCGCAGGGTAGAGGTGTCAAGCATCATCCTGTGGTTCCCCCGGCACGCACCTAGTGACCCCATCAGTCATGGGCGTCTGCTCTCGATTTGACCCCAGTATGGCACCTCGATGGAAAAATAAAGAGCTTCAGTCACAATGTGGCTTGCCAAAGTGCCAGCACCCGACGCGTGGCATGTCCGCCGTCGGGAGCCATGTCTACCAGGGCAATCCGGTCCAGGACCAGTTGACCGCCTGCGCGGGGCGCTTTTTCGCCCCGGTGCGAGACGTGCGGACGGAAGCCTGCCATGGTGTAGCCGGGGGTGGCGATGCGGCCGTTCAGTGTCTCCACCGCCCTCACCAGGGCTTCGTGGAGCGTTTGGAGCGGGGCGCTCGGTTCAATCAGGCTGACCGGGACGGAGCCGCCGCGGCCGAAGCCTGCCTCCCCGCCGACGGTCACGGTCCTACCCAGCGCGGCCCGCGCCGGGGCCTCCATGAGTGCGGCCACACGGGCGGCCAGCGCATCCCCGACGACGGCGGGCGGCTGATCGGCGACGTCGACGTCGGGTGGCTGCTCGGCGCCGTCATCGGCGGGCGCCTGATCGGCGACGTCGAACTTCACCAGGGTGATGTGCAGCGGCCAGGCGTCGCGCGGAAATTCCATCCCCTCGGTGACGGGCTCAAGGAAAGCGACCACGATCAGGTTCCGCATGGTCCCAGTCTGCCACTGGCCGCCGACACGGGCTGCGCCTCCGGCCCTTAGACGGTGCGGACCACGTCTTCGTAGGCGAACTTTGGCTTCGGGGCGCCCCAGGCATCCTCGGCGGCCTGGCCGATGTTGACCACCATGAAGCTCTTCTGGCTGCCGTCCGGGAAGAAAGCAGCGTCGATCTTGCCGAAGTCGGCGCCGGTCATCGGGCCGGCGGCGAGTCCCAGCGACCGCACGGCGAGGATGAAGTAGCCGGCCTGCAGGTGGGCGTTGTTGTTGCCGGTGGCAGCGGCGAGGTCCGGGGCGGCGTCGTACATGGCCTTGGGGGCGTTGTAGCCGGGCAGGAAGTTGTCCCACTGCTCGTGCCAGGCGGTGTCGACGCTGAGGATCGCGACCAGCGGCGCGGACGCCGTCTTGGCCCGGTTGCCGGCGGACAAAGCGTCCACCAGCGCGGCGCGGGCCTCGTCCGAACGGACATAGGTCACGCGCAGGGGCTGGGAGTTGAACGCCGTGGGACCGAATTTCGTCAGCTCGTAGATGGCGCGGGCCTGCTCGTCCGTGACTTCACCGGTGAAGGCATTGGCCGTGCGCGCCTGGGCAAAGATGGCGTCCACTGCTGCGGCGTCGATTACTGCTTCTTCATGGGCGATCGTCATCGGGTCCCTTTCGCTGGGCTCGGCCCCGTCCGGGGCATTTTGGCTGTCAGTAGCTTCAACTACTGCCCGGGACGGCAGCTTCCCTGGGTGCGGAGTGACGTCGCGCACAGCGGGAAGCCGGCAATCATTCCAATTCCGCCAACCGCAGCATCCGGAGGCTGTCGCGGCGGTACATGGCGGCATGGTCGTTGAGTTCGGCGCGTCCGGTCGCGGCCGCCCGGCCGTCCGAGTAGTCCGCGAGTTCAACGAGCCTGGCGCTCAGGGTTTCCAGCACGTCCCGGCGCGGAAATGGGAAACCATACGCCGCGATCAGTTCGTCCAGGCGGGCCAGCCGCTCCGGCCCTTCCGGCGCGCCGTTGCCACCGCCCTCAATGAACGGCACCAACTGGTAGGCCAGATAGGCGAAATCCCAGATGCGCGGCCCGGGCGACGCCGCGTCAAAGTCAAAGATTCCCGCGAAGCGCTGGTCTTGGAACACCATGTTGTACGGCGCAAAGTCGTTGTGGCAGACCACCTCGACCGGTTCGTGGGTTGGCAATTGCCAGCTCAGCTGCTTCCGGGCCAACTCAACGGTGGCGTCATGGATCTGCCGGAGCAGGCCGGCCGCGTCCCGCAGGATCGAGGGATGCCAAATCCACTCCGGAAGCGGATATTCCACCACATCCCCCGGCAGGAAGGACAGGACTTCGCGGCCCTTCTCATCCATGCCGTCCGCCGATGGAACGCGCGTGATTCCGCTGGCGCGGAGCGCATCGAGCAAGGCGTGGACAGCAGGGGTCCAGGGTCCGGTGTTCCTCCGGACGGTGTCCCCTACCCGCACCACGACGCTGGAATTGCCGCCAGCCAGGGCCTCTTCGTTCACCATCCAACCAAATCTAGACTGTCTGTGTTGGCGCCGGGGGCACGTCGACTCCTTGCGCCGTCGTCGAAGGCTGAGCCGGGCGGTGGACGTCAAGGTCCTCGGGGAACGTCTTCCAGCTCCCGAGCGGAGAAGCGACGACGGGCAGCGCGGCGGTTGCCGCAATGAAGGCCGCAGCCCAAAGGGCGGCGGCCTCCCCGGCCAAAAGTGCGAGGGCGCCTCCGGCGAGGCTCGCCACCGGCATCACGCCCAGTGTGACGAGACGGTAGCTGGACATCGCTCTGCCCATCAACCCCGCCGGGACGAGCCGGGGCAGGATGCCGGCACCCGCTAATCCGGTGAGGACAACGAAGTAGGACCAGCCGAAGCCGGAGAGTCCCACCCAGAAGACGGGCTGGAGGCCCAAGACGGGCGCCGCGGGAACCAGGGCCATAAAACCGGCCCCCGCTAGGCTGGCCAGCACCTTCGTCTTGCCGATTCCGATCCGGTGGGTCACGCCAGTGGCCATCAGGGAGGCAACCAACCCGCCGGCAGCGGAAACGGCTCCCAAGGCGACGACTTGGTCAACCGGCACCCGGAGGGTATTCAGCACAAAGACGACCTTCGCCCCGGCCGCCCAAAGACCGGCCGCGTTGACCAAGGCCACCGAGCCCATCAACGGCCGAACCAGCGGATGCTTCAATGTGAACGACAGCCCATGGCCAGCCTCAGCCCAAAACCCCGATGAGGTCTGGGACCGCACCGGCCGCAACTCGGGAAGCGCCCACGTTGCTGCTGCCGAGAAGAGGTAGGCCAAACCGGAGACAACCAGGACGGCAGGTGCAGCGATCACTTTGATGAGCAGGCCAACCACCCCGGGAGAAGCGACGGCCAGGCCGCTCTGGACAGCCTGCACACGGGCATACCCTGCTGCCAGCCGGTTGCCGGGCAGCAGCGAGGGCATCAATGCCGAATGTGCTGCGGTAAAGAAGACATCAGCCGCACTGACGACGGCGGCGACGACGAAGAGGTGCCAAAGACCCAGCGAACCTGTTGCGTATCCCAGCGGCACGGTAAGGATAGCTGCTGCCCGGAGAATATTGGCGCCGATCAGAACCGGTTTCCTGGGCCAGCGGTCCACCAGGACACCCGCAGGGACGCCGAGGACCAGGAACGCCGCCATGCCCAGTGCATTGAGGATGCCGGCGTCGAAGGCACCCGCGCCCAGGAACGCCACCGCCACGACCGGCAGGAGGGACCTGGCAACGTCGTCGCCAATCCCGTCCCCAATCGCCGCGATGAAGAGCCAACGGAACGGTCCGCCCATGAGGTGCTCCCCTTCGGCGGCACTGCGGCTATTCTTGGAGGCAACTGGAGTACGTAAGGTCACACCTGACAGTGTCAGGTGTGACCTGACGCTGTCAATAGCAACTGGGAAAGGGGCATGATGAACGACGGCGGTGCAGACCGGCGCTATTGCTCGTTCTGCGGACATACTGGAGCGCCCGACCGAAGGCTTGTGGCCGGGCCGGGGATCTCAATCTGCGAACTGTGCGTCGGCGCGGCCCGCGAGCTTCTGGACGTCGCCGGGGACGCTTCCAAGAGTCCGGCCGCCTCTCTGGGTCCCGCTTGGGCGCAGCTGGCCGATGATGAAATCCTGCAGCACTTGCCTGAGATCTCGCGGGTCGGATCCGAACTCGAGGAGCAGTTGCGACGTTGGGTCGGTGCCGCCAGGGAGCGAAACATCAGCTGGTCCCGGATCGGCACCGCACTGGGCATCACCCGGCAGACGGCCTGGGAGAGGTTCAAAACCGAGGCCTGAGCCGGGGGCCCGAGCTGTGGCGCACAGCTGCCGGCATCGGGAGCTCCTAATAATGTCGGTGGTCTCTGATGGACTTAGCTCATGGGAATCGGTGCAGCTCTCATCGCTCGCCCGGCCGGTCGGCCTGGCGGTGATGGCCGCGGGGCTGCGTTGCTGGGCAGCGTCCTGGGTCAGTTGCGGGAGCTGTGCGCGACGGCGGTCGGGGATGCGGCGCTGCTGGGGTTCGGTGAAGCGGCGGAGTTCGCCAGCCGGGTAGAGGAGATTTCCCGGGCGGTGGAGTACCTGCAGGTGGTAGCCGCGGAGGCCGTGGACCGGACACGCAAGGAAGTTGCAGCGGATGCGCTCCCGGCCGCCGGCGACGGGTACCGCAAGACCGGGGACTTCCTCCGCGCCCGGCTCCAGATCAGCGCCGCCGAAGCCCACCGCCGGCTCTGCCTCGCCGGGACCGTGCTGCCGCGCACCGGGATCACCGGGCAGGTCCTTCCGCCCCTGCGCGAGGAACTCGCCGCAGCCGTGGCCGCCGGTTCGGTGCCCTCCCGGTCGGCCACTATCGTCAGCCAGGCACTGGAGCGGGTCCGGCCGGTGTGCGACCCGGACACGGCCGTCCGGATGGAACACGCCCTGACCGCTACCGCGGCGGAGCACGACCCGGATTTCCTGGCCCGGATCGCCCGCCGCTGGATGGACGCGATCGACCAGGACGGCGCCGAACCCTCTGAGGAGCTCCTGCGCCAGCTCCAGGGCGCGTTCGTCCGCAGGCCCCGCCACGGCCTGCAGCACCTGGAAATCTTCGCCACCACCGAACAGTTCGAACACCTCCTGACCGTGATGAACACCGCCACCAACCCCCGCACCGGTGCGGGTGCAGAGGCAGGCGCCAGCGGGGAGGACGGTGGAGCGGGCGCCGACGGCGGCGGGCCGGCCAGAGACAGCGACGGCGGAGCCGCGGACCTGGACCGGCGGTCGAGGCCGCAGAAACTTCTCGACGGACTCATCGGCGCCTGCAAAGTCGCCCTCGCCTCCGGCGGTCTGCCCGCCGCGGGCGGCCTACGCCCTCAGGTCATGGTCACCATCGACTACCGCGACCTCCTCGACCGCCTCCAGCGCACCACCCGCACAGCGACTAACTGGTTCGACAGGACCGCCGGCACCAGCACCGCCACCGCCGACATCAGCGCCGCCGGCACCACCCCGCCAGAAGGGACTGGGCACACCAACACCCCCGGCAGCACCTGGTGCTTCGACAGGCCTGGCGGCAAAGGCACCGGACCGCTCGGCTTCACCGGCACCGGCACGATGGCATTCACCGGACCCGTCACCGCCGCGACCATCCGCAAAATAGCCTGCGACGCCGACATCATCCCCGTCCTCCTCGGCACCCAAGGCAGGATCCTCGACATCGGCCGCACCACCCGGCTCTTCCCATCCCACCTCCGCAAAGCCATCACCGCCCGCGACCAAGGCTGCACCTTCCCCGGCTGCACCATCCCCGCACCCTGGTGCGAAGCCCACCACATCACCTACTGGTCCAAAGGCGGCAGCACGTCCGCCGACAACGGAACACTCCTGTGCTCCCACCATCACCACCTGACCCACAAAGAACAATGGACCATCCAACCGCGCAACGGCGTCCCCTGGTTCATCCCGCCACCCCACCTCGACCCCACCCAGACACCCCGAAGAAACCACTACTTCAGATCGTGAGCGGCGCCGCTCACCGGACGAATCACGGAGTCGAGGGCGCGCGGCACTGGTACCGACACGGACCCCCTACGCAGACACGTGGAGTACAACGGCTACCGCGAATGAAAGTCTGGGCAGCAAAGGACCGAAGCAACACACGGGAGGGACCGGTACATGCCGTTTGCGGAGCTCGTCGTGCGGCCGGCCACACCCGAGGACGCGGCCGAGGTGCGGCGGTTGTCCATCGCGTTCACATCAAGCGCCCAGGATCTGCCGCAGCAGGACTTCGACGGCCGGTTCGCTGGCCGGGTCGCCGACGCCGCATGGTGCGTCGCGGTGGCCCAGGCCGGCAGCCGCCTGATCGGCTATGGCGTAGCCCAGGACTTCAGACCGGGCCTACGCACCACGTTCACCACTGGCCGCGTACATGACCTGTACGTGGAGCCGGAGGCGCGCGGAAAGGGCGTCGGCAGGGCGCTCATGGATCATCTTTTCGGCTGGGCGAAGGCTCGCCCGCAGCCCATGATTCTCGACTGGCAGGCCAGCCCGTCAGCGGTCGCGTTCTACGAAGCTCTGGGCTTTGAGCCTGATCGTATCGGCGACTATTCGACTTACCCCGGCTTCACCCTCGACCTGCGCAAATAAAACACAGCCCGGCGCAGCCACCCACCCGCAAAGCTCAACTGCCGAGGACGAACACCCCGTCCGGGCCGCCGTCGGCGCGGCGCTTGCCGGCGTTCGCGTAGACACTCACTGACCACGGTAAGTCCTCGCTGAAGGAGCCCAGGTGCCAGTCCGAGAAGCGATGGGCCAAGGTGAGTTCCGAGCCGCTGGCCGCCAAATCTTGCTGCGCAGGTCCCCCGCGGGCCGCCGTGGAAGTGCCGACGACGAGGCAGCCGCCCGGCTTCAGGATGGAGGGGAGCCGCTCAAAAATCCCCGCCAGCTCGTCATCCGTGAGAAAGGCCGGGACGTTTCCTGACAGGAGTACGACGTCGTAGGCGGCGGGCAGCCCGTGACCGGCCAGCCCAGCGGCAGAAACGTCGCCGGCGCCGATGCTCCGGAACCATGCTGGGTCGAACCGTTCGCGGGCGACCGCCAGAACGGCCGCACTGGGATCGACGCCGTACGCCAAGTGGCCACGGTCTCGAAGGGCACCGACCGCGGATCCGATGCCGCAGCCAAGATCCAGGATGTGGGATCGTCTCGGGCACAGCATGTCGACGAAGCGTGCGTCGACTTCCAGGTCACAGCCGGACACGGCCAGGCCGCGCATCTTGGCGGCGTAGGCAGCGTAGTCCGGTCCGTGATTCACGGGTTCAGTCTGCCACGGCGTCCGCCGCGCCGGTGGTCAACGCCAGCGCTTAGCGCCGCCAGCGGTACGGCGTCGTCGTGGACACCCGGACCAGGCCGTAGCGCTCCAAAATCGGGCGTGAATACTCGGTCGAGTCGCTGTGGATGAGGGTCTTGCCCAGCGACAGCGCCGCCCGCGCGCGGGCTGCCGTCAGCGCCCGGTAAATCCCCCGGCCCCGCCATTCCTCCCGGGTGGCCCCGCCCCAGATGCCGGCAAAGTCCGTGTCCGGCACCGGTTCGAGCCGGCCGGCACTGACGATCTCCCCGCCGTGTTCGGCGACCCACAGCTCCATCCCGTCATCGCGCGCCATCCGGCGCAGGATTGCTTCGGCGTTGCCGTCAGAGGCCGGGCTGCCAAAGACTTCGTCCTGCATGGCGCTCATGGCGCGGATGTCCGCCTCGTCCGTCACGCGCCGCAGGCTCACCCCGGGCGGCAGGTCCACGTCGACGTCGAGCGCGCTGGCGGCCCCGATCATGACCGACTCGGTCTCATCGGCCTCAAACCCATTCTCGAGCAGCGCCTCATGCAGCCCGGGGGCATGGTCGTGGCCCCGGGTTTTCCATTCGACCCGAACAATCTGCGGATCCGCGCGGTAGAACGCCACCGCCTCGGCCACCCACCGCGCGATCGTCGCTGCGTCGGCCCCGGCTAGGTCCTGATAGGTCACAAAGCCGCGGCCGCCAGCGAAAGTCACCAGCCGCAGCGGGCCCAGCCGCTCGACGGAGACCGCGCTGGGGGTCTCCGCATCTGTCCGGAGCTGTTGGTCGTAGGCCGCAAGGAGTGTCGAAGTGTCCATCGGACCCCACGGTACCGCGAGGACCCAAGAATCCGGCTGCACGACGTGAGCCGAGGAATCGCTGGTTGAATCCAGAAACACCTGCCTCGTCGAACGTGAACTGTGACGCCCGCCGGCGCCGAGGTGGGTACGCTCAGGCAATGGGAAACTCCGAGGACCTGGCCCGGCTCAGCTCCACCTACAACGCGGTGGCCGAGTCGTATTCGGCAGCCCTTCCGGACACCCGCTTTGAAGCCCCTCTCGATATGGCGATGATCGAGGCGTTCTGCGCGCGACTGCACCCGACCCCCGATCGCAAAGTGATCGACGCCGGGTGCGGGACCGGACGACTGAGCAGCCATCTGGCCGAAGCCGGGCTGGACGTCACCGGCGTGGACCTCTCGCCGGGGATGGTCCAGGTGGCCCGGCGCCGCCATCCCGGGCTCGCCTTCGAAGTAGGCGAGCTGACCAGGATCCCGGCGGCGGAGGCTGCCGCGGACGGCATCCTCGCCTGGTACTCGATCATCCACTCTTCCCCGTCGGAGCTTCGGGAGATCGCCGTTGAATTCCGTCGGGTGCTCCGGCCCGGCGGCTTCGCACTTGTCGCCTTCCAGGTGGGCAGCGGCCAACGAACGATCCGCCGCGCTTACGGGCACGACGTCGACCTCCGGGCGGAACTGCACTCTCCCGCCGACGTCGCCGACTGTTTTGCGGAGCAGGGCTTCGTTTCGGAAGCGGAACTGGTCCGGGCTGCGCGGCCCAGCGAAAAGCACCCGCAGGCCATGCTGCTGGTGCGCAAACCGCCTGCGGCCGCCGGAGCGCCGTCGGCCCCTTAGTCCCTTTCCGCGGGCTGTCCGACGCTGATCCAGTAACGCCACACCTTGGCTCCGGAGTCACCGGCACTCTCGCGCACTCCACCCTGGCGCTCGATCGTTGCCGCTGAGGCGACATTGCCGGCCGCGCAGACCAGCAACACCCGTTCAATCGCGAGCCGATGCGCCACATCGACCATCTGCCCAAGCGCCCAGGCTCCCAAGCCGCGCCCGCGCGCGGACGGCCGGATGCCGAAGCCGATATGCCCGGCCCAGTCCACGCTTGCGTTACCCGCGTGCCGCAGCGCGATCCCGCCGAGCACCTGTTCCCCGTCGATGATCCACCGGTAGGTGCACTGCGCCGAGTCCCCGTCCAGCCGTTCCAGCCACGCCCTAAAACCGGCGGCGGTGTCGACGTCGTCCGCCGGCAGTAGCCCGAAGCCATCCTCGTGGAGGCCGGGTCCCCACTCGGCATGCGCTTCGAGCCAGGCGGCATAGAGACGTTCTGTCGGAGCAATCAGGGCGGCCATTCCGCAACTCTATCGATGCCGTCCCGGCACCGGAGTCTCCCGGCCGGCGCGGTAAAGTGGCACCCGGAAGATTCCTTCCCGGTCCCGCCACACATTCTTGAAAGGCTCGCTGCAATGAGCATGCTCGGCACCAAATGGAAGATCCACGGAAACGGCAAGTCCATCCGCCCCGGCGAGGTCGTCAGGCCGGATGAACGCCTCGCGTGGCCCCTGACCATCGGCGTGGGCATGCAGCACGTTGTCGCCATGTTCGGCGCCACTTTCCTGGTGCCGATCATCACGGGCATGCCGCCGGCCACCACGCTGTTCTTCTCCGGCATTGGCACCCTGCTGTTCCTGGTCATCACGCAGGGCCGGGTGCCCAGCTACCTCGGCTCCTCCTTCGCCTTCATCGCCCCGATCATGGCCTCACAACAGCAGTTCGGCATTCCCGGCGCGCTGGGCGGCGTGGTGCTGGCCGGCGTCGGACTGGCCATCATCGGCGCCGTCGTGCAGAAGTTCGGCGCGGGTTGGATCAACCGGCTCATGCCGCCGATCGTCACGGGCGCCATCGTGGGGCTGATCGGCCTGAACCTGGCTCCCGCGGCCAAGAACAACTTCGACGCCGCCCCCATCACCGCCCTGGTCACCCTCGTTGTGATCATCGTGGTCAGCGTCTTCTTCCGCGGCATCCTGGGCCGTCTCAGCATCCTGGTCGGCGTCGTGGTGGGCTACCTCGTCGCGATGATCCGCGGCGAGATCAACTTCGCCAAGGTCGACGCCGCCGCCTGGATCGGGCTGCCGCACTTCCAGACCCCCGAATTCCACCTCGGCGTCGTGGGCCTTTTCGTCCCGGTGGTGCTGGTGCTGGTGGCGGAGAACATCGGCCACGTGAAGTCGGTGTCCGCTATGACCGGCCAGAACCTTGACGGCGTGTCGGGACGCGCGCTGATGGCCGACGGCGCCGCGACTGTCCTCGCCGGCCTGGGCGGCGGATCCGGCACCACGACCTACGCCGAAAACATTGGCGTCATGGCCGCAACGAAGGTCTATTCGACGGCGGCGTACTGGGTGGCGGGCATCTTCGCCGTCGTGCTGAGCTTCTCGCCGAAGTTCGGCGAACTGATCGCAACTGTCCCGGCCGGCGTGCTCGGCGGCGCAGCCACCATGCTGTACGGCATGATCGGCGTCCTGGGCGTGAAGATCTGGGTGCAGAACAAGGTCAACTTCTCCAACCCGATCAACCTCACCACCGCCGCCGTGGCCCTGATCGTGGGCATCGCCGACTACACCTGGACCATCGGCGACCTCAAGTTCACCGGCATCGCGCTGGGCTCCGCGGCCGCCCTGGTGATCTACCACGGCATGAAGGCCATCGCGAAGGCCCGCGGCACCGTGGCAGAACCGGAGACCGAGGACGCCGCCCCGGTCGCGGCCGTCAAGGCTGCCGTCAACGCCGCCGCGAAGCGCTCATCGAAGAAGCGCCGCTAACCGCCGGCAGCCACACAACCCGCCGCACCAAAAAGGCCGGCGCCCTCCCACCTTACGGTGGCAGGGCGCCGGCCTTCGGCTTGTCCGCGGCGGCTTAACCGGCGTCGAACGATTCCTTGTCTTCGCGCTCACGGTCCTTCGGTGACTGCTCTTCCGGCAGGTCCGTGCCGCTGCCGTCCGGAATCCCGGCGGCGTCCTGGCCGGACTCCGAGGAGAAGGGCCGGCCCGGCTCAGCTTCCTCGGTGTTGGCTTCGTCCATCTCCGCGTCCGAGGAGGGGACCGCGCCGCCGGCCTGGGCGGCCGCTTCGTTGCCCTGCTCGAATCCGGCTTCGCTGCTTTCGTTTTCCGCGTTCATCTGTTCCTCCGTTCCTCCGAAGCGTCCTGCTCCGGGCTCTCCCGCACTGTCCTGGTCCTCGGCACCGAACTGGCTTAGGTCCGGCGTACCCGCAGGGTAGCTCTCACCGTCCGGGCTGTCCTGGTTGAGGCCCGCGGCATCAAAGGCCTCTTCATCGCGGGGCTGTGCGAACGACTTTGCGTCTCCACCGGGCAGTTCCTGCTCCGCGGTAGGGGTGCCGTAGCCGCCCGCTTCCTCTTCGATGGGGCGTCCTTGCTGGTCCTGAGTCATGTCGTTCCTCCTGCTTTCTGGCATTCGGCCGGTCGAATCTGGATGATCGGATCTTGAGTCCAGCTGCGCCCCGGGAGCGCGGCCTTCCCTTGATTTCCACCGTACCCGAAAAATCCTCAGTAAGCTTAGTAACGAGACGATTTTGTGTGGTTTCGGGCAGGCTGACCGTGCCCTTCCTGAGACTCAGGCAGGGCAGGGTGGAACTCGAAAGGAAACGACGATGCCAAACGCCGAGGAAACCCGGAAGGACAGCCGGGATGAAAGCTTCGACGAGAAGATGGACCGCAACTGGGCCGAACTGCTGCAGGAGCTGCGGGTCCTCCAGACCGGCGTCCAGATCCTGGCCGGCTTCCTGCTGACCCTGCCGTTCCAGTCCCGTTTCGAGACGCTGGACGGCTTCCAGTTGGCGCTCTACCTCGTAAACGTCGTCCTGGCGGCCCTCACCACGGCCCTCATCCTGCTGCCGGTGAGCGCGCACCGGCGGCTCTTCCGCAAGGGGCTCAAGGAGATTCTCGTGGCTAGCGCGGACCGGATCGCGAAAGTGGCCCTGGCCGGCGTCGCCCTCCTGAGTGTGGGCACCTCTGCGCTGGTTTTTGACGTCACGGCCGGACGGACCGCCGGACTTGCCGCGGGCGGCGCGCTGCTGGCCGTACTGTTGGTCCTGCTCGTGCTGATTCCCAACAGGCTCCGCCGCCGGGCCGGACGGGAATAGGACATGACTGAAACCGCACCTCACAAAATCCACCCAAAGTCGGGAGCGAAAATGCGCAAGTGGGCCAAGGAACATGGACTGCTGCTGGCAAACATTGGACTTTTCGTTGTCTTCTTCGGCGGCATGGTCATCAGCGGGGCCGCGGACTACAGCGAGGACCAGCTCGCCCACGGCCAGTCCGCCGTCGGAATCCTCGAGTACCTGGGTACCGGCGCGTTCCTGGAGGCGACGTTCGAGAACTGGGAATCCGAGTTCCTCCAGATGGGCATGTACGTCATCCTGACGGTGTTCCTCTTCCAAAAGGGCTCCTCGGAATCCAAGCCAATGGGCAAGAAAGCTCCGCAGGACGAGGATCCGCGGCAGGCTGCGCTCAAGCCGGCGGCACCGTGGCCGGTGCGCCGGGGCGGGTGGGTGCTGAAGCTCTACGAACACTCCCTCTCGATCATGTTCCTGCTGCTTTTCCTGATGTCAGTCGCGCTTCACGCGGTCGGCGGCAGCGAGGAGTACAGCCAGGAGCAGCAGGCCCACGGCCAGCCGCCGGTCAGCGTGCTGGGCTACTTCGCGACCAGCCGCTTTTGGTTCGAGTCCTTCCAGAATTGGCAGAGCGAGTTCCTTGCCGTCGCCGTGCTGGTGGGCGCGTCGGTGTACCTGCGGGAGAAAGGCTCCCCCGAGTCGAAGCCGGTGGCCGAACCGCACTACGAAACCGGCGCCTAGGCGACCGCTACCCTGCGGGGGTGTCCCTGCGCTCGGGTGTTCCGTCCCGCAGCTCGGGGTCCCGCGACTCGGGCTCCCCTTCCCGCACCTCCTCGGCCTCGGCCGGCTCGTAGGTGTGGTCGAACGGCATCTCGTTGAGGTTCAGGTTCTCATTCGATTCCTGCCCGGCCACGAGTTCGTGTGCTTCCTCGATGGTGTCAACGCTCGGCATCGATCCCATCAATGGCTTGCCCGCCGTCTCCTTGATGAAGTAGACCGCCACGGCCCCGATCGCCGAGGTGGCCATCAGGTAGTACGCCGGCATCATCTCGTTGCCCGACGCCGCTATCAGGGACGCGATGATGAACGGCGCCGTGCCACCAAAGATGGCGACGGCAAAGTTGTAGGCGATGCCCATTGCTCCGTAGCGGCTGGCGGTCGGGAAGAGCGCCGGCAGCGTCGAGGCCAGGTTCGCCACGTAGAACGTCAGCGGGAAAGCGATCAGCGCCAGGCCCAACAGCGTGGACCAAATGGCCCCAATACCGATCAGGAGGAAGGCCGGGGCGGCCAGGATTACGGTGCCTAGGGACCCGATCCAAAGCACCGGCCGGCGTCCGATCCGGTCCGAGAGCTTGCCGGTCAGCGGAATCGCGGCGGACATCAGGACCAGGATCGGGATGGTCAGCAGCGTGCCGTGGAGTTCGTCATAGCCCTTGTTCGAGGTCAGGTAGGTGGGCATGTACGACGTCAGCGCGTAGCCGACCGTGTTGGCCGCCGCCACCAGGATCATGGCGAGCAGGATGCCGCGCCAGTGCGAGGCGAAGATGGCAACCGGGCCCTTGGTTTCCGCGGCTTCCCCGGCCGGACCAGCCGTTCCCTGCGCGTCGAGGCTGGCCTGGAAGGCCGGGGACTCCTCGATCTTCATCCGGAAATAGATGGCGATGAGGCCCAGCGGCCCGGCAATGAGGAACGGTACCCGCCAGCCCCACGCCTCCATCACGTCGCCGCCCAGCGTCACCTGCAGCAGCGTGACCAAGGCGGCGCCGATGGCGAAGCCCATGTAGCTGCCGAGGTCCAGGAAGCTGGCAAAGTAGCCGCGCCGGGCGTCGGGGGCGTGTTCGCTGACGAAGGTGGTGGCGCCGGCGTATTCACCGCCAGTCGAGAAACCCTGGATGAGTTTGGTGGCGACCAGCAGCACGGCCGCCCAGATCCCGAGTGCGGCGTACCCGGGCAGCAACCCCACCACGAAGGTGGAGGCCGCCATGATGATGAGCGTCATGGCCAGGACCCGCTGGCGGCCGATCTTGTCGCCCAGCCATCCGAAAAACACCCCGCCCAGCGGCCGGGCGATGAAGGTGGCTCCGAAAGTACCGAGCAGGAACAGGTTCTGCACCGTTTTGTCCGCTTCGGGCAGGAAGACCGGACCCATGGTGGTGATCAGGTAGCCGAACACGCCGACGTCGTACCATTCCATCGTGTTCCCGACGATGGTGCCGCCGAGAGCCTTACGCATCACTCGCCGGTCAACGACGTTGATGTGTTCGACCTCCAGCCGGCGTTCCTGGAGCTTGGGCCGGCGGGGGCTGTTGCGCTTCATGGACATTTTGGTCTCCTGTGCTGGGCCACGGTTTGCCCGTGGCCCAGATGGAGAGTCACGGCCCCCAATTGGGCCCATTTTATCGGCGCAGGCGTGCCTGAAACCAGAGTTAATCCATCACAAGCGCGCAACTCCGCGCGGCGGTCTAGGCGCCTTCCAGCACCTGGCTCGTGGCCCAGGCCAGATACTTTGCCGCATTGGAGATGGCCTCGGCCGGGCTCGGAGCCACGTCCAGCAATTGTGCGGCCGCGACCACCCCGTGGCGCTCCAGGTCTTCGGGGGTGACGAGGATCCTGCCGGCGACCACGATCACGGGGATGCCGCGGCCGCGGGCGGCGTCCGCCAGCGCAATCGGCGCTTTGCCGGTCAGCGACTGTGAATCCAGCGAGCCCTCGCCCGTGATCACCAGGTCCGCATCCGCGAGCTTCCCGGCGAGCCCGGTCAACCCGGCCACGAGTTCAAATCCACCCTCGAGAGAAGCGTTGCTCAGGGCCAGGAACGACGCCGGGAAGCCGCCGGCGGCGCCCGCGCCCGGGACGTTGACGTCGCGGCCGGTGGTCTGCCGCAGCACCGAGGCCCAGTTGCGCAGCCCGGCGTCGAGCAGCTCCACGGCCTCTTCGTCGGCGCCCTTCTGGGGCCCAAAGACGTGCGCAGCACCGTCAGGCCCATAGAGCGGATTCTGCACGTCCACGGCAATCCTGAACGTTACGGCTGCCAGCCGCGGATCCAGGCCGCTGAGGTCCACGGCGGCAACGTCGCCGAGCGAGCCGCCGCCGAGCGGCACCACGTTGCCGGCCGCGTCCACCGGCTTGATGCCAAGGGCCCGCAGGGCGCCGCTGCCGCCGTCGCTCATGGCCGAGCCGCCCACGCCAAGCACGATTTCAGTGGCGCCCGCATCCAACGCGGCCGCTATCAACTGCCCGCACCCGTAGCTGTGGGCCCGGAGGGCGTTCGCCGGCGTCGGTTCCATGTGCGCGAGGCCGGATGCCTGCGCCGTCTCGATAACTGCGGTTGCGCCGCCGAAGGAGTCCCGGCGGATCGCCCAGGCCGCACCGATGGGCGCCAGGATCGGTCCGACGACGGCATTCAGGCGTTCCTCGTAGCCGGCGGCAACGGCTGCCTCCAAGGTGCCCTCACCGCCGTCGGCCACCGGGAACTGGACGGCCTCCGCCTCGGGGTAGACGCGCAGGGCGCCCTCAGCAATGGCGGCGGCGGCCTCGGCGGCGGTCAGGGAGCCCTTGAACTTGTCCGGGGCGATCAGGATACGCATAGCTCCATCCTGCCAGCCGGCGCCGACATTTCCTTTCCGAGACAAGGCAGGGAGCGCGGGAGTAACGTGGGCACTTTCGGGCCGGCGAGCAGGAGGTAACTGTGGGCAACATCGGACACGGCGGCAGCTTGCCGGGCATCACGGGACTCGTCCTGGTCCGGCACGGGGAAAGCGAAGGCAATGTGGCCGCGACGCTCGCGCACCAGGCGGGGGCGCACGTCATCAATGTCCCGGCTCGCGACGCCGACGTCGGACTCTCGGACACCGGGCGGAAACAGGCGCTGGCGCTGGGCCGGATGCTGGCCCGCATCCCCGAACAGGAGCGCTGCGCCGTCTGGTCCTCCCCCTACGCCCGGGCCCGGCAGACCGCCGAACTCGCGGTCCAGACGGGCGGCTGGCGGGTGCAGCTCCGGCTGGACGAGCGGCTCCGAGACCGTGAGCTCGGGATCCTGGACATGCTGACCTCCGCGGGCGTGGAGGCGCGGCTGCCCGAGGAGGCCCAGCGCCGGCGGTGGCTGGGGAAGTTCTACTACCGGCCGCCGGGCGGCGAGTCCTGGGCCGACGTCGTGCTGCGGCTCCGCTCGCTGCTGGCCGAACTGGACCGTGAGCATGCCGGAGAAGAGGTCCTGCTGGTCTGCCACGACGCCCTGATCGTGCTGTTCCGCTACATTCTGCAAGGCCTTTCGGAAGCAGAGCTGCTGGACCTTGCCGCTACGACCAGCATTCTCAACGCCTCCGTCAGCCGCTTTGTCCGGCCCGGCGGGAGCGGCGCGTGGGAGCTGGAAAGCTTCAACGTGGCGGACCACCTGGCGGAGCATGGCGTACCCGTCACCGAGCACGCAGGAGACGCCGATGTCCACCCGCGCTAAGCCCTCGCCCGCAGTGCAGTTGACTCCGACGCTGCTGCGCGGCTGGCCGCTGCCCGGCGGCGGTTCCGGCAAGGATGACCGGGGTTCGGTGCTGGTGGTGGGCGGCGCGCGCAAGACGCCCGGGGCCGCCCTGCTCGCCGGCGTCGCTGCCTTGCGCTCCGGTGCGGGCCGGCTGACACTGGCGGTGGCGGAGTCGACGGCGGTCCAGCTGGCGGTCGCCTTCCCGGAGTCCGGCGTCGTGGGGCTGCCGGAGACTACGCATGGATCGGTCAAGGGCTCCGCAGCGTCGTTGCTGGCAGACGAAGTGGGCGCGGCAGACGCCATCCTGGTCGGACCGGGCCTGGACGACAAGGACGAGACCCTGTCCTTGCTGCGCGCGCTGCTGCTGCCGGGCAGGTCGCGACCGAAGCGCGGGCCCGCCGTCGTCCTCGATGCCTATGCCCTGGGCTGCCTGCCCGAGCTGGCCGGGGAATTGCAGCCCTGGGCGGGACGGCTGATCCTGACCCCCAACGTCACCGAGGGCGGCATCCTGCTGGGCCGCGACCTTGAAGACCTGCACCGCGACGTGCCGGGGATCGCCGAGAAGTACCAGGCCGTGGTGAGCTGCCAGGGTGTGATCGCGGAGCCGGGCGGGAGCGTTTGGGAAATCACCACTGGGCACAGCGGGCTGGGCACCTCGGGAAGCGGCGACGTGCTGGCCGGCGCCATTGCGGGGCTGCGGGCCCGCGGAACAGCCGACGCGCAGGCCGCCTGCTGGGGCTCCCACCTGCATGCCGCCGCGGGTGACCGGCTGGCGAGCAGGCTGGGCGGACTCGGCTATCTGGCGCGCGAGCTCTGCGATGAGTTGCCGGCGCTGATGGTGGAGCTCAGCAGCTAGGATTCACAACGGGCTACGGTTGCTGCGCGGGTTTTCAGGCGGCTGAGGGACGTCAGCCCGGCCACTGCCCGCGTTCCTGCAGGACCGTCTTCAGCAGGTCCGCGCGGTCGGTGACGATCCCGTCGACGCCGAGGTCCAGCAGCCGGTGCATCTCGGCCGGCTCGTTGATGGTCCAGACGTGGACGTGCAGGCCGTGGCGGTGGGCGCGGCGGACGAACCCCGCGGTCACCACCGGCACGGCCCCGTACCGGACCGGCACCTGCAGTGCGTGCACGTCGCGGAGCGCCACGCGGCGCAGCAACGCCGCCGGAAGCAGCGGTCCCAGCAGCACGAACAAGGCGTTGGAGGCCATCCCGGCGGAGCTTGCGGCCGGACGGCTCAGGCGCCGCAGCACGGCCCGGCGCCGGCGGTCGGAGAAGCTGGCGATGAGCACGCGGTCGTGCAGGCCAAACTGCTCAATCGCCGCGGCCAGCGTGGCCACCGAGTTCCAGTCCTTGACGTCGAGATTGAGCCGGATCTCCGGAAACTCCGCGACCAGCTCCGCCAGCAGCGGGATCGGTTCGACGCCGGCGATCCGGGCCTGGGCCACCGTCTCGGCGGAGAGCTCGGAAATCCGGCCGCTGCCGTCCGTAACCCGGTCCAGGGTTTCGTCATGGAAGAGCAGCAGCACCCCGTCGGCGGTGGTGTGGACGTCCGCCTCGAGGTAGCGGTAACCGAGGTCGACGGCGGCGCGGAACGCGGCCATCGAGTTCTCGGCGCCGGACGGCGAGAAACCGCGGTGGGCCATCGCGACGGGCGCTCCGGCAGCGTCGCCGGCGGCGAGGAAGGGGTGCGGGGCAGTCACTCCTGAAGCGTACCGGAGCACCCCGGCCCAGCGGGAAGGCGTGTTCAGGCTCCGTGCGGCAGGATCTCTACGCCATCGCTGCAGTGCAGCAGCGTCCGGCCGGCGCCGTCAAGGTCCACCCAGACGGTGGTGTGGTCCAGTGTGACCTCGTCGACCAAACCGCCGGTCTCAAAGCCGGGCGAGAGCCGAACCCGGACCCGGTCGCCCTGGCGCAGGCTCTTCCAGTGCGCGTCCGGGTCCACCCGCCGGAGCGGCTGGTCATCAATATGTCGGTTGCCGTACCTGGCCATGATTGCCCCACCATCAGTCAAGAGATCCGTTCGGTCCTGCCAGCCTAGGAGGCCAAGATGAACGGCAGTTGTCCGGCAGCTGGGAATCCCGTGCGGGGCATCGCTTACGTGAGCCGGACGCCCAGCTCGGCGAGTTTGGCCTCGAGGACCTGGGCCACGCCGTCGTCGTCGAAATGCGGCGCCTGCCGGCCGGCCGCCCGGATAGCCTCCGGGTGTCCGCTGGCCATGGCGTAGCCGTGCCCGGCCCAGCGCAGCATCTCGATGTCGTTGGGCATGTCGCCGAAAGCCACGACGTCCTGCGCTTCAACGCCCAGGGACGCCGCGTATTCAGCGAGGGTCACGGCCTTGTTGACGCCGGGCAGCGACAGTTCCAGCAGCGCAATGTTGGGGGCGGAGTGCGTGGCGGCGGCCAGGTGGGCGACGGCGGGAGTGACCTCGGCGAGGAACTCGTCCGCCGAACCTTCCCGGACCACCGCGAGGAACTTCACCACCGCGTCGTCCGCACTGAGTGTCTCCTGCAGCGGGGCAGGCGTGAATTCGGCGAGCAGTCCGCTGGAGCCGGTGCCCAGGAAGCCCGGTTCAAGGTGGAAGCCGGTGAGGGTTTCGGCGGCGAACAGCGCGGAGGGGCGAAGCCGCTGGATGATGCGGCGGGCTTCGAAAACGGCCTCGAGCTCCAAGGCGCGGGCCGAGACCATGCGGTCGGCTTCGAGATCCCAGACCACCGCGCCGTTGGAGCAGATCACGGTTCCGGTGTGGCCGAGCTGCTCCTGCAGGGGATGCAGCCAGCGCGGGGGCCGGCCGGTGACGAACACCAGCTCCACTCCGGCGTCGCGGCAGGCGTGGAACGCGCGCACGGTCCGGTCGCTGATTTTGCCGTCGTGGCCCAGGATCGTTCCGTCAATATCACTTGCTACCAGCCGCATACTGCCAGTCTACGTTGGCTGCGACCGCGCCATTTCGACGGTTCCCTGCCCAGTCGACGCTCGCCGACGTCGAGGGCGCAGGGAACCGTCGAAACGGGCCCGGGCAGAGGGTGTACGACGGCGACGGCGGCGGTCAGTGCCGTTCGTACAGGCCGGTCATGCTCGCCCGGGCCAAGGTGTGCGGGCCGAGTTTGGCTTCCAGCTTGGCCGGGGAGGCGCCGGCGTCGAGCCCGGACTTTTCAACGTTCAGGGCGTGCACCGTGATGATGTAGCGGTGCGGTCCGTGGCCCTTGGGTGGGGCGGCCCCCAGGTAACCGGCTGACCCGCCGTCGTTCCGGAGCTGGAAGGCGCCCAGCGGCAGTCCGCCGCCGTGCCGGGACCCCGCCCCGGCGGCCAGCGAGGTGACGTCCGCCGGAATGTCCAGCACGGCCCAGTGCCAGAAGCCGCCGTGGCCCGGGGCGTCCGGGTCGAACACCGTGACGGCGTAGCTTCGGGTGCCGGCCGGGGCGCCGCTCCAGCTCAGCGGCGGCGATTCGTCCTTGCCGCCGGGTCCGGTCGCTGCGCCGCGCTGGGCCGCCGGCAGGATCTGGCCGTCCTCAAAGGTGTCGCTGCGTAGCTTGAAGGTTGCCATGGCTTCCTCTCAGTTGCTGGTTAGGCCCGCGCGTTCAGGGTCCAGCTCCATCCGGTTTAGTTCGGCGCGGGTGGGCGGGTTGGCCCCGGCGCGGGAGACCGTGACGGCAGCCGCAGAGGCGGCGTGGCCGAGCAGTTCACGCAGGCTCTCCGCGGAAAGCCCGCGCAGGTCCTTGCGGTTCTGGGCGCCGTTGAGGCCCCGGTCCACGATGCCGGAGAGCAGCGCGGCCATGAAGGAATCCCCGGCGCCCACAGTGTCCGCCACCTTCACCGCCGGCGCCGGAACGTGTCCCTCGCCGGCGGCATTGACGGCCCACGGCCCGGCCGCGCCGCGCGTGACCACCACCATGGCCGGGCCTTCCGAACCGCCGAGCGAGAGCCACCGGCGGGCCGAATCCAGCGGGTCAACACCGGGATAGAGCCATTCGAGGTCCTCATCGGAGGCCTTGACCACGTCCGCGAGGGTGACGAACTTTTCGGCCTGATGGCGTGCGTAGTCGGCGTCGGTGATGATGCTGGGCCGGCAGTTGGGATCGAAGCTGATGGTCGTCGAGGGATGGGCATGTTCGACGGCGGCGAGCACCTCGGCGGCGCCGGGCGCCAGCATGGTGGCGATCGAGCCGGTGTGCAGCAGCGTGCCGCCCTGCAGCATGAACGGCAGCCGGTCCGCGAGGCCGGGGAGCTCCCAGGCGAGGTCGAAGGTGTAGCTCGCGGCGCCGTCGTTGTCGATCAGGGCGGTGGCCACCGACGTCGGCAACTCATCCGGCCCCAGCGGCAGCAACACCGAACTGGATTTGAGGTGCGCCGCGACGGATTCGCCGTAGGCGTCCCGGCCGTAGCGGCCGATGAACTGCACCGGGTGGTCCAGCCGGGCCAAGCCCACCGCGACGTTCAGTGGGCTGCCGCCGACATGGGCCTGGATGCCTGAGGAGCGCTGGACAACATCAACCAGGGCCTCACCAATGACTGTGAGCATGCTCATACTCTGCCAGAGAACGCCGCCGTGCGCGCACATTTGTCGGCATACCCCTGGGGGTATAACCTGAATGTATGGCAGCTATCGAATCCCCGACCCGCCAACGCGGCGCGTCAGGCGCCGCGATCCTGGGGCTGCGCCAAAATCTCGCCCAGTTCATGCTGCTCGTGGCGGTCAACGCGCTGGTCGGCGGCACCCTCGGCCAGGAACGCACCGTGCTTCCGCTGCTCGCAAGCGACGTGTTCCACCTCGACAAGTACACGAGCGCCCTGACCTACATCCTGGCCTTCGGCTTGGCCAAGGCTGCCACCAACTACTTCGCCGGGACGCTCTCGGACCGCTACGGGCGCAAGCCGGTGCTGGTGGCCGGCTGGCTGATAGCCCTGCCCGTGCCGCTGCTGTTGATCTTCGGCACCAGCTGGTCCTGGATTGTCGCCGCCAACGTGATTTTGGGCATCAGCCAGGGTCTGACCTGGTCCACCACGGTGGTCATGAAGATGGACCTGGTCGGGCCGAACCGGCGCGGCCTCGCGATGGGCTTCAACGAGGCCGCGGGCTACCTTGGCGTGGCTGGGACGGCCCTCTTCACCGGCTACCTCGCGGCATCCTACGGCCTGCGGCCCGCGCCGTTCCTGCTCGGTGCCGCCTTCATCGCCCTGGGGCTGGGCCTGTCCGTGCTGGCCGTCAAGGAAACGCACCACCATGCGAAAACGGAAGCCGCGAACCACGTCGACGCGCACAGCGGTGCCGGGGCTTCGCTCAGCACCCGCGAGATCTTCACCCTGACCAGCTTCCGGGACCGCTCGCTCTCCTCGGTGAGCCAGGCCGGACTGGTCAACAACCTCAACGACGGCCTGGCCTGGGGCCTGTTCCCGGTGCTCTTCGCCGCCGCCGGCCTCTCGATTGAACGCATCGGCATCCTCGCCGCGGTCTACCCCGCGGTCTGGGGCGCGGTGCAGCTGGTCACCGGCGCCGCGTCGGACCGGCTGGGGCGCAAGTGGCTGATCGCCGGCGGCATGCTCGTCCAGGCAGCGGGCCTCGCCCTCGTGGCGGCCGGCCACGGCTTTAAGATCTGGCTACTCGCGGCCGTCCTGCTCGGCATCGGCACGGCGATGGTCTACCCCACCCTGCTGGCGGCCATCGGCGACGTGGCCCACCCGCAATGGCGGGCACGCTCGGTCGGCATCTACCGGCTCTGGCGCGACGGCGGCTTTGCCGTGGGTGCACTGCTGTCCGGGCTGCTCGCGGACGCCTACGGCATCCCGGCGGCGGTCGCCGTCGTGGCCGCGTTGACGGCAGCGTCCGGGCTGGTGGTCGCGGTACGGATGCGGGGCACCGACCACCACGCGTAGCGCCGCGCCGGCTAAGTCCGGCCCGCGGCGGCTCAGCGTGCAGCGCCGCCTTCCTGGTAGACATCGGGAATCCCGTCGTTGTCCGAGTCGCGCCGCTCCTCTTCCTCCGCAAGCCGGTACTGCCGGTTGCGGGTGCGCAACACCACGCTCGCCAGCAGTGCGGCCAGCAGGGATGCCGCCAGGATGCCCACCTTGGCGTGGTCGTCATGGAGGCTGCCGTTGCCGAAGCTGAGCTCAGCCACCAGCAGCGACACGGTAAAACCGATCCCGGCCAGGATAGAAACGCCAACTACGTCGATCCACTTGAACGAGTCGTCCAGCCTCGCCTTGGTCACCTTGGTAAGCAGCCAGGTTGTTCCCATGATGCCGGCGGGTTTCCCCAGGACGAGGGCCAGGATGATGCCGAGGGCAACTGGATCGGCAAGCGCCGAGCCCAGCCCGTCCCAGCCGCCCACGGCGACGCCCGCGGAGAAGAAGGCGAAGACCGGTACCGCAATGCCGGCCGAGATCGGCCGGAAGCGGTGCTCGAAGATTTCCGACAGTCCCGGCCCGGCTTCCGGCCCCCCGCTGGCTTTGGAGCGGAGCACCGGGATGGCAAAACCGAGCAGCACCCCGGCCACCGTCGCGTGGATACCCGAAGCGTGCACCAGCGCCCAGGTGGCCAGGCCGAGGGGCAGCAGGATGAACCACGCCGCGGGGGCCTTGAGCCCGAAGAAGCGGCGGTACCGATGCGCCAGGTAGGTGTACAGGCCCAGGGGAAGCAAGGCCAGCAGCAGGGGGACGATCTGGAGATCACTGGAGTAGAACACGGCAATGATGGTGATGGCGATCAGGTCATCCACCACGGCGAGCGTCAGCAGGAAGATCCGCAGCGCGCTCGGCAGGTGCGAGCCGATGATGGCCAGGACCGCGACGGCGAAGGCAATGTCCGTGGCCGTGGGGATCGCCCAGCCGCGCAGGGTCTCCGGGCTGCCGAGGTTCACGACGGCGTAGATCGCGGCCGGGACGATTACCCCGCCCATGGCCGCGGCGACCGGGACGATCGATTTGTTCAGCTGGCGCAGATCGCCGGCCACGAATTCGCGTTTGAGCTCCAGGCCCACCAGGAAGAAGAAGATGGCGAGCAGCCCGTCCGCGGCCCAAGCCCCGAGACTGAGGTTTAGGTGCCAGGGCTCGTAGCCGAACTTGAAGTCGCGGAGGGCGAAATAGCTTTCCGACGCCGGCGAGTTGGCCCAGATAAGCGCGGCAACGGCCGCCAGCACGAGCAGGGCTCCGCCGACGGTTTCCTTCCGGAGGATTTCGCCGATGCGCAGCGATTCGGCATAGCTGCCGCGGCCAAAGATGGTCAGGCGCGGCGTGCCGGACGGCGGCGTGGGAGGCGGGGTGTGGCTCATGCGGAAGTCCTCAAAATTGGGTCGACTGAACTATGCCGACCAGACTTCCCGGCGCACCTGTCCCCAGTCTACTTTGCCTACGGCATCGTGCTGAATCGTTCCGCCTGTGACTTGGCACCCTGGACGATGATCTGGTCCTCCTCATAGAGGACCGTTTGCGCCGTGGTGTGGCCCCAGGTCCCGCCGGGGCGCTTGACGGCCACCACGGTCACGCCGAATTTCTCCCGTAGTCCCACGACCCCGAGCGGGCGGTCCCGGACGATAGCCGGAGGGCCCGTCCGGATCATCACAAAATCGTCCTCGAATTCCACGTAGTCGAGGATGGAGCCGAGGACCAGGTGGGCCACCCGCCTGCCCATGTCATGCTCAGGCCGGATCACGTGCTCGACGCCGAGCTGGGCGAGGATTTCGGCGTGCGGCTCGCTGATGGCCTTCGCCCAGATCTGCGGGCGCTGGAATTTCAGCAGCCGCGAGGTGGTCAGGATGCTGGCTTCAATGTCGGAGCCGATGCCCACCACCGCGCGGTCAAACTCGTGCACGGACAGCTGGCGCAGCACCTCCTCCTTGGTCGAATCGGCCCTGACCACATGGGTGAGGCGCCCGTTGAAGGACTGGACGATTTCCTCGCTGGCGTCTACCCCGAGGACCTCGGTCCCCTGGGCCTCGAGCTCCAGGGCCAGGGAGCCGCCGAAGCGGCCGAGGCCAATGACCACCACCGAGGACGCCTTGGTGCTGGCGGCCGCCGTGCGGGCGGCAAAAATGTTCTTAGCCAATGAGCGGCCTTTCCTTGGGGAATTCGTAAAGCAGGGGCCGTTCGCGCAATGCGAGGGCGGCGCCGAGGGTCACGGGCCCCAGCCTGCCGACGAACATCAGCAGGATCAGGACCAGCTGGCCGGCTGGCGGCATGGCGGCGGTGATGCCCGTGGACAGGCCCACCGTCGCGAAGGCGGAGACAACTTCGAAAAGGATCCGCTCCTGGCCAAAGTCGGTAATGAGCATCAGGAATATGGTGGATCCGAACACCAGCGCCATCGCGAGGAGCACCACGGTGATCGCTTGGCGGTGGACGGCGCGGGAGAGCCGCTTCCCGAAGATGTTCACGGCCGTGCCGCCCTGGAGTTCGGTGGTGAGGATGAAGAAGAGCACGGCGAAGGTGGTGATCTTCAAGCCACCGGCGGTTCCCGCCGGGCCGCCGCCGATGAACATCAGGATGTCCATGCCGAGCCAGGACACGGGATGCATCTGCGAGATGTCGATGCTGTTGAAACCGGCGGTGCGCGTGATGGCGGACTGGAAGAAGCCGGCGAGCACGCGGTCGCCGGCCGGCAGCGCGCCGAGTGTGGCCGGGTTGGTCCACTCCACAGCAGTCAGGAACGCGGTTCCGCCGGTGAGCAGCACCGCGGTGCCGACCAGGACCAGTTTGGTATTCATGCCCCAGAAGATCGGGCGCCGGTACTGCCGGACCAGTTCAAAGAGGACGGGGAAGCCGAGGCCGCCGATGATCACCGCCGCGGCAATCGGAAGGCACACCCAGGGGTCGCCGACGAACCCCATCAGATTGTCTGAATACAGGGCGAAACCGGCGTTGTTAAAGGCTGACACCGCATGGAAGATGCCGCGCCACACAGCCTCGCCGGGCGGGTAGCCGTAGCCGGCCATAAAGCGGGCCGCGAGGATCACGGCCAATAGTGTTTCCACGATCAGGCTGATGCCGAGGACGCCCACCAGCACCCCGCGGACGTCGCCGAAGCCGGTGCTTTTCGTCTCCGCGGCGGCGGACAACCGGGATTTCAGGCCCAGCCGGCGGGCGGTCAGGACCCCGAGCAGGGTGCCGAAGGACATCACACCGAACCCGCCGATCTGGATCAGCACCAGGATGACCACTTGGCCGAAGCCGCTCCAGAACACCGGCGTGTCCACGGTGCTCAGGCCCGTCACGCAAACGGCTGAGGTGGCCGTGAAGAGGGCCTCCAGGAAGGTGGCCCCGCCGTCGCCGGTCTTTGCCATCGGCAGGGACAGCAGGCCGGTCCCCGCGGCGACGGCGCCGGCAAAGCCCAGGACGATCACTTGGGCGGGATGGCGGGGCCCGAAAGCACGCGCAAACTTGGTGAAGCCCGCCACGGGGGCACGGAGCACCGCGGGAACGTTCACATGCATGGGGCCACGCTATCACCGGTGCCGGCGTCCTTCGCCGGGCCTCTTCCGGCGCCCGCTCCCCGGGGCCGCCTCGCCCGGTTCAGCCCAAGAGTTGCTGCACGAGTTCGCGGCACTTCCGGTAGGCGGCCGCCTTGGGGTCGATCAGCGCGAAGTGGTCGCCGGGAACCTTGAGCAGTTGAACCGGGGCGCCTCCTGCCTTGGCCGCGGCGGAGTAGCCCTCGGACTGGCTCATCGGCACGGTGTCGTCCTCGGTGGTGTGGACGGCGTAGACGGGGACCTGCAGCGGCACCGCGCTCATGGGATCGGCGAACTTATGCCGTTTGGGGTACTTATCCGAAGATCCGCCCAGGAAGTTACTCACCGCGCCGTTGCTCAGATTGAGCCGCTCCGCCTCGGCCAGGTTCAGCAGCCCCGACTGGCTGACGACGCCGGTGAGGTGGACCGCGTCGCCGTCGCCCTTGCGCTGCAGCTGGCGGTCCGCGTCCGGGGCACCGAGCTGGCCAAGCCGGCTCCGGCCCGCCGCCCAGACGGCCAAGTGCCCGCCCGCGGAGTGGCCGAGGGCCACGACGCGGTCCAGGCCCAGGGCGTGCTCGCCGGCGATGTCCCGGAGCTTGTCGATACCGGCCAGGACATCGGCAAAGGTGTGCGGCCAGCCGCCGCCGTTGCCGGCCCGCCGGTACTCAAGGTTCCAGGCCGCTACGCCGTGCGCGGCGAGGTCCTTGGCCAGCGGTTCGCCGAGTTCGGCGCCGTACTGCGACCGCCAGTAGCCGCCGTGGATGACCACCACCACGCCCCTGGGCTCGGCCGCGTCCGGGAGGAAAAGTTCCCCCCACTGGCTCGGGTCCTCGCCGTAGTGGTACTTCTGCCGCTTCACTGTGTCCTCCTTGGGGCCCGGTGAACAAGCGGCGACCGCCCCCAAAGTCGCCGCCGCTGCGGTCGCGATGAAAACCCGACGCCGCACATCAGCCATGAGCAGAGCCTACCTTGGGCCCCGGACGGCGCCGCGGAAGCCGGCGCCGTATTGCCGCCATCCGGGGACACGCTGGACCGGCTGTCACACCCGCGCCGTAAGCTAGGCCCATGGCGAGCAACTGGGAGCGGCTGGACCCCGCGCTGCGCGAATCCGTGCAGGACAACGTGGAACTCTATGAGCGGGTCCGTCCTGCCTTGAAACTGGTCACCCGCGAGGTGCTGCTGATGCTGCGGACCATGCTCAAGGGCACCGAAGTGACGCCACTGTTCGTGACCGGACGGACCAAGACCGTGGAGTCCTTCCGCGAGAAGATTTCCCGCATCGAGGAGCCGCTGGAACCGGGCGCCCCGCCGGTGCTGAAGTTTCCGGACCCGTTCCGCACGCTCAATGACATGGTCGGTATCCGCGTCATCACCAAGCTGCCAGCGGAAAACGCCGTCGTCGCCAACCTGATCAAACGCCAGCGCCAGCTTTTCGACTGCCGGGGAGACCGCGAAAAGGACATCGGTTCGATCGAATCCGGCACCTACGGCTACTCCAGCCGGCACCTGATCCTGCGGACCATCCAGAATGAGGCCGTGAAGGAGTACCAGCAGGTCTTCAACCCGGAGGCCCAGCCCAACGGCAGCTACTTCTTCGAATGCCAGATCCGGACGGTCTTCGCGCACGCCTGGAGCGAGATCGAGCACGACATCCGGTTCAAAGCCGAGGACCCGCGCGCCTGGACCCCGCACTTCGACCGCCAGTTCACCGCCACGGCCGCCATGCTGGAAACCGTGGAGGGCGCCTTCGCGGATCTGCACGAACGTTACGAGGAGGTGCGCAGCTACTGGGACATGGACGGCGAGGGCGCCGCGCAGCTCACCCCCAACCGGATCCGCGACGTCTGGCGGACGCTGCTGCCGCACGTGGACCGGAAGGTCGACGACGACTGGGGCTGGGCTGCCGAGCTGATGGCCGCGCACGGCCTGAACCAGACCGTACAGCTCGCCGGCCTGCTCAGCGCCAACCGCATCACCGAAGTCCGCAAGGCCCTGGACCACCGCTACTCCCCCGGGCCCGACCGGCTGCTCGATGACCTGCTGCTGTGGCAGTACGGCACCGCGCACATCGACCTCACCGCGGAACCGGCCGACGCCGTCCCGCACCCGCGGCGCGACAGCCTGCAGCGCCGGCTCAAGCAGATCGAGCGCTACCGGCTGACCCAGGGCTAGGTTTTTGGGCAGGCTTTCGGCACTGGCAGCCCGGACCGGACCGAGCCGTTCCCCGCCCCTCAGCGGTGGGGGTCCTGGAACCTTGCGACGTAGCGCCGCTGCCAGGGCGTTTCCACGGCGCTGCGCCGGTAGTTCCGCCGCACGAATGCAACGGCGTCGGCGGCGGGAACGCCGTCGAGCACCGCGATGCAGGCAAGGGCGGTGCCGGTCCTGCCCCGGCCGGCCCAGCAGGCCACCTCGACGCGTTCCGTTTCGGCGCGCCGCCACGCCTCGCGGAAGGCATCGAGGGCATCGGCGTCGTCGGCGGGTACGTGCAGGTCCCGCCAGCGGACCCAGCGGGACTCCCACGCGGTTGGCCGCGGGCGGCTGCCCAGCAGATACAGGCCGAATTCCGGCAGTGGTCCGGGAGGAACCGGCGCCAGCAGGCCCCGGCCGCGGATCAGGCGTCCGGACGGAAGACTGAGCACACCCGGTTGGCCCGGTTCCCATGTCTGCGCCATAGTCCCGAGCGTAGCCCCTCCCGGATACCGGCCAAAGGATCGCAAAATTAGGGCCACACGGGTCTGGCGGTGAAGGATTCCGGTCCCTAGAGTGGCCCGGAACTCAAGAACCGCTGAAGGGAACCCAAGGATGTCATTCCAGGCGTACCTCGACACGATCGAGGACAAGACCGGACTCACCCCGCGCCAACTCCTAGAGCTCGCCCAGCAGAAGGGTTTTGATGACGCGACCGTGAAAGCCGGCGAAATCCTCGACTGGTTGAGGGCGGATTACGGGCTGGGCCGCGGCCACGGCATGGCAATCGTCCACGTCATCCGGCAGGGACCGGGCATCAGCAGCAAGTACGTTGGTGCCACCGGTGCGCACAGCGACGAGTCGGACACGCTCTGGCTCGACGGCAAGGCATCGAAGCCCTCGTCGTAGTTCCGCTGCCCGGGCGCCGATCTCCTAGTGTCCCGTCTCCTAGTGTCCGGCCCCGAGCTTCCCGCCGAGGCGTTCGCGCATCAGCACGCTGGCGTCGTTGAGGCCGACAACAGTCACGGTCTTGCCGTGATGGCGGTACTTCTCGGTGATGGCGTCCAGCGCCGCAATGGTGGAGGCATCCCAGAGATGCGAGGCGTGCAGGTCGATGACAACGCGCTCGGGATCCAGCGCGTACTCAAACTGGGTGTAAAGGTCGTTGGAGGAAGCGAAGAAGAGTTCGCCGTCGACCTTGTACGTCGCGACGGGGCCGCCGTCGTCCTCTGTCACCGTCCGCGCGACGGTGACAAAGTGAGCCACCCGGCGGGCGAACATCACCATTGCCACCAGCACGCCGACGCCGACGCCGATCGCCAGGTTGTGGGTAGCCACGGTAACGATCACGGTGGCGACCATGACGGCGGTTTCACTCTTGGGCATCATTTTCAGAGTCCGCGGACGGATGCTGTGCCAGTCGAACGTGGCCACGGAAACGAAGATCATCACGGCCACCAGGGCGGCCATGGGGATGAGCGAGACGATGCCGCCGAGGGCAACCACCAGGATCAGCAGGAAGACCCCGGCGAGAAACGTGGAGATCCGGGTGCGGGCGCCGGAAGCCTTCACGTTGATCATGGTCTGGCCGATCATCGCGCAGCCGCCCATGCCGCCGAAGAATCCGGTGACGACGTTTGCCACGCCTTGGCCCCAGGCCTCACGCGTCTTGGGCGAGCGGGTGTCCGTGATGTCGTCGACCAGCTTGGCGGTCATCAGGGATTCGAGCAGCCCCACGAAGGCCATCGCGAGGGCGAAGGGGAAGATAATCTGCAGGGTCTCCAGCGTGAACGGCACATTGGGGACGAAGAGGGCGGGCAGCGAATCGGGCAGTTTCCCCTTGTCCCCCACGGTGGGAACCGCGATGGCGGCAAAGACTGTGATGAGTGTCAGCGCCACGATCGCCACAAGCGGGGCGGGAACTGCCCTGGTGAGCTTGGGCAGCCCGAACACGATCAGCAGGCCCAGCGCCGTCAACGGATAGACCAGCCACGGGACCCCCAGCAGCTCGGGGACCTGGGACATGAAGATCAGGATGGCCAGCGCGTTCACGAAGCCGACCATGACCGAGCGCGGGATGAAGCGCATCAGCTTAGCTACGCCGGAGAGACCCAGGATGATCTGGAAGATCCCCGCCAGGATCACGGCAGCGACGAGGTAGTCAAGGCCGTGGGACTTCACCAGCGGGGCGATCACGAGGGCGACGGCGCCGGTCGCGGCCGAAATCATCGCGGGCCGGCCGCCGACGATCGAGATGGTGACGGCCATGGTGAAGGCCGCGAAGAGCCCGATCCGCGGATCGACGCCGGCGATGATCGAGAAGGCGATTGCCTCCGGAATCAGGGCCAGAGCGACGACGAGGCCGCCGAGGACCTCGGTTTTCAGCCGTCGCGGGGACAGCAGTGCGCCCCGGACCGATTGCAGTTGTTCGGGGGTGGAAGCCGGGGGCTTCCCGGCGGTTTTGATGGCCATCGCTGGCTCCGTTCAGGGTCAGGGAGGACGGCAAGGCGCCCTTACGTGCGAAGAATGTGGGGCGCTGCATCGCGCCGGGAGGGAGCGGGACCGGACTCGGCGGTCGCACCACTCACCCCCAACTCTACCCTAACGTGATGGTAGAGTTGAATCCGGCAGAAAAGGAGCCAGCAATGACGGAACAGACCGGGAGCACCATGCACATCGGCGAACTGGCCGAACGCACGGGACTTTCCCTGCGCACCATCCGCCATTACGACGACGTCGGACTCCTCCCCGCGACGGCCCGCACCGATGGTGGCTTTCGGGTCTACTCCGAGGCAGACGCCGCGCGCCTGATGCTGATCAAGCAGATGAAACCGCTGGGCTTCTCCCTCGAGGAAATGGCCGAGATCCTGGGCTTGCTGGGAGCGGAGGGGTCCGCCCCGGCTGGTGCCTACGGCGCCGGCCCCGCCGCGCGGCTGGCCGAATTCCTGGAACGGGCCGAGCACCAGCGCGCCAAGATGGCCCGAAACCTGCTTCAGGCGGATGAGTTCATCGCCCTGCTGGGGCGGCGAACCGCCTGAACTCCCCGCCTACTCCGCGGGCGGGATCTGCCCGTCCGGAGACCCGCGGCCTTAAATCTGACATACTCGTCCGCCGACTGGTCATAAAGTAGCCGCATGGCGGACGCCAGTGGCACCATGCTTGGATGCTTGAGGCAACCAAATCCCCTGAATCCGCTTCGGAGGCCCGCGCCGACGCGGACGCTCCGGTAAATCCGGCCCTCGCCGCCGAGGCCAAGATCGCCCGCATCGCGGTCACCGTGTTCCCGCTCCTGGTGGTGGTGGTGGGCGTCGCGGGCTTCCTCCTGCCGGGTGCCTTTAAACCGCTCGCGCCGAGCGTGCCGTACCTGCTCGGCATCATCATGTTCTGCATGGGCCTGACCCTGACCCCGCCGGATTTTGCCTCCGTGGCGAAGCGTCCGTGGGCCGTGGTGCTGGGAATCGTGGCGCACTACGTCATCATGCCCGGCGCCGGGTGGCTGATCGCCCAGGCGCTGCACCTCGAGCCGGAACTCGCCGTCGGGCTGATCCTGGTTGGCTGCGCACCGTCCGGCACGGCGTCGAACGTGATGGCGTTCCTGGCCAAGGGCGATGTGGCCCTCTCGGTGGCCGTCGCCTCGGTGTCGACGCTGATCGCCCCGATCGTCACGCCGTTGCTGGTGCTGTTCCTGGCCGGTTCCTACCTGCAGATCGATGCGGCCGGGATGGTGCTGGACATCGTCAAGACCGTGCTGCTGCCGGTGGTTGCCGGCCTGCTGGCCCGCCTGTTCCTGAAGAAGGTCGTCGCCAAGGTCCTCCCGGCTCTGCCCTGGGCCTCCGCCGTGGTCATCTCGCTGATTGTGGCGATTGTGGTGGCAGGCAGTGCGAACAAGATCGTGGCCGCCGGCGGCATCGTGTTCCTCGCCGTGGTGCTGCACAACGGCTTCGGCCTGGGCCTCGGCTACCTGGCCGGCAAGCTCGGCCGCCTGGACGACAAGGCGCGCCGCGCCCTGGCTTTTGAAGTGGGGATGCAGAACTCCGGCCTTGCCGCGACGCTGGCAACGGCGCACTTCACCCCGTTGGCCGCACTGCCGTCCGCGGTGTTCTCGCTCTGGCACAACGTTTCCGGCGCCATTGTGGCCGCCTGGCTGGCCCGCCGCCCGCTGCGCGACGCCTAAGGCCGGCGCGGACCGCGTCCCCCATCGGTTGCTCCGTAGTCGCCGTTTTCAGGCCTCAAAACGGCGTTTACGGAGCAATCGACGCTGGATGCGGGCGAAGCTCGGGTGACGCGGTGTGAATCCCGTCTTGCGGTGCAGGCGCGGGTTCAGCAGGATGAAGTGAACCGGGTTCAAGGCACGCAGGGGAGGTGGGACTCGCTCATGGATGACCAATACACAACTGAACGGGACAGCTTCGGCAGGCTGCTTGCGGACCGGCAGGTCTGGCGGCAGGCGACGACGATCCCGGCGGCCGGAGAACTGACCGCGCGCTGGCTGGAAGGCCGGAGCCAGTACCAGCCGGGAACGTTCACCCCCGGCATTGACGCAGAAACCGGGGCGATCGCCGGGCAATTGGCCGAGCTCAACCGGAACGGGCTCTTCACCAAGGAATCCCAGCCCGGGCTCAGGGAGGACGGCAACGCCCAGCGGGCCTACGTGACGGGCTACTGCGCAGCAGAGTCGGCCGGCAGCCTGCTGGATCTTTCCGCGCGGACCGAATTGGTGACGGTGGCACACGCCCCGGGGGAAATGAGCCGCGCCTCGATTCCGGTGACCCTCCAGCAAGCGGAGATCGTCACCGTACTGGGCACGAGCGAAAGCCCGATCGAAGCGGAGCAGCTTCAGGACTGGTCCGCCGAGGCCAACGAATCGCTGGCGCTGGTCCTGGCCGAGTCCTGGTACGTCGAGATTTTCGACCCCGTCTGGGGCCGCGACGGTGTACTGCTGGCTGCGGTCCTCGAGGCGCTGACGTCAGACTGACGACGACGGCGTCCTCCCCGCCAGCTGCGCCTTCAGCCGATGCTGGCCGCCTCGTCGAGCGTGCGCGATTCAAAGTGCTCCAGCATCTCGCGCATCGCCTCGACCCCCTGGGTGAAGGTGGCTGACGCCCGCCACTGGTCGATCTGTTCCAGCGATTCCCATGGACCGGTGCTGATGAACCTGTTCCGGACGTCGTGGTCGTGCATCAGGACAGCCTTGGTATGCGGGTAGTCCTCCTGCGTCTTCCTCGCCAGATCGCGCCAAGCCTGGACAAAATCATTCTCGCGTCCCGGGTGGACCAGCCAGATTCCAAGCGTGTAGACAGACATGGCTGCCGCCTCCATTCTCCGTACGGGGTTGATACCGCCGATTATGTTCCGGGGAGTGGCGACGCGGTAGGGCCGGATTGCCCGCCGGGTTATCCGATCAGCGCCAGCACGGCTCCGGCCGCGACCACGCCGCCGGCCGCCGTGCGAACGTCCGAGAGTGTTCCGTCCCGGTGTGCGGAGACCTGGGTTTCCATCTTCATCGCTTCCAGCACGACGACGGGTTCCCCGGCGGCCACCTCGGCCCCGGGCTCGACCAGCCACTTCACCACGGTTCCGGCCATGTCCGCCCGCAGCTCCCCCGGGTCAGCAGCCGCGGAGGCGCCGCCGTCGGACGCGTCGGTCCAACCCTCCAACGAAACGCCGGCGGGAAGTCCGCCGCCGGAGCGCGCCCAGCCGTCCAGCAGGTCCGCCGGCAGTCCGACGGCGAGTCGCTTGCCGTCGACCTCAATCGTGATGGTGCGGCGTTCGCCGTCGGGCGCCGTGGTGCTGTATCCGGGGTCGGCCGCGATGGAGACCGTGTCCGCGAAGTCGGTTTCGATCCAGCGGGTGTGGATTCCCAGCTCGTCCTCCGAGGTGAAATCCGGGGACTCCAGGACGGCCCGGTGGAAAGGAACCACGGTGGCTACCCCGGTGATGCTTAGTTCCGCGAGGGCGCGGCGGGCACGACGCAGGGCCTGCTGCCGGTCCGCGCCGGTGACGATCAGCTTGGCCAGCAGCGAGTCGAACTGCGGCGGGACGAACGAGCCGGAGCGGACCCCGGAATCGAGCCGGATCCCGGGCCCGGTGGGGCCGGAAAACTGGGCCACGGTGCCGGGCGACGGGAGGAAGCCACGGCCCACGTCCTCGGCGTTGAGCCGGAATTCGAAGGAGTGGCCACGCGGCGTTGGATCTTCGGTGAAGCGCAGCGGCTCCCCCGCCGCGATCCGGAACTGCTCCTGGACCAGGTCGATCCCGGTGGTCTCCTCGGTGATGGGGTGCTCCACCTGCAGGCGGGTGTTGACCTCCAAGAAAGCGACCGTGCCGTCCGCCGCAACGAGGAATTCCACCGTGCCGGCGCCGGAGTAGCCCGCCCCCCGGCAGACGGCCTTGGACCCCCGGTAGATCTGCTGCTTCTGTTCGTCCGTAAGGAAGGGTGCGGGGGCCTCCTCGACCAGCTTCTGGTGCCGGCGCTGCAGCGAGCAGTCGCGGGTGCCGACGACGACGACGTTCCCGTGGGTGTCGGCGAGGACCTGTGCCTCGACGTGGCGTGGCCGGTCCAGGTAACGCTCCACGAAGCATTCGCCGCGGCCGAAAGCGACGACCGCCTCGCGGACGGCGGAGTCGAAGGCCTCTTCGATTTCGTCGAGGGCGCGGACCACCTTCATGCCGCGGCCGCCGCCGCCGAAGGCCGCCTTGATCGCGATCGGCAGGCCGTGCAGCTCGGCGAAGGCACGCGCTTCCGCCGCGGACCCGACCGGGCCGTCGCTGCCGGCCACGAGCGGCGCGCCGGCCAGGACTGCCGTTTCGCGGGCGGTGATCTTGTTGCCCAGCAGCCGGATCGCGTCCGGCGCGGGCCCGATCCAGGTCAGTCCGGCGTCGAGGACCGCCTGGGCGAAGTCGGCATTCTCGGACAGGAAGCCGTAGCCGGGGTGGACCGCGTCGGCGCCGGATTCTGCCGCGGCGGCGAGCAGCTTGGGGATGTTCAGGTAGGTGTCCCCGGGCGAATTGCCGCCCAGTGCGTAGGCCTCGTCTGCCGCGGAGACATGCACGGCGTCGGCGTCGATGTCGGCGTAGACGGCGACGGACGCCAGGCCGGCGTCGTCGCAGGCCCGGGCGATCCGGACGGCGATTTCGCCGCGGTTGGCAATCAGGACCTTGCGCATCAGTTACTCACTTCTCGTTCGGCTGCGGGGGTGGAGGCGGGGGTGGCTGCGGGGGTGGCGGACGCCGGGGTTACGCCGGGCTCGGCCCAGCGGAAACGGATGCTGCCGCCGATCGGGACCTGCGCGGCAAGGTCCAGCTGGGAGTCGACGACGACGGCGATCACGGGGTAGCCGCCCGTGATCGGATGGTCGGCCAGGAACAGGACGGGCAGGCCTTCGGGCGGGACCTGCAGGGCGCCGGCAACCGTCCCTTCGCTGGCCAGCTCCCCCTCGCGGGTGCGCTGCAGCGGTGTTCCGTCCAGCCGCATGCCCACGCGGTTGGATTGCGGTTTCACCTGCCACTCCTGGCCGGTGAGGGAGTCCAGGGCGGCCCGGTCGAACCAGTCCGCGCGCGGGCCGCGCACGACATCGAGCACGGTAACGGCCGTTCCGGGGAAGTCGGGCTGCAGTTCCGGGTTCCCGACCACGCCTGACTCGGCCTCCCCGCCGGCGGCGAGGAGCTGCCCGGCGGCGAGTGGGGCGGGCCCGATCCCGGACATCGTGTCGGTGGCCCGGCTGCCGAGGACCGGGGCGGTGTCCACCCCGCCGCGCACCGCGAGGTAGCTGCGGAAGCCGCTTTCCGGGGCGCCAATGCTCAGCGTCTCGCCGTCGAGGAGGGCAAAGGGCGTGGCCACCGGCACGGTGCGGTGCAGCGGTTCTACCTCGCGGCCGGCCGGCGTGCAGATGGACAGTTCCGACGGCGCCCCGGCGACGGCCAGGACCTGGTCGCCGACGGCCTGGACCGTCAGTCCGACTGTGAGGCCGCCGGCTACGGTCTCGATCGCCACTGTCTCAATACCGGCTGCGCCGGGTGCGTTGCCGACGAGGCGGTTTGCGCGGCGCAGCGAGGCACGGTCGACGGCGCCGGAGGCAGAAACGCCGAGGCCGGAGTGGCCGTGGCGTCCGAGGTCCTGGATCAGGCTCTGCAGTCCGGGCGAGACGACCCGGAGCCCGGATGCCACCTCCGCCGAAGGGGCTTCTGGGCGATCCTCGGGCTGCGGTTCCGGGGCGAGCGTGACCGCTTCCCGGACTGCACGGAACTGGATCCGGTGGCCAGGTGCGGCCAGCGCAGGCTGCTCGCGGTCCAGGTCCCACATCCGGGCGTCGGTGTGGCCGATTAGCTGCCAGCCCCCCGGCGAACGGCGCGGGTAGACGGCGGAGTAGCTTCCGGCCAAGGCCACTGCCCCGGCGGGCACGGCGGTGCGGGGAGAACTCCGGCGGGGGACGTTCAGTGCCTCGTTCTCGCCGACGAGGTAGCCGAACCCCGGGGCGAACCCGGCGAAGGCCACGGTCCACTGCTGGCTGCTGTGGGCGGTGATCACGCCCTCGATGCCGAGGCCGGTCAGCTCCGCGACCTCGGCGAGGTCCTCGCCGTCGTAGACGGTATCGATGAGGACCAGGCCGCCGTCGCGCTGCACCGGGGCGGTGAGGTCGAGCTGCAGCAGCTGCGCGGCGATCCGGCGGGCGGCGTTCGGCGAGTCGGCCGTGACCATGACAGTCTCGGCGGCTGCGAGCACGTCCAGCTGCCCGGCCAAGGGGTGCTCGAGGAGCAGCGCCTGCAGGGCCAAGACGGCCTGGGTGCCGGTCAGTTCGGCGAGCACCGCGCGGGTTCCCACTGCCCGCACCGCGCGCACTTTGTGGCCGGCCACCTGCTGCTTTGCCACCGATTCCATTACTGCCTCCATGATTGCCGCCGTATCCGGGTCCGCGCCGGCTAGGCGCGGGCTTCCTGCAGCAGGCGTTCTTCCTCGCTGGTCTGCGGGTTCTTGCCGATCGCCAGGCCCACCACGGTCACCACGGCGGAGACCGCGAGGTAGCCGGCGATCAGGAACCAGTTGCCGGTGGCGGCGAAGAGTGCCGTGAAGACCAGCGGTGCAACGGCGCCGCCGATCACACCGGCCAGGGTGTAGGCCAGCGAGCTGCCGGCGTAGCGCAGCCGGGCGGGGAACTGCTCGGTGATGTAGGCCGCCTGCGGGCCGTACATGAAGGCGTGGAAGGCCAGGCCGATCACGACGCCGATGGTCAGCATCAGCACCGACTTGCCCTGGATCATCAGGAAGAACAGCGGGATGTACACGGCCGTGCCGACGGCGGCGATGCCGTAGACGAGCCGGCGGTTGAAGCGGTCCGTCAGCGCGCCGGCGGCCGGGATCAGGGCCAGCTGGAACGCCGAGCCGATCAGGATGGCGCCGAGGACGTTGCCGGTGGTCATGCCCAGCTGCTTGGTGGCGTACAGGGCCACGAAGACAGTGAACAGGGAGTAGAGCACGTCAGGGCAGATGCGGGAGAGGGCGGCTGCCACCAGTGCGCGGGGTTCCTTGGTGAAAACTTCCTTGATGGGTGCCTTGGGGGCCTCGCCGTGGGCCTGGATGGCCTTGAAGACGGGGGTTTCCTCAAGCTTGAGCCGGATCAGCAGGCCGAAGACCACCAGCAGGGCGGAGGCGAGGAAGGCCACGCGCCAGCCCCAGGACAGGAAGGCCTCGTTGCTGAGGGTTGCCGCGAGCAGGGCCAGGACACCGTTGGCCATCAGGTTGCCGGCCGGCGGGCCGATCTGCGCGGCCGAGGACCAGAAGCCGCGCTTGCGGGCGTCGCCGAATTCGCTGGAGAGCAGGACGGCCCCGCCCCATTCGCCGCCGACGCCGATGCCCTGCGCGAGGCGCAGCAGCACCAGGATCGCGGGAGCGGCGACGCCGATCGCGGAGTAGTCAGGCAGCACGCCGATGAGCACGGTGGCCACGCCGATCAGCATGAGTGTGACCACCAGGACGTGCTTGCGGCCGATCTTGTCGCCGAGCCGGCCGAAGATGATGCCGCCGATGGGGCGGGCCAGGTAGCCGACGGCGAAGGTGGAAAAGGACAGCAGCAGGCCAACCAGCTCGTCGCCCACCGGGAAGAAGATCTTGGGGAAGATCAGCGCCGAAGCCACGGAGTAGATAGCGAAGTCGTAGTACTCCAGCGAGGTGCCGGTGACGCTCGCGATGTAGGCCTTAAGGGCGCCCGGCGGCAGGTTCCTTTTGCCGGCCTTCTTGCCGGCCGTCTTGCCGGTGGCCGGGGCGGCCTGGTGCGGTGCGGTCATGATGTTCCTCCAGATGCGGGTGCTGCCTGTGCTGGGTGGGTTGTTGAGGTTGCGCCGGGTTGATCGGGGGTGGGACCCGGCGCGGGCGAAGCTCTTGGTGGTGTGCCTAGACGAAGGAGGCGGTGCCGATGCCGGCGGCGCTGAGAGCCTCGCGGACGGCGGCCGCCATGGCCACGGCTCCCGGGGAATCGCCATGGACGCAGATGCTTTCTGCGCGGATTTTAAGGATGGAACCGTCGACGGTGCGGACGGCAGAGTCGGTGGCCATCCGGAGGACGTGTTCGGTGACCTCGGCGTGGTCGTGCAGCACTGCCCCGGGAAGCGTGCGGGAAACCAGCGTGCCGTCCCGGTTGTAGGCGCGGTCCGCGAAGGCCTCGGTGACCGCGCGGAGCCCGGCCGCCTCGGCCAAGCGGAGCACTTCCGAGCCCGGCAGGCCCAGGATGGGGAGGTTGGGATCCACGGATTTCACGGCGTCGACGACGGCTTTCGCCTGGGCGGTGTGCGCGACGATCGCGTTGTACAGGCCGCCATGGGGCTTGACGTACCTGACCGTCCCGCCCTCCGCGGCGGCTAGAGCCTGCAGTGCGCCGATCTGGTAGACAACATCGTCCGCCAGCTCGATCGGGTCGATGTCGAGGAAACGGCGGCCGAAACCGGCCAGGTCGCGGTAGCCGACGTGGGCGCCGATCATGACGCCGGCCGCGACCGCCTCGCGGCAGGTCCTTCGGATCACGCTGGGGTCTCCGGCGTGGAACCCGCATGCGACGTTGGCGCTCGAGACCGACTGGAACATCGCGGTGTCGTCGCCCAGGCTCCAGCGCCCGTAGGACTCGCCGACGTCGCTGTTCAGGTCGATGGTGTTCAAGCCGGTGTTTGCCATTGTGATCCTCGTCTCAGTTCTTGCTCTCTACAAGGATGCACCATCCTGTTGGATTGTTCAACAATCTGACAATTCTTTCTGAGGACAATCGTGTAGATTCGGCACTATGACGACTTCCGAGGCCAGCGCCGGCGCCCTCGCTGCCGCGGCACGACTGCGCATCGCCGTCCCCTCCGTGGCGGACCGGGTGGCGGCCGAACTACGCCAGCAGCTCGCCGACGGAGTGTTGCTGCCCGGCACCCGGCTGACCGAATCGGTTATCGCCGAGGAGCTGGGCGTCTCGCGGAACACGGTGCGGGAGGCCTTTGCCGAACTGGCGGCCGAGCGCCTGGTGGTCCGCCATCCCAACCGCGGCGTCTTCGTGGCCAGCCTTGGCCCCGGCGACATCCACGATGTGTACACGGTGCGGCGCGCCATCGAGGTGTCCGCCCTGCGCGGCGGGGGCACTCCAGAGCGGGTGGCCGCCGTACGCGCCGCGGTCGAGGAAGGCAAAGCGGCGGCGGCCGCCGACGACGAGGAAGCCCTCGGCACCGCCAACCAGCACTTCCACCGCGCGATCGTGGCGCTGGCCGGCAGCCGCCGCCTGGACACGACCATGTCGCAGATCCTCGCCGAGATGCGGCTGTTCTTCCACAAGGCCACGGTGGATGCGCACTTCTACCGCAGCTACCTCGACGACAATGAGCAGATCTGCGCGGCGCTGGAAGCCGGCGAACCGGACCGCGCCGCTGACCTATTGCTGGCCTACCTGGACCGCTCGGAGCAGAAGCAAAGCGCCGTCCACGGGGAGTAGGCCCGTTCCGGGTCGGGCGGGACTCAGAGGCACTCGTCCACGATCTTGCCGGTGACGCCTCCGATGATGGTGCCCAGTCCTGCCCCGGCAGGACCGCCGAGGATGCCGCCGATCGCGGCTCCCGCCCCGGCCAGTGTCTCCTGCCAGTTTCCGCCGGATTTTTTGTAGACGACGCCGGTGCTGCCACCGCCCTCCGAGGCGTCCACAGCCACGTAAGAGCCAGCCGAGGCTGAGGCGAAGGCCAGTGCCACCGGGCTGGCTCCCGGATCCAGGAGCAATTTGTCGTAGGCCTTCCGGACTTCGTGGTAGGCCGCGGACGCCTCCTTCTTCCCGGAGCTGGCGGCAAATCCTTCCTCGCAGATCCGGCCCAGGACCGGAACCTCCGCGTCGGTAATGAACCCCATCTCCTGGAGCCTGGCCAGGATGATCTTGCTTGCCTTCAGCCGGTCTCCCTTGGCCTCCCGCATGATGCGTGCGGACTCCCTTGAGACCGCGCTTTGCAGGTCTCCTACACCGACCCCCAGCACCTGCTTTTTGTCCGACATTGTGCCCACCTCCATGAACTGTCCGTCCTGCAAGTGCGCACAGATTACGCCCGGCCCGGGTGCACCGGAAGACCCTGCGGATTGCCGGACCGGGCCCAGCCGGGCGGAGCATTCTTGCTAGGCTGGCGGGATGAATCGACGCCTCGCCGCCCTGTCCGCCGCATCACTCATGATCATGCTTTCCGGCTGCGGCCAGGTGCAGCAGGCGGCCGATAAAGCCGTCAGCGACGGCGCCTCCCAGGTGGCCAGCGCGGCCGGCAACGAGATCAAGAAGCAGGCCTGTTCCCTCGTGGCGGACGGCCTGGTCAGCGTCCAGGACAAGAAGGCCCTGGCCGGCCTGGTGTCCGGCGCCCAGAGCGCCGGGGTGCCGGCGGAGATCACCACGCCGCTGAAGCAGATCGCGGACTCGGGCGACAAGGTGCCGGCGGATTCGGTCAAGGCCCTGCAGGACGCCTGCGCCAAGTAGCCCGCAGGATCTGGTTGGGCGGCTAGCGCTTTCCCTTTTTCCGGGACCCCTTGCCGCGGCCCTTGTCCGGGTTCGGCGCGTAGCGCTGTGCCACCTTGGGCTTCTTGACCGCGGGTCCGCGCCGGTCCGGCTTCGGCTCGCGCTTGGGTTTCTCCTGCTGGGCCGAAGGCTGCCGGGAGCTGGCGGCGGTACGGCCGCGCACGATTCCGATGAATTCCTCGATCACCGCATCGGTTGAATCGCTGGGCCACGCCAGGGCGATCTCGGTCGTGGGCGCGCCGGTCAGCTTCCGGGCCACCGTGTCCTTGACGTTGAAGTGCCGGGCCACGGACATCGGCAGGACGACCAGCCCGGCACCGGACGCAACCACCTGCAGCGCCTGCTCGGCCCCGCCCAGCGCGGCGACATCGAGGAAGGTCTCGGCGGACAGGTCCGCCAGCGCCACCTCTTCGAACACGGAGATCTCGTGGCCCTTCGGCGCCACCACCACGGGCTGTTCCTCATAGAGCGGGATGACGCTCAGGCCCTCGCGCTCCACCGGGAGCCGGACGAAGCTCAGATCCGCCGAGCCGTCGCGAAGGACGGCGAGCTGGGCGCCGTCGTCGGACATGAAGGAATGCAGCGGAACGTCGGGCATCCGCTCTTCCCAGCGTCGGATCCATTTACCGGGGGTGACACCGGCAACGTACGCGAACCGCAGTTCCCTGGGTGCGGGCGGCTGTTCGTCGTGGAGCTGGGCTGTTTCTTCTTCTGCGGGCACACGTTCACAGTACCTTCAGTGCCGCCGGGTGGTGCTGTTTTGGTGCCCTGCGGGCTGGCCGCCAGATACCCTTGAAGCATGACCTCTGCGAACTCCCAGTCCATGAAGCCGGCCACCGTCGCCAAGAAGCTTGGCATCTACCTGCCCGCGACGCCCCAGGAGTTCCAGGATTCGGTTATCACCCGGGCCGATTTCGCCGAGCTTCAGGCCAATCCGCCGGAGTGGCTCGCCGAGCTTCGCCGCAACGGCCCGCACCCGCGCCCCGTTGTCGCGCAGAAGCTCAACGTCTCCATCAGCGGCCTGGCCCGCGGCGGCGTCGAAGAGGCACTGACGACGGCGGAAATCACCGCGCTGCTGCAGGCTCCCCCGGCCTGGCTGGTCGCCGAGCGCGCCACCCACGCCGCGGTCCGTGCCGAGGCCCAGCGCGTCAAGGACGAGGCTGCCAAGAAGGACGCCAAGAAGGCCCGCGCCAAGGCCGAGTAGCCTCCGTCCCTTCCCCGCAGCCCGTTTCGACGGTTCCGTGCACACTCGACGCTACGGACCATCGATCCGGCAGGGAACCGTCGAAACGGCGCTCAGTCCTGGTGCAGCTGGACGTAGTTGCCGCAGCCGTCGTCGAGCACCGCGCTCGTCCCCCAGGGACTGTCCGACGGTTCCGCCTGGAAGATCACGCCCTTGGCCGTGAGACGCTCGTACTCCGCCCGCACGTCCGGGACGCCGAACACGATGGCGGGCATCCCGGCGTCGTGAACCGCGTTCATGTAGGAGGCACCGATCGGGTTGTCGCTGGGTTCCAGCAACAACCCCGCGGACTCCCCGCCGCCCGGATCCTTGATGATGTAGAGGTTCTGTTCGGGCATCGCCATGAGTGTCTCGAAGCCCAGGGTTCCGGTGTAGAACTCGTGGGCGGCGGCCGGATCCTTGACGTGGATACTGCACATTTTCAGTCGCATGGGCCCTAGGCTACGCCGCGACGGACCCGGCTGGGAACCAGCCCTGCCCGGCGCCGCACCGCCCATTGACGGCCTGACCCGGATGGATTCCAATGGAATCAACGGAACTGCGCCCGCCCGGGACGGGTTCCGTGGGGAGGTGCGCCATGCCGTCACTATTTGAGTCTGCTCCGCTGGGGGCCTGGCAACTCCTGTCCTTGGCCCTCCTCGTCGCGCTTGCCGTTGCCGGCACGGTTTACCTTGCCCGGAAGCACGCGGCGTCCGAGGGCGGGCTGCCGGACGCCGTGTTCTGGGACGGTTTCGCCGGGTTCGCGATCGTGGGCCCGGCTGTTCTCCTGCCCTCGCTGGTCTCCCCCGTGACCGGGTTGATGCTCGCAGCCCTCGCCGTCACGACGGCTGCCGCCAGCTACCGCTGGACGCCCAGGCTGTTCCGTTGGCAGGAGGTTAGGCGTACGCTCCGGGCCGCAGCCATCGCGGATGCGGCAGCGTCCGAGCGGCACCGCGCGGCCCTCGCCCGGTGGCAGCGCTATGAATTGGACCCCGCGTTCTGCATCGATTTCCCGGCCATGAGCGATCCCGCCCGGCCGGAGACGGCGGCCATGATTAAGGCCATGAGGGCCGCCGAGGAGCTGCGCGGTGGATCATTCCGGGCCGGAACGGACGCCGGCAGGACAAATGGCGGCTACAGCAACGCCGTCGACCGGCTCGAACAAGCACTGGCAGAGGCAGAGCGCGCCGCCGGCGCGCTGGACGTTTCCAATGAAGGGGCACGATGACTGACATCACGATTATCGGCAGCGGCAACATGGCCCGTGCGATCGGCTTACGGGCGGTTTCGGCCGGGCGGTCCATCCAGATTCTCGACCGCAGTCCGGACAACGCCGCCAAACTCGCGGCGGAGCTTGGCGCCAACACGACCTCCGGCGGCCTTGGCGATGTTCCGGAGGGGGACATTGTGGTTCTGGCCCTGTACTTCGAGCCGGCCAGGGAAGTGGCCACGCACTACGGCGACACCCTAAGCGGTAAGACCGTGATCGAGATCAGCAACCCGGTCAACATGCAGACCGGCGACTCGCTGGAGGTCGAGCCCGGGACATCCGCGGCGGAAGAGGTGGCCCGACTTCTTCCCGGGGCCCGGGTGGTGAAGGCGTTCAACACGACGTTCGCCGGTCCCCTGGCGGAGGGCTCCACGAAAGGCGTACAGCTGGATGTGTTCATCGCCTCGGACTCGGAGCCGGCCCGCAACGAGGTGGCGGCGTTCGTTGCCGCGGCGGGACTCCGGCCCCTCCAGGTCGGGGCGTTGCGACACGCCCGCGAACTGGAGGGGATGCAGTTGCTGGTGATCGGCCTGCAAATGAATCCGGCGTACGAGACCTTCAACTGGGGAACGGCGCTGAAGATCCTCGACTGAGCAGCGCCAACCGCGCCGGCCTAGAGTTCGACCGTGCCGCTTTCGCCGACGCTCATCCGGCTGTTGGTGACCTTGGATTTCACCCACTGCAGCACGGTCGCCGCCGTACCGCCCGGGCTGGTCCAGTACTCGGCCGAATCGGAGTCCACGCGCAGCAGGACAACCTCCGGGGTTTCCGGACCGTCCGGGAACCATGCTTCGACGGCCTGGTTCCACCGGTCGCGGATTTCCTGGCGGTCCGTGACCACGTTGGCCGTGCCCGCCACGGACACCCACTCGGTCCCCTTGCCGAAGGACACGTTGACGGCGGGGTTGGCCGTGATGTGCGCTACCTGGGAGGTGCCTTCGGAGGTGAAGAACCACATGTCGCCGTCGTCCTGGACGTCCTGGACGGCCAGCGGGCGGCTGACCAGGGCACCCTGCTCGTTGATGGTGGTGAACATCCCGATCCGCGAATCGTTAATGATGTCCGTCACCTTTTTGATGTCCTGTGCGTCCGACATGCGCTCACCTCGTCCTTGATTCAACGGAGGAAGGTCCTCCTCCCGTCAGCCTATTGATAAGTGTGCTTACTTTTCAAGGCACACTCGGGACTGGCGGAAGAAGGACCTTCGGAGATCCGGATTGGCGTCCGCCGAATCAGTTGCCGCGGGTCAGGACCTGTCCCTTGAAGAACTCGGGGCGGAGTTTGGCCATTACCAGCATGAGCACTACACCGAGCAGGATGACGCCCATGCCCAGGATGAAGACCAAGCCCAGGCCGCCAATCGACGAGCCGGAACCGTACTCCGGATCCATCGAGTCGTAGGCGGTCTTGACGAACATCACCAGCAGGATGACGCCGCCCAGCAGCGGGGCGAGGAACTTGAAGAAGAACGAGTGCGCTCCCCTGAAGGCCTCGGCGCGGAAGAACCAAACGCAGGCCAGGGCCGTGATGCCGTAGTAGAAGCAGATCATCATGCCGAGGGCCGTGATGGTGTCCCACAGCGCGTTCTCGGAGAGGGTCCGGGTGACGACGTAGAACACGGCGGCGGCCACGGCCGAGGCGATGGTGGCGTAGCTCGGGGACTTGTAGCTGGGGCTGATCTTGCCGAACTTGTGCGGCAGCGCCTTGTAGTGGCCCATCGACAGGAGGGTCCGGGCCGGGGAAACGAAGGTGGACTGCAGCGATGCGGCCGAGCTGCTCAAGATGGCCAGCGACATCAGGATCGCGAACGGGCCCATGACGGGTCCGGCAAGCACGGCGAAGATGCTGCCCTGGTTGTCCGGGTTACCCGCGCCGAGGCCTTCGGTTCCGATGCCGGCGAACGCCAGCGTGGCGAGGGCGACGGTCATGTAGATGATCACGATGACAAGGACCGTCACGGTGGCCGCGCGGCCCGGGGTCTTCTCCGGGTTCTTGGTCTCCTCGTTCATGGTCAGCGTGACGTCCCAGCCCCAGTAGATGAAGATGGACAGCGAGACGCCGGCCGCGAAGGCGGAGAAGGATTCGACGGCGAAGGGGTTGAACCAGTCCGGCGCGATGGCGGTGGCGTCGAAGGCCGTGCCGTTGGCCACGTGGCTGAAGGCGGCGACCGCGAACCAGCCCAGCACCAGCAGCTGGAACGCGACCAGGACGTACTGGACGGTCTTGGTGGTTTCCATGCCGCGGTACGAAATCCAGCAGGCCAGGGCGATGAAGACCAGCGTCGTGGCGATGTTGAGCGGCAGGTTGGTGGTCAGGTCCGCCAGATCCGGGTTGCCGAAGAGCTGGGCCAGCATGAGGTAGAAGAAGTCCACGGCGACGGCGGCGAGGTTGGACAGCACGATGATGGTCGCCGCGATAAGCCCCCAGCCACCCATCCAGCCGAGCCACGGGCCGAAAGCCCGCGATGCCCAGGTGAACGAGGTGCCGGCGTCGGGCATCGCGTTGTTCAGCTCGCGGTACCCGAAGGCCACCAGCAGCATCGGGATGAAGCCGACCAGGAAGATCGCCGGCAGGTGGACGCCGACCTCGGAAACCGTCGGGCCCAGGGCGGCGGTCAGGGTGTAGGCCGGGGCGATGCAGGAGACGCCGATGACGACGGCGCCGATCAGCCCCACCGATCCGGCCTTCAGGCCCTTCTCGCTCAGGCCATGGTCCTGGGTGTGTGTTGCGGCCTTGGCGGTCGCGTGTTCGGTGCTCATGCTTGTGCCTCTCGGGAGGTGTCATTCGACGTTGAATGGGTCAGGTGCTTGAGTTCGTAGTCGCTGGGGACCACGATCATCGGCACCGGCAGGGCGCGCAGGATGCGGTTGGCGGTGCTGCCCAGGAAGATGGAGCGGCTCCGGGCGAGGCGGCTTGAGCCGATCAGCAGCACCTCGCCGTCTTCCCAGTCCAGTCGGTCCACGGCCTCTTCCACGCTGCGGCCCTGGGCGACGACGACGTCGGCCTTAGCGGCCGGCGCGGCGCCGGAAGCATCGGCCGGCAGGGCTGCCGCAAGATGCTTCTGCGCGTAGTCGCGGGCGGCATCGGCCGCCACGTCCGAGTCGCCAGCATCCAGGGTTAGCAGCGATACGACGCGCAACGGAACCTCCCGGTTCACTGCCATCGAGACCGCGAAATCCAAGAGTTCCTCGGCACCGGCACGGTTCCCCAGCCCGCAGCTGACGCGGGTCAGCGCCTCCCGGCGGTGGTAGCCGTGCGGAGCCAGCGCCACCGGAACGGTCGCTGCGTGCAGCAGGGCGCTGGCCACGGAGCCGACGGTGAAGCGCTTGAAGAGTCCGTTGCTGGTGGCCCCGATGATGAGCATGTCCGCCTGGAATTCCTCGCAGGCCTCGATCAGGGTCTGCGCGTCTGATTCCCCGCTGCGGACATGGGCCTTGGCGGGGACGTCCGCCGGGATGAGGGCGAGGGCTTCGTCGAGCCATTCCGCCGCCTGCTGGTGCAGGTAATTGTCGTAACCCGCGGCGGGAGCGTGGGCCGCGTTGAACGGTCCGGCGTCCGGGATGGCCACCACCAGGTCCAGGCTCGCTCCACGGCCGCGGGCCAGGGAGACAGCCAGATTGACGGCATCACGGCCTCTGGCATTGGCGGAATACCCCACTACGTAACGCATCTGGCCGACCTCTCTGTTTTATTCGTTAGGGATCTGGGACAAGGGTTGTTGCTTCGGGCTTCGCCGGACTAGCGGGCGGCCGGTGCGCGGTCGGCAGCGGCCGCGATCCGGGCCGCGATCCGGCGTCCCATCCGCACTGCGCCGTCCACGTGCTGGTACCCCTCGGCCGCGAGGTCGGAGGAAGCCCAGTAGATCGGGCCTACCGGAGCGTGCTGGTCTTTGCCGTACCGGTGCAGGCCGCCCAGGTCGTAGCTGGCGGCGTACGCGCCGCGGGTCCATTCTTCGGAGCCCCAGTCGGACTCGTAGTAGACCTCCGGTTCAAGGGCTTTCTCACCCAGGAAGCCGGCAATCGACTCGAGGATGGCGCGGCGGCGTTCCTCGGCGCTGAGTTCGAACATGGCGTCCGCTTTTTCGTCCGAGACAAAGCCCACCAGGGTGCCGCGGGGGTCTTCGTGGTTGGTGTTGTCGTAGACCTCCTGGACCAGCGCGTCGGCACCGAAGCAGGTGCCGGACAGACCGTCTTCGCGCCAGAACGGCGTGCTGTAGACGGCGTGCACCTTGATGACCAGGCCGAGGGACTGGTGCTGGTGCATCTGGTGCTGGCGGCGCGGCAGCGGCGGGTTGTAGGAGACCCGGGAGTAGAGGTTCGGCGGCACGGCCATGACCACGAAGCGGGCGTTCACGGTGGCGCGGTCCGAGATCACGGTGACCCGGTGGGCGCCACCTTCCGCGCCTTCCTCCCAGTTAATCGTGCGCACCGGGCTGGAGAGGACGACGTCGTCGCCCAGTTCCGCAGCCTGCAGCAGCGAGACCTGCTGCATGCCGCCGACGACGCGCTTGTCCAGGATGAAATCCTCATCGGTGAGGTTGGTGAAGGAACCAGCCGACGCCGCCATCAGGACTGCCTGCAGGGCGGAGAAGGCGTGGGCCGGCTTGGTCAGCATGCCGCCGGCAATGAACAAGCCGATGTTGTTGCAGGCTTCCTCGTCGGCGGAGTTCTGGCGCAGCCAGTGGTGGAAGGAAATGGTGTCCAATTCACGGGCTTTGGGGTGGGCCCAGGGCTCGCTGGCGCCGATTTCCGCGGCAAGCGAGTCCAGCAGTGCGGTCAGTTTGTCCATTTCGGCAGCGGTGGCGTCGCTGACCGGGAAGGTGTCACCGGAGTAAAGGGTGCGCTTGCCGTCGGCGCCGATGTAGACACACTGGCCGTCACGGTAGCGCTCGTACGTCTTCAGTCCGAGCTCATCGAGGAGCTCCAGGAGCGCTGTCTGGTCCGGGGAGACCCACTGGCCGCCGATCTCCAGCATTGCGCCGTCAATGGTGTCCGTCCAGGTCCGGCCGCCCACCCGGTCGCGGGCTTCGAGCACGGCGACGCTCAGTCCGGCCTTCTGCAGCCCGCGGGCTGCGGTCAGGCCGGCGGGGCCGGCTCCAACGATGACGACGTCGCGGTCAAGTTCCAGCATGATGTCCTCTCTGTGGCCGCGGAGTGATGCGAACCACTAAATGAATGCCATTCATTTAGGACGACTATAGCGGTAACGTTGCAAAGAGGGAAGACCCCGGCGCAAGATCGCATCCGGTGGAATAATCCGGTGGAATAGTCCAGAGGACAGCCCAGTAGAAAGGCCCGGAATGCCGGCAGCCAAAAGCGTCACCGCGGATCCGCACCGACCCGATGCCAAGCCGCGCCGCAGGGTCGGCAGGCCTCCTTCTGCTGTCCTCGACCAGGACGGGATCACCGCGGCGGGCCTGCGATTGGTGCGCAAGAGCGGTTATGACGGCTTCACCATGGCGGCTCTGGCCCGCTCGCTGAACGTGGCGCCGTCGGCCTTGTACAACCATGTCTCCTCGAAACGCGAGGTGCTGGTCCTCATCCAGGACCACCTCACGTCCTTTGTGGACGTGTCGGCTTTCGAGACCGAACCGTGGGAACAAGCGGTGCGGGACTGGGCCTGGAGCTACCGTGACGTCTTCTCGCGGCACACGCCGCTGATCCCGGTGATCGCGGTGCTCCCGGTGGCCGATGCACCGAAGACCCTCGCCATGTATGAGGCGGTGAGCGCGGGGTTCAGCCGGGCAGGCTTCCCGCAGGAGCGCATCATCTCCGCCATCGTGGCCCTGGAATCGTTCATCTTCGGCTCGGCCTACGACGTGACGGCTCCGGCGGACATCTTCGATTCCGGCAGCCTGGCGGCCGCGACGCCGAACTTCTCCGCCGCCGTCGCCAGCCTCGGAGAGCAGGGCTACGCGAACCAGGCCGATGTCGCCTTCGGCCTCGGCCTTGAGGCGCTGATCGCGGGCTTCGGGGCTCTGCGCGGTTAAACCGGCGGTTAAACCGGCGGCGCGGAACCGGCCGGGCGGACCGGGGGCAGCCCGACTGGTCGGTAGGATCGGGAAGTGAAAAAACAGTCCTGCGGTGTGTGCGGTTCAGCCGTCTATTTCGAAAATTCGGCCTGCTTGCACTGCGGAACGCAGCTGGCCTATCTGCGCACGTCGCGGGCCGTGGTTGCGACAGACAAGCACGGACAGTACACGGACCCGTCGGGAGCCATCTGGCGCCGCTGTGCGAATGCAGCCCTTTCCGGGTGCAATTGGCTTGGGCCCCAGAGCGGCAGCCAATGCTTCAGTTGTGAGCTCACGCGCACCCGCCCCAATGACAGCGATGCCAAGGGCCTGTCGCAGTTCCTCGCGGCGGAGCAGGCCAAACGCCGCCTCGTTGCCGAACTGGACGAGCTTGGGCTGCCAATCACCACGCGCGCCGAAGACCCCGACGGCGGCCTGGCCTTCGACCTTTTGTCGAGCGTCAACGAAAAAGTGATGATCGGACACGCTGGCGGCGTCATCACCATCAACCTGGCCGAAAGCGACGACGCCTACCGTGAGAGGATGCGGGCCCAGCTGGACGAGCCCTACCGCACGATGCTCGGCCACTTCCGGCACGAGGTGGGGCACTACTTTGAGACGGTGCTCGTCTTCGGCGACGCCGGGCGGACGCGCGAGGCCCGCGGTCTCTTTGGCGACGACACCAAGGACTACCAGGCGGAAATTGACCGGCATTACAGCGAAGGCGCTCCGGAGAACTGGAACGATCGGTTCATCTCCGAGTACGCAACCATGCACCCTTATGAGGACTTTGCCGAGTCATTCGCCCATTACCTGCACATCTGGGACACCCTCGACACGGCGCGGGAATTTGGCCTGCTCCCCGCCGCGAACCGGGAACCCTCTTTCCGAGCCCTGGTGGAAACCGAATGGCTCCCGCTCTCGATCGCCCTGAACCAGGTCAACCGCAGCATGGGCAAAGACGACCTCTACCCCTTCGTCCTCTCCGATGCCGTGATCGAGAAGCTCGAATTCGTCCACGCTCTGCGCATGTCGGCAGCGGCCAACTGAGAAAGGAGCTCGGCCGGAAGAGCTCGGCGGCGGGCAACAAAAAAGAACCCCGGTCCGAAGACCGGGGTTCGTTCATTTGCGTGCGCGAGGGGGGATTTGAACCCCCACGCCCTTTCGGACACTGGCACCTGAAGCCAGCGCGTCTGCCGTTCCGCCACTCGCGCGCAACTTCTTTCACTGCTGAAGGCCCGGAAACCGGACCAGCAACCTCGTAAAAGCAGCGAGATCAAGCATAACGGACAATTGCGGGAAAACACCAATCGGGGCTGTCGGGGTGCCAAACCGGCGCGATTACGGCGCTCAAAAACGGACCGGCCAGCCCCCGGCGGCTCCCGCGCTGTCCCAGCCGTCCGCCGGACATCCGCGCACGTCAGGGCCGGTCCGGAGCAAATTTGCCGGCCGCAGCGGCGGGCCGCATTAAGGCCATTCCCAGCCTTGCCCAGTAGTATCTGATGTAGGAGTGCCCGGATACGGCGGACTCCCGCGAATGTTGGAAACCGAGTTCCCGAACAAACGCTGCACCGCAGCTGCCAGGAAAGGAGAAGGACCATGGGCTTGCTGGACAAAGTCGAGCGCGGCATCGAAAAGGCCGTCCGCGGAGTCTTCTCCACCGGTTCCCGCGCGCAGGTTGAGCCGGTTGAGATAGCCAGCCACCTCCGCCGGGAAGTGGACAACAAGGCCCTCACCATCGCCGCGGGACGCACCCTGGCCCCTAACGTTTTCGATGTCCTGCTCAGCGCTGACGATTTCCAGCGGGCCCAGGAATGGGGAACGCCCCTCGCGGAAGAACTGTGCGACGTCGTCATCAACCACGTCCGCAGCCAGGGGTACACCCTGCAGGGTCCGGTGCGCATCAGTTTCCGCCGCGACGAGGACCGCCGCGCCGGCGATTTCGAGATCACTTCCCGAACCGAAAAGGCCGGCGGCTCTCCCGCCCAGCCCGGCAGCCAAGGCGTCATGCCCGCCGCCCCGAACCGCCAGCCCGGCCGCCTCCAGCCCGTGCTGGACATTGACGGCCAGCGCTATTCGCTGAACGCGCCCTCGGTGGTACTGGGCCGTTCCTCCGAAGCGGACATCCTGATCGACGACACAGGGGTGTCGCGCCGACACCTGGAAATCCGCACCGGCCAGGGCACGGCGGAGGCCATCGACCTAGGCTCAACGAACGGCAGCTACGTGAACGGCCACAAAGTCGTGGGCAGTTCGGAACTTACCGACGGCGCCACAATCACGATGGGACGGACCAAAATCATTTTCCGCCTTCTGCCCGCCAACCCGGGCGGCCGCCCGTGAGCGAACTGACCATCACTGCCCTGCGCTTTGGTTTCCTAATCCTGCTGTGGGTCCTCATCTTCAGCATCGTCTCGGCCATGCGCCGGGATCTCATGATCGGGCGCAAAGCCGCAGCCGGCGCCCCCACGGCCCGGCAGGTGCGCCGGAACCCCTCGTTGGCCGAGCCCGCACCCGTCCCGGCGAAGCAGCAGGCGCGCCAACTCGTCGTCACGGAAGGACCGCTGAAAGGCACCACCCTTCCGCTGGCTGCGAGCCCCATTCTGCTCGGCCGGGCACAGGAAGCCACTCTGGTCCTGGAGGATGACTACGCCTCCGGCCGGCACGCACGCCTGTTCCCGCAGGGCAGCCGCTGGTTCATCGAGGACCTCGGCTCCACCAACGGCACATATCTGGCAGACCAGCAGCTGACCCGGGCCCTTCCGGTTGAGCTGGGTGTCCCCGTGAGAATCGGCAAGACGGTCATTGAATTGAGGCCGTAGCCATGGCTGCCCCGGAATCCCCCGCAGACAAGGCAGCAACTGCCTCGAAGCGGCCGCTCATCATGCGCTACGCCGCGCGCTCCGACGTCGGCCGTGTGCGTGCCAAAAACGACGACTCCGCTTACGTTGGCCGCCACCTCGCCGTCGTCGCCGACGGCATGGGCGGGCACGCCGGCGGAGACGTGGCGTCCGCCGCAACCGTGCTGGACATGATCCATCTGGACCGCGACGACTACGACGTGGAAGCCGGCGAGGCGGACACCGTCCTGGCCGACGAGATCCAGACCGCCAATTCGCTGCTGTCCGAACTGGTCCACATGAACCCGAAACTCGCCGGGATGGGGACCACCGTTACTGCCCTGCTGCTGGCCGGGGGCAAGCTCCACTTCGCGCACATCGGCGATTCGCGCGCCTACCGGCTCCGCAACGGCAAGTTCGAGCAGGTCAGCGTGGACCACACCTTCGTCCAGCGGCTCATCGACGAGGGCCGGCTGCGCCCCGAAGAGGCCGAAACGCACCCGCACAAGAACGTCCTCATGCGGGTCCTCGGCGACGTCGATGCCAGTCCCGAACTCGACCTGGACGTGCTCGACGTCGAACCCGGGGAACGCTGGCTGCTCTGCTCCGACGGGCTCAACTATGTTGCCGGCCATGTTGTCGAGCGCACCGTCCGGGAGACCAAAAGCCTGCGCGAGTGCACCGAGAAACTCGTCGACCTCACGCTGGAGGCCGGTTCCCCGGACAACGTGACAGTCGTCATGGTGGACATCGCCGAACCGACGCCGGACGACGTCAATACCGCCGCCGTCGAGGTCATTCCCGAGCCTGCAACCGTAACCGCGACAGCGCCGGCTTCCGGGACCACACCGCCGCCCGGCACACCGGCCACGCCGCCGCCCGGGAGCGCCGGCAGCACCTACGCCGGCAAGACGTCCGAGAATGCCGGTGGGGACGCCGGCGAGGCGAAGGAACCCCAGCCCTCCACGGACCCGCACCTTGGCGAGCACTTGTCCGCCGAAGTCCTGCGTGAAGAACTCTCCACCCGCCCCCATGAACTCGTGGGCGCGGCGGCTTCCGCCGCTGCCTCCGGCTCCATTCCGTCCATCGCCGGCCGCACGGTGGCCCGCCGGGCGGCCACGGTGCTGACTCACAAGGCTGAGCCCGACAAGGAAGAAGCCGAGGACTTCAAGCCCCCGGTCAGGCACCGCCGATGGCTGACCATTTCCATCGCGGCGGCGATCGTTGCCGTGCTTGGCATCGGCCTGTGGCTCGGCTACGCCTGGACGCAGACCCGGTATTACATCGGTGAGCACGACCAGCGGGTTGCCATTTTCAATGGGGTCTCCCAGCGACTGGGCCCCATTCCACTCTCCACCCTCGAGACGGTGACCGATATTCGGATGTCTGACTTGCCTGAGTTCTCGCAGCAGCGTGTACGCCAGACTGTTCCCGCGCGGGACCTGTACGACGCGCAGCGGATCGTCAAGAACCTTCAGCGGACCGGCACGACGGCGCCCGCCGACGAGTGCCTGACGCCCTCCCCCACGCCCAGCACCAGCACGGCTAAGGCCACCGCGCGCGCCACTTCCGGCGCGGCCTCCCGGTCCAAATCTGCCACGCCGACACCGACGCCGACGCCGTCCCCGACTTACTGCGAGGGGGGCAAATGACACCGATCGATCCCACGCCCAAGCCGCGCCGCAACGCCGAGCTGCTCCTGCTGGTCCTGGCCCTCGCGGTCGGGATTGGTGCCAACGCGCTCGTCGGTGTCGACCGGCAAAAGGCCTTTGACACCGATTTTTGGTTCCAGTCCGGCCTCCTCGCGGCGGCGGCGCTGGCTTTCCACGTGGTGCTGCGCCTCCGCGTAAAATATGCCGATCCGGTAATACTTCCGCTCGTGGTGGCTCTTAACGGCCTCGGCCTGGCGATGATCAACCGGCTCGACCGCGTCGGGGAAGACACCGGCAATAACCAGCTGCGCTGGACCCTTGTGGCGATGGCCGTGGCCATTGCGGTGATCTTCGTCCTCAAGGACCACCGGCTGCTGCGCCGCTTTACCTACATCTCCCTCGCGGTCAGCGCGGTGCTGCTGATCCTGCCGCTGGTGCCGGGCATTTCCGCGGGCGAAGTGCTGGGCGCCAGCGTCTGGATCAAGCTCGGGTCGATGACTTTCCAGCCGGGTGAAATCGCGAAGATCACGCTCGCCATCTTCTTCGCCGGCTACCTCTCCTCCAACCGGGACCTGATCCTGCTGGCGGGCCGCAAGATCGGCCCCGTGCAGTTCCCCCGGTTCAAGGACATGGGTCCCATGATCACGGCGTGGCTGGTCAGCATCGGGGTGCTGATCTTCCAGCGCGACCTCGGTACCTCGATCCTGTTCTTCGGGCTGTTCCTGGTGATGATCTACGTCGCCACCAGCCGGATCAGCTGGGTGATTATCGGCGTCGTCCTGATGGTGGGCGGCGGCTTCGTGGCGTCCAAGGTCTTCTCGCACGTGGCCCTCCGGATCGACGGTTGGGTCAATGCCTTCACCCCCGAGGTCTACGACCGCGAGTTCGGCGGCAGCCGGCAGATCGTCGAAGGACTCTTCGGCATGGCTAACGGTGGACTGGTCGGCACCGGCCTGGGCCAGGGCCGTCCCAACCTCGTCCCCTTCGCCAACAGCGACATGATTGTCGCGTCCTTCGGCGAGGAACTCGGTCTGATCGGCGTCTTTGCGATCGTGCTGATGTACCTGCTGCTCTTCACCCGGGGTTTCCGGGCGGCGCTCGGGACCCGGGACGCGTTCGGGAAGCTGCTCGCCACGGGCCTGTCCTTCGCCATCGCGCTGCAGTGCTTCGTGGTGATCGGCGGCGTGACCCGCCTGATCCCGCTGACCGGACTTACGACGCCGTTCCTCGCCGCCGGCGGTTCCTCCCTGCTGGCGAACTGGATCATCGTCGGCCTGCTGCTGATGATTTCGCACACGGCGCGGGGGCCGGTGGACACCACGCCCTTGCCGCCGGGCCAGGATCCTGAAGTGAAGAACGACACCACGGCTCTGCCGCCGAAGCCGGTAACGGCACCGGCCCGCAGCGCCAGCACCAGTCCAGACGCTCCCACCGAGGCGGTGAAACACCTGTGAACCAGGCCATTCGCAATTCCTGGATCGCCGCGATCGCCATGTTCGCGCTGATCTTCGGTGCGCTCAGCTACGTGCAGGTGGTCGGCGCCGACGAACTCAAGGCCAATGCCTGGAACAAGCGCACGCTGCTGCAGAACTACTGCAACGACCGCGGCGCCATCATCGTGGGCGGCAAGCCCGTGGCGCAGTCGGTCGCGGGCAGCGAGAGCTGCCAGTTCCAGCGCAGCTACCCGCAGCCGGAGCTCTACGCCGGCATCACCGGATACTTCTCCAAGAACTATGGCCTGACCGGCATGGAACTGGCCATGAACGAACAGCTCGCCGGCAGCTCCGACCAGTTGTTCCTCGACCGGGTGGGCCAGCTTTTCCTGGGCAACCAGCCAAAGGGTGCCTCGGTCGAGCTGACACTGGACCCGAAAATCCAGAAGCTTGCCTACGACCTTATCCCCGAGGGCCAGCGCGGCTCGATCGTGGTGTCCAACCCGAAGGCCGGTGCGATCCTGGCCATGGTGTCTAAGCCGTCGTATGACCCCAACCTGGTGGCCACCCAGGATGCAGACGCTGAAGCAGCCAACATCACCAAACTGAACAAGATCCCCGGGATCAACCTGAACCAGTCCGTGAGCGGGCCCACCGGCGCGCTCCTGGCCCCGGGGTCGGTCTTCAAGATAGTCGACACGGCGGCGGCCCTCAGCTCCGGCAAGTACAACAAGGACAGCGTGCTGCCCAACCCAGCCGAGATGCCATTTCCGGGGATCCAGTACAAGCTGCCGAACTACGCCGGCGGTAACTGCTACACCCGGGACAAGGCCTCGTTCGCCTTCGCCCTGCAGCAGTCCTGCAATACCCCGTTCGCCAGCATCGCTATCGACCTCGGCCAGAAGGCAATCGAGGAGCAGGCCGCCAAGTTTGGCTTCGGTGACAACTTCGGCGACCAGCTGAAGCTGGAAATGGCCAAGAGCACCTTCCCGAGCGAACCGCTGGACGACGCAGGCCTGGCGCAGTCTGCAATTGGCCAGCGCGACGTCCGTGCCACGCCGTTGCAGATCAACATGATGACCGCAGCCATCGCGAACGGCGGCGTCCAGATGAAGCCCAACCTGATCAAGGCCCTGCGGTCTCCCGATCTGCGGATTCTCAACGAGCCCAGGCCCGAGGCGCTCCGGACGTCCACCAGCCCGGAAATCGCCCGCCAGATCACCGAGTGGATGACGAGTGTGGTCAGCGAAGGAATCGCCGGCGGCGCCGCGGTTCCCAACGTCGAGGTGGCGGGCAAGACCGGCACTGCCGAGCTCGGCACCGGCCTGAACAATTCTTGGTTTACCGGGTTCGCCCCGGCGAATGACCCGCAAGTGGCCGTCACGATTGTCATGCAAGGCGTGGACATCACCACCGGCGCAAATCTAACCAGTCCGAACGCGAAGAAGATTTTTGAGGCGGTGTTGAATAAGTGAGGCCTACATCGGGAATCACCCTCGGCGGCAGATTCCAGCTGACCACACGCATTGCGATCGGCGGCATGGGAGAAGTCTGGAAGGCCAAGGACCTGATCCTTGGCCGGATCGTGGCGATCAAGGTCCTCAAAGAGGAATACACCGGGGACCCGGGTTTCCTGCAGCGTTTCCGGGCCGAGGCGCGGCACACCGCCCTGCTGAACCACGTGGGCATCGCCAACGTCTTTGACTATGGCGAGGAAGAGGGCTCCGCCTACCTCGTCATGGAACTCGTTCCCGGACAGCCACTGAGCAGCATCATCGAGCATGAACAGGTGCTCTCCCCGGACCGGACCCTCTCGATGATCTCCCAGACGGCGCGCGCCTTGTCCGTTGCGCACGCCCAGGGCCTCGTGCACCGCGACATCAAGCCGGGCAACCTGCTCATCACCCCGGACGGCCGGGTCAAGGTCACCGACTTCGGCATCGCGCGGCTGGCCGACCAGGTCCCGCTGACGCAGACCGGCCAGGTGATGGGCACGGCCCAGTATCTGGCTCCCGAACAGGCCACCGGCCAGACGGCGACCGGCGCTTCCGACATCTACTCGCTCGGCGTGATCGGCTACGAGTGCCTCACCGGGCACCGTCCGTTCTCCGGTGAATCCCAGATTGCGATTGCGCTGGCCCAGGTCAACGACGCCCCGCCGCCTTTGCCCGACACCCTGCCCCGGCCCGTCCGTGCGCTCCTGATGTCGATGCTGGCCAAGGATCCCAAGAACCGTCCTGCCGACGCGATCAAGCTGGCCGAGGCATCCGACGCCATCCGCAACGGGGATATCGCCGCTGCGCACGCGGCCGTTCCGGGCATGCTGCTCTTCGAAGCGGCCACCGGGCCGATCACCGCTCCGGTGAATCTCCCCACCGCCGCGACCGGCGTTATCTCCGCGGAGGACAGGTCGACGTCGGCGTTGCCGGTGATCGGCGCCGCAGGTGCGGGCGCTGCGGCCGGCCTCGCTGCCGGCGCCGCCGCCGCGAGCGGTCACGGCGCCCGCAGTGCCCTCTCCCGGGCCGACGCGCTGGCTGCGGAGCGCAGCTGGGTTCCGGAGGAGGAAGACGACTATGACGGCTATGAGCCGGAGGAGCAGGAGCCTCAGCGCAAGGGCCGCAGTCCGTGGACCTGGCCGTTGATCGCACTGATCCTCCTGGTGTTGTTTGCCTTGGTGGGCGTGGTCCTCTCGCAGGCGGGAATCTTGTTCCCCTCGTCGCCGGCCGCCACCAGTACCAGCGCCAAGGCCAGCACCACGAGCGCTGCGCCGACCTCCAAGAGCCCCAGCCCGACGGTTAGCTCGGCCACGCCGACCCAATCGACTCCGGCCGCCATCAACCTGATTCCGGACGCCTACAAGGGCCGCCCGTACAACGACGTCCGGTCCGAGCTGAACGGCCTCGGGTTGCAGGTCAAGGGCAATCAGATCGCTGACCCCGCCGCTCCCGGCACGGTCCTCGACATCGATCCGTCGGGGCCGGTACAGCCGGGCGACACTATCACCGTGAGCTACTCCAAGGGACCGGAGAAGGTTGCCGTCCCTTCATTCGAACAGGGCGCCAGCGAGAAGCAGGTCCAGCGCGCGATCGAACAGGCCGGCCTGCGCTGGCAGAAGGGTGATCCTGTGGCAGGCGACGGAACCCAGCCCGAGGGCACCTTCGTAAGCTCCGAACCCGCATCGGGTTCGCAGGTCCCCGCCGGTTCCGTAGTGACCTACCACCTAGCCGCCGCGCCGACGCCCGCCACGGACTCGCCCTCGCCGAGCGCCAGCTCCACCAAGTAGGCCCCGTGTCAACTTCACCCCGCACTCCATCGCACCGGGAGGACCGCAGCCCGGCGTCGGCCCAGCGCGTCCTCAGCGGTCGCTATGAGCTGGGTGAGCTGATCGGCCGCGGCGGCATGGCTGATGTGTTCCGCGGCCTCGATACCCGGCTGGGCCGGACGGTTGCCATCAAGCTGCTCCGTCCGGACCTGGCTCGGGACCCGCAGTTCCAGGCCCGGTTCAAGCGGGAGGCCCAGGCCGTCGCGGCACTGAACCATCCCTCCATCGTTGCGGTCTTCGACACCGGGGACCATGCGGTCCCGGGCGGTCCCGAGGACAACGTGCGCGTGCCGTACATCGTGATGGAGTACGTCTCGGGCAAGACCATCCGCGACCTGATCCGGGCCAAGGAAGTCACGATCGACCAAGCGATCGATTTTTCGCTTGGCGTGCTCTCCGCCCTCGAATACAGTCACCAGGCCGGAATCGTGCACCGCGACATCAAGCCCGCAAACGTCATGTTCTGTCCCGATTCCAACAGCGTGAAGGTGATGGATTTCGGGATAGCCCGTGCCATGGCCGACTCCTCGGCGACGATGACGCAGACCCAGGCTGTGGTGGGGACGGCCCAGTATCTTTCCCCCGAGCAGGCCCGGGGTGAAACAGTCGACGCGCGCAGCGACCTCTACTCTGCCGGCTGCCTGCTCTACGAGATGCTGACCGGACGTCCGCCTTTCGTCGGCGACAGCCCGGTCTCCGTCGCCTATCAGCACGTACGGGAAATTCCGGAACCGGCCAGCCGCCTGAACCCGGACGTGTCCGCAGCGCTGGACAGCGTGCTGGCCAAGGCGCTGCAAAAAAACCGGGCGGACCGGTTCCAGGACGCTGCTTCTTTCCGGCGGGCGCTCCGGGCAGCCCGCAGCGGCGTCGCTGTGGCGCTCCTGCCGGCCAGCGAGGCACCGACCGATCCGAACAACACGGTTGCCGGCACCGGCCAGGTGGCGCCCACGGCGGCCTTGGCGCTGACCGGGGCCAAGTTCCTCGATGACGCCCCGTCCGGACGTATCCCGACGCCGTTCTCGGTACCTGACGACGAGGCTTCCGCCGCCCAATCCGGCCCGGCCCCGCACAGCGCACCGGACACCGATGGCCTCGAACTGAGCCTTCCGGCCGAACGCGAACCCACCCCCCGGCAAAAGTCCCGCCGCCGGATGTGGATTGCCACGCTGGTGATCTTCACCCTGCTGGTCCTCTCCGGTGGCGGCCTGTGGCTCTACAACATGGTCAACCAAAAGCCTGCACCGGTAGCCAAGGTGGACGTCCCCCCGGTCACCTCGCTGACCGAATCCGAGGCGCTGCAAAGGCTCTACAACGCCGGCCTGAAACCGGAACTGAAGCGCATCCAGCACGAGAAGATCCCCAAGGGCATCGCCGTCGGCACCGAGCCGACCGCCGGGAGCTCGCTGGAAAGCAATTCGGAGATCACCCTTAACATCTCCGAAGGTCCCAGCGTGATCACGATCCCGAAGGACCTGCCCGGCCGGACCGAGGCGGACGCCCGGGACGAACTGCGCCGGACCGGTCTGACCGGCGCCCCAACAACCACCCTGAACAACAGCCCCAATGTGCCGGCTGGAATCGTCATCACCACCAACCCGGCGCCTGCCCAGACTGTAGCCGTGGACAGCACCGTGGAGATCATCGTGTCGACCGGCAAGGTGGCGGTCCCGCAGCTTATCGGCCTGCCGAAGGCCGAGGCGCAGGCTGCACTGAAGAAGGTCGGCCTCCTGGCCATCATCAAGGAAGTCGAAAACACGCAGGTCCAGCCGGGCAAGGTGACGGCGCAAAGCGATGCGGCTCAGGCCGCCGTCGAACAGGGCAAGGCGATCACCGTCACCGTGGCCAAAGCGCCGCCGCCCCCGCCGACGCCTACGCCCACACCGACGCCTTCGCCGACCCAGACGGATGTCACGGAAGGCGTCGGCAAGCTGCTGGACCCCGGCGCCTAGCAGCGCACCGGGTTAGTGCTGAATTAGCGGGCTCAGTGCCGCTGCCCGCGCCGCCGCTCCTGCCATGCCGAGTGATTCGAGCCAGTTCCCCAGCATCAGATAACCACCTTCGGTGAGGACCGACTCGGGGTGGAACTGGACGCCGCACAGCGGCGCAGTGCGGTGCTGCAGTCCCATCACGACGCCGGTGCCCGTCTCAGCGGTGATTTCCAGGACCTCCGGGATGCTTTCGCGCACTGCCGCGAGTGAGTGGTAGCGCGTCGCCGTAAAGGGCGACGGCAGGCCGCCGAAGACGCTGGTCCCGTGGTGTTCGACGAGCGAGGTCTTGCCGTGCATCAGTTCCGGGGCGTGAGTGACGGTTCCGCCATATGCCTCAGCCAGCGCCTGGTGCCCGAGGCAGACGCCCAACATGGGCTTATCGTGGCTGCCGCACCATTTGATCAGCTCGATGCAGACTCCGGCATCCGCCGGTGCACCGGGACCGGGGGAGATCAGGACGCCGTCGCGGGCCTCCGCCATTTCGATCGCCTCGGCAAGCGTCACGTCGTCGTTGCGGACCACCGTGGTCTCCGCGCCGAGCTCCTGGAGGTAGCCGACCAGGGTATAGACAAAGCTGTCGTAGTTGTCTACGACCAGGATCTTGGTTGTGCTCATGGGTGCCTTGCTAAACCAATCGTCGAATCAGTGAACGGGCCAAATTGCGCCATCCAGGGAAATAGGAACTGAACCATCAATACCAGCACGCCGCCCAGCAATACCAGCGACGTGACAATCCGCAGCCACAGAGGTCCGGGGAGCTTGCGGAAAATCCATCCGTACATCGGTCTAGCCCTCCCCGAGGGTGTGGGCCACCTGGGCGGCTATTTCAGCCGGGGGCCCGGCGGAAGCGGGCTGCCAGCGCTCGAGCACGGAATAGGCGATGATCCGCTCCTGTGAACCGAAACGCGGGTTGCAGCTTGTCATAGTGAGGTAGCTTTCCGTCGGGGTTGCGGCGGACTGGCCCGGCACGGGCAGGAGGACCTCCGTGGCGGTGGGCAGCACGATCTCGCTGTTACGGAAGCGGTAGACGTAGTATCCGTCGCGGGTCTGCACGTAGATCCTGTCGCCCGGAACCAGGGTGTCGATGTTGTCGAGGACAGCGCCATGGGTTTGCCGGTGCCCGGCCAGGGCGAAGTTTCCCGCCGCACCGGGCATCGCGGTGCCGCCGTAGTGTCCAAGCCCCAGCGAGTCCAGGACCTCGGGCGTGGTTCCCTGAACCACGGGCCGCGTGTAGTCGGCACCGAAGCGTGGGATGTAGACGACGCCGATTGTCGTGCCGGGTGCCGGCTCAGGGGCGACAGCGGCCCTCCCGGGGCTTGAAGCAGCCGGGCCGGGGTTGGTTCCGGAGTTCGGCCCGCTGGAGCCGGGGGCGGCGGGACCGGCTTGGTCCCGCGCGAAGACCTTGACGACCTCGCGTTGCCGGGCGTCGGCGTCGAGGTTCGTCCACCACAGCTGCCACGCCACAAACAGGAGGAGGATTACGCCCGCGGTCAGGAGCAACTCGCCGCCAAACTGGAGGGCAAGGGACAAAGTCCCCCGTGGAGCTTTGTCCGCGCCACGTGCAGGCGCGGCCAGGGATTCGGCCTTCTCCTGCAGCACCGTGGGCTCTCCTTAGGACATCGGCAGCGGGCGGGGTGTGGCCTGAACTACAGCTAGAATTGGCTGCGATTAGGATTTCAAACTTCACCAAGGGCGCGTTGACCGCCGGCTGTTCCGTTTCCTGCAGGATATCAAGCCGAGGCGCCGCACCCGATCCAGCCCCGTCAAGGAGGACCCGTGCCCGAGTCGAAGCCGCGAAAGAGGACTGCCAGCGTCGCACAGCAGACTTCTGCGACGCAGGCCTACAAGCCCAACCCCGTCTGGTTCAAGCCGGTGATGTTCGGCCTGATGATCATCGGACTGCTGTGGATCATCACCTTCTACATCAGCGAAGGCACCCTCCCGGTCCGGGACTGGGGATCGTGGAACATCGTCGCTGGATTCGGCATCGCCATCGCGGGCTTCCTGATGACCACGCGCTGGCGTTCCTAGGCGCCATTTCCATTGAGCAGCAGGCCGGCACACCCAGTGTGCCGGCCTGCTGCGTTAAGCGCCCACTGCTTCCTGGGCGGGCGATAATGCTGGAAGCCAACTCTTCAGCAAAGGAATCCAGATGACCCCCGACGTCAGCGGCTGCATCATCGGCGACGATGGTTTGGCCAGGCCGGCCTGGGCAGCCACAAACCCGCTCCTGCGCGACTACTACGACACGGAGTGGGGGCTGCCGGTCCGTGACGAACAGGGCCTCTACGAACGGATCAGCCTCGAGGCGTTCCAGGCCGGCCTGTCCTGGGCGACGATCCTGCGCAAGCGGGACGCCTTCCGCGCGGCGTTCGCCGACTTCCACCCCGACACGGTGGCCGCGTTTACCGAGGACGACGTCGAGCGCCTGCTGAAGGATGCGGGCATTGTCCGCAACCGACTGAAGATCCGCGCAGCGATAACCAACGCCCAGGCCACCGTGAACCTCAGGGACGACGGCGGACTGGTGGACTTCGTGTGGAGCTTCCAGCCCGACAGCACCCCGGAGCCCACCGCATTGGCCGACATCCCCACGAGCTCGCCGGAATCGGTCGCGCTCTCCAAAGCCCTGCGCAAGCGCGGCTTCGCCTTCGTCGGCCCCACGACGATGTACGCACTCATGGAGGCCATCGGGATGGTGGACACCCATCTGCTCGACAGCCACCGGCGCGGCACCTCGGGTGTCTGGCTCGGCTAGCGAAGCCCCCGCATCCACAGCTGTGCACAACAATCAATAAGTTATCCACAGGCTGTTGATTGACCGTGCGGAGAACCACGTCCGGGAACCGGCACGATTGGCTGGCCCGCCCACTCAAATCAGGGGACCAAGGCGCTCCCGCCGGCTGAATTACAGGGCTGTGAGTTATTAACAGTGTGGATTCTCTGTGGATAACTGCCGTGGTTCCCAATCTGGGTGCACTCCGCGGGGTGCGCAGCCGTTGGCTCGGCCATTCGGCGGGCCGGGCCTGGGTCTTGCGACCCTGCGGATGGCTTGGGCGGTGAAGGGATATGCCCGGGGCCGGGCCCTGGGCACTTGTCCACTTAATAACAATCCGCTACCCACAACTTATCCACAGGTGGGGATAAGTCAGCACCCTTCAGCTCCCTCTGGCGTCGTGAGAGCCCGCAGCGGCGCGTTCCCGGTGACGAAACTCAGAGCATCAAGTTATTAACACTGTGAAAAACCCTGTGCATAACCGGATATAAATCAGATAAATGCGCAACCCCGCCTCCGTACTCCTGGCTGAGCCAGGGTGTGCAGCCAATGGCGCGGCCGGCCCGGACAGCAACTTCCGGCGCCGGCGGCTGACGCGGGAAAACAGGACCGTGCGGTGGCGACAGCGCCGTCTCTGAACCGTCGGTGGGGAGCGGATTCATCGTTCCGGGGGAAGCCCGCCACCGAATGCGAAGTTGTCCACTTAACCACAAGCGATCCCCAGTGAGTTATCCACAGGTGTGGAGACTTGTGGGGGCCCTGTGCCGAATTTGCCAGCTGGGGCTGTCAGCTCCGGCACGCCCAGCTGAACTACAGGCTTGTAAGTTACCAACAGTGTGGATAACCCCTGTGGAAAAGTTGCCGGATCGGCCCAGGCGGAGCGAGGGGCGAGGGGTGCTGTGGTTGCGAAAGAGCGCTGCGGATCCGGGAGCAGGGCATCCCGGATCCGGGCAGCATCGGTCCAAGGCCGTAGCGGGGAGTGGGCAGGCCGCAGCGGGGGCGGGCAGGAGCAGGGGCGGGCCGGGGAGCGGGCAGGCCGCAGCGGGGGCGGGCCGGAAGTGGGCGGGCCCTGAAGCGGGCGGGCCGAGAGCGCGCAGAGCGGGGCGGTGAGCCTAGGCAGGCACGGAGGTTGCCGCGGCGTGCAGGGCGGTGGCCGCTATCAGCAGGCACAGCACCACGGCAAGGCCGGCTGCCTGCGTGAGGCCCTGGCGACGGCCCCGCGGCACGTACGCGATCACCGCCGCGCACAGCGCTCCGGTGACCAGGCCGCCGAGGTGCGCCTGCCAGGCGATTTGGGGGATCACAAAGCCAATGACGCCGTTGATGGCGATCAGGACCCAGAGTTGGCGGGTGTCGCCGCCCCGGTGGCGCTGGACCACCAGCATGGCGCCGAAGAGGCCGAAGATGGCGCCGGAAGCTCCCACCACACCGGTGACTTCCTGGCCCGGTGCATAGGCCGGGGTCAAAAGCAGGTAGCCGACCGATCCGCCGATGGCGGACAGCAGGTAGAGGGCCAGGAAGCGGACACGACCCAGAAGGGGTTCCAGCGCCTGGCCGAACATCCACAGCATGTACATGTTGAGCACGATGTGGAGGATAAAGCCTTGGGAATGGAGGAAGGCGGAGGTCAGCATCCGCCAGGGCTCGAATGCCCCGTACGCGGGGTTGGCGTAGGGCGTGGCGAAGGCGAAGTCCTGGTAGACCCCGTCGTTGGGGACTATCCACTGCAGCACATACACCAGTACGCAGGCCGCGATGATGGCGAGGGTGGCCAGGGGCCTGCCCAGCGCGGCGGCACCGCCGTAGACCGAGCGGGACGTCGGCGTCGTACGTTTGGTTTCGTTGACACAGTCAACGCACTGGAATCCGACGGCGGCCGCCCGCTGGCAGTCGGGGCACGCAGGGCGCCCGCACCGCTGGCACCGCACGTAGGCAGGCCGGTCCGGGTGCCGGGGGCACACCGGGATCTGCGCGGACGGCTCCGCCGCCGGAATTCCGTAGCTCATGGCTTGGGTTAGAGCTGTTCTACGTCAATGCTGTTGATGACGACGTCTTCGACGGGGCGGTCGCCCATGCCGGTGCGGACACCTTCAATGGCGTCGACAACCTTCTTGGATTCCTCGTCCGCCACCTCGCCGAAGATGCTGTGCTTGCCCTGAAGCCAGCCGGTCGGGATGGTGGTGATGAAGAACTGGGATCCGTTGGTGCCCCGGCCCATCTGGATGCCCGCGTTGGCCATGGCCAGCTTGTAGGGTTCGTTGAAGGTCAGCTCCGGGTGGATTTCGTCGTCGAACTTGTAGCCCGGTCCCCCGATGCCGCGGCCCAGCGGGTCGCCAGCCTGGATCATGAAGTCCTTGATGATGCGGTGGAAGATCGTGCCGTTGTAGAGCGGCGTACCGGTCTTGTCCTCACCGGTTTCCGGGTGCGTCCAGGCCTTCTCACCGGTGGCCAGGCCAACGAAGTTGTCGACCGTCTTGGGTGCGTGGTTGCCGAAGAGATTGACGACGATGTCGCCGAGGCTCGTGTGGATAGTGGCTTTTGCAGTTGCGTTGGCAGTCATGGCCCTATTCTTCCACGGCGGGCCCTCGCGCACGGGGCCGCATTGTCAGTTCCGCGCTGGGTGAAATCGGGCCGAAATCGCCCCTGAGAATAGCCGGTGGAGTCCGGGACACGTAGGCTAACTGCAGAACCGTCACATTAATCGGGAGGTAGTTGTGAAGAAAACGGATCGTATTGCCCGTGAGCTGGAGCAGTCAGTCAGCACCGCAGTGGAAAACGCCAAGGACTGGGCAGGCCCGCGTGTTGAAGCAGCAGTTGACTGGGCTGTTCCCCGTCTGCAGCAGAGCCTGGATACCGCTTCTCCCAAGATCCAGGAGGGCTTGAAGTCAGCGGCCCACAACCTGGCCGACGGCGTAGCTACCGTGACCCCCCGGATCCAGGACGGACTGGCACAGCTGGCCCCGAAGATCCACGATGCCGTTGAAAGCGCCACCCCCCGGCTGCACGATGCCCTGGACAAGGCCACGCCGGTGATCGCCAACGCCCGCGACCGCGTCGTGGTCGAATACCTGCCCCGTCTTTCGGACCAGATCGGCCACGCCTCCGACGCCGTGCACCGCACCCTGGAAGGTGCCCCGGCCCACGTGGACGCTGTGGCTCAGCGGCTGGTTGATTCCGGCGTCGTCCACAACATCCAGGAGCAGGCGCAAACCGCTGGCCAGCAGATCAAGGCCGCTGCTGCCGAAGCTACGCGTGCCGTCACCGGCGAGATCGCGAAGCCGCAAAAGCCCAAGCACCGCGGCTTCCTCATCTTCGGCGTCATCGCAGCGGCCGTGGCCGCGGGCGTCGCCGCTTGGAAGGCCTCCAAGCCGATCGAGGACCCCTGGAAGACTCCCGCTCCGGTCATGCCCGCGACGCCGGCTCCGGTGCCGGCGTCGACGGTCACCGACGTGAAGGAAGACGTCAAGAAGAGCGTCAGCGAAACGGCCGAAGATGCCGCCGACGCAACCGTTGCCGCAGCAGACAAGGCGGCCGAAGCGTCCGCTGACGCTGCCGACGCCGTTGCTGCCCAGTCCGGCGATTCCTCGGCAAAGGTTGCGACCGACGCCAAGACCGCCGTACGGAACATCGCCGCAAGCCTGAACGGCGACGATAAGACCAAGTAGCCCGCCGTCTGCCGGTGACACAAACCGGCAGCCCAAGGCCCGCTCCTTAAGGAGGGATTCCGCCGCTGGCGGGGTCCCTCCTTTTGGTTTTCTTTCGCCGAGCGAGTCGCCCGGCTAAGGGCCGCATAAACGGCGCAGGTGCTAAATTTGGGGGGATGTCACCCGTTGAGCCCTCCGTGGATGCCCCACACGATGCTGAGCCGCCCCCGGCCGTCTCCATCGTCATTCCGGCGTACAACGAGGAAAGCGTCATCCGACAGTGCCTCATTGCCGCCATCTACCAGTCCGTGCCGGCCCACGAGATCATCGTGGTGGACAACATGTCCAAGGACCGCACCGCTGAGATAGTCCGCCAGATGCGGCAGGAGTACCCGGAGAGCCCGATCATCCTGATCAGCCAGGATAGGGACCAGGGACTCATCCCCACCCGGAATTTCGGCCTCGACCATGCCAGCGGCGATATCCTGGGCCGGATCGACGCCGACTCGGTGCTGGAACCGGACTGGGTCGAACAAGTCCAGCGGGCCTTCGCAGACCCGTCCGTGCACGCCGCCACCGGCCCCGTCGTCTACTACGACATGCCGATGCGCCGCTTCGGCCTCAAAGCCGACGACAAGATGCGCCAGCTGATGCTCAAGCTGGCCAAGCACCAGTACCACTTCCTTTTCGGCTCGAATATGGCGCTCCGCCGTTCCGCGTGGGAGACCATTCGGCTGGAGACCTGCCGGGACGAGAAGGATGAGATGCATGAGGACATAGACCTCTCCCTCCACCTCGCCGACCACGACCTGCGGATCCAGTACTGGCCGCAGATGGTGTCCGGGATGTCCGCGCGCCGGCTTGAGGACTCACCCCGCGACTACCGCTACTACGTCACGCGCTTCGACCGCACCTACAAGGCGCACAACGTCAAGAAGATGGCCCTCAAGGCGCCTATGGTGGTGTTCTTTTCGGTGTATTTCCCGGCCAAGCTGCTACGCGCCATCCACACCGTGAACACCGCCCAGCCGGCCCGTCGCGGCGGTCAGTAGACCCGGCAGGCACGGACCCGACCGCCGACGTTAGTCGGTCCCCAACTCCGCGAGCCGGGCCGCGCTGCGCCGTACGGCGCGGGAGCGGCGCTGGCCCATCACCACGACGGCGAGGCCCACAAGGATCATCCCCAGGCTGGCGTAGGTTCCCGCCGGCAGTGTCTCGCCCAGGAACGCCGCCGCCAACAGCGCCGCGCCCGGGATTTCCAGCAGGATGATCATCGAAACCAGCAGCGGGCTCATCGTCGCCAACAGGTGGTTGAAGGCCGTGTGTCCCACCAGCTGCGCACAGACCGTAATGGCCAGGATGCCCAGCCAGCCGGTCGCGTCGAAGCCTGCCAGCGGCTGACGGGTGGCCAGCGCCAGCACCGCAACCAGAGCGGCACACATCCCGTAGCAGAGCGTCGTGTAGACGCCGGTACCCATGGTCTGGCGGGCCTTGCCGCCGGCCAGGGTGTAGATACCCGCCAGCACGCCTCCGGCAACCGCTAGGAGGTCCCCAACCAGGGCCTGCGGCGAACTGCCCATGTCGAAGCCGGTGATGGCCACGACGCCGCCGAAGGCGAGGCCGAGGCCGGCGAGGACCTGCCAGCGGTGCCGGACCCCGCGGAAGAGCTGGAAAACGGCGATCCAGCCCGACTGCAGGCAAACGAGGGCAGTCGCGGCCGCAACCGAGGTCAACTGCAGCGAGGTGATGAAGCAGGCGAAGTGCAGTGCCAGGGCCACCGCCGCCGCCAGCGACCAGCGGAACTCGCTGCCGGTGACCCGGCCGAACTGGCGGGGCTGGCGAACCAGCACGGGGCCGGCCATCACGGCCGCACCGATCGCGTTGCGCCAGAAGGCAATGGCGAGGGCGCTGACAGACGTGGCGCCCAGGGTGGCGGCAATCAAGGGGCCGGAGGAGGCGACACCCAGCACGCCAAGGGCGGCGAGGAAGAAGTTCACGCTCCCACAGTAGTGTGCCGGCGCCGGCCTCCCGGTTACCTGGTCGACCGTTACGGGGATCCGGGACTTAACGCAAAAGGTCCCGGCCAGCGTTTCCGCTAGCCGGGACCTTTCCCTATGGTGGAGGCACGGGGACTCGAACCCCGAACCCCCTGCTTGCAAAGCAGGTGCGCTACCAATTGCGCCATGCCCCCATAAGAAGCAACCCGTCAATCATACCCCAGTGCCGGGGAGCCGTTGCCAGCTCCTGCCGGGGTTCCGGGCTAATCAACCGTGTCGGTCGAATCGCTCCAGACTGCCTTCCGGGCCTCAGATTCCTGCACCTTCCTGTAGAGCAGGACGCCTGCGATCGTGGCTGCAACAACCAGCAACTTCTTCACACGCACCCCGTTCCGGTCCACATTTAGGTGGACCTTTACAGGAACCAGTACAGGTTCCGTGGGCGTACCAGGACTTGAACCTGGGACCTCTTCGTTATCAGCGAAGCGCTCTAACCGCCTGAGCTATACGCCCCGATGCCTCATCGGGCCGAGATATGACTTTACAGCACATCCCGGCCCGATCTCAAATCGAGGCATTTCCCCGGAGAATATCCGGGAAAAGTACGGGTTTTAGTCGTCCGTGAGGGTGACGCCGATGCCGCCGACGAGGGTGGCAGCGATGTTGTACAGCACCGCCGAGAGCATCGACAAGGCCGTCAGCAGCACGACGTTGATCACCGCGATAATCACCGCGAAGGACGCCACCTGGCCGAGGGAAGCGACCTTCTTCAGCTCAAAGCCGCCGCTTTCAGTGCCTGCGAGCGTTCCGAGGAGCCCGTCCACCTGGTCAAAGATGCCGGTGAGGTCCAGAACGGTCCAGAGAACAATCGCGGCGACGACGGTCACGATACCGAGCGCAACGGAGAGCAGGAATGCCATCTTGAGCACGGACCAGGGGTCGACCTTGCTGATCAGCAGGCGTGCGCGGCGAACCTTGGCCTTCGGAGCCGGCTTGACCAGTCCGGGTGCGCCCTGGGCGGGGCGCTGGCCCGAGGTCTCCGGCCGCTGGCCGGCGACGGGGCGCTGGCCCGGAACGGTCGGACGCTGGCCGGGGGCGGCGGGGCGCTGGCCGGAGCCTGCGGCAGCCGGGCGCTGCTGCGGGCGTGACGGGGCGTTCACCCGCGGGGCGGCGGTTGGCTGCCGCGTCCCGCCGGGGCCGCTGCTCGACTTGGGATATGAGTCGGAATTACTCACGCGTTACCTCCGGTATTGTCTTCGTCCAGTTCGGCATGGCCTGATGACTCATCTGACTCCGGGGCCGGTACTGATTCTGTCTCTGCGGACCCCTCGCGCGGTCCGGTATCTCCAGCCAACGTTACGTCATCCTGCTCCGTAGCCCGACTTTCATCCTCGGTTTCGGAGGCTGTTTCGTCGGTCTCGAGGCCGCGTTCGCTGTTCCGGGCGACGGCAATGATGCGGTCGTTCTTGTCCGGCTTGGCGAAGATTACGCCCATGGTGTCGCGGCCCTTTGCGGGGACGCCGGACACCGAGGAACGCACCACCTTGCCGCCTTCCATGACCACCAGGACTTCGTCTTCCTCGTTGACGATGAGGGCACCGACAAGGTGACCGCGCTCCTCCTGGTACTTGCCCACCTTGATACCAAGGCCGCCGCGGCCCTGGAGGCGGTATTCCTCCACCGCGGTCCGCTTGGCGAAGCCGCCTTCGGTGACAATGAAGACAAACGATCCGTCCTGCACAACGTCGGCCGCCAGCAGCTCGTCGTCCTCACGGAACTTCATTCCGGTCACGCCCGACGTTGCCCGGCCCATCGGACGAAGGGCCTCGTCCGTTGCCGTGAAGCGGATCGACTGGCCCTTGCGGGAGACCAGCATCAGGTCATCGGTTTCGGACACCAGCTGGGCGGAGACAAGCTCGTCACCGTCGCGCAGGTTGATCGCGATCACGCCGGCGGAGCGGTTGGTGTCGTAGTCCTCCAGCCGGGTTTTCTTGACCAGACCGCGCTTGGTGGCCAGCACCAGGTACGGGGCGTGCTGGTAGTCGCGGAGGTCCAGCACCTGGGCGATGTGCTCATCCGGCTGGAATGCCATCAGGTTTGCCACGTGCTGGCCCTTGGCATCTCGGCCGGCTTCCACGAGCTCGTACGCCTTGGCACGGTAGACCCGGCCCAGGTTGGTGAAGAACAGCAGCCAGTGGTGCGTCGTGGTGACGAAGAAGTGCTCGACGACGTCGTCGCCGCGCAGTTGCGCGCCCTTGATGCCCTTGCCGCCGCGCTGCTGGGAGCGGTAGTTGTCGCTGCGGGTGCGCTTGACGTAGCCGCCGCGGGTGATGGTGACGACCATTTCCTCTTCGGGAATCAGGTCCTCGATGGACATGTCGCCGTCGTAGCCCAGCAGGACCTTGGTGCGGCGGTGATCGCCGTGCTTGGCAACAATCTCGGCGAGTTCGGTGCTGATGATCTCGCGCTGGCGTTCCTCGGAGGCCAGGATCGAGTTGTACTCGGCGATCAGGGATTCGAGTTCGGCGTGCTTGTCCTGGATCTTCTGGCGTTCCAGGGCGGCGAGACGTCGCAGCTGCATGTCCAGGATGGCCCGGGCCTGCACGTCGTCGATCTCCAGCAGCTCCATCAGCCCGTCGCGGGCTTCTTCGGTGGTGCTGGAGGCACGGATCAGGGCGATGACTTCGTCGAGTGCATCCAGCGCCTTGAGGAGGGCCCGCAGGATGTGTGCCTCTTCCTCCGCCTTCCGCAACCGGTACCGGGTGCGCCGGGCAATGACGTCCATCTGGTGCGTCACCCAGTGCCGAATGAAGGCATCGAGGCTGAGCGTGCGCGGCACGCCGTCGACGATTGCCAGCATGTTGGCGGCGAAGTTGTCCTGCAGCTGGGTGTGCTTGTAGAGGTTGTTCAGCACCACCTTGGCCACGGCGTCGCGCTTGAGCACGATGACGAGGCGCTGGCCGGTGCGGCCCGAGGTCTCGTCCCGGAGGTCGGCGATGCCGGAGATCTTGCCGTCCTTGACGAGCTCGGCGATCTTGATCGCCAGGTTGTCCGGGTTCGCCTGGTAGGGCAACTCGGTGACCACGAGGCAGGTGCGGCCCTGGAGTTCCTCGACGTTGACGACGGCGCGCATGGTGATCGAGCCGCGTCCGGTGCGGTAGGCGTCCTCGATGCCCTTGTGGCCCAGGATCGTGGCGCCGGTCGGGAAATCGGGTCCCTTGATGCGCTGGATCAGTTCCTCAAGCAGCTCTTCACGGCTCGCGGTCGGGTTGGCCAGGTACCACTGGACACCGTCGGCGACCTCGCGGAGGTTGTGCGGCGGAATGTTGGTGGCCATACCGACGGCGATGCCGGAGGAGCCGTTCACCAGCAGGTTCGGGAAACGCGCCGGCAGGATGGTCGGTTCCTGGTTCTTGCCGTCGTAGTTGTCCTGGAAGTCGACGGTTTCCTCGTCGATGTCGCGGACCATTTCCATGGCCAGCGGGGCCATCTTGGTTTCGGTGTACCGCGGGGCCGCGGCGCCGTCATTGCCGGGCGAACCAAAGTTGCCCTGGCCCAGCGCGAGCGGGTAGCGCATGGTCCAGTCTTGGATCAGGCGGACCAAGGCGTCGTAGATCGCGGTGTCGCCGTGCGGGTGGTACTGGCCCATGACTTCGCCGACCACGCGGGCGCATTTGTTGAAGGACCGGTCCGGCCGGTAGCCGCCGTCGAACATCGCATACAGCACGCGGCGGTGAACCGGCTTGAGGCCGTCGCGGACGTCCGGCAAGGCGCGTCCCACGATGACGGCCATGGCGTAGTCGAGGTAGGAGCGCTGCATCTCGGTCTGCAGGTCGACCTGCTCGACGCGGTCGGTCAGCACATCGGTATCAAGGACGGTGCCCTCGAGCACGGGTTCCGCGCCGGAAGCGGCCGGGACCTCGGGTGTTTCGTCACTCATAGTCTATATTTTCCGTTTCAGGTATATATCGGTTCTGGAATATGCGGCTGGTTTGGCCGCTAGATGTCCAGGAACCGAACGTCCTTGGCGTTCTGCTGAATGAAGTTTCGGCGGGATTCCACGTCCTCGCCCATCAGGACGGAGAACGTCTGGTCCGCCGCCAGCGCGTCATCCATGGTGACCTGCAGGAGGGTGCGGTGTTCCGGGTCCATGGTGGTGTCCCAGAGTTCCGTGTAGTCCATTTCGCCGAGGCCCTTGTAGCGCTGGATACCGTTGTCCTTGGGGATGCGACGACCGGCCGCCTGGCCGGAAACCAGCTTCGCGTCGCGTTCGCGGTCGCTGTACACGTAGTCGTGCGGGGCGTTGGACCACTTGATCCGGTACAGCGGCGGCTGGGCAAGGTAGACGTAGCCGTTCTCGATCAGCGGGCGCATGTAGCGGAACAGCAGCGTCATCAGCAGGGTGGTGATGTGCTGGCCGTCGACGTCGGCATCGGCCATCAGGACGATCTTGTGGTACCGGAGCTTGGCCAGGTCGAAGTCCTCGCCGATGCCGGTACCGAACGCGGTAATCATGGACTGGACCTCGGCGTTACCCAGGGCCTTGTCGAGCCGGGCGCGCTCGACGTTCAGGATCTTGCCGCGCAGCGGCAGGATGGCCTGGGTCTCGGGGTTGCGTCCGCGCTTGGCCGAACCGCCGGCGGAGTCACCCTCCACGATGTAGACCTCGCACTTCTGCGGATCCTTCGAGGAGCAGTCTGAGAGCTTGCCGGGCATGCCGAACGATTCCAGCGGGCTCTTCCGTCGCGCATTATCGCGGGCCTTGCGGGCGGCCATGCGGGCCTGGGCCGCGGAGATGGCCTTGCGGATGACATCGCGGGCCGGGCCCGGGTTGCGCTCCAGCCAGTCACCGAGGCCGTCAGTCACCACGCGCTGGACGAAGCCCTTGACCTCGGAGTTGCCGAGCTTGGTCTTGGTCTGTCCCTCGAACTGCGGTTCGGAGAGCTTGACCGAGATGACCGCTGTCAGGCCCTCACGGATGTCGTCGCCGGTGAGGTTGTCGTCCTTTTCCTTGATGATGCTCTTCTCGCGCGCGTAGCGGTTGATGAGCGAGGTCATCGCGGCCCGGAAACCCTCTTCGTGGGTGCCGCCCTCGTGGGTGTTGATGGTGTTGGCGTAGGTGTGGACGCTCTCGGAATATGCGTTCGTCCACTGCATCGCCATTTCCAGGGCGATGTGCCGGTCCTTGTCCTCGGTTTCGAAGGCGATGACGTCCTCGTGCACGACGTCGACCTTCTTGCCCGAGTTCAGGTGCTTCACATAGTCCAGCAGGCCGTCGTCGTACTGGTAGACCACGGTGTGGAATTCCGCGGGGACTTCGCCTTCGGTTTCGACGACGTCGAGATTGAGGTCCGCGTCCTCGGACGGTTCCGCGGCGGCCTGGCGCTCGTCGGTGAGCGTGATGCGCAGGCCCTTGTTCAGGAAGGCCATCTGCTGGAAGCGTGCACGCAGGGTCTCAAAGTCGAATTCGGTGGTTTCGAAGATGCTGCCGTCCGGGTAGAACGTCTGGGTGGTGCCGGTTTCCGTGGTTTCTTCACCCTTGACCAGGCTGCCCTGGGGCTTGCCGCCGTCGGCGAAGGACATCCGCCAGACATGGCCCTGCCGGCGGACCTCGGTATCAACGCGGCTGGAGAGCGCATTGACCACCGAGATACCGACGCCGTGCAGGCCGCCGGAGACAGCGTAGCCGCCACCGCCGAACTTTCCGCCGGCGTGCAGGATGGTCATGACAACTTCCACCGTGGGCTTGTGCTCGGTGGGGTGCATGTCCACGGGAATTCCGCGGCCGTTGTCCACGACTTTGACGCCGCCGTCAGCCTGGAGAACGATTTCGATGTGCGTGCAGTAGCCGGCCAGCGCTTCATCGACCGAGTTGTCCACGACTTCATAGACCAGGTGGTGCAGGCCGCGCGGACCAGTGGAACCGATGTACATGCCGGGGCGTTTCCGGACCGCTTCCAGTCCCTCAAGCACAGTGATGTCGCTGGCACCGTACTCGCGGGGCGTCGCCGTCTCGTCGGGGCTGGCCGCCGAAGCACCTCCCGCCGCTGGGTCCGCTGCCGGGAAATCTGTATTGTCGTTAGCCACAGGCGCTTTCGACTCCTCTATGTTCGTTGAAGGCCGGCCGTCGCCGCCTCCGAAGAGGAACGGTTACCGCCAACAGGCACGTCACTGTCGGCGCCGCTGTCTTGACCGCGTGAGCCTATTCCGCGCGCAAAAATTGCGTCGGAAACGGACTCAGTCGACGTTTCACCGGCGCCCAGTTATCTATCACGATTCTACCGTGTTATAGGGCGGATTCCTGCATTCCAAGGGCCTGTTGAGCAGCTAAAGTGCCGCTGAGAGGCCATTGGCTCCGTCTGCACGGCCCCCGGGGTGCTCCCGCTGGGTTCCTATACGCATCCGGGGCGTTGGAGCGCCCTACACGGCGTTTGCGGATTTTTCAATAGGTTTGGAAGAAGTGCTTCATACCCGGGGCTGGGGACACCCCGGACTCCCACGTCGGATGCCGCGCGGCCTACCCGTAGGTGTCCCGCGGGCCGCGGCCGTTGACCGTCCGCGCCCCCTTGCGCCAGCTGGGCGCCGCCGGACCGAGCACCTGGATGCTCGTCACAACGCCTTCGCCTAGCTCGACGCGGAATTTCTCCAGCAGGCTGAGGCTGAGCAGGCGCAGCTGGGTGGCCCAGGCCGTCGAATCGCAGCGGACATGGAGGGTGGTGTCGGTGAAGCTCTCGGGGGTGCAGTGCGCGGAAATTTCCGGACCCACGAGTGCGGGCCATTGCGCCATGACGGAACCCACCGCCACCGGCGAGCTCCAGCCGCGTTCCGCGACGAGCCGCCCCACCACTTTGCCGAGCCCCAGCGGGTCCCGTCCGGTGCCGTGGAACTGGCTGAAGCCCCGGGTTCCGGAACTGCGGTTCGGTTTTTGGGCGGTGCCCGGCCGTGGGGGCGCTTTGCGGCGGATCTCGCCGCGGGCTGCGGCGGCATCGCGCATCCGGTTCAGGGCCGCCTGGGCCGCGTCGATGTCATCGGGGTCGCGGCCGGGCTGCAGGCCGCCGTCGGTATCCTTATTCATCGTTGGTCCGGCTCATCGATTCCTCCCGGAATGACCTTCACCCGCCGTCCGGCCAGCTCTGCCGGGATGTCATCCTCGACAGCGGCGGTCACCAGCACTTGTTCCGCGCCGGAGACTATAGCCGCCAGTTTACGCCGCCGCTGGACGTCCAGCTCGGCAAAAACGTCGTCCAGGATCAGGATCGGGGCGGAGCCGCCGGTGCGCGCATCGTCCAGCATCACGTAGTACGAGGCCAGCCGCAGCGACAGGCACATGGACCAGGTTTCCCCGTGCGAGGCGTAGCCCTTGGCCGGCGCCTGGCCCAAAACCAGTTCCAGTTCGTCACGGTGCGGGCCTACCAGCGAGATGCCGCGTTCCAGTTCCTTGCGGCGCGACGACGCAAAGGCGTAAACATAGCGTTCGGTGAGTTCCTCGACGCTCAGCTGCCGGAGATCCTCAGCTCCGGCCGGGCTGCCGGATCCGCCCGCGGACGCCTCACCGTCGTCGTCGAGCACTCCCTGCAGGGTGGACCGGTAGACCGCTCCTGCCTCCTTGGACCCGTCGGTGAGCTGGGCGTAGGCATTCCTGAGATGGGGTTGCAGTAGTTCCACCAGTTCAAGCCGGGCGTGCAGCAACTCTGCCCCGGCCCGGGCCATGTGCTGGTCCCAGACATCCAGGGTTGCCTCGTGGCCTGCGGTGAATTTGCCGGCGCGGCCGGACTTGAGCAGCGCATTGCGTTGTTTCAGGACCCGTTCGTAGTCGCTGCGCGTGGCCGCGTGCCGGGGAGCAAGGCTGACCAGCAGCTCATCGAGGAAACGGCGCCGGTTGGAAGGATCTCCCTTGACCAGGGCGAGGTCTTCGGGGGCAAAGAGGACCGTCTGGCAGATCCCCAGGATGTCCCGCGCCCGCACCGGATTGCTCCGATTGATGCGCGCCCGGTTGGCGCGGCCGCCGTTGATTTCCAGTTCCAACACCGTGGACTGTTCACCGCGGACCAGTTTGGCCCGGATCATCGCCCGCTCGGTACCAAACCGAAGCAGTGGCGCATCGTTACTGACCCGGTGGGAACTCAGGGTGGCCAGGTAGCCAATGGCTTCCATCAGGTTGGTCTTGCCGATGCCGTTGGAACCCACCAACACCGTGACACCGGGTTCCAGGCTGAGGTCCACCTGGGCGTAACTGCGGAAATCGGTCAGCGAAAGTTGTTCTAGGTACACGCCGCTTCAGGATTTCAGGTGTTACTTGGCCGGCCGGGTGGCGTGTCCGCCGAACTGGTGGCGCAGGGCGGACACCATCTTCATGGCAGGAGAGCTGTCTTCGCGGGAGGAGAAGCGGGCGAACAGCGCTGCGGTGATGGCCGGGGCCGGCACCGCGTTGGCAATCGCTTCCTCAACGGTCCAGCGTCCCTCGCCCGAGTCCTCGACGTAGTCGTCGATGGACTCCAGCCCGGGATCCTCGTCCAGGGCCTTGACCATCAGGTCCAGCAGCCAGGACCGGACAACGGTGCCCTTCTGCCAGGCACGGAAGGTGCCGGGCAGATCGGTGACAATGTCCTTTGCCGCGAGGAGCTCGTACCCTTCGGCATAGGCCTGCATCAGGCCGTACTCGATGCCGTTGTGCACCATCTTGGCGTAGTGTCCGGCGCCCACGCCGCCCACATGCACGAAGCTGTCCGCGCGGTCGCCTTCCGGCCGGAGGGCGTCAAAAACCGGCAGCGCCCGTTCGATGTCAGCTGCGTCGCCGCCGGCCATCAGTCCGTAGCCGTTCTGGAGTCCCCAGACCCCGCCGGACACCCCGCAGTCGGCGAAGCGCACGCCCTTTTCGGCCAGGGCGGCAGCGTGCTTCTGGTCTTCGGTGAAGCGGGAGTTGCCGCCGTCGATCACCAGGTCGCCTGCGTCGAGCTTGTTGCCGAGTTCGGTGATGACGGCATCGGTGATGTCTCCGGACGGAACCATTACCCAGATCAGGCGCGGGGCCGGCAGCGCAGCGATCAGTTCGTCAACGGTGGGCACGTCGGTGATGTCCGGATTGCGGTCGAAACCGGTCACCTGGATTCCGCCGTTGCGCAGACGTTCGCGCATGTTGAAACCCATTTTTCCAAGGCCGATTAGTCCGATGTGCACGGGAAGATCTCTTTTCTGCGCTGGTGGTTCGGTGGGCGGCGGCCCAACTGCGTGGGCCCACGCCGCCAGGGTTCCCTGGCCGTGGAGCCCCATCGGCGAGGGGCCCTGCCTGAGCTTGCGAAGGCTGGGAGCCGATGGGGACTTGCGAGGCAAGGGTGGCGGTGGGGACTAGTTCGGCAGGCGAACCGGCATGACCAGGTAACGGTAGTCGTCCTGGTCCTCACCGTCGGCGTCCTGCTGCGCGGTGATCATTGCTGGCTTCGGTGCCGTGGTGAAAGAGAACCGGACGAACTTCGTCTCGATCACGCTCAGGCCCTCGATGAGGTAGTGCGGGTTGAAGGCCACGGTGATGTCTTCACCGGTCAGCTGGGCTTCAAGTTCTTCGGATGCCTGGGCGTCCTCGCCGGTTCCGGCGTCGAGGTGCAGCTGCCCCTGGGTGAACGCGAGCCGCACCGGGGTGTTGCGTTCGGCCACGAGGGACACGCGGCGGACCGCTTCGACCAGTTCCTGGGTCTGCACGGTGGCGTGGATGGGGGTGGAATCCGGGAACAGCGAACGGATTTTCGGGTAGTCACCATCCACCAGGAGCGAGGTAGTGGTGCGGCCGCCGCTTTCGAAACCGATCAGCCGGCTGTCATCGTCGGCGAGGGCGAGGTTGATGTCGCCACTGCCGCCAAGCGTCTTGGCAACTTCGTTGAGGGTCTTGGCCTTCACCAGGGCACTGGTGGAGATGCCGGGAGTTGCCGGCTTCCACGGAACTTCGCGCATGGCGAGGCGGTAGCGGTCGGTGGCGAGCAGCGTGATGAGGTCATCCTCGATCTCCATCCGGACGCCGGTGAGGATCGGCAAGGTGTCATCCTTGCTGGCCGCGATGATCACCTGGGACACGGCCTGCGCGAACGAATCGCCCGGCACGGTGCCGCTGATCGGGGGCAGCGCGGGCAGTGGCGGGTATTCGGCTTCCGGCATCGTGGCCAGGTGGAAGCTGCTTCGGCGGCAGCTCAGGGTGACCTTGTTGCCGTCAGTTTCGATTTCAACCGGGGCCGAGGGCAGGCTGCGGCAAATGTCGGCGAGCAGGCGGCCCGAAACCAGGATCGTGCCCTCGGTGGTGATGTCCGCCGGGATCTCCAGGCGAGCCGAAGTCTCGTAGTCAAAGCTCGAGAGGCTGACAGTGCCGGCTTCGGCCTTGAGGAGCAGCCCGGAAAGCACGGGAACAGGCGGCCGCGGAGACAACGACCGGGCGGTCCAGGTCACGGCTTCGGCCAGGACGTCCCGTTCGACTCTGAACTTCACGGAAGGGTGCCGCCTTTCATTGCTGCTGATATCGCTAAAACTCACAGGGCCATGGTGGTGCCGGACGCTTCGCCGGAGCCGCCAAAAAGTTGGGTGCCGTAAACCCGGGCCTTTCGGCGCTCGCTCTTCGTTTCCGGGTTGCGAATGACAAGAGGGTGTCCGGGACGGACGCACTGCAGACAGCTTAGCCCCAAGATCCGACTTCTCCCATCCCCGGGGTTACACCCGTGTGGTTCCGAACCGCGTTCAGGAGTTTGGCTTCTGAGCGCCGGGGCCGGTGGTGGAGGGTCGGATCGAAACTGTTGTTTGAGGGAATTTCATTTTCTTGGGATTAGTAGTGTTAATAACTGCTGTGGAAACTGTGGATAACTCGGTCTGGCCGTGCAGTTCCGGGGTTAAGCCCTGTTCATGGACTGTGGGTGGAGCAGGTTTTAAACAGGGTGTGGATGGGGACAACATTTTTGGCCGATTTGCCGATCCACAGGCGCCTTAAGGGTTTTAAGCCCATTAACCGCGGTTGTCCCCATAACTATCCACAGGCTTGTCCACAGGCACCTGTTAATAAGGTAAGAGTGCGCGTCTGCTCAGGGCAGGAACCAGCTCAGGAATTGCGCTGCTGCTGCTTGATCCGGTTGGTCAGCTCGGTCACCTGGTTGTAGATCACACGGCGCTCCGCCATCAGTTCGCGAATCTTGCGGTCGGCGTGGATCACAGTGGTGTGATCGCGTCCGCCGAGCTCCTGCCCAATCTTGGGCAGTGACATGTCCGTGAGCTCCCGGCACAGGTACATCGCGATCTGCCGGGCCGTGACCAGGGTCCGCGTGCGGGACTTGCTGCAGAGCTCTTCCATGCTGAGCTTGAAGTAGTCAGCCGTCTGGGTGAGGATCTGGGCCGAAGTGATCTCCTGGGCGCCGTCGTCAGTGATCAGGTCCTTGAGCACCATCTCCGCGAGGGCCACATCGACCGGCTGCCGGTTCAGGCTCGCAAACGCCGTGACACGGATCAGCGCACCTTCCAGCTCGCGGATGTTGCTGGAAATCTTTGAAGCGATGTATTCCAGGGCGTCGTCCGGGGCGGAGAGGCCTTCGCTGAGGGCCTTCTTGCGGAGGATCGCGATGCGGGTTTCCAGTTCCGGCGGCTGGATGTCCGTCAGCAGGCCCCATTCGAAGCGGGACTTCATGCGGTCTTCGAAGCCGGCCAGCAGCTTGGGCGGCTGGTCGGAGGTGATGACCACCTGCTTGTTGTTGTTGTGCAGGGCGTTGAAGGTGTGGAAGAACTCCTCCAGCGTGCGGTCCTTGCCGGCGAGGAACTGGATGTCGTCGATGAGAAGGACATCCACGTTGCGGTAGGTGGTTTTGAAGCTGGTGCCTTCATCGTCGCGGATCGAGTTGATGAAGTCGTTGGTGAATTCCTCGGAGTTCACGTAGCGGACGCGGATCCCGCTGTAGAGCCGGCGGGCGTAGTGGCCGATCGCGTGCAGCAGGTGGGTCTTGCCCAGCCCGGAGTCGCCGTAGATGAAGAGCGGGTTGTATGCCTTGGCCGGCGCTTCGGCAACGGCGACGGCGGCCGCGTGGGCAAAGCGGTTGGAGGAACCGATCACGAAGGTGTCGAAGACGTACTTCGGATTGAGACGGCCGAATTCGTGGGAAGTGCTCGGCAGCATCGGCTGCGGCTTGAGTTCCACCATGGGGTCGGCGGCCAGGGAGAGTTCAGCTGCGGGCTCCGGCTCGACATGGAGCGGCACCAGGTCGGTGTCGACGTCGATTGCACAGCGGATCTCGTCGGAGAAGACGTCCCGCAGGGCGTCGTCGAGGGCTTCCTTGACCTGGGTCTGGAGAACCTCGCGGGTGAGTTCGTTGGGCACGGCCACCAGCAAAGTGGAACCGATCAGCCCCTGCGCCTGGGCGAGAATTACGAAGCCACGCTGCCGGGGGGTCACCCGGTGGTCGTTCTCAAGAAGGCTGACAACCCGCCGCCAGGAACTTCCGACGGTGTTCGCGTGGTTGGCTTCGTCTACCGTCATCAATCAGTTCCTCAAACCTTGCTTGCCTGCGTTACCTGCAGCCGTGGGCCCGGACCAGGCTGCTGGCCCCGGCTTAATCCACAGGGTTGTGCACAGTCCGTGGATAATCGGCTACTGGGACACTCTAGGGGATGGAAAGACTAGAAGATAGCTGGGATCAGCCCTGTGGATAATTACACCGGTGTGGTTCCAAAACCGGGGGCGTGACCCACTTCATCCACAGGCTGGCAGACCGGTTAACCACAGCTGGGGACAGGGGCCGGGGCAGCCGCCGGTTTGACTCTGGAGGCGTTTTTCCCCTAACGTTGTGAAGTCCTTTGTGTCCGCTTTTCGCCTCATTGAATCTCTCCCCGACGCCTGCGTCTTGCGAGTCGAGGGTAGCGGCACATACAAAACTTAGCGTCGGCCAGTTCTTCCCCTTTTTTTGATCGGGTGGGCGCACCTTTGATCCACTGGAGTAACTAACGTGAGCAAGCGGACTTTTCAGCCGAATAACCGCCGTCGAGCCAAGAAGCACGGCTTCCGCCTTCGTATGCGTACCCGTGCCGGCCGTGCCATCCTGGCAGCCCGTCGTGGCAAGGGCCGCACCGAGCTGTCGGCCTAAATAACTGACTCATCGGTCACCATCCCTATGCGAGTTGAACGGTGCTAGCCACCCGGAACCGTCTGAGGACCCCTACCGATTTTTCAACAACTGTACGTTCCGGCGTCCGCAATGGACGCCGGAACTTAGTGTTATATACGGCAGCTCTCGCTGCCGATGAACCAAGCCGGATCGGTTTCATCGTTTCCAAGAGTGTTGGGAACGCTGTTGTCAGGAACCTCGTTAAGAGGAGACTAAGAGAAGCCGGCGCCTTGTCGCTGCAGCAATACCCCAGCGGATTCGCTATCGTGGTCCGGGCACTCCCCGCCTCGGCGGGCGCCGGCTGGGACGATCTGCGCAGTGACTATGACGCCGCCTTGGAGACAACCATGAAACGGTTGGGCAGCCGCCTCCCACAGGCCGCTTCTACAGTTTCTTATGAGACGACACAGGAAGGGACCCCGCGTGCGTAACTCTACCGACGCCGTCGTCCCTCTTTCCGACTCCCGCTTCCGAGCGGGCGCAGCGTGGCTTGGCCTCGCGATCTGGAACCTGCCGCGCAACGTCCTGATCCTGTTGCTGATGGCGTACCGCAAAGTGGTCTCGCCGTTGTACGGGCAGGTTTGCCGTTTCTTTCCCAGCTGCTCGGCGTACGCGCTGGAGGCAATTACGGTGCACGGCGCCGTCAAGGGTAGCTGGCTGGCGGTGCGGCGCCTCCTGCGCTGCCACCCTTGGAATTCCGGCGGAGTGGACCATGTCCCCGCCGGCCACCGGGAGTGGCCCGAAGGCCACACCCCCAGGATTGTTGTACTGAACAACCCGGATAAGTACCTGGCTGCTCAGTCTGATGGAGAAGGCCGCTCGGCGGCCTGACGAATAGGGATAACGTATGGACATCTTTGGAGCAATTCTGGCCCCGTTCAAGTGGCTTGTTTCAGCCATCATGATCGGCTTCCATGACGGACTGAGCGCCATCGGGCTGCCAGCCGCCAACGGCTGGACCTGGACGCTGTCCATCATCGGGCTGGTGCTGGTTATCCGCGCCGCCCTGATTCCCGTCTTCGTCAAGCAGATCAAAGCCCAGCGCGGCATGCAGCTGTTGCAGCCGGACCTGAAGAAGATGCAGGACAAGTACAAGGGCAAGACCGATCAGCTTTCCCGCCAGGCCATGGCGCAGGAACAGATGGCCCTGTACAAGAAGCACGGAACCAATCCCTTCTCCGCGTGCCTGCCGATGCTGATCCAGATGCCGTTCTTCTTCGCCCTGTTCCAGGTGCTGTCCGGCATCAGCTCGGCCAAGGCCGGCGGCACTGGCATCGGTGCGATGAACATCGATCAGGTCAGGCAGTTCGATGAGTCGAGCATCTTCGGTGCCCCGCTCTCCGCGGCGCTGCTGCATGGCGGCGCCGGCAACGTCGCGGTCGTGGTGCTATCGATCCTCATGATTCTCGCGATGACCGCCTCGCAGTTCATCACCCAGAAACAGATCATGGCGAAGAACATGTCCGAAGAGGCCATGGCCAGCCCGTTCATGAAGCAGCAGAAGATGATGCTCTACATCCTGCCGCTCGTCTTCGGCGTCGGCGGCATCAACTTCCCCATCGGCGTCCTGATCTACTGGACCACCACTAACCTGTGGACCATGGGCCAGCAGTTCTTTGTGATCCGCCGCATGCCGACTCCGGGCTCGCCCGCCGCCAAGGCCCTCGCCGAGCGCCGCGCCGCCAAGGGTCTCCCGGCATTGCCCCTGATGGGAGCCAAGAAGGCCGACGCCGAGGCTGAAGCGGCTGCCGCTGCTGCCGCCGTCGCCGCCAAGAGCCAGCGCGTCCAGCCCCAGCGCAAGAACAGGAAGAGGAAGTAATGTCCGCCGAGAGCACCGAACACGCTATTTCCGCCGAAACCCCCGATCAGGAAACCCTTCAGGAAGACGTCCAGGACGTCGTCCGGGAAAACGGCTCTGAAGAGGCCGGGACCGATTCCAAGGAGGCCGCTGCCGGTTCGGGCAAAGCTAGCTCGGCAAGCCGCCTGGAGGAGGAGGGCGACGTCGCCGCGGACTACCTCGAGGAACTCCTGGACATCGCCGACATCGACGGCGACATAGACATTGAGGTCCGAAACGGACGCACTTACATCTCGATCGTCGCCGAGGAGGACTCCTCCGGCCTGGAAAGCCTCGTGGGCCGCGACGGCGAGGTGCTCGAAGCCCTCCAGGAACTCACCCGCCTTGCCGTGCTCTCCGCGACCGAGAACCGTTCCCGCCTCGTGCTGGACATCAACGGTTACCGTGCCGATCGGGCCGGCGATCTGCAGCAGATTGCCGAAGATGCCATCGCCTCGGTCAAGGAAACAGGCAAGTCCGTCGCACTGGCACCGATGAGCGCCTACGAGCGCAAGATCGTGCACGACGCCGTCGCTGACCTTGGGTTCGTCAGTGAATCCGAAGGCGAAGGCGCTGAGCGGCACATCGTTGTTTCCGCAGACTGACGCCCCGGGTAGCTTGATGGTGGAAATTACCGCGGCCGAATTGAAGGCCGCAGAGTCTATTTTTGGTGACCGGCTGGAACTGGCGAAGCGCTACGTTGAGCACTTGGCCACGTCAGGTACCGAACGCGGCCTGATTGGACCCCGCGAAGTCCCCAGGCTGTGGAGCCGGCATGTCCTCAACTGCGCCGTTATTGAGCGCAAAATCGCCCAGGGAAGCCACGTTGCTGACGTCGGCAGCGGGGCTGGGCTGCCAGGTCTTTGCCTGGCCATCGCCCGGCCGGACCTAGAGCTGACGCTGATCGAGCCACTGGAGCGCCGGGTCATCTGGCTGCAGGAGGTGGTTGACGACCTCGGCCTGGAGAACGTCACGGTGATGCGGACCCGTGCGGAACTGGCCGTTGGCCAGGTGACGGCCGATGTGGTTACGGCGCGGGCAGTTTCTGCGCTCTCCAACCTTGCCGGGCTCACCATTCCGCTACTCGGTGGCAAGGGCGAGGTCGTTGCTATCAAGGGTCGGAGCGCCGGCGAGGAGATCGAGAAGGCCGCCAAGGTCATCCGGAAGCTCGGAGGGGTGGAGACCTCCGTGGTGGTCGTGGGTGAAGACATCCTCGAGGAACCCACCACAGTAGTCCGAATCGTTGTGAACAAGCCCCGAAAGATTGCGTAGCACCAGCCCGGTGCCCTCGGCCTTGTTAGGGAAGAGGTTAGGCTAGTAACCGGCAGCAAAAGCCGAATGAGAGTGAGAGTGTCAAGTGAGCAGTAGCGAAGCCTCCACACAACGTATTCCCCCGTTTGTGTCCCTGGGGTCAGCACGGGCCTTTTCCGCGCCCGCGGTCGCTCACAATATCTCCTCCAAACAAACTGCATCGGTTGCAGACGTTGCTGTTGCAGCGAGCGTTTCACGTGAAACTTCGGTGGCCTCCGTCGGCAACGTCCTGGACTCGATCGACGATTCCAGTCCGATTGCCCGCGAACTTGCACACGAGAACAAGCGCCGGGAACGGCTGCTGGGACGTGAACTGCCCAAGCCAGAAAAGACCCGCATCTTCACCGTTTCCAACCAGAAGGGCGGGGTGGGGAAGACAACCACCACCGTCAACATCGCCGCTGCCCTCGCCGCAGCAGGCCTGAATGTGCTGGTCATCGATATCGACCCGCAGGGCAACGCCTCTACAGCGTTGGGTATCGAACACCACGCCGACGTCGACAGCATCTATGACGTCCTCATCAACGATGTGCCCCTGCAGGACGTCGTGGCGCCTTGCCCGGACATCGACAAACTGATCTGTGCCCCGGCCACGATTCACCTGGCCGGCGCCGAGATTGAACTGGTCAGCCTGGTAGCCCGCGAACAGCGGCTGCGCCGGGCCATCGACGTCTACGCCAAGGAACGCGCCAAGAACGGCGAGGAACGGCTCGACTACATCTTCATCGACTGCCCGCCGAGCCTGGGGCTTCTGACGGTCAACGCGTTCTGCGCCGCAGGTGAGGTCCTGATCCCGATCCAGTGCGAGTACTACGCGCTCGAGGGCCTGAGCCAGCTGCTCAAGAACATTGAGATGATCCAGAAGCACCTGAATGCTGACCTCGTGGTATCCACCATCCTGCTGACGATGTACGACGGACGTACCAACCTCGCAGCGCAGGTGGCCGCCGAAGTCCGTGAGCACTTCCCGGAACAGGTTCTGGGGGCTGTGGTACCGCGATCGGTAAGGATTTCCGAGGCCCCGAGCTACCAGCAGACCGTGATGACTTACGATCCTTCCTCCAGCGGCGCGCTGTCCTATCTGGAAGCCGCAGCGGAAATTGCTGAACGTTAGAATCTTCTCAACATTGCACTAGCCAGAGCCTGGTCATGCCGGGCTCATCCACTGGAGGGATTTATCCATGAGCGATAAGCGACGCGGCCTTGGCCGTGGACTTGGCGCACTGATTCCAAGTTCCGCCTCGGCAAACGCCTCCGGGAGCGGCGCTGCTCCGTCCCGGCCGGTGGATCTGTTTTTTCCTGAGGCCAGGAAGCGGGCTCCCGAGGCGGCGCTGACGGAAGAGACCACGGAAACGAAGGCAACTCCTGCGGCCGAGACGACGACGTCTTCCCCCGCGACCGCTGCCTCGGATGCTCCCGCTCAGGAAAAGACCGAACCCGCCAGCGCGCCTGCTAAGTCGGCTCCGAAAGCCGCCAGCAAGAGCACACCGCCGAAGTCTCCCGGGAAGAAGGAAGCTGCACCGGCTGACACCAGCGGTGCGCCGGCGCGCCGGGCGACGTCGCCCAAGGCGTCGGCAGTTGCTGAAGACTCCGTGAGCGCGGATAAAGCCGACGCCAAGTCCGATTCATCCGCGGAGGCTTCTGCCGTCGACAACCGGGTGGATCTGGTCGAGGTACCGGGCGTCCGCTTCGCGGAAATCCCGGTCACCGATATCCACCCCAACCGCAAACAGCCGCGCTCCGTCTTCGATGAGGACGACATGGCGGAGCTTGTTCACTCCGTTCGTGAAATCGGCGTCCTCCAGCCAATTGTGGTCCGTACTTCAACTGAAGGCGGTAGCGAACCCTATGAGCTCGTCATGGGTGAGCGTCGGTGGCGTGCCGTACAGGCCGCGGGACTGGACACGATTCCGGCAATCGTCCGCGATACGACCGATGATGACCTGCTTCGCGATGCCCTGCTCGAAAACCTTCACCGCAGCCAGCTGAATCCGCTCGAAGAGGCAGCTGCGTACCAGCAGTTGCTCGAGGACTTCGGGACGACCCATGAGCAGCTCGCTGACCGGATCGGCCGGTCCCGTCCCCAGGTGTCGAACACTCTTCGTCTGCTCAAGCTTCCGCCGCTCGTTCAGCGTCGCGTGGGGGCAGGGGTCATCTCGGCAGGCCACGCTCGTGCACTGCTCGCTCTACCGGACGCGGCTGCCATGGAGCGGCTCGCCCAGAAGATCGTGGCCGAGGGCATGTCGGTCCGCGCCACGGAGGAAGCCGTGACGCTGTACCAGAGCCCGGCGGCGCCGACGAAGAACAACATCCCCCGCCCGGGTGCACGCCACGAGCGACTCGATTACTTGGCCTCCTCGCTCTCAGATCGCTTGGATACGAACGTCAAGATCTCGCTGGGTGCCCGCAAGGGCCGGGTCAGCATCGAATTCGCTAGCGTCGAGGATTTGAACCGCATCATGGATGTGCTGACGCCTGGAGCGCCTAGCTGATTCCGCCGGCATTGCTCCAAAACAGGGTCTGTTTCACGTGAAACAGGCCCTGTTTTTTGTTTCGGGACAGGTGACCGGTCTTCGGCGTGTTTCGAGGCTGCTTTGGGCATTGTTGCCTGGCGGGTTTCGACATTTTCAGTTCCTTGATCGCAATTGCAGCAGCATGGACGGGGCATTCGCATGGCTATTAGGCGGTGTAGAGCGTGCCAGGGACGCTCTGCGGGCGTTCCAGCGGGCTTCACGGGCCTTGAGTCCGCCCGCGGCCTCTTAGGCCCATTCAGCGCCATAGAGGCCCCGGGAAGACTGAAATTACGGCCGTCACGGCCTATTGCGCTGTCGATCTAGGGATTTGGAGCACTTGGGGGCGCTGTTGGAACCCATGTATGCCGTGAGGGTTCCGCTGGGGCTTCATCCGTCTGACTTGCCAGGTCCACGGTCACTTGAGTGCGGGAACGACGCCTAACCGCACGCATGGTTCCAGGGTAAGGCCTTGGCACTTACGGCCAATATCGGCTGGCGCGATGTACGGGTTCCTCGCGGTCTGGGCGGGGTTTTTGGGGGCCACCCCACTGCGAGGTGCCGGCGTTTGAATGCGGACATCATCTACATAGTTGTAGTGCTTCGGGTCTATGTTTCACGTGAAACCTGATCCCGTGTGGTTAGGGATGGTCGCAGTCGATACGTTCAACGACCCGGAATTGATGAGTTGGGGCATAGCGTCCCGTTGTGCGGGTCGTTTCGCGCCTCGCCTGCATCCAGCCGCTGCAGTCTCTGGCCTTGACGTAGGGCCGAAGACCTAGAACGCCGCAGTTTCTCCGAGTCTGCCGAACAGAAGTTGCGCTGGGCTAGGGTATTAGCGAACCGACTCGCTGGACCAACTTGTCTTGGTCTGGCTGTGGTTCCTGGTTAGTGGCCCGCGAAATGAAGCCCGCGGACCGATCCAGCCTCTTCAGGCGCTATATCGAGGCGCCCTATCGGACTGACTGCAGGTCGATTTCTTCGAGCAGGCGCCGGATGCGGCCGGGTTTTGTGCAGCTTCTTTCCGTGGAATGGATCGAAATAGCGTTCTCGGACCCACACGTTCGTCGAAGGAGGGATTCATGCTCCGGACTGTTCGGGAATGGGCGCGCCGTTTCGCTGCGTGTTTCACGTGAAACAACTACGGCCAGTACAGGCCTCGAGCACTATTCGTCTCACACCCTCGGGGAACGCTATTTGTCCGCGCTCATGACTGTCAGGGCAGCGGCTAGACGATTCAGCGCCTGCTCCTAACCCGAGCGAGCAATGGTAGGACCGCCGCGCACCTTGTTCAGTCCCTCGGGGGAACCATGACGAATGGGTGTCCCACGAACTCCGTAGCAGCTACTCGAAGTCCGCGTGCCTTTGCGCAGATCCTGCGAGCACTTGCGGAATGTTCATGTGCGATCGGAGGGGCTCAGCTCGCTCCCCCCGTGCGTGATCTCAGTTCGCAGATTGCTGGCGGGTCGGCAGCGTTTCCCTTTGCCATCCAAGCGTAGATGTTTTGCGAGTGCCCCAACTGGCTCGAGTACCCAGCGACCTCTGGGCGGCTGAGGCGCATCTAAGACTGAGAGCAAGGAGGTGGAGGAGATCTGCGACCCGATTGCCGACTAGGGCGAACGGGCCGATACTTCGCGAGTTCCCCACAGATGGCAGACCTATCCACTCAGGCCAGGCTCCGGGTAATCCCTAAGGCGGGACCAGGGCTCGCGGCTTCCGGATGATGGTCCTGCCTTTTCGGTCTCTGAGGAGGGACCGGCAAGGCGCTCGGCTCATAGTCGTCCGTGCCCATATGGAACGAGAGACCGGAGCGTCTATCGGGCTAGCCTCCCCCGAACTCGCGAGTGCATTCTTGTGGCCAAGCTTCCCGAGGTCACGACCAGACCCAGTCTGAGCTTCCCGATTGGCAGGATCCTGACACTGAGTCCCGGCACCCATAACTATGCACTCGAAGCTGCGGCCGGCGGGACACTAGCGCCTCTGGCTGGGGTTATCGGTGAGTGGGGTGGTGTGTCAGGTCGGTGCACTGCTGACTCTGGGACCTACGCCCGACGGTCGGCTTCTAAGTTGGAGCGACGCCGATTGAAGCATTAACGGCAGGCCCACAGCAAGACGCACATCGTATTGACGGGCGGTGGATATCGCTGTGGATAACTTTGTGGATTACTCCACCGCTCCGGTGGATAGCCAGCGGCCTGGGGAGGTGGACCCAGGCGAGAACCATAGTGCCTCCCCCGGAGGTTCATCGGTCCGCTGCGATGTTTCACGTGAAACCGAGTTCGCGGATTGGAGTCTACGCCGTGAGAGCGGTGTAGCGCCGTCAAAATCCACACGCACTGGTTAATTTCTAGGCTGATTCATGGCTTTGGAGACGGATGACAAGGAGGGCGTGGAGGCAGCGGGTGGACTTAGTCGGAGCCCCGCTGCGGCACTCGGAGTGGCGGGTCACCGAGATACGCGAACCGTGGGAAATCTCACCTGTGGATACTCCTGTGTGTAATGTCTCAGGTGCCTGTGGATAAGTTTGTGCATAACTTCTGTGTAGAACTTGGATAGAGCAGTGACTTGTCCCGAGAACGGACTCTCGGTGATCGCAGATCACCACGCCACCAAGTTCAAAACCGACGACGAAATGTTCCCCCAGGTGATACCTAACGCCAGCGCATGGAGTCAAAGATGCTTGTCCGCGAGTCACTGCATTCGCCGGCGGCCGGCTGAAACCGTGAGCTAAATGCGCGGCCACGGACGTCACTGAGGAGGGCCGAGGCTATAGCCCAGCGCCGGCCACCGTGGCCTACTCCGCTAGTGGAGATCCGTGCCCCGCCCCGCGCTTCAGGATGAGGGCCCATCGGACGCAGCTTGGGAGATGCAGTGGCGCGCAGCTGTCACCTACTCCCCGCCGATGGAAACCTGGTGTCGGCGGGGCCTAGCCCTTCACTAGCTGCAGTATCAGTCGGAGCGATGGAATGTGCCCGCCCTCGCTTCGACAGCCGCGGCCTCTGTCTCTGCGCATGTGGGGTGTAGGCGGAGCACCACATCACTGCATCCTAGCCACCGTGGTCCATTCCCACATTACCCAGCGTCTGCGTTGGCCGAGCACTTCAATACATTGCACCGAGTAGAGGGGATGTCGTCGGGTCAAGCGCCTGCTCCGATGTCATCAGGTAGGGACCTCCGGCTCTTGATCTCGCTGCATTTTCGGAGCGGGACGAGGAGCTGCCTTGGCGTGCCCGTGCGGCTGCAATTCGACTATGGGCAAGTCGCCAAGTGCTATGGGCAGCCCGGTCTGCCTGGACGCGTAGGCCGTGAGTCGGTCACTCGTGTGTGGACAACTACGGATGCCGAACGGGCGGGGCCATATCGGGCCAGCCCAGGGACCCAGTTTCTGTGGAGAATTGGTGCACTGTCCTGCGAGGAGATGAACATGCAGAACCTTTTTGGATGAACGTTCTCGACGACCCCCTGCGCGCATCAACGGGCACAGCGGGCTGAAGGCTTCACGCCGATGCGTCATTGGGAACTAATGCGCCAGCTGGGAGATGCGTCTTGTCGCCGGCCGTCCTATGGAGATCGTCGGCAGTCGATCGAGCTTCGGTCCTACAGACGCTGGGCGCGATGGCTTGGTGCGGCGGTGCAGTGAAGTCGGGCTTATGGCTAGGCGGCAGGCCGGGGATGCTTGTGCGGTCCCGCTCCCCCCTAGAGCTGGAGCAGACAATGCCAGACTGGTTTGCACCCTGGGCCTCGGTATTTCGCATATCGGCGCGGAGCGGGTGTATTTGTCGCTGGTTGAGGGCTTGAATCCTGACTCTATATGGGATTGAGGTGGTGTCCTGGACCGTCCCCATCCTTTGGCATCGACGGAGAGTCTGCACTGCTAGACGGAGCGCCGGCGTTTCACGTGAAACATTGGCAGGTTTGGGTCGTTGCCGGAGGTCTCGTTCAATCTCGCTGATACGCATCCGCTCCATCGCAGCCGGCGGTAGCGGATCGGGGAGAATTTGCCGGGAGGGCCTCGTGGTCGACAGATGAGCCTTTAGCGCCCTCAACTGCCGTCTAGAAGGGCTGCAAGGGGGGTTGTCGACCGGTGAGAACAGCAAATTGCTCCAAACCGAGGGCACCGATCGGAATATTGACGTCTCGCAGAGGAAAAGTGCGCCTTTGAGAACCAATACAAACTGACCCGAAACAGTACAGCCGTCCGTTCCGATAGTGGACTACCGATTGGGTCGATCAGCTGGTGGAGTGTTCGTGGTCCGCCAAGGACTGGCAGCAGCTGGTGGAGTGTTCGTGGTCCGCCAAGGGCTGCCAGGAACCGGGCCGGCTCCCGTAAGGCGCTGGCAGCCATGCATGTTTCACGTGAAACGTGGACTCAGGCGGCGCCGGAATAGCGGTGATCTACCCGGGCGCCTGAGTCCTTACAGGCGTCCCCCGCTGCTAGCGGCGCTGTCCAAGCTGCACGTACGCACGCACATACGCCGGAACGAACCTTGGGGTGCAGCAGGCGGCCAGCCAGGCACTCACGCACACGCACACGACATCGGGTGACACGCAACCAGTCCTAGGCCGCTCTACGGAGCCATGGCTGGGTTTTGCGGGTGAGGTTCGACCAGGCCCGGGACTGAATTTTCTCGTACGAAATCTGGGTAGCATCGAGAGTAAGTAATGTCGAGATTCGGGTTGGCAGACAGTATTTGTCCAGAAGACCCGTCGTTTCACGTGAAACATCCCCCACGTCATCGCTTGGTTGCGCGACAGAAGATCAATCCAAAGGCAGTTGCCGCTTTCGACCCTTGGGAAGTCCGGCTCGTCGAGTGGCTCTCGGCAGGTGTCGTTTCAGCGCCGCGTGGTGCATCGATGGACATCCGTGCACCTAGCGGAGCGATGGCTTGGAAGCGCCGTCGAAATACTGGTCTTTGGAAAGGGATCGAGATTTGATGTTTCACGTGAAACATCGCGGAGAGCGGGCCCTAGTGGTTTCCCGACCTGACTGACACGGATAACAGAGGGCATGGAACTCGAACCAGGATCGCTGCGGGCCAACCTAGGGAGGTCTCCGGTACTCCCCACCCGCCGCAGCGAAAAGCAATACTAGGGGGCGGTGAAAATCCAGCGTCTGGGCAGCTCGAGCAGCGCGCAATATGCCAACAGGCGTGAATTCATGCCTACCCCAGGTCAGGCTGAATCGCCCACTGCCGTTGGCGCTAGGCTGACGAAAAACTAGCAGACAATCAACTGCTTGGTGGTGTATTTACGCCACGGCGATCGGGCCGTTCAGGATTGATGCACCATTGGGGCAGGCTGATGTGAGCGCCCAGTGGGTCGGGCCCCTGCAGACTCCCCGGGGCCCGCCCCCGAACCAAAAAGACGTCCCCCGCTCGACCAAACCCCGGAATCGCACGCACCTCCCCCGAGGACACCCAACCGGTCAGGCCAGGCCAATCCGGGCAGACCTAGTCCCCCGAACCCAATAAGCCCCTGAACCAAAAAGACGGCCCCCACTCGTTCAGTGGGGGCCGTCTTGCCGGCGGCCAGAATCGCGCCGCCGGGGAATCCGCTAGAGGCTAGGACAGGACGTCCGCGAATTCTTTCTCAAAGAACTGCTTGGGCCGCGCGCCGATGACAGTGCCCTTCACTTCCCCGCCCTGGAAAAGGTAGACAGCGGGGATGGAGGTGATGCCGTATTCGGCTGCGATGGCCGGATTGTCGTCAACGTTAACCTTGACGACGTTTACCTTTTCGCTGTACTCGACGGAGATCTCATCCAGAATGGGACCGAGCTTGCGGCAGGGTCCGCACCATTCGGCCCAGAAATCCACGATGACCGGCTTGTCGGCTCCCAGCACGTCGGTGCTGAAGCTAGCGTCAGTTACATCTTTAGCGTTGCTCATAACCTGTCTCTCTCTTGGGTTGCTTGCCGCGCGCTGATTAGGCGTGGAGGTCTGCGAGGTAGTGCTCGACGTCGAGGGCGGCGACACAGCCCGAACCAGAAGCCGTGATGGCCTGGCGGTAGGTCGGGTCGATGACGTCTCCGGCGGCGAAAACGCCCTTGACGCTCGTCTTGGAGGTACGGCCCTGGACGGCAATGGTGCCTTCCGGCGACAGGTCCAGCTTGCCCTTGACGAGGTCGGTGCGCGGATCATTGCCGATAGCCACGAAGACACCCGTCACGGCTAGCTCAGTTTCGGTGCCGTCGACGAGGTTCTTCAACCGCAGACCGGTGACCTTGTCCCCGCCGAGGACGTCCTCTACACCGGTGTTCCAGACGAAGTTGATCTTCTCGTGGGCAAGGGCGCGGTCGGCCATGATCTTTGAAGCGCGCAGGGTGTCGCGTCGGTGCACGACAGTGACGGACTTTGCGAACTTGGTCAGGAAGAGTGCCTCTTCCATTGCCGAGTCACCGCCGCCGATGACGGCAATGTCCTGATCCTTGAAAAAGAAACCGTCGCAGGTTGCACACCAGCTGACGCCGTGGCCCGAGAGCCGCTTTTCGTTGGGCAGGCCCAGCTCGCGGTAGGCGGAGCCGGTCGACAGAATGATGGAGCGGGCCTGGAAGGTCTCCCCCGTCCCGATGGTCACCGTCTTGATGTCGCCGTCGAGGTCCAGTTCGGTGACGTCCTCAAACTGGATTTCAGTGCCGAAACGCTCGGCCTGCTTCTCGAAGTTTTCCATGAGGTCCGGACCCATGATGCCGTCCGGGAAACCCGGGTAGTTCTCGACGTCGGTGGTGTTCATCAACTCGCCGCCGGCGGTAACGGAACCCGCCAGGAGCAGCGGTTTCAGATTGGCGCGAGCCGTGTAGACCGCGGCGGTGTAGCCAGCAGGCCCGGAGCCGACGATGATGACATCACGTACTTCGGACGCGGTGTTTTCTGCGTTGCTCACTGAACGGTGAACCTCTTCCTTTGTCGATGCGCCCGCCTGCGTGGCCGGCCACATGGCACAACTAATGCGGGCAGTCGAATATTCCGCCCGGGCTGGGCACAGCGCAGCCGTACCCATCTCTCAGGGTACCGGTAATGACTTGAATGGACCGTCTTGTTGGCCCGGCCGTTACGCCGGGCCGGGAGCTACTGGATCTTGATTTCGGCGAGCCTAATGCCGTAGCCGTAGCGCGTCTTCGGCGCGGCGAGCTTGGGCAGGCTCTTGATGGAAACGATCACGTACTGTGCCTTGGCCGGTTCCTGCAGCGGCATGGTCAGGTCCGAGGAGGTGAAGCTGTTGCTGCCCACCTGCTTGGCGCCGTCGAGCGTCGGCCGGTCGTTGGTGAAGATGCTGATGTTGCCGCCCGATGCGCCGAGCTGGCTCAAGGTGACCGAGGAAATCTGGGCCGGGGCCTTGAGCTTTACTACCAGCGGCACACCGTCGGGGGCGAAGCCTCCCCATCCGTCGGTGGCAAATTCCATGTCGGACCAGTAGCTGGCGGCGTTGCCGTCGTAGGTCTTGACCAGGTCGCCGTCATAGGTGGCGGCGAAGTCGAAATTGCCCTGCCGGGTGACTGACTCGATGGCAGGCGGGACCGCGGCGGGAGGCGCGCTCTGGGTTGCGGAGGGCGACCCGGATTTCCCGGAAGTACTGGCCGGCGTGGAGGCCGTGGTCTTGGCGGCCTGGGGCGTGCCGCCCTTGAAAAGGCCACCAAGGTTCGTGACGGCGAAAATCAGGCCAATCACCAGCACGGCGGCCAGCAGGGCGCCGACCAGCCAGCGCAGGGACCGCGGCTCGCGCCGGGGTGCGTCGTCATCGTCGTCGTCGTCATAGCCGTCGTAGCGGTCCTCGGACGCGTTGTTCTTCGCAAAGGCCGGGAAGCTGCCCGCTGCTCGGCCCTCTCCGGCGCCCTTAGCGGCTGCCGCCTGCATCGCCATGGTCCGCTGGTCGGGCTGGGCGTCGTCGTAGTCGTCGTCCTCCCACCGGGAGACCTTCGGCGTCTCGGGGGCCGCCTTTTCGGGGGCCGGCTGGACTGGCTGGGCGGCAGTCGGCTGCGCTGCCGCCTGCTGGGGAGCAGTCTTCGGGGACTTCGAAGCTTTGGCCGCGGCAGCTCCTGCGGCTACGCCCGCAGCTCCGGCGGCTGCGGCACCGGCACCACGGGAACCGGCAGCCGGAGAAGCCGCCGGCGGTGCGGGAACGCGTTGGGCGGGAGTCGACGACGTCGGGGGCATATCCCCGGCCTGGCGCTGCTGGTCCCCATAGTTGATGTACCCGGCGTCAACGTCCTCGTCGTCGTACAGGCCGTCGTAAGTCTCAGGCTCCTTGGAGCGCGGCTGGCCGAAGATCTCGCTGCCCAGCGTGTCCGTGAAGAAGGGTTCGACGTAGGGCGGGTTGGAACTCACCACGAGGTCCAGCAGGTCCGCAGCCGAGGTGTGGTTGGTGATCAGGTAGGTGGCAGCGTCGCTGACCCCGAGGTCAAGGATCTGGACGTGGCCGGGCCGTTCGCCGGTGGCGACCTCGCGGGCGCTCTGGGCGACCTGGTCGGCGTTGCCCGGGCCGGCGACGAGGATGCTCACCGGCCGGTTCAGAACCTGGTCCACTCCGTCCAGCACCAGATCCTGGTCATGCGAGGTCAGTACCGTGGCAGTGACCTTGTAGCGGCCGCCAAGTACTGATCCGACATCGATCGGGTGGGACACGGGTTCCTCCTAGACTGTCCGGGAACTGCCGGCCTCGGCGACTTCGTCGGTCACCTAAGGCCCCCGGTAAAGCCGGTTGACCCTTGGTCTGCAACTCCCCTTGTTAGTCTTCGATCCTAGCCGATGCTGTGTCCGCGCCGCGTGATCCCGGCGGCGGTAACCGGCAAGGTTTCATTTTTTCCTTCGCCGGTCGAACGGGAAGTAGGGGTTGTGGCCGGCCTGGCCCTGGTAGGTCCGACGCCCCGGCAATGGAATTTCAGCCCGGCCCTGGCTGGCCTGGGCGGTGCCGGGACGTTCCTCCTCCGGAAGGTAGCCGCGGTCGGCCGCCCAGCCCTGGTTGTCCCCGGCTCCAAGGTCGGGCCCCGCACGGAACGACGCGGCGTCGAATTCGCCCGAGATCCGGGGGATCAGGCCGGTGTCCACAGACGTGGTGGCGCGTTCCGGAACCCGGCGCGGCGGAGCCGGAACCTCGTGGGCGGCAGCCTCACCGGCACCGGTCTCGGTGCCAGTCTCAGGCCGGGTTTCGGGCATTGATTCCGGGGCCGGGGCGCTGCGCCGCAGACGGCCCAGCAGCGGCTGCAGCAGGTCCTGCAGTTCCGTGACCCGGAGGAGCTTGAGCAGGACGAAGTAGACGGCGAGCATGACGGGCCCGACGACGACGACCGTCACGAGGGCCGCGGCCCGGCTGCTCCAGGCGAAGCCGTCGGCGTGGTAGCTGCCCATCAGCCAGAGGGCTCCGGCACCCGCCACTGCCGAGCCGAGCGCCGCGTAGCCCATGCGGATATAGGAGCTGGCCACCCGGGGCCCGTCGAGGTGCCCGAGGAGGCGGCGAAGGAAGAAGGCACTGACCATGACCGAGAGGATGTTGCCGCCGGTGTAGAGGATCGCGATCGCGAAGATGATCTGGTCGAACGGCAGGAACTGGATGAAGAAGGCCGACACCACATTGACCAGGGCCAGCACCAGTTGGATGAAGAACGGGGTCCGGGCATCCTCGTTGGCGTAGAACACCCGGGACATCATGAAGTTTGCGCTCATGAACGGGGTGCTGAGGGCCAGGATGGTAAGCGTCTGGGCCAGCATGACGCCGTCCTGGCGCACATCGCCGGAGAAGAACATGCCCAGCGGACCGGCCAGCGCGAAGAGCGCCAGTGCGCCGAAGACCGTTGCCACGGCCATGGTCCGCAGCCCATGGGAGAGTGCACTGCGCAGCGCGGCCCGGTCCCCGTCCTGGGATGCCCGGGTCATCCGGTTAAACAGCACGGTGGCCAGCGAGAGGGCAATGATGGAGTGCGGCAGCAGGTACAGCTGGCTGGCCACCTCCAGTACCGCGTTGCCCGGAATGTTGGCCGCTGCGGGGTCGCCTGCCTGCTGCAGGCGCAGCCGTTCAGTGCCCGGGATCGTGGCGATGCGCATGACGTAAAGGAATGCCAGCTGCCCGACGGCGGCCGTGGCCAGGGTCCAGACGCTCAGCTTCGCGGCGTGGCCCAGGCCCACCCCTCGCCAGCCGAAGCGCGGGCGCAGCCCCAGGCGCAGCCTGAAGACCGGAATAAGGAGAATGGCGGTCTGGGCGACGACTCCGATCGTGGAGAACCCGGCGACGAGGATCGTCTGGAACGCGCCCCAGTTGTCGATGGTGTGCGGGTTGGTTGCGTTGGCGCCCATGATGCCGATGAACATGCCCAGCCCGGCGATCGCCACAATGTTGTTGATGATCGGCGCCCACATCGCGGGCCCGAACGCCCCGTGGGCATTGAGGACCTGGGTCAGCAGGGCGTACAGGCCGTAGAAGAAGATCTGCGGAAGGCACCAGAACGCGAAGGAGACCGCGAGGGCCTGCTGCTGCGGCGAATAGCCCTGGGTGGTCAGTTGGATGACCGACGGTGCCAGCAGCGTCACCAGCAACGTGAGCGCGAGCAGCACCAACACGGCCAGCGTCAGCAGGCGGCTGATGTAATCCGCCCCGCGGTCCGGCGCCTTGCTGGCCTTGATGATCTGGGGCACCAGGACAGCATTGAACACCCCGCCCGCCACCAGGAGGAAGATCAAGTTGGGGAGGTTGTTGGCATTGATGAAGGTGTCGTTGACGGTGGAGCCCAGGCCCAGGGCGGCCGCCAGCATCCACGTCTTGGCGAAGCCCAGGAACCGCGAAACGAGGGTCCCGGCGGCCATGACGGCGCTCGAACGCGCCTCTCCGGACTGGACGGCTTGGGAATCGGACCGGCCGGAGGGGGCGGACTTTTCGAACGGGGGCTTGGCGGCAGACATTATCTTCATCGTCTCACCCGGGCGCGGCTTTGTGCGTAATCCGGGCACCGGCGGCGCGGGTTCGTGATCTTCCGGGGCGACAGGGCCGCCGCGGTCCGCGTCAGCGGTGTTCGGGCAGGACTTCCCGGGCGAGGTCCGCAATGCGGCGCTCATTCGGGAAGGAGAGCTTGCGGGCGAGTTCGTGGATGGGAACCCAAGCCACGTCCACGGCTTCCTGGTCCGGATCGTTCTCGATGGTCAGTTCCCCGCCGGTGGACTGAAGGAGGAAATGGTGGACGGTCTTGTGCACGCGGTGCCCGCTGACCGTGAACCAGTAGTCGATGCTTCCGAGCGGGGCGAGGATCTTGCCTTCGATCCCGGTTTCCTCCGCAATCTCGCGGACTGCGGCTTCCTCGTTGCTTTCCTTGCCCTCGGGGTGGCCCTTCGGCAGGCACCATTCAAGGCGGCCGCCCCGGTTGAGGCGGGCGATGATGGCAACCCGCAACTCGGCGTCGGAGGTGTCCACCACGACGCCGCCGGCGGAGACTTCCTCGACGGTCGGCAGCGACGCCTGTCCCGGGTGCGGGGCGGGCGCGACGTTGGCACCGATTGCCGATGGCAACGGTGGGTTCGTCCTCCTGCCGGGAGCACTCGGTACGGGATGGGCCATGAAGTCCACTCTAACGACTCTTGCCCGGACTTGATGACCTAAACATGACAGGAAAGTGGCCGGGCGGAAAACTGGACTGGCGCGCCTGCCTGTCCGCGGCGCGCACGCCGGCGGAACGGGGACCGCCCTGGTGTGGTGCTGGCCGGGATTTCTGACAAGCTTAAGAGACTATGGCGCACGCACATCACCAGACTGACTCCCACACCGTCGATTTCCAGGTAGATCCGGTGGTCCTTGAGCTTGGGCAGCGCTTTGTCGACGCCGGTCACGAACTCTCCCTGGTCGGCGGACCGGTTAGGGACCTCTTCCTGGGCCGGGTATCGCCGGACTTGGACTTCACCACGGATGCGACGCCGGACCAGACGTTGGCGCTGATCAAGAAGTGGGCGGACAACTACTGGGAGATCGGGCGCGCCTTCGGGACGATTGGCATGCGCAAGGCCGGGTTCCAGATCGAGATCACCACCTACCGCGCGGAGGCCTACGATCCGGAATCCCGCAAGCCGGTAGTGGCGTTTGGATCTTCGCTCACGGATGACCTGCTGCGGCGGGACTTCACCATCAACGCCATGGCACTGCGGCTGCCGACGCTGGAACTGGTGGACCCGTTCGGCGGCGTCCGGGACCTGCACTCGTCCACGCTCGCCACCCCCGGCTCGCCGGAAGACTCCTTCTCCGATGACCCGCTGCGTATGATGCGCGCCGCCCGTTTCGCCGCCCAGTTGGGCGTAACCGTGCACGACGACGTGCGCCAGGCCATGACGAAGATGGCTGAGCGGATCAAGATCATCTCCGCCGAGCGCGTCCGCGACGAACTGGTCAAGCTCATCTGCGCCCCCCGGCCGCGGACCGGCGTGGACCTGCTCGTGGAGACGGGGCTGGCCGAGTTCGTGTTGCCCGAGGTCTCCGCCCTGCGCCTCGAATCCGATGAGCACCACCGTCACAAGGACGTCTACCAGCACTCGCTGCAGGTCCTGGAGCAGGCCGCGGCGCTGGAATCGGAGGCCGACGGTCCGGTGCCCGGCCCCGACTTTGTGCTGCGGTTCGCTGCCCTCATGCACGACGTCGGCAAGCCCGCCACCCGCCGCTTCGAGCCCGGCGGAGCGGTGAGCTTCCGCCATCACGACATGGTGGGGTCCAAGCTCACGTCCAAGCGGATGAAGGCGCTGCGCTTCGACAACGACACGATCAAGGCGGTGGCCAGGCTGGTGGAGCTGCACATGCGCTTCTACGGCTACGGCGACGCCGGCTGGAGCGACTCGGCGGTCCGCCGCTACGTCACCGACGCCGGCCCGCTGCTGGAACGACTGCACCGGCTGACCCGCTCGGACGTGACCACCCGCAACCAGCGCAAGGCAGAACGGCTCGCCTTCGCTTACGACGATCTCGAGGCGCGGATCGCCGCCCTGCGCGAGCAGGAGTCCCTCGACGCCGTCCGCCCCGACCTCGACGGCGGCCAGATCATGGCACTGCTCGGACTCAAGCCGGGCCCCGTGGTGGGCCGGGCGTACAAGTTCCTGCTCGAGGAACGGATGGAACACGGTCCGCTCGAGCCGGCCGTAGCCGAAGCCAAGTTGCACGAATGGTGGGCGGCGCAGCCGGAAGCTGCCGCCGTCGACGTTTCCCCGACAGAGGAGTCCTAAGTGATTGCACCTTCCAACGGCCCCCGCCCTCAGCTCTGGATCCTCCGCCACGGTGAAACGGAATGGTCCAAGAGCGGGCAGTACACCGGCCTGACCGACCTTCCGCTCACGGTGGAAGGCGAGCAGCAGGCCGTGGAGGCGCGGAAGGTGCTCGACGCCGTCGACTTCGACCTTGTGCTGACTTCCCCGCTGCGCCGCGCCCGGCGCACCGCGGAACTCGCAGGATTCCCGGACGCACAGCAGGAACCCCTGGCGGTGGAATGGGACTACGGCGAGTACGAAGGCATCAGTTCGGACCTGATCCGCAAGGACAATCCCGACTACCTCATCTGGACCCACGGGGTGCCTAACGGGGAAAGCCTCGACGACGTCGCCGCCCGCGCCGACAAGATCGTGGCCCGCGTGCTCGAATCCGGCTTGGACAATGTGCTGGTTGTGGCGCACGGCCACTTCTCCCGGATCCTCACCGCGCGCTGGCTGGGACTCGACGCCCACGAGGGCCGCCACTTTGTGCTCGGAACCGCGAAAGTTTGCACGCTCGGCTGGGACAAAAAGACCCCCGCGATCGTCCGCTGGGGCCTATAAACTGCGTTTCCGAAAGTTTTTCTAAAAAACTTTATGAATTCGGTGGTCAAACACTGTATTCGTGGTGTATTTTTATTTCTGACCCCAGAGCGACTTGCCAGGGTCACGGCGCGCGTCGCCCGGCCTGTCAGCCGGAGCCACGGCAGGACAGAAAAGGAGGTTGGGAAAAATGATTACTTTGACTAGCGGATGGATGTTTACCTTCACCGCCACCCCGGCCTCTGACGCTGCCGCGCGCCCGAAAGTCGGACTGCCCGCCTGCTAGCTTCCATCACCGGCTGAGGCCGGCGCAGGAAGATTGCCAGGCCTGTCCCCCCGGGGATGGGCTGCGGACGGTTTGACCCGACGGAAGCACGCTTGGCGCGGCATCCCTAGCTGCAGCATCCCCATAGTTCGGAACCCAGCTTCTTGTTGGGGTTGCGCACTCGGCAGCAGGGGCCCATCTTTCGCTTTGCGAAAACAATCAATTAGCATCGGGCATTTCTATGCCCAATTGAGGCTGAATTCACTCTAATTTCGAGGGCCTTAATTGTCATGCCCAATTACTTTTAGTTCCACAACAACGAAAGGCTCCATTGTGACTCTCGCGACCGGTCCAACCGCCCGAACCGCCACCCGGCGGGGCATCGGGAACCAGCTTTCACGCCAACACCCCCGGAGGGAGGTGACCACCATGATCCGACAACTGCAGGACGTGCTGATCTTCAAATCGCAGCCGGTACGCAAGGACAGGACGCAGTTCAACGCCCAACTGCTTGAGCAACGGCGCGAAGACATCTTCCTCGCAATGCACCAGATGGGACTGATCCGCTGATGACAAGTACCGGAACCGATCCGCAAGGAGCCCACGCGGCGACGCGTGGGCTCCCCCTTTTAACCGCCCTTTAGCGGCCGGCCCTGCCGCCGTATCCATCCCCGGCTGCCGGGGCCCGGGGTCCTGCCGCCGCACAGCGCAGCCGCCCCGGTAAGCTCAAGGCATGCAGGAGACAATGCCGCCGGAGAACCGCAAGCGGACCCGACTGGTAGTCCCAAGCCGCAACGACCTGCTGCTGCGGAATTTCACCGAACTCATCGGCGGCCCGCTCGGCCGCCGCACCGCCCCCGGCATCGTCTCCCCCGGGTTCTTCACGGTTGAACGCGTCCTCGTCCTGCTCACCGTTTTGGCCGCACTGGTGGGGATCCTGCTGAAAAGCTACTGCCGCAGCAAGGGCTGGGCATCCCCCGGACAGTTCTATGCGACCTGCTACTCCGATTTCCCCGAACTGTTCAGGAACCGAGGACTCGGCGACGGAGCCTTCCCCTTCGTTACCGCAGGCAGTTTCTTCGAGTACCCCGTGCTGATGGGCTTCATCGCCGGCGCCACCGCGCTGCTGGTTCCCGGCGAGGGCGTAAACAACTCCCGGGTGCTGGCCTACTTCGACGTCAACGCCACCCTGATCGCCGCTGTCTGGATCGTCACTGTGCTGGCCACCGCACGCACAGCCCGACGCCGGTCCTGGGACGCCGCCATGGTGGCCCTCGCCCCGGGCATCGTGCTCGCCGGCTTCATCAACTGGGACATGTGGGCGGTCGCGCTCCTGGCCCTTGGCATGTATTTCTTCTCCCGGAACAAGCTGCTGCTCGCGGGCATCTTTATTGGACTCGGCACCGCGACCAAGCTCTACCCATTGCTGATCCTCGGCGCCGTGCTGTTGCTGGCGCTCCGCACCGGCAAGATCCGCGCCATCTTGGTCACGGCAGGCTCCGCCGTCGCGGCCTGGCTGGCCGTCAACCTCCCGGCGGCCGCCGTCGACCCGGCCGGCTGGAAGTACTTCTACCAGTTCACCGAATCCCGGCCCGCAGGCTACAGCTCCCCCTGGTTTGCCTTCAACCTGGTGGCCGGCCGCCTGGGCTGGATGCCGTTGCAGGCCGAGACCATCAACAGCGCCGCCCTCAACCTCTTCCTGCTTGCCTGCGTGCTGATCGGGGCGCTGGCCCTCGCGGCACCCCGGAGGCCGAGGTTGGCGCAGCTCGTGTTCCTGATCGTCGCCGCCTTCATCCTCACCAACAAGGTGTACTCGCCGCAGTTTGTGATCTGGCTGATCCCGCTGCTGGCGCTGGCGCGGCCCCGGTGGCGGGACTTCCTGATCTGGCAGGCCATCGAGGGCCTGCACTGGGCTGCCATTTGGATGTACCTGGGCCAGGTCACCAGCGGAGGGCCCACCCAGCACAACATCGACATGCCCTACTACGTCCTTGCCGTCGTGGCCCACATGCTCGCCACCGGCTACCTCATGGTCCGTGTGGTGTGGGACATCCTTGATCCGAGCTACGACGTCATCCGCCGCGGGGGCGTTGATGATCCGCACGGCGGACCCTTCGACGGCGCCGCCGACTGGTTGCGGCTGGATCTCCGGCGACCAGCGGCCTCCGTGCTGCCGTGGCGGCGCACCCATGCGGACGCCTGATTCCCATGCCTGACGTCGCCGTCGTTGGTTCGGGTCCGAACGGGCTGGCGGCCGCAGTCACGATGGCCCGCGCGGGGCTGGCGGTACACGTCTACGAGGCGGCCCCTTCCGTTGGCGGAGGGCTCCGGACCTCGGAGTTGATGGAGCCTGGACACTTCCACGATGTGTGCTCCGCGGTGCACCCGATGGCCCTTGCCTCGCCCTTCTTCCGAAAGTTCGAGCTGTCCGAGCGGATCCGGATGGTGGTACCCGAGCTCTCCCACGGCGCGCCCCTCGACGGCGGCCGGGCGGCGCTGGGTTACCGCTCGCTGGAGCGGACAGCAGCGGGCCTCGGGCGCGACGGCGGGGCCTACCGGAGGCTCATGTCGCCCCTGCTGGACCGGCTCGACGGCGTCGCCGACCTCACCCTTAACCAGCTGCTCCGGATACCGCGGGACCCGTTGGCGGCCGCGATGTTCGGACTGCGGACCCTCGAGCAGGGCACCCGCTGGTGGGGCGCGAGGTTCCGGGAAGAGCTGGCGCCGGCCCTGCTCAGCGGAGTTGCCGCGCACGCCGTGGCCCCCCTGCCGACGTTGCCCGCGGCCGGCGCCGGCCTGCTGCTGAGCACACTGGGGCACGCCGGCGGCTGGCCCGTCCCAGTGGGCGGTTCGGCGTCCATCGCCCAGGCGATGGTGGCTGACATCGAGGCCCATGGCGGCGTGGTGCAGACCGGGACACGGATCGGTTCGCTGGCGGAATTGCCTCCGGTCCGGGCCACCCTGCTGGACGTCGCTCCGCCCGGATTGCTCCGGCTTGCCGGGTCCCGCCTGCCCTCCCGCTACCGCCGCGCACTGGAGTCGTTCCGCTTCGGAAACGCAGCCTGCAAGGTCGATTTCATCCTGTCCGGTCCGGTGCCGTGGGCCGCTGCGGAGCTCGCCGACGCCGGCACCGTGCACGTGGGCGGAACCCGGGCCGAGACGGCGGAGGCGGAACGCCTGGTGGCTGCCGGCCGGCACCCGGAACGGCCCTACGTCCTGGTCTCCCAGCCTTCCCGGTTCGATCCCGGCCGGGCCCCCGCCGGCCGGCACATCCTCTGGAGCTACTGCCACGTTCCCGCCGGCTCCACCGTGGACATGGGCGAGGCCGTCACGGCCCAGTTGGAACGTTTCGCCCCCGGCTTCCGGGAGCTGGTGGTGGCCTGCCGGGTGACGACGGCGGCGGAACTCGGCGGCTACAACGAAAACTACGTCGGCGGCGACTTCAGCGCCGGTGCCATGGATTTGCGCGGCCTGCTTCGGCGGCCGGTCCTGAGCACCGTGCCGTGGCGCACACCGCTCCCGGGTGTGTACCTGTGCTCCTCGTCGACACCTCCCGGCCCCGGCGTGACCGGAATGCCCGGTTTCCACGCCGCCAGGTATGCCCTGAAAGACGTGTTTGGCATGCCGGTTCCCGGGCTGGGGAGCCCCTAACTAGGGGCTAAGCAGCGGCTACGGCGCCGGGGCGAGAACTCCGGCCGCGGAGAGACGGCCATCGCGCATCGTGGCCACGGCGTCGGTGTAGGAAACCATTCCGGTGTCATGCGTGACCATCAGGGTCGCCACGCCGAACTCGTCCGTCACCCGGCGCAGCAGCCGGACAATCTCCTCGCTCCGGTCGTGGTCCAGCGCCGCCGTCGGCTCATCGACAAGGAGTACCGCAGGGCTGGCCATCAAGGCCCGGGCAATGTTGACCCGCTGGCGCTGTCCGCCGGAAAGCTGGTGCGGGCGCTTGTCGAGCACCGATCCGAGGCCAACCCGGCCCAGCAGGTCCGCGGCCCTTTGCCGCGCCTCGTGGAGCGGCTCGGTCCGCAGGTGGGCGGCGATCAGGAGCTGTTCAACCGCGGTCAGGGACGGAAGGAGGTTCGGCTGCTGGAAGATGATGCCGATGCTGTCCCGTCGGAGTGCGGTCAGCCCGGCATCCGGGAGGGCGCCGGCGTCGTGGCCCGCCACAACGACGGACCCTTCGGTGGGCCGGACCAGGGTCGCGGCCACGGCGAGCAGCGACGACTTTCCGGAACCTGACGGTCCCACCAGCGAGACGAATTCGCCGCGGCGGACCTCCAGGCTGACGTCGTCGAGCGCCCGCAGGATTTCCTCGCCGTCGGGATATTCGAGCGTGACGTTGCTTAGTTTCAGGGCGGTTTCCATAGATATGCCTTTCAAGGAATGTTTGAGTGCCGAGCGGAGTGGGTAGGGAATGGTTAGTTGCCGCCGAGCGCCAGCAGGGGGTCGACGCGCGTGATGCCCCGCACCGCCAGGGCAGCGCCGGCCAGGCCCAGGAGCACGATCCCGGCGACCGGCAGCAGCGTGGTTTGCGGGGTGGTGAGGAACGGGGCGGCACCGGCGGCCAGCAAACCTCCGAGCACGCCGGCGACTCCCCCCACAGCCGCCCCGGCCACGAGCACGACCGCAGCCTGCACCATGGCGTCCTTCAACACGTAGGCCGAGGAACCGCCCAGCGCCTTGAGCACGGCGATATCCCGCGTCCGTTGCACTGTCCAGACGGTCAGGAAGGCCACGATGACCAGGGCGGAGATGCCGTAGAGGAACGCCTGCATGAGCATGAGCGAACCGTTTTCGCTGCGGTAGGAGCCGAGCGCCTGGAACGAGCCGTCCCGGGTGGTGCTGACTGTTCCGGCCGCGGCGTTGGCGGCGGCGACGTCGACCTTGGCGCCGCCGTCGAAGCTGACCGCGATCACGGTGCCGAGGGCGTCCTTCCCGGCCAAGTGGGCCAGCTTCCGCCAGTCCGCCAGGGTGGTCCAGACGACGCCGGTGTGGGAGTACCACTGGTCCGGCACCACAGCCGATACCGACAGCTCGGTGCCGCCCACCGAGACCCGGCTGCCGGGGGCGAGGTCCAGCTCCTTGGCCAGCCCGGCCCCAACCGCAACGGTGCCCTCGGCCACCGGGGCCGGGGAGAGGGCACTGCCGCCGCCGACGCCGAACACGGCGACGTTCGCCGTGCCGGCAGGGACTCCCCCGGCGCCAAGGCCCTGCAGCCTGCCCTGGCTGATGCCCAGCGCCTCGGCGGTGCTGACGCCGCTGCGGGCGGACCAGCTGGCCACCTGCGCGCCGGTGACCTCGGATGCGGTGAAGGAGGCCTCGGGGCTGCTCCCGGCGGGGGCGCCGAAGACCACCTGGTCCGCCGGGAGGCCGGCGATGGCGGAGGTCGACTGGTTGCCGAGTCCGGCCGTCAGGCCGGAGAGCAGCACCAGCAGCAGGGTGATGAGGGCTACGACGCCGCCCATCAGGGCGAAGCGGCCCTTGGCGAAGCGGATATCGCGGATGGCGAGAAACATGGGTGTCCTTTTTCTGGTGGTGGTTGGCCTCGCTTCCACTCTCCCGGTGCGCGGCGTCCGTGCCATCGGGCCTCCGGATGGTCCGCCGCGGCCGTTTGGTTGGTGCGTGGATCAACCAATTGGTTGATCCTGGTCCGACGGCGGCGTTTTGGGCGCCTTCGCGGGGTGCGGCCGGCGGCGCCGCGGCTAGGCTGAAACCATGGACGGCGGAAGCAGCGGGGCAGCGGGAGAAGGCACCGGTGCAGCGGTCATCCTGCGGGTCCTGCGGGTCAGCCTGCATGTGGGATTCGCTGTGCTGCTTCTCGTGGCGCTGGCCAGGCTGCTGGCCGCCGGCCTGGACCGGGCCGGATGGCTCAGCCTGGTCCTGGTCCTGTGCCTTGCAGGGGTGTATCTGGCCGGCACCGTGCTGGAGAAACGACACTCCGTCCGGCCGGGACGCTTCGATCCGCGGCCCTACTCCACGTGGTGGCTGGGCGCGGTCTGCCTGCTGTGGCTGCTGCTGGTCTGGGGCAGCGCCGACTTCGTCTGGCTGGCCTTCCCGCTGTTCTTCCTTCAACTGCACGTGCTGCCCCGCCGTGCGGCACTGCTAGCGATCGCTGCCAGCACCCTGCTAGTGGTTATCGCGCTGTGGCTGCACAACGGCGGTCCGGAAACAGCCCTGCAACTGCCCATGCTGCTCGGCCCCGCGTTCGGAGCAGCCTTCGCCGTCGTCACCGGCCTGGCCTACCGCGCCCTGTACCTGGAGGCAGAAAACCAGCGGCTCGCCGCTGAGGAGCTGCGCCGCACCCGCGCGGAGCTGGCGCGCAGCCAGCACGACGCCGGAACCGTGGCCGAGCGGACCCGGCTGGCCCGGGAAATCCACGACACCCTGGCCCAGGGTTTCTCCAGCATCGTCTTGATGGGACGTTCGGCCGAGCACGCGCTGGACACCGGGGATCTGGCAGCGGCCAGGAGCCGGCTCCGGACCGTCCAGGACACCGCGGCCGCCAACCTTGCCGAAGCCCGCAACTTTGTCCGCGGCCTGCAGTCCCCGGAACTGGAACAAGACTCGCTGGTCAACAGCCTCAGGCGCCTGTGCGCAACCACGGAAGCGGAGGCGGCCGCCCAAGGCAACGCCCTGCGCTGCAGGCTTGAAATCGAGGGCGCTCCGGCGGAACTTCCCAACCCGTACCGGACCACACTGCTCCGTGCCGCCCAGGCCAGCCTCGCCAACGTGCGGAGCCATGCCAAGGCCGGCAACGCGGTCCTCACGCTCTCCTTCCTGGGCGCCGAAGTGGCGATGGACATTTTCGACGACGGTTCCGGCTTCGACCCCTCGGCGGTGCCGGTCCGGGGGGACGGATCCGGCTTCGGGCTGCAGTCCTTGCGCGGGAGGGTCGCGGCACTGGGCGGAACCCTCGACCTCGAGTCCGCGCCCGGGGAAGGTACGGTGGTGGCCATCCGGCTGCCGCTCGGAAGGGAAGAACATTGAACGAGATCCGCGTCCTGCTGGTCGACGACCACCCCGTTGTCCGGGCCGGCCTGCGCGCCATGCTCACCGATTTCGAGGGCATCACCGTCGCCGCCGAGGCCGCCGACGGCGCCGCTGCCCTGACCACGCTCGGGCGGCTGCACACGCTGGGCGAACCGGTCGACGTCGTGCTCATGGACCTGCAGATGGGCCCCGGTATGGACGGAGTCACCGCGACGGGCAAGATCAAGGCCGGCGAGGCCGGGACGCCTCCTCCTCCGGTGCTGATCCTCACCACCTTTGATTCCGACGCGGACATCCTCGCCGCGGTGGAAGCGGGCGCGAGCGGGTACATGCTCAAGGACGCGCCGCCGGACCAGATCCGCCAGGCGGTGCTGGCCGCCGCGGCGGGCCAGACAGCCCTGGCCCCGGAAGTGGCCGCACGCCTGCTGGGGCGGATCCGGAACCCCGAGCCGGCCCTTTCCGCCCGCGAGATCCAGCTCCTCGAACTACTGGCAACCGGCCTGGGGAACCGGGCCATCGCCAGGCAGCTCTTCATTTCCGAAGCGACGGTGAAGACACACCTCGTGCACATCTACGGCAAGCTTGGCGTGGACAACCGGACCGCGGCCATTGCCGTGGCGGCGCAGCGGCGGATCATCCGGCGGGGCTAGCCGCGGCAGTCCCTGTGACACGGGCCTGTCCCTGGCTCGGGGCATAATGGCGCCATGGGGAAAATTCAGAAGCTCTCGCTCGCTCTTGTCGGTCTGGTCCTTGGCGCCTCGCTGGTGGCGTGCGACGACGGCCGGTCCGGCGCGCAGGACGCAGCGAAACAGCTTGCATCGGCAGTCGCCGCACTCGACGTCGGCACCGTGGCATTCGACGGCAAGGACTCCGGCGAGGCGAACGAGCGGCTCAAGGCGGTCTTCAAGGCCCTCGACCCGGCCAAACCCGCCATCGCGGCCGGGGAACTGAAGCTGGACAAGGACACCGCCACGGTCCCGCTGGACTACAGCTGGAAGATCGGCGCGGGTGAGTGGAAGTACACCGTCACCGCGCAGCTGAAGAAGGCGGACGGGAAGTGGAAGACGGTCTGGAGCCCTGAGCTGCTGGTGCCCAGCCTCGCCGAAACCGAAGTGCTCGGCACCGCGACCGATTCCCCGCAGCGGGCCGACATCCTCGGCGCCGGCGGCGCAAAGCTCGTCACCTACCGGCCGGTGGTGCACGTCGGCATCGACAAGACGCAGCTCGAAACCGCGGATCCGGAAGCCTCGGCGGGCAAATTGGCCCGCCTTGTGGGCGTCGACCCGGCCACCTACACCAAGCAGCTCGCAGCATCGGGGCCCTCGGCCTTTGTCCCGGCCATCACCCTGCGCCAGGCCGGCCGGACCATCACCGACCAAGAGATCACTGCGATACCGGGCGCCCGGGCCATCCCCGACACGCTGCCCTTGGCGCCCACCCGCAGCTTCGCGCGGGCCGTACTCGGCACCGTCGGTGAGGCCAGCGCCGAGCAAATCGAAAAGTCCGGCGGCGCCCTCCGGGCCGGCGACACCACCGGCACCGGCGGCCTCCAGCAGCAGTACGACGCCCAGCTGCGCGGAGCCAGCGGCGTCCAGGTCTTCGCACAGACCGAGGGCCTGACCGCGGAGCAACGGCAGGAACTGCTCAACAAGGGCCGCCGCATCCTCTTCCAGGAGCCGATGAAGCCCGGAACCGCACTCAAGACCACTTTGGACCCGCGCCTTCAGCAGCTGGCCGAGGACGTGCTGGCCGACGTCGGCCCGGCGTCCGCGATCGTCGCACTCCGTCCCTCCAGCGGCGCGGTCCTCGCCGCCGCCTCCGGCCCCGGCAGCAACGGTTACGACACGGCCATGCTCGGCCAGTACGCACCCGGTTCCATTTTCAAAATGGTGGACTCGCTCGCCATGTTCCGCAACGGCATGACCCCGGACAGCAAAGTCGACTGCCCGCCCACCCTCACCGTGGACGGCCGGAAGTTCAAGAACGCCGAAGGCTACCCCGCCACGTCCCTGGGGTCCGTGACCCTGCGCGACGCCTTCGCCCACTCCTGCAACACGGCCTTCATCAACGCCCGGGGCAAGGTCAGCCAGGCCCAGCTGGAGTCCGCGGCCACCTCCCTCGGCGTTGCGGTGGAGGCGCCGTCGCTGGGCGCGGCCGCCTTCCTGGGCTCCGTTCCGGGCGAGGCCGAGGGCACCGAACACGCCGCCTCCATGATCGGCCAGGGCAAGGTGCTGCTGTCCCCGCTGTCCGCCGCCGTCATGGCCGGTTCGGTGGCCAAGGGAGCGCCGGTGTCACCGCAGCTGGTGCTCAACCCGAACGCCGCGGCGGCAGGGAGCCCCACGCCGTCGGCGGGCCCGACGGTGACACCCTCGACGTCGGCGCCGGCTCCCGCCAAGGCCTCGGGCACGCCGGTTACTGCCGCGGAAGCTGCCTCCCTGGCGGACATGATGCGTGCCGTGGTGACCTCGGGCCACGCCGGTTTCCTCGCCGACGTGCCCGGCGCCCCCGTCGGCGCCAAGACCGGCACGGCCGAATTCGGCAAGGACAACCCGCCGAAGACGCACGCCTGGATCGTCGCGGTTCACGGGGACCTCGCCGTCGCCGTGTTCGTGGAGGACGGCGGCCTCGGTGCCACCACGTCGGGGCCGCTGCTCAAGGACTTCCTCACCGCCGCCGGCTGACGCCCGGCCCGGGCAGGCCCGGCGTGGGAAGATTGCTGTGTGGCTCATATTGACGTTTCCGGCATCGACTACTTCCTCTCCGACGGCACCCAGCTGCTCAACGGGGTGACCTTCAAGGTCCCGGACGGCACCAAGACCGCACTGATCGGACCGAACGGAACGGGTAAGACGACGCTGTTCCGGATCATTTCCGGCGATCTCGTGCCGGATGAGGGCGTGGTTGGCCGTTCCGGGAACATGGGCATCATGCGCCAGTTCGTGGGCCAGGTGCGGGACGACTCCACGGTCCGTGACTTGCTGGTGTCCGCCGCTCCGCCTGCGCTGGCGGCGGCCGCGCGCGCCGTGGACGAGGCCGAGCTGGCGATGATCGAGCACGACGACGAACCCACCCAGATGCAGTACGCGCAGGCGATCGTGGACTGGGGCGACGCCGGGGGCTACGACGTCGAAACCGTCTGGGACGAGGTCTGCATGGCCGCCCTCGGCCTGCCGTTCGAGCGCGCGCAGCACCGGCCGGCGTCGAGCCTTTCCGGCGGAGAGCAGAAGCGCCTGGTCCTGGAGGCGCTGTTCGCCGGTCCCGACGAATTGCTGCTGCTCGACGAGCCGGACAACTACCTCGACGTACCCGGCAAGCGCTGGCTCGAGGCCAAGCTCAACGACTCCAAGAAGACCGTCTTCTTCATCAGCCACGACCGCGAGCTGCTGAACAACGCCGCAGGCCGCATCGTGACCCTGGAACCGGGCATCAACGGCGCCGGCGCCTGGATCCACGGCGGCGGCTTCGGCTCCTACGTTGACGCCCGCGCGGACCGCAACGCCCGCTTCGAGGAACTCCGCAAGCGCTGGGACGAGGAGCACGTGAAGCTCAAGGAACTCGTCAACATGTACAAGAACAAGGCCGCGTTCCGCTCCGACATGGCCAACCGGTACCACGCCGCGCAGACCCGGCTGGCAAAGTTCCTCGAGGCCGGCCCGCCCGAAGCGCTGCCGATCGAGCAGAATGTGCAGATGCGGCTCAAGGGCGGCCGCACCGCCAAGCGCGCGATCGTGGCCGAGAAGCTGGAGCTCACCGGGCTGATGAAGCCGTTCTCCACCGAGGTCTGGTTCGGTGACCGCGTCGGTGTGCTCGGCTCCAACGGCTCCGGCAAGAGCCACTTCCTGCGCCTGCTCGCGACCGGCGGCACCGACCCGGAGCGCGAGCACCTGCCCGTGTCCGACGTCGAGATCGCGGAGGTTCCGCACGAGGGCACGGTGAAACTCGGCGCGCGGATCCGGCCCGGTTTCTTCGCCCAGACTCATGTCCGCCCCGACCTGCTCGGCAAGACCCTGCTGGAGATCCTGCACCGCGGCGACGAACACCGCTCCGGCCTCGGCCGCGAGGCCGCCGCGGGTGCGCTGGACGGCTACGGCCTGGCAGCCCAGTCGGAGCAGAAATACGAATCGCTCTCCGGCGGCCAGCAGGCCCGGTTCCAGATTCTGCTCCTGCAGCTCTCCGGCGCCACCCTGCTGCTGCTCGACGAGCCCACGGACAACCTTGACCTGCACTCGGCCGAGGCGCTGGAACGGGCCATCGACCACTTCGAGGGCACAGTCCTGGCCGTCACCCACGACCGCTGGTTCGCCCGCACCTTCGACCGTTTCCTGGTCTTCGGCTCGGACGGCAAGGTCTACGAGTCGGCCGAGCCGGTGTGGGACGAGAAGCGCGTCGAACGAGCCCGCTGACGGGAAACCCCTAACAACAGCCGTGATCATTTGATGATCAAATGATCACTGGCTGTTATCATTTAGTCATGAATACGGATGAGCGGCATCGCCACATCGGCGAGCTCCTTCGCCACCGGGAACACGTGAGCGTGGACGAGCTGATGGCCGCCTGCGCTGCCTCCGGCGCGACAATCCGGCGCGATCTGGACGTCCTGGCCGGTCACGGCGTCCTGCGCCGGGTCCACGGCGGAGCAATCAGCCTGCTGCTGCAGGGCGAGAACCCCGGGTACGGGCAGCGCGAGCTGGAGGAGCATGTAGCAAAGGTGCGGATCGCCGCCGCGGTTGCGGCGATGCTCAAGGACCGCGGCCGTGTCTGGCTCGACAGCGGCACCACGGCCACGGAGATCGCCCGACAGCTGCAACAGCGCGACATGACAATCATGCCTATGTCGCTGCGGGCCGTCAGCGAGCTGACCGCAGACCAGTTCCAGTCCGGGCGACGCCCTGAGCTGCTGCTGCCCGGCGGGAGCCTCGCTCCGGGCGAATTGTCCTTCCGCGGACCCATGGCGGAGGCGAATATCCGCTCGCTGCGCTTCGACACAGCCGTGCTCACCCCCTGTGCGCTGGACCTCAGGGACGGACTGCTGGCCCATGATCTCGAGGACGCCGCGGTGAAGCGCGCCGGGCTGGAATCGGCGGCCAGAGTGATCGTGGCCTGCTCCGCATCCAAATGGAACGCCAGCGCCATGGCCCTGGTTGCGCCGCTGGACGCTGTCGACGCCGTCGTCACCGACAAGGCCCTCAGCCCCGACGAACTCACCCTCCTTGCCCAAAACTCAGTGGAAGCAGTGATCGTATGACCCGGACCTCAACCGCCCCGCAACTGAAGGCAGCGGCCGCGGCGACGTTCCTGATCTTCGGGATCAATGGACTCGTGTTCGCCAGCTGGGCCGCCCGCATCCCGGCGGTCACCGAGACCCTGCACCTCAGCTCCGGGCAGATGGGTAGCCTGTTGCTCTGCGTCGCGGTCGGCTCGCTGACCGCCCTGCCGACGGCCGGGTGGGTGGTCGGCAGGCTGGGAACGGGCAACACCGTGCGCGCCGCCGGGTTGCTCGCGGCCGCCGCCGGCGTCGGCATCGCACTCTCCCTCAACGGCGGATCCGTGGCGGGAACCGCCGTCTCGCTCTTCTTCTTCGGCATCGGCATCGGACTCTGGGACGTGTCCCAGAACATTGAGGGTGCCGACGTCGAACACCGGCTGGGCCGGACCATCATGCCCCAGTTCCACGCTGCCTTTAGCGGCGGCGCGTTCGTAGGTGCCTTGGCAGGTGCTGGGCTTTCCCAGCTGGGCGTCGGCCTCCCCGCCCACCTGCTGGTGATCGCCGTGCTGGTGGCCCTGGCGGCGCAACTCGCGCCGCGCTACTTCCTTCCGCACACACCCGCGCCGGCCCCCGCCGCCGGCGACGCCCCTCCGCCGCGCGCCGGCACGGCGTGGCGGGACGGCCGCACCCTGCTGATCGGCGTCGTCGTCCTCGGCGCCACCCTGACCGAAGGCGCGGGCAACGACTGGATCGCCAAGGCGTCCGTCGACGGCCTCGGTGCCGAGCAGTCCACCGGCGCGCTGCTGTTCGCGGTCTTTGTGCTGGCGATGACCGCGATGCGCTTCTTCGGCGGCCGGGCGATTGACGTCTATGGGCGGGTCGCCGTGCTGCGGGCAAGCATGGCTGCCGCCGCAGCCGGGCTGGGATTCTTCGTCTTCGCCGGCAACATCTGGCTCGCGACGGCGGGCGCCGCCCTGTGGGGTGTGGGTGCGGCCCTCGCCTTTCCGATGGGCATGTCCGCCGCGGCCGACGATCCCCGGCACGCTGCCGCCCGGGTGTCCGTGGTGTCCACCCTCGGCTACATCGCGTTCCTTGCCGGACCCCCGCTGCTGGGCTACCTCGGCGACCTGACCGGGATCCGCCCGGCGCTGCTGGCTATCGGGGTGCCGATTCTGGTTGCGTTGCTGCTCGCCGGCGCCGCGCGGCCCGTGCGCGCCAGCTAAGCAGCCGCCTCGCGTCAGCGTTTTCCCGGAGGCAGACGTTCTGGTAGCCGAGCCAAAGCAGCAACACCACGGGCGCGGCCAGGCAGACGGCGCCCACCGTGTCCGTCAGCCAATGCGCCGAGAGGTAGGTCCGGCTGACCATCATGGCCACGGTTCCGGCCGAGGCCAGCAACCAGGTCCAGGCCTTCGGCATCAGGAGCGCCAGCACCAGGACAAAGGCCGTGGTGGTGGCCACGTGCCCGGACGGGAACGAGCCGGTGTCAGTCAGCACCACCGTGTTATGCGGCCGCTCGCGGAGCAGGCCCGCCTTCAGGACCTGGGTGACGATGAGCACGGCTGCACCGGCCGCGGCGCTGAACACGGCCGCGTGGGGTCTCCGGCGGAGCAGGAGCGCGATAACCAGCAACCCGTGTAGCACCAGCACGCCGCGGTAGCCGGCGACGTTGAGGAAAGCGTTCGTGCCGTCCCAGAACGGGCTGTGCAGGGCGGTGATGAAGCCGGCCCAGCCCTGGTCCAGGCCCTGGAAGGGCGGCCGGGCGACGTTGGCGGCCAGTAGGCCCCCCGAGCACCGCGGCGACGGTCAGCATCGCAGTGCTGGCCGCGAGGACACGGCCTGTGGGCAAACGCCGGGGATCCAGCACTCGGGTCATCGCCTCATCCTAACGGCGCCCCGCAGTAAGGTGGGGAAATGCGAAGCCTACTGGGGAAAACGCCGCGCCGGCTTGAGCGGCTGGACCGCAAACTTGTCCGGTCCGTCTCCGGGCTGCCCGGCGGCGGCCACGACGACTTTTTCCGGCGGCTCTCCGCGGCCGCCAACAACGGCAAGCTCTGGTTCGGGATCGCCGGTGCGATGGCCCTGTTCCCCGGTAAAACCCGCCGCGCGGCCCTGCACGGGGTCCTGGCGCAGGGCGTTGCGTCCGCGGTGACCAATCTGGTCTTCAAGACCCTGCTGCCGCGGGCCCGGCCGCTGCCCGAGCATCTGCCGGTTTTCCGCTTCGTTCATCCTCAGCCGACCAGTTCCTCCATGCCCTCGGGCCATTCCGCTTCGGCCGCCGCCTTCGCCCTGGGGGTGGGCCTGGTCCGGCCCGCTCTCGGAGCCGCCGTCGCGCCCCTTGCCGCGGGGGTCGCCTACTCCCGCGTCCACACCGGTGCGCACTGGCCCTCGGATGTCGTCTTCGGCTCCGCGATCGGCGCCGGTGCCGCCCTCGTGACGCGGAAGTGGTGGCCGGTCCGGCCCCCGTTCCCCGCTGTCAGGCGCACTCCCGTCGAGGCCGCCGCGCTGCCCGACGGCGAAGGGCTCGGCATCGCGGTCAACACACTCGGCGGGTCCTACGCCGACGAAACCGCCGACGCCCTGCAAAAAGTATTCCCTAAGGCGTATATAAAGGAGATCGGGCCGGACGAGGACGTTGCAGCCGAAATTGAGGCGGTGGCAACGCATCCCGGCGTCGTGGCGCTGGGCGTCTGGGGCGGGGACGGGACGGTGGGCACCGCCGCCGCGGCCGCCGTCGCGCACTCCCTGCCGCTGCTCGTGCTGCCGGGGGGAACCCTCAACCATTTCGCCCGGGACGCCGGCACCGGCAGCCTGCGGGATGCCGTGGAGGCAGCAGCGAAGGGAGAGGCGGCGCGGGCCGACATTGGGCACGTAGCGGTCGAACGGGGCTTGCCGGACAGCCCGGAGAAGCTGGAGCTCTCCATGCTGAACACCGCCAGCATCGGCCTGTACCCGAACCTGGTGCGCCGCCGGGAGCAGCTCCAGCCCGCGCTGGGAAAGCCACTGGCAGGGGTCGTTGCCATGTTCCGGACCTTCGCCGCGGGTACCCCGAGCACCCTGATCGTGGACGGGGTGCGGCACAAGCTCTGGATCCTCTACGTCGGCCGCGGGCGCTATTACCCCCGTGACCACGCCCCCTTGGTCCGGCCGGTGCTGGACGACGGCGTCCTGGACCTGCGCATGATCACCGCGGACGAATCCTTTGCCCGCCTCCGCCTGCTCTGGTCCGTGCTGACCGGCACTGTGGCGACCTCCCGGATCACGCATTTGCGCGAAGCCAGCCGCATCCGGGTCGAACCGGGTGACACCACAATGGTGCTGGCGGTGGACGGCGAAGTCATGCCCGGCGTCCGTGCCGTCGAGTTCTCGGTCAAGCGTGGCGGGCTGGTGTACTACTCCCCTAAGCAGGAGGGCTGAGCCGGAGTTATCCCTGCGGTTTACCCTGATTGAGCCCTGAAACAACCCTTAAAAGCGGCACATTCGCGCTTCGGCGTCGGTAGCGTGGGGATTACACAACCACACGCGACGCAAAGGAACGCTTCCATGATCGAAGCACGAGGCCTGACCAAGGTATACGGCGACAAAACCGCCGTCGCCGGAGTCAATTTCACCGTGGAGGCGGGCCGGGTTACTGGCTTCCTGGGCCCCAACGGTGCCGGCAAATCCACCACGATGCGCATGATCATGGGACTGGACCGGCCGACGTCGGGATCCGTCACGGTCAACGGGGTGCCCTTTGACCGGCACCATGCCCCGCTGCGGGATGTCGGCGCCCTGCTCGACGCCAAGGCCGTCCACACCGGCCGCTCGGCCTACAACCACCTGTTGGCCATGGCCGCCACGCACAGTATTCCGAAAAAGCGCGTGCACGACGTCATCGAGATGACGGGACTGGCCGAGGTCGCCCGGAAGAAGGTGGGCGGCTTCTCCCTCGGCATGGGCCAGCGCCTCGGGATCGCCGCCGCACTGCTCGGCGACCCGCAGACAATCATCCTGGACGAGCCGGTCAACGGCCTTGACCCGGAAGGGGTGGTCTGGGTCCGCAACCTGGTCAAATACCTGGCCTCCGAGGGCCGGACCGTGTTCCTGTCCAGCCACCTGATGAGCGAAATGGCAGTCACCGCGGACCATTTGATCGTGATCGGACGCGGCCGGATCATCGCCGACGCCCCGATCCAGGAGATCATCACCGGCAAGGGACAGGGGCGCACCCGCGTACGCACCGACCAGCAGGACCAGCTCATGCGCCTGCTGGCCGACGGCGGAGCCACCGTTCAGGTGCAGGACCACGAACTCCTTGAGGTCGCGGGTATGGAACCGCGGCAAATCGCACGCACCGCGCTCGACAACCACATCATGATCTACGAACTCACCCCGCTTCAGGCCAGCCTCGAGGAGGCCTATATGGAACTGACTAAGGATGAGGTCGAGTACCACTCACTGATCACCGCGGGCGCCAGCGCCCCCACCCAGTCCGGAGGCAACTAGGCCATGAGCTCGACCAGTCTTGAACCCAACCCTTCGGGCCGCGGCGCGCACTCCGGCGCTGCGCACAACCAGGCAAACGGCGGGGCGGGCGGGAGCCTCAGCGCCGGTCCAGGCCCCAGCTTCTTGCGGGTCCTCAACTCCGAGGCCATCAAGTTCCGCACCCTGCTGTCCACGTTGATCCTGCTCGCTGCCACGGTCATCGTCATCGTTGGGGTCGGCGCGCTGGCGGCCTGGGGAATAGGCCAGGCGCTGCAGGCTTCCGGATCGGATCCGCAGCGCTCCGCCGCGCTGGCTGCCCAGGGCGACATTGCGGCTTCCGCGCCCAGCGCCGGTATAGCCTTCGCACAGCTGATCCTCGGCTCGCTGGCCGTCCTGCTTATCAGTTCCGAGTTCACCACGGGAATGGCGCGGTCCACCTTCACCGCCGTCCCCAAGCGGATCCCTGCCTTCGTGGCCAAGCTCCTGGTCGTCGTGGTCTCCGCCTTCCTGGTGAGTGCAGTCTCCCTCTACCTCGCCGGGCTGGTGGCGGTGCCTATCCTGGACGAGTACGGCCACACCCTGGACGTCTCCAGCGGTGACTATTACCGGACCCTGCTGATCAACAGCGCCTACGTTGCCGCCGTCGCTGCGATCGGCATGGCCCTCGGAGCCCTGATCAGGAATTCCGCCGGCGGCATCATGGCACTCGTGGGCATCTTCTTCGTATTGCCGATCGCGCTGCAGATCATCCAGGGCGACTTCGTCGCCGAACTGCGCAAATTCATCCCTTCGAACACCCTGGAACCGCTGACCGCCACCAAGCATCTACCGGACACGCTGGAAGCCTGGCAGGCCGCCCTGGTCCTCGGCGCCTGGGTGGTCATTCCGCTGGTGCTCGCCGCCATCCTGCTCAAGAAGCGGGACATCTAGCCGGAGCCTTTGGCCTGAAGCAGTGGTTTCAGGCACATTTCTGAATTGCCTCCCAGGCAACAGCTCTTGCCTGGGAGGCTCTAATGCTGGAGCTCCGTCCCAATTTTGCGTGCGTAATCTGTATGACTGCACAGAACGGAGCCTCTCTGGCGCGGTCTAGGGTGAAACGACATTGTGGTCCGCCGCACATCCCTCCCGGCATCGCCGGCGCGGCGGCACGGACCCACACCACCCAAGAAGGACGGCGCTTCATGCAGGCTGACCAGCAACTCTCCAAATCCCTGAAACCACGGCATCTGTCCATGATCGCCATCGCCGGCGTCATCGGCGCGGGCCTCTTCGTCGGTTCCGGTGCCGCAATCCAGCAGGCCGGCCCGGGCATCCTGGTGGCCTACCTGGCGGCGGGAATCGTGGTCATCCTGGTCATGCGCATGCTGGGCGAGATGGCAGCCGCGAACCCGGAGACCGGATCGTTCTCCACCTACGCCGACAAGGCGCTGGGCCGCTGGGCCGGATTCAGCATCGGCTGGCTCTATGCTTGGTTCTGGATCATCGTGCTCGGCATCGAGGCCACGGCCGGCGCAGCCATCATGCACCGCTGGGTACCCGGCATTGACCAGTGGGTCTGGGCGCTGGCCCTGATGATCCTCCTGACCCTGACCAACCTTGGCTCGGTGAAGTCGTACGGCGAGTTCGAGTTCTGGTTCGCCTCCATCAAGGTCGCCGCAATCGTGCTGTTCCTGCTCTTCGGCGTCGCCGCCATCCTGGGCCTCATCCCCGGCGTTCCCGCCCCGGGACTGGACAACCTGACCGGCAAGGGCGGCTTTATGCCCAACGGTCCCGGCGCGGTACTGGCCGGCATTCTCGTGGTCGTGTTTTCCTTCTTCGGCGCAGAGATCGCCACTATCGCCGCCGGCGAATCCGAGAACCCGGTCGACGCCGTCAAGAAGGCCGTCAAATCCACCGTCTGGCGCATCCTGGTGTTCTACATCGGCTCCATCGCCATCGTGGTGACGCTGCTCCCCTGGAACTCCGCCTCCGTGGCGAAGAGCCCGTATGTCGCCGTGATCGAACTCTTCGGCATCCCCGGCGCCGGAACCATCATGGACGTCGTCGTACTGACCTCGGTGCTGTCCTGCCTCAACTCCGGTCTCTACACCGCCAGCCGCATGCTCTTCTCGCTCTCCCGCCGCGGCGACGCCCCCCGCTCCTGGATGCGGATCTCCAAGCGCGGCGTTCCGGCCGGGGCCGTGCTGGCCTCGACCGTGGTTGGCTTCATCACCGTGGGCCTGAACTACATTGCCCCGGACACCGTGTTCCTGTTCCTGGTCAACACCTCCGGGGCCATCGCCTTGTTCGTCTGGCTGGTCATTTCGGTCTCGCAGTTGATCCTGCGCCGCCGGATGGGCGCAGCCGCCCGGGAACTCGAGCTGAAGATGTGGCTTTTCCCCTACCTGACCTGGCTCGCGATCGTCAGCATCGTCGCGCTGCTGGTGGGCATGGTGGTGCTGGACAGTACCCGCGAATCACTGCTGCTCTCCCTCGCCCTTGCCGCCGTCGTGGTGGGAATCGGACTCTGGCGCTACCGCGGGCACGCTGCCCTCAAGCCCGACGCCGGCACCCCGGCCGCCGATACCGACGCCGGCACCCCGGCCGCCGATACCGACGCCGGCACCCCGGCCGGGGACACGGCTGCTGCGGAGGCCCCGGCCGCCGCTGGCCGGAGCCTGTAGCTTCCGACGAAATCGGGCATGCCCACTCCCGGACACCGGGGGTGGGCATGCTGCTGTCCCGCGTACCTGCGTACCTCCGGCGCTAGACTCGGAGCCATGCCTTCCTCCGCCACAGCCGCAGACCACATCCAGGACCTCGGCGCGTATGTCAGCGCGTCGCCGTCGAGCTTCCACGCCGTCCACGAGGCCGCCCGGCGGCTGGACGAAGCGGGTTTCACCGCCCTCGACGAACTGCAGCAGTGGAACGACGCCGAAACAGGGTCGGCCGGCAAGCACTACGTGATCCGCGACGGCGCCCTGATCGCCTGGGTGACTCCTACCGGCGCCGGGCCCACCACCGGCTTCAACATCCTTGGCGCGCACACGGACTCCCCGTCCTTCAAGCTCAAGCCCAAGCCCACCACCGGCAAGTTCGGCTGGCTGCAGGCCGGCGTCGAGGTCTACGGCGGTCCCCTGCTGAACTCCTGGCTGGACCGCGAACTCCAGCTCGCCGGCCGCCTGGTGATGCTGGACGGCACCCAGCACCTGACCGCCACCGGCCCGCTGCTGCGCTTCCCGCAATTGGCCATCCACCTGGACCGCGCCGTCAACGAGGGCCTGGCCCTGGACAAGCAACAGCACATGAACCCGGTCTTCGGTCTGGGCGACCCGGCCGACGCGGACGTCCTGGGCCTGCTGGCGGCTCGGGTGCCCGGGGCCACGGTGGATCCAGCGCAGATCGGCGGCTACGACGTCGTCGTCGCCGACACGCAGGCACCCGCGGTCTTCGGCGCAAAGGGTGAGTTCTTCGCCTCGGGGCGCCTCGACAACCTTTCCGCCACGCATGCCGGCCTCGCCGCACTGATCGCGCACGCCGACAGTGAGGTGCCGGCGGACGGTCCGATCGCCGTGCTGGCCGCCTTCGACCACGAGGAAATCGGCTCCGCCTCGCGCTCCGGTGCCTGCGGCCCGGTTCTCGAGGACATCCTGGTCCGGATTTCCGACGGGCTGGGCGCGACGGCGAGCCAGCGGCGGCAGGCGTTCGCGGCGTCGTTCTGCGTTTCGGCCGACGCCGGCCACGCTGTGCACCCGAACTACGCCGAACGCCACGACCCGGCCAACCGCCCCGCACTGAACGGCGGTCCGTTGCTTAAGATCAACGCCAACCAGCGCTACGCCACGGATGCGGCCGGCGCGGCACTGTGGGCGAGGCTCTGCACCGACGCCGGGATCCCGTACCAGGAGTTCGTCTCCAACAACGTAATGCCCTGCGGCTCGACGATCGGCCCGCTGACCGCCACCCGGCTGGGGATCCGGACGGTCGACGTCGGCGTGCCGCTGCTCTCGATGCACTCGGCCCGCGAGCTGTGCGGCGTCGAGGACCCGCACCGGCTGGCAACGGTCACGGAGCTGTTCTTCCGGACGGCTGCGTAGCTCCCTCCTAGGAGGCGGCGAGGCCGATCACGAGGTTGATGGTGGCGGCCAGGATGACGGTGCCGAACAGGTAGGACAACAGGCTGTGCTTGAGCGCCTCGGCCCGGATCGCATGGTTTTTCAGGGCGGTGTCCGACACCTGGTAGGTCATGCCCAGGCTGGTGGCAAGGTACGCGAAGTCGGTGTACTGCGGCGGCTCGTCCTGGTTGAAGTCGATGCCGCCCACCGCCGCCCCGGCCCGCGGCTCCGTGCTGTAGTAGAGCCCGGCGTACCGGACCGTAAAGAGCGTCTGCACCAGCATCCAGGACAGTGCCACGGAGGCCAGGGCCAGCAGGCCGCCGCCGAGGCGGGAGCCGCCGCTGTTCGCGTGCGAGTCGAGCACGACGGCGGCCACGGCCGCCAGGCTCGCGACATTGGCGGCGAGGATCATCAGATCCGTCACCCGGCGGGACGGATCTTCGTTGGTGGCGTGGCCCCGGGTCTCGGCGGCGTCCAGCGGGCCGATCACAATCCAGACCCAGAGCACGTAGGTGAGGGCGGCACTGCTCCAGCCGATGGCCGGGGCCTCCACCCAATGGCCGGACAGGCCTGAAGCCACGGCGGCGAGCAGCCCCGCCAGCAGCATCACAGCGAAGCGCAGCCGGCTGCGGTGGACTGGAGAAGTGAGGGGATGCGAGGTGGACCCGGTGCTCATTCCCCGATCATGGCACAAGCGTCCGTGCCGTTATCCACAACGGTGCCGGGAAGCTTTCGCGCGCGGCGCCGCGGAATCTAAGGTGGCGGTGGAGAAAATCGCTGAAACCGGCCCGGATGCACTAAGCTATTGAAGTCTGTGCTGCGTCCTGCCTCCGTTCCGGGGGGCAATGCAAGGCACAAGCACCGCAAATGAACCTCCTGTTACGGAAATGCCGTAACCGCTTAGCCCAAAGGAGGTGGGTTCACATATGCGTCCTTACGAATTGATGGTAATCATCGACCCCGAGGTCGAAGAGCGTACCGTTGAGCCGTCGCTTCAGAAGTTCCTGAACGTCATCACCAACGATGGTGGAACCATCGAAAAGGTTGACATCTGGGGCCGCCGTCGACTGGCTTACGAAATCCAGAAGAAGTCCGAAGGTATCTACGCCGTGGTGAACTTCACCGCTGAGCCGGCTACCGCCAAGGAACTTGACCGCCAGCTGAGTCTCAATGAGACCATCATGCGCACCAAGATCACCCGCCCCGAAGAGCAGAAGGTCGTTGCTGAGTAATTCAGCTCCACCCTTCAATCTTTAACCCCGCAGGAACGAACAAGGAGGCAGTAGATGGCAGGCGAAACCACTATTACGGTCATCGGTAATCTCACCAATGACCCCGAACTGAGGTTCACACCGTCAGGTTCGGCAGTAGCGAACTTCACCATCGCTTCTACGCCCCGCACTTTCGACCGCCAGTCCAATGAGTGGAAGGACGGGGAAACCCTGTTCCTCCGCGCATCGGTATGGCGCGAAGCAGCCGAAAACGTCGCCGAGTCCCTGACCAAGGGCATGCGCGTGATCGTTTCCGGCCGCCTGAAGAGCCGTTCCTACGAAACCAAGGAAGGCGAGAAGCGCACCGTTATCGAGCTTGAGGTCGACGAAATCGGCCCCAGCCTGCGCTACGCCAATGCCAAGGTCAACCGCACCCAGCGCTCCGGCGGACAGGGTGGACAGGGCGGCTTCGGCGGCGGCAACAGCGGCGGTTTCGGGGGCAACTCTGGTGGAAACCAGGGCGGCAACTCCGGCGGAAACTGGGGCGGCAACCAGCCCGCACAGCAGGACGATCCCTGGGCCACGCCCGGGGTCAGCAACGCTGGCGGCGGCTGGGGCAACGGCCCGGATTCCGAACCTCCCTTCTAAACAACATCTAAGGTCCGACGTCGGGACCCGCGAGGCAGCCGCACGGCAGCCCCGCGACGACCGCCGCGGATCACCACCATCCCGTGGATCAATATCCACGGGCTCCATCGAATAGGAGCTCCACGATGGCTAAGGCTGAACTCCGTAAGCCCAAACCAAAGTCCAACCCCTTGAAGGCCGCTGACATCACTGTCATCGACTACAAGGACGTAGCATTGCTGCGCAAGTTCATCTCCGACCGCGGAAAGATCCGCGCCCGTCGCGTCACCGGCGTCACGGTGCAGGAACAGCGCAAGATCGCACAGGCAATCAAGAACGCCCGCGAAGTTGCTCTGCTGCCTTACTCCGGCGCTGGCCGCGGCTAAGGAAGGGATTAACTAACATGGCAAAGCTCATTCTGACCCACGAAGTAACCGGTCTCGGTGCTGCTGGCGACGTTGTCGAGGTCAAGGACGGTTACGCACGTAACTACCTGCTGCCCCGCAACTTCGCCCTGACCTGGTCCAAGGGTGGCGAGAAGCAGGTTGAGTCCATCAAGGCTGCCCGCGCTGCCCGCGAGCACGCTTCCCTGGAAGACGCTCAGAAGCAGGCCGCTGCACTGCAGGCCAAGCCGGTCAAGCTCGTCGTCAAGGCTGGCGAGACCGGACGCCTGTTCGGCACCGTCAAGCAGGCCGACGTGGCCGACGCTGTTGAGGCCGCTGGCCTCGGCCGCATCGACAAGCGCAAGGTGGAACTGCCGGCTCACATCAAGTCGACCGGTTCCTACCAGGCGAACGTCCGTCTGCACGACGACGTTTCCGCTGTGATCGAACTCGACGTAGTTGCAGGCAAGTAGTCCTCGGACTGACTGAACTGCCGGAAGGCCCCCGCCTTCGGATTCCCTTGGGAAGCCGGACGCGGGGGCCTTCTGCGTTAACTCCAAGCCCATAATTCCGGGCCGCAAACTCCGGGCTGGGCGCACCTGGCCCGCGGAGCCGGCACCGGTGATAGCCTGCGGCAGTGACCGAGAACAGTGCACCCCGACTCCGCCCCTTCTCCCAGGTCGACGTCTTCTCCGCCGAACCGTACCGCGGGAACCCGCTGGCGGTCGTCCTCGACGCGGAGGGCCTCGACGCCGACGCCATGCAGAGGTTCGCCAACTGGACCAACCTCTCGGAAACCACATTCCTGCTGCCGCCCACCGATCCCCGGGCCGACTACCGGGTCAGGATCTTCACCGGCAGCGAAGAGTTTCCCTTCGCCGGCCACCCAACCCTCGGCTCGGCCCATGCCTGGCTTGAAGCGGGCGGCGTCCCGCAGCGGGACGGCGAGCTGGTTCAGGAATGCGCTGCCGGGCTGGTCCGGGTGAAGCGCGACGGCGGCCGCTTGGCCTTCGCGGCCCCGCCGCTGACCCGTTCGGGCCCGGTGGCCGAGGCGGACCTCGCCCGCATAGCGGCTGGCCTAAGGATGCCTCGGCAGGAACTCCTGGACGCCTCCTGGCTCGTCAACGGCCCGGAATGGATCGGGGTGTTGCTGGAATCCGCCGAACGGGTGCTCGCCATCAGGCCCGACTACCCGGCAATGGCCGGGCTCAAGGTCGGCGTGATCGGCCCCCACCCCGCTGGATCCGGGCCGGACTTCGAGGTCCGCACCTTTATCCCCGGCGACGCGGCCGCCGAAGACCCCGTCACCGGAAGCTTCAACGCCGGCGCGGCTCAGTGGCTGATCGGTACTGGCCGGGCGCCAGGGTCCTACCTCGCGGCTCAGGGGACGGTGTTGGGTCGTGCCGGCCGGGTCCACATCGAGGCGACCGGTGACGATGTCTGGGTCGGCGGGAACTCCGTGAGCTGTATCGAGGGATTCGTCCTCCTCTGAGTTGCGGGCTGCAGTGTGGGGGGCAACGGCGGAGGGAATAAAGCAGGCAGGTCCCGGCTTCTATAGGTAGATGCAAATGCATATAAATACCGAAACCGTGGACCAGCTACAGGAGCACACCGTGGAAAGCCGCCGCATTACCGTTATCTCCGCCGGACTCGGCGTACCGTCGTCGAGCCGCCTGCTCGCGGACCAACTGGCCGCTTCCGCCGAACGCCAGCTCGCCGCGGCGGGCCATGCCGTGACGGTCGACGTCGTCGAGCTGCGTGACCTGGCCGTTGAGATCGCCCACAACTTTGTAACCGGCTACGCTGCGCCCCGCCTGGCCGAGGTGATCGCCGGCGTGGAAGCCTCTGATGGCATCATCGCGGTCAGCCCCGTCTTCAGCGCGTCGTACAGCGGGCTCTTCAAGTCCTTCATCGACGTGCTGGATCCCAAGTCACTCGAGGGCAAAGCCGTCCTGCTGGGCGCCACCGGGGGCACCGACCGTCATCAAATGGTGCTGGACTACGCAATGCGTCCGCTTTTCAGCTACCTCCGCACCCGGATGGCGGCCACCGGCGTCTTCGCCGGCCCGCAGGACTGGGGAACGGCGGGCGACGGCGCTTCACCGCTCTCCGCGAGGGTTGAGCGGGCGGCGGGGGAGTTCACCGCCCTGCTCGACGGCGCTCAGCCGCGGCCGCAGCAGGCCCCGCTGGAGTCGTTGCCGTTTGAGCAGCTGCTCGCGGGGATCTCCGGCCGCAGCTAGGACCCGCTGCCGCTGGGGCGGCTGACGCGGGCCGGCCCGTGCCTGCCCAGCGCTCCGGCCCGAACTAATTCTGCGCGGGGTTCGTTGTTCGGGACATGAAATGCCCTGTGGATTCCGTAGACCTGGTAATGAGCGAACGAAGCGGCGTGGAGATCGATTACTGCCCGCAATGCCGTGGCGTGTGGCTGGACCGCGGCGAGCTCGACAAGATCATCGACCGTGCGGCGGAGGGCTTCGGCGCCTCCGCCGGCGCCTCCGCCGGGTCCGCTGCCGCAGCGACCCCTGCCCCGGCGCCGACCCCGCCGGGACACATCCCGCCGCCGCTCTACACCCCGCCTCTTCACATCCCGCCTCTTCACGCCCCGAACCCGCGCCGGGACGACCGCAGGCCGGATGAACGCCGCTACGACGATCGCCGCCACGACGAACGCCGGGACCGTCCCCGCTATGACCAGCCCCGCTACGATGACCGCCGCCGGCCCAAGAAGAAGGAAGGCTGGCTGGGCGAGCTGTTCGACTTCTAGTGCCGCCCGGCCGGGACTGCGCCTAATCTTCGAGCAGGGCGATGAACTCCCGGGCCTGCTTGAGCGAGATGTCCGAGTGGCGGGTGAGCGTGGCTGCCGCCGCCTCCGTGTCGCCGCTCTTGGCCAGCGTGCGGATCCGTCCGTAGATCTCGTCGTTCAGCATGTTGCTGCTCACCTCGCGCGTGACATCGCCTTTGCTGGCGATCGCGCGGTACCGGTATGAAAAGCGCTGCGGGGCGTCGTCATCGTCGTCGTGCGCGGGCTGCTCGGGCGCCTGCGGGGGCCGATACGGCTGGGGGTGCGCAGCCAGGGCCCCTACTGCGTCCCGCGACGCGCGAAGTCCCTCGCCGGTGGCTTCCAGGTACAGCTTGATCGCGGCCATCGCCTGCCCCTGGGCGATCAGGGCGTACAGGCGCCGGTGTTGCTCCTGGTCCAGCCGGGCCGCCGCGGCGCGGGCGAGCTCGGTCGAGTTCCGGACGGGCTGAGGGGCCGCGTCCTGCGGCGTGCGCGGCCGGCGTCGCCCGATGGCGCGGGCGGCAAGTGCGACGCCGAGGCCGACGAGCACGAGGATCAGGAGGGGGACTAGCAGGGCTTCCATGGACTACAGCCGATCTACGTAATTCTTAGCGGTCAAAAGATCTGTGTTCGTGGCCTGGCGCAGCAGCTTAATAGCCTGAACCTTGTGGCCGGACCGGGCCAGGGACTGCAGTTGGAGCGTGAACTGGGGGTTCAACTGGCCGCCGGGCAGGACCGCGCCGGGGTAGCCAGGCTGGCTCCGGTCGCTGAAGGCACTGCCGCTGCCCTGCGAGGCCGCGCGGGCGTGCTCGGCCTGCTGGGACTGCTGCTGTTCGTTCTGGCTTGGGCGGGTGGCTGCATCCACCCGGGCGCGGGCCGCCGTGGCTGCCTTGACCTGAGCCTCGTAGTGGGCGCGGGATCGCATGGCCAGTTCCAGTTGGTAGCGCTCCGCATCGGAGATGCCGAAATTGCGCGGTTTCAGTGCCGCTGAGACCGCCCACAGCACGCCAGCGAGGATGAGGGCAGGCAGTATGACTATCAAGACATCGCCCATGGCCACAGCTTATGCCAGATAACAGTTATCCACAGCATATTCTGGGTCCCGCATACAAGCCGCGACGAAGTCCGTCAATTCGCCCCTCTCCGAGTGGCGAGCATCACATAATTCGCATATTTGAGCCGTTCTGTGGCCCTCAAACTCCGCACTATCCCCAGCCGCGGGCTGCAAGCTGTGGATGAACCTTGTGAAGAATTCTTTTTCATCCACAGGAAAATTCCTACGTTTCCGCACGTCAGAGGCCTATCTGGGATGAAAAATTTGTTCTATCCACAGGGGTTCCCACAGGCTGTGCACAAGCTGGGGGGATTAGTCCACAAGTTATCCACAGGAAGGCCGGTAGGGCGGGTTGGTGCGGGCCGAATCGGGGGATAACGTAGCGGGAGACCTCGTTGGCGGCACCGGTATCTGGACGCCGCCGCAGCGTGCAGGCCACCCCGGCGCCGGGGCGTCACCACCTCCGGGTGCGGGACAAAATGTCGGTCGCTGGCGCTAGAACTGATGCAAGGGAGGCCAGCCGGACCACCCGGGCGGCCCCGCCCCGGAACGGCGCCCATAGTGCGCGGCAGCCCCCGGGCAAGGCAGCAACACGGCAGGGCACTAACGCAGCACGGCAACAACACGGCACGGCAGTACAACTCAGCACGGCAGTACAACACATGGCCTCAGGGCCGCCGGTGGAAAATTTTCCGCCGGCACACAATGAAGGACGGCAGTTTTGTCAGTTACGCATCTGGACTCGGTCGAGGGCACTCGGGGAGCCGAAGGCAGCCGCAAGCCGCCGCAGGACATCCCGGCGGAGCAGTCCGTGCTGGGCGGCATGATGCTCTCCAAGGATGCGATTGCGGACGTCGTCGAGATCCTCCGCGGCCAGGACTTCTACCGCCCGGCGCACGAGACCATCTATGAAGCCATCATCGACCTGTATGGCCGCGGTGAACCCGCCGATGCCGTCACCGTCTCGGATGAGCTGACCAAGCGCGGCGAAATCAACCGGATCGGCGGCCCGGCCTACCTCCACGAGCTGATTCAGACCGTACCCACCGCCGCAAACGCCGGCTACTATGCCGAAATCGTGGCAGAACGGGCCGTCCTGCGCCGGTTGGTCAACGCCGGCACCAAGATCGTCCAGCTCGGCTACGGGCAGGACGGCGAGGTGGAGGACCTGGTCAACCAGGCCCAGGCCGAGGTTTACGCCGTGGCCGAACGACGCACCGCCGAGGACTACGTCGTCCTCAAGGACGTCATGGAATCGACCGTGGACGAAATCGAAGCGTCCGGACACCGCGGCGAAGGCATGGTGGGTGTCCCCACCGGGTTCTACGAGCTCGACGAGCTGACCCATGGCCTGCACCCCGGGCAGATGATCGTCATCGCCGCGCGCCCCGCCGTCGGTAAGTCCACCTTTGCCCTCGACTTCGCCCGTTCCGCGGCGATCAAGAACAACCTTGCCACCGTCATGTTCTCCCTCGAAATGGGCCGGAACGAGATCGCGATGCGCCTGCTGTCCGCGGAGGCCACGATCGGCCTGCAGGACCTCCGCAAGGGCACCATCAAGGACGAGCAGTGGTCCAAGATCGCCACCACCATGGGCCGGATGAACGACGCCCCGCTGTTCATCGACGACAGCCCCAACATGTCGCTGATGGAAATCCGCGCCAAGTGCCGCCGGCTGAAGCAGCAGCACGACCTCAAGCTGGTCATCCTCGACTACCTGCAGCTCATGAGCTCGGGTAAGAAGGTTGAATCGCGCCAGCAGGAAGTTTCGGAATTCTCCCGCGCCCTGAAGCTGCTGGCCAAGGAACTCCAGGTTCCGGTGATCGCCTTGTCGCAGCTGAACCGTGGCTCCGAGCAGCGCCAGGACAAGCGCCCCATGGTCTCCGACCTCCGTGAGTCGGGTTCCATCGAGCAGGACGCCGACATGGTCATCCTGCTGCACCGCGAGGACGTCTACGACAAGGAATCCCCGCGCGCCGGCGAGGCGGACATCCTCATCGCCAAGCACCGTAACGGCCCCACCAAGGACATCGTGGTTGCGTTCCAGGGACACTACTCCCGCTTCGCCAATATGGCGGGGGACGCAGCCGGCGGAGGCGGCTTCTAAAGGAGCGGGCTACTGGAGCAGGTGGTTGGGCAGCCGGTTTCCCGGCGCCTTGCCCCGGATCTCGAGCAGCTCGCGCGCGTGGGCGTGCAGCCGTTTGTCCTCCTCGGAGACCGGCACCCATTGCGGGATCGGAACTGAGGTGCCGCTCTCATCGCGGGCCACCATCACGGTCAGGCAGTACGTGGTGAGGTTGAGCTCGTGCCCCTTGGGATCCCCGGAACGGACGTGGACGGCGATGTGCATGCCCTTCGTCCCCGTGTAGACCAGCCGGGCCTCCACCTCCACCAGGTGGCCGATCAGCAGCGGCCGGTAGAACCGGACGCCGCCGGAAAAAACCGCCACGGTGTCCATGCCGCAGTAGCGCGAGGCGCAGACGTAGGCAGCCTCGTCGATCCACTTCATGACGATTCCGCCATGAACCTTGCCACCCCAGTTCACATCCGTGGGGGCGGCCATGAACCGCAACGTCACGCGCTCGGCGGTGCCGGCGTCGGTGTACTCCTGCCCGCTCATGGCCTCGACAATGTCCTCGCGGACCTTGATCCTCGCCAGTGCGTGCTCCCGCTCTTCGACTTCCGCCGGAGTCCGCGGTTCAAACTGCGGCACGGGAATCGGCTTGCCGTCCTCGCCCACTGCCACGAAGATCACCAGGCACTGGCTGCGCATCGTGGCCGGTCCGCCCTTGGGATCGCCGGAGGAGACCACGGTGCGGATGTGCATCGAGGACCGGCCGGTGTAGACGATGGTGGCGGTTACTTCGACCATGTCGCCGCTGTTGACCGGATCCGCGAAGTGGATGTTCCCCACGTAGGCGGTCACGCAATAGGACTTGGCCCAGCCGACGGCGGCCGCGTAGGCCGCCTTGTCCACCCATTCCAGGACTGTCCCGGCGTCCACCGAGCCGCTGTGGCCCACGTCCGTGGGCGCGGCCAGAAAGCGCAGGGTGACGGCGTTGGCGGAAGTCTCACTCATGGAAGCGAGTGTACTGAGGGAGCGGCGAACGGGCGCGGGGTGATGACACAAAGCCGGCGCCGGCCGCCACACACGGCGCCACCCGCACCCGCCCCGCTGCCGGAGACGACGGCGGGCGGCCACCCGAAGGTGACCGCCCGCCGTCGAACGCTTTGGAGTAGCGGTTCCTAGGCCAAGGCGCTGAGCTTGGAGCCGGAGCGGCCGAAGAGGGCTCCGTCCACTGAGACCTTGCCTGCGCCGACCAGCGCCACGGCCAGCGCCGCGGCGGCGAGGATGAGCACCAGTTCGTAGCCTCCCGAGGCAACGAATATTCCCGCCGGGGCATGAACGAGGAAGAACGCGCCCAGCATGTCCACCGCCAGCAGCAGCGCGAACACGCGGGTGAGCACGCCCAGGATCAGCGCGATCCCGCCGGCCAGTTCCAGCGAGGCAACAACCGGCGCCACGATGTTGGCAGCCGGGACGCCCATCTGGGCAAAGGCGGCCTGGGTTCCGGGGATGGTGAACTCGCTGAATTTCTGCCAGCCATGTGCGGCGAAAAGGAAGCCGGTGACGAGGCGCAGGATCGTGCGGGCCGTGGTGGTGAGCGTGGGCTGGTTCATGGGCATACCGTTCTGACGTCGGGCAAGCGGGGCTGGGGGCAATGGGAGGGGTCAGCCGCTTTAGTTGAAGATTCAACTTAAACTCTGGCCACCTTTAGTTGAAAAGTCAACTAATGCGTAGTCGTGCGACGCCGCTAGGGTGGATCCGTGCCGACACCCGCCCTGACTCCCGCAACCCTCACGCCGCCAGCAGTCCGACGGCGTGAAATCCTGCGCCTGGCCGTTCCCGCCTTCGGGGCGCTGATCGCCGAGCCGCTCTTCCTGCTCGCGGACTCGGCGATTGTTGGCCACCTGGGCGTGGCCGAACTTGCCGGTGTGGGGCTGGCATCGGCGGTGCTGCATACCGCGGTGGGCCTGATGGTGTTCCTCGCCTACTCCACCACCCCCGCGGTGGCGCGCGCGATCGGCAACGGCCAGCTGCCAAAGGCGCTTGCGGCCGGCCGCGATGGCGTCTGGCTGGCCCTGGTGCTGGGCGTGGTCCTGGCCGCGGCGGGGTTCGTCGCAGCTGAACCGCTCCTGGAGCTGATGGGCGCGCGCGGTGAGGTCCGGTCCTTTGCGGTGGACTACCTGCGGTGGTCCATGCCGGGCCTGGTGGCCATGCTGCTCATCTTCGCCGGCACCGGAGTGCTTCGCGGGCTGCAGGACACCCGGACCCCGCTGGCCGTGGCCGCAGCCGGCTTCACCGCCAACATTGTGCTGAACCTGTTCCTGGTCTACGGCCTGCGGCTCTCAGTCACCGGCTCGGCCCTGGGCACCAGCATCGCGCAGTGGGCCATGGCCCTGGTCTACGTCGTCATGGTGCAGCGCAATGCCCGCAACCACGGCGTGTCCCTGCTCCCGGACTGGCGGGGCATCCGGGCCCTGGCCAAGGTGGGCTCCTGGCTGATGTTGCGGACCCTCAGCTTGCGAATCGCGATCCTCGCCACGGTGTTGGTCGCCACTGCACAGGGGCCGGTGAACCTGGCCGCCCACCAGCTCGCGATGACCGTCTTCACCTTCCTGGCCTTCGCCCTCGACGCCTTGGCAATCGCCGCCCAGGCCCTCATCGGCAAGGAACTCGGCGCCTCGCACCCGGCGGCGGCGAGGCAGCTCACCGGCACCATGACCCGCTGGGGACTCGGCTTCGGGGTACTGACCGGGCTGCTCCTGGCCGCGGCCGCGCCGTGGGCGGGGCAGCTGTTTACCGCCGATGCCGGGGTCCAGTCCGCGCTCACGCTCGCCCTTTGGGTGCTTGCCGCCGGGCAGCCGATCGCGGGCTTCGTCTTCGTCCTCGACGGCGTGCTGATCGGCGCCGGGGACGCGAGGTACCTGGCGATTGCCGGCGTCGTGAATCTTGCCGTCTACCTGCCGCTGCTGCTGGCGGTCGGGCTCTCCGGGGCCCGCGGCGGTGCGGCGCTGCTCTGGCTGTGGGCCGCCTTCTCGCTGGGCTACATGCTGGCCCGCGCCGTCACGCTCGGCCTGCGGGCACGCACGGACCGGTGGATGTTGCTCGGCGCCCACTGAGCCACCCACTAAACTGGGCGGGTGACTCTCCCCGCAAACTCCCACGCTTCGACTGCCCTGCCCGCCGCCCCGGACGTGTGGAAGCCCGTGCTGCTCCGGGCCGCCGTCGCGCTGGTCTTCGGCGCCGTGACCGTCTTCTGGGCCGCGCCATCCGTTGCCGGCATGGGCTGGACGGGCGGCCTTTACCTGCTGGCCACCGGGTTGGTGCTGCTCTGGAGTGTCAAGAAGACCGGGTTGGCGCACGGGGGCCGGACTGCCAAGGTCCTGGCCGCCGCCGGGGCGGTCCTGACCGGAACCGGCGCAGCGGTGGCGCTGCTCGCCGGCAATCTGGTGTTCGGCGTCATCGGCGCCCTGGGTCTGGGCCTTGCGGGCGCCGCCGAGTTCTACCTGGGCCTGGCCGCCCGGCGCCGCTCGGTCCTGGCGCGGGACTGGATCGCCTCCGGCGTCATCGGCCTGGGAACCGCGGCTGCCCTGCCGTTCTTCATTGATCTCGGCCCGCATGCGCTGCTGGGTGTGGCCGGCGGCGGCGCGATCATTTGCGGGGTGCTGTGGACCCTGGCCGGCCTGACCCTGCGGCACGATGCGCGGGGCGCAGCCGCCGAGGCCGTAAACTAGTAGGAACAGGTTCTACCCTGCGTAGAACAACCGCGGTATCAGAACTGCCACGCCAATCCGGCGCTGGCGGCAGGAGGAAAGCACCTTGGCAGAGCAGAAATCAGGAGAACGCCGCAGCCTGCGGACCTCGGTCAAGGGGCCGCTCATGTTCTCCGCCTTCTGGGCAGTGCTGGCCTTCTTCGCCGTCCTGATCTTCGCCTCCGGGGGCAGCGCAAAGTCGCCCCGCTTCGACCTGGCCTTCACCGGCGCCGGCATCGCGTTCATTGTGACCCTCGTGATCGCAGCCATGCTCTCCATGAGCTACAAGGACAATGCCGAACACCTGGGCAAGGGCTCCGGCGTCAACCTCAGCTCCAAGCGGCCGGCTGCCTCCTTTGACAGCCCTGCCGCTGACCCGGCCCGCGACGCCGAGACCCGCGAGCCCGGCAGCGAGCTCCGCTAGCCCCCACCTGCAGGGCGACCGCCCCGCGCCAGCACGCAACGGCTAGGACGCCGCTTTCCGCGCCCGGTAGGCCGCGACGTGCGCGCGGTTGGCGCAGTTTCCGGTGTCGCAGTAGCGCTTCGATCGGTTCCGGCTCAGGTCCAGCACGACGGCGTCGCAGTCGTCGGCCGCGCAGACCAGCATCCGGTCCATTTCCTTGCTGCGGATCACGTCCACCAGCGCCATCGCGGCCTCGGTGCTCATCCTGTCGGCCAGCGGCGCCTCGGGAGTGGTTGCGTGCAGGTGCCAGTCCCAGCCGTCATGCTTCTTCAGCTGCGGCAGTGCCCGCGCCTCGGCCAACAGGCGGTTGACGGCCTCCACGGCGGTGTCCTCATCCGCCAGCCATAGCCGGGCGAGCTCGGCACGCAGCCGGTGCACGCTGGCCAGTTCCGCGGCGTCATGGGTCCGGGATCCACTGAAGCCCTCGGCCGCGAGGAATTGGTCCAGGTCCGCGACGGTGGTGAGCTTCTCCTCCCCGTTGGCTGCGGTGTTGATCAGGGCAGCCACGGACCGCAGCGCGATCTCCGTGTCAGGGGCAAAAACCATCTTGACTCCTTACGTCACCTGAGCGTACTGTCATGACCATAACCCAACTTTACTCCTGACAGGAGGCCGCCCGTGTCTGCCGCACGCCGCCCCGCCGCCGCTCCGGCCAAGAAGCGCCCCCAGATCCCCGGTGCCGGAAACGCAACTCCGGACGCTCCGGGCTTCTTGGCGTCCGGCCTGGGGGTTGCCCTGTTCTCGTCGGCGGTGTTCGGAATTTCCGGCTCCTTCGCCAAGGCGCTGCTGGAGACCGGGTGGACCCCGGGTGCCGCGGTCACCGCCCGGCTCACCGGAGCCGCGCTGGTGCTGGCCGTCCCTGCTGCGGTCGCCCTTCGCGGCCGCTGGCACCAGCTGCGCGACAACTGGCTCACCGTCCTGCTGTTCGGGTTGATCGGCGTCGCCGCGTGCCAGCTCTTCTATTTCAACGCTGTCGCCCGGCTTTCTGTCGGTGTGGCGCTGCTGCTCGAATACCTGGCCCCGGTGATCATCGTGCTGTGGCTTTGGGTGGCCAGCCGGAGACGGCCGCGGCCCCTCACCATTGCAGGCACCCTGCTTTCCCTCGCGGGCCTGGTCCTGGTGCTGGACCTCACCGGCGCCGTAAAGATCGACCTGGTCGGCGTGCTGTGGGGCATCGCGGCGGCCGTCTGCCTGGCCATCTACTTCTTCATCACCGCCAAGGAGAACGACACGTTGCCGCCGATCGTGCTGGCTTCCGGCGGCCTCATGGTGGGGGCGCTCGTTATGTGGCTGGCCGCGGCCACGGGCCTGCTGCCGATGGCCGCCAGCACGGCCGACACCCGGCTCGGCCCGTGGGTCACGCCGTGGTGGGTCGCGCTGGGCGGGCTGGTCATCCTTGCCACCGTGCTCGCCTACGTATCCGGCGTCGTCGCGGCGCGGGCGCTGGGCTCCAAGGTGGCCTCATTCGTCTCGCTCACCGAGGTCCTGTTCGCCGTCATCTGGGCGTGGCTGCTCCTGGGCGAGCTGCCCGGGCCCATCCAGCTCCTGGGCGGGCTGCTGATCGTCGGCGGGGTGGTCCTGGTCCGGCTGGACGAATTGCGCACCCGGGCCCCGCTGCCCGCCGAGCTCGACCACGCGAACGACGTCGAGACCGTCCCCTAATAAGGGGATGCCGGCCCGCTTGGACAGCCGGCACAAACGATCAGCCCGGACGCGAGTGCGTCCGGGCTGATCGGGAAACTGCTCCGTCGAGTGGCAGGCCTAGCGCGAGGAGGCGCTTTCCTGCTCGGTGGCGTTGCGGTTGGCCTGCTGGCTGGCCTGCTGCAGCGCCTGGGAGACCCGGGTGAGGGCGGCAACGTGCTCGCCGTTCCACTCGTTGCGGAACTTGTCCGCGTCCGGCCCCAGCCACTGGGTGCCGGCCAGCACCTTGGTCAGCAGCGTCCTCTGGTTGTCGATCTCCTGCGAACCGGCCTGCAGCTTCGTCCCAAGAGTCTTGAGCTGAGTAACATCTGCACCCCAAATAGCCATTTGAAAAAACTCCTTAGTTCACCGGACCCGAATACTCTCGGCATCCCCAGCGGCCTCCGGCTGATCCGGAAGATCCATTGCTTCGAACCTACCCTGTTCCACAAAAAGCTGTCGATGGGCAGCCCTCCCCATGGGGCTAGCGGCCGAAGCTGCGCAACCGCAGGGAGTTGGCCACCACCAGCACGGAGCTGGCCGCCATTGCGGCGCCGGCGATCATCGGGTTGAGCAGGCCCAGTGCGGCCACGGGTATGCCGATGGCGTTGTAGAAGAATGCCCAGAAGAGGTTCGTCTTGATCGTGGACAGGGTCCTGCGGGACAGTTCAATGGCCTGGGCAACCTGCCCCAGGTCGTTGCCCATTACGGTCAGGTCCGCCGCTTCGATGGCGACGTCGGTGCCGGATCCCATCGCGATGCCCAGGTCCGCCTGGGCCAGCGCAGCGGCATCGTTCACGCCGTCGCCGGCCATTGCCACCGTGGCGCCGCCGGCCTGCAGCGTCCGCACGGCGTCGACCTTGCCCTCCGGCAGGACGCCCGCGAAGACGTCTTCCGGCGGGATCCCGACGGCGGCCGCCACCTGTCCGGCCACCGCCGCGTTGTCCCCGGTCAGCAGGATGGGCCGCAGCCCAAGGTCCCGGAGCCGGGCGATGGCGGCGGCGGAGCCGGGCTTCAGGGTGTCGCGGAGGCTGATGATGCCCGCCGGAACCCCGTCCACGGCCACCCAGATGGCGGTGGCTCCGGCGTCCTCGGCGGCTGCCAGGGTGGTCTGGTGCGGGCCGGACACAACGACGCCGTTCTCCTGCAGCCAGCCGGACCGTCCCACGGTGACGCGGCGTCCTTCCACGCTGCCGCGGACACCGCCGCCGGGGGCCGAGTGGAAGTCCGCGACGGCGGGCAGTTGCGCATCGGCGTCGTGCTCCCGTTCTGCGGTCAGCGCCGCCGCGGCAATGGCCCGGGCGACCGGGTGCTCGGAGGCGGCCTCCGCCGCGCCGGCGAGCCGCAGGACCTCGCTGTCGCCGAAGGGGGCAAACGCGCGGGTGCCGGCAACGGCGAGGTGGCCGGTGGTGACTGTTCCGGTCTTGTCCAGCAGGATGGTGTCCACGGTGCGGGTGTCCTCGAGCACCTGCGGGCCCTTGATCAGGATGCCCAGCTGGGCGCCGCGGCCGGTGCCGGTGAGGAGGCCGACCGGGGTGGCGAGTCCCAGGGCGCACGGGCAGGCGATGACCAGCACCGCGACGGCTGCCGTGAAGGCGGCGCGGAGCTCGGTGTCGCTGACGGACGGGCCGGCCGCGAGCAGCCAGGCGCCGAAGGTGACCGCCGCGATCACCAGGACCACCGGGACGAAGACTGCACTGATGCGGTCCGCGAGCCGGGCGATCGGGGCCTTCCCGGACTGCGCCTGGGAGACCAGCCGGCCCATCTGGGCCAGGGTCGTGTCGGCGCCGACGCGGGTGGCGCGGACCAGGAGCCGTCCCGAGGTGTTGATGGTGGCGCCCGTGACCGGGCTGTCGGGGCCGACTTCGACCGGCACCGACTCCCCGGTCACCAGCGAGGCGTCGACGGCGGAGCTGCCCTCGAGGACGACGCCGTCGGTGGCGATCTTCTCGCCCGGGCGGACGACGACGACGTCTCCGACCCGGAGCCGGTCCGCGGGGACCTGGAATTCCGCGCCGTCACGGAGCACGGTGGCATCTTTGGCGCCCAGGTCCAGCAGGGCCTTGAGCGCGTCGCCGGCCTTGCGCTTGGCGTTCGCCTCCAGATAGCGGCCGAGCAGCAGGAAGGTGGTGACGACGGAGGCGACCTCAAAGTACAGGCCGGCGGAGTCCATGCCCTCCATGCCCGGGTGCTCGGTGAGGCGGGGATCGGCCAGCAGTTGCCAGGCCGAGAACGCAAAGGCGGCCGTTACGCCGATCGACACCAGCGTGTCCATGGTGGAGGACAGATGCCGTGCGTTCACCGCCGCGGCTCGGTGGAAGGGCCACGCCGCCCAGCTGACCACCGGCAACGCCAGCGCGGCGGCGATCCAGCCCCAGTTCGGGAACTGGACGGCAGGAAACATCGAGAGCACGAAGACCGGGACGGTGAGGGCGGCCGCGACCATCAGCCGGGGCTTCAGTTTCGCCGCCGGTCCTTCGGCGGTGGCCTCGGCCGCCGGGGCGGCTTCCCGGGGGGTCCGCACCGTGGCCTTGTAGCCCGCGGCGTTCACGGTCGCGGCGATTTGCTCGTCGCTGATGTTGGCCGGGACGCTGACCCGGGCGGACTCCAGCGGAAGGTTGACCGAAGCCTGCACCCCATCGAGCTTCCCGAGCTTGCGCTCGACCCGGCCGACGCAGGACGCGCAGGTCATGCCCTCGATATCGAGTTCAATCACCCGGTTCCCCGGCTGGTCCAGCAGTTGTGCGTTGCTCACGGTATGTGCCCCTCGATCGCGTTCGGTGAAGTTCTGCTCGCTCGTCCTGCCCGTCCTCCGCGGGGGAGGCGGCCCGACGTCGGGCTCAGGCCTCGTTGGCAACCACCAGGTAGCCGGCCTCGGCTACCGCTTCGCCGATCTCGGCGGGAGAGAGTGCCTTGTCGGAGGTGATCGTGACGGTGGAGATCCCGCCGGCGTTGAGGTCGACGTCGACGCTCTCGACGCCCGCCAGGGCCTCGAGTTCCTCGGAAACAGAGGACACGCAGTGTCCGCAGGTCATCCCGGACACCTCGACGGTGGTGGAAACGGTGCTCATGGCTTGCTCCTTGGTGGGGGTGTGGTGAGTGGTGTTGCCGCTACCGCAGCAGGCGCCCGATGGCATCGGTGGCCTCCTTCACTTTGAAGTCAATGGTTTCGGCCCGAAGCTCCGGATCCGGCTCCGCGGCGGCCCCGACGACGCAGTGGCCGATGTGTTCCTCCACCAGCCCGAGGCTGACGGCGTGCAGGGCCTTGGTGACGGCGGCGACCTGGGTAAGGATGTCGATGCAGTACTTGTCCTCATCGACCATCCGGGCTATGCCGCGGACCTGGCCCTCGATCCGTTTGAGCCGCTTGAGGTAGGCGTCCTTGTTGGCGGAATAGCCGTGCTGCTGGTGCGCGGCGCCCTTCAGGGGCGGCGTCAGGGAGGCTTCGGACTCGTTCATGCCATCAAGGTATACCCCCTAGGGGTATCTTGCAAGTACCCTCCGGGGGTACCTGGGGTACCTGGGGCCGAAATGGACATTGTCCGGAAATTAAAGAGCTCCGGAGTGCGTTATTGGGGGATACGCACTCCGGAGCAGCTATGGGGTAGTCGGTTTCCCGGCTACGAGTACAACCTTACGGGGCAGTAGCAACGATGCGCCAGCACCTCGAATAACTACTTTCGCTTTATTTTCCCGGGCCATTCAGGAGCCGCCGTGGCGGGCCCCGTCAACGGCGGTCCGCGCCGGAACGATCAGGACCGGACGGTCCTGATGATGGCTGAGCCAGGCGGCCACCGATCCGTTGAGTGCGGCAGTGAGCCGATGGCCCAGCCCCGCTCCGGGAGTGCCCACGATGATCATGGCCGCGTCCGCATCCGCAGCCAGCCGGCCCAGCGCCCGGGCCGGATCCCCGGCCAGGGTCTGCAGCTTCCATTCCACCCCGGGAACGTCGCAGACCGCGGCGACTTCTGATCGGAGGCGTTCCGTCGCCGCCTGGATCGCCGCATTGTCGGCCTCCGGATGGAGCGAAAGCCGGTGGGCTGACCGGGCAGGGTCCCACTCCACGAGATAGCTCGCCTCGTCCACGTAGGCACAGACCAGCGGCGCGGAAAGGCTCCTGGACAGCATCACCGCCGTCGCGAGCACCTCCGGGGGCTGGCCCGGAAGGACGCCGACAACCAGCGGGGCTGGACTCATGCTCGCTGCGGGCATGCTTCATTGTTGTCCCGGGCCGGCCGGTCCGGCTAGGGCCTTCCTCCCTTGATCGGCCCCGGCGGCGGGCCTACCGTGAGAAGCAGACGGGAAGGGCGGCAGCGGTGGAAATTTTCATGTGGTGGTTGGACCTGGACCTCGCCAGCAAGGAATGGCTGCGGGATAACCTGCGCGCCGAGGAGCTGCCCCTGCCGGTGCTGCAGGGCATCGCCGAGGCCGGCGGGCCGCACCCGGACCGGCCGTCCGGCGTGCTGAGCGCCGCCGACTGGGACTTCATCGAAACCCAGTCCGAATTCGTCGATTGACTGGCGAAAAACCATTGCGGCTCTCCGGCTGCGGTGGTTGCATGTAGGGCATGGCTACCGCAGAAAGTTATGTCCTGGCGATCGGCACCAAAAAAGGGCTCTGGCTCGCCAGCAGCCCGGACCGGCAAAACTGGTCCCTGTCCGGCCCGCACTTCCTGATGAGTGAGATCCCCAGCATCGCAATCGACACGCGTGGGGGCCGAACCCGCATCCTGGTCGGGGTCCGCTCGGAACACTGGGGACCCACCGTTTTCCACTCGGACGACCTCGGCGAAACCTGGAACGAGCCGGAAAACGGCGCCATCCGCTTCCCCGAGGGCACCGACGCCGCGCTGGAGCGCGTTTGGCAGATACATCCCGATGCCGATTCCCGCCCCGGCGTCGTCTGGGCCGGCTGCGAGCCGATCTCGGTCTGGAAGTCCACCGACGGCGGCGAACACTTCGAACTCAACCGGGGCCTCTGGGACCATCCGCACCGCAGTGAATGGGGTGCCGGCTACGGAGGGGCCGCGGCACATTCGATCGTCGTCCATCCCGACGGCGAGAAGGTGCACGTCGCCATGAGCACCGGCGGCGTGTACCGCTCGCTCGACGGCGGCACCTCCTGGGAGCCGCGGAACAAGGGGATCTCGGCGTACTTCATGCCCGATCCCAACCCCGAATTCGGCCAGTGTGTACACAAGATCGCTGCGGATGCCGCCGTCGAGGGCCGCCTGTACGCGCAAAACCACCATGGCGTCTACCGCAGCGACGACGACGCCGAAACCTGGGAATCCATCGCTGAGGGGCTGCCGGCCGATTTCGGCTTTGTCATGCTGACGCACCCCCGCCGTGCCGGCACAGCTTGGGTCATCCCGCTGAAGGCCGACGGCGAACGGATCCCGCCGGGCGGAAAGCTTGCCGTGCACCGGACCGACGATGCCGGCGCGAGCTGGAAGCGGCTCGACGCCGGCCTGCCGGAGTCCGAATTCAATGCCGTGCTGCGCGACGCGGCGTGCGTGGACGGCGCCGAACCTGCGGGGGTCTATTTTGGGACCCGCGGCGGCAGTGTCTACGCCAGTGCCGACGAAGGCGAACACTTCACCGAGGTTGCCTCGCACCTGCCCGACGTGCTGTGCGTGCGGGCCGCACAGGTGACCGGCGCCCCAGTGCCGGCGGCGGCGCAGTCCGCCGCGGCGTCCGCCTGAGGCTTCGCGTGCCCGGCATCAATGTGCTGCTTCCCAGCGTCCTCCAACCGCTGGCCGGCGGGCAGTCCATCCTGACTGCGCCCGCGGAGGGGGCCGTGACGGTCCAATGGTTGCTGGATTCGGTCGCGGGGGAATTCCCCGCCTTGTCCCGGCGCCTACGGGACGAAACCGGAGCCGTTCGCCGCTACGTGAATATATACGTCAACGGGAACGAAATCCGGCGGCTGCAGGGACTGGGGACGGAAGTGATGCCCGGCCAGGAAGTCCTGATCATCCAGTCCGTGGCCGGCGGCTAGCGGGCTAGGCCACGCGCCAGAGGCTGCACTCGTCGGCGTTGACGGCCTTGCGGGTGCCTGATTGCCGGTCCAGGATCCACACGACGCCGATCCCCGGCGCCGTCTCCTGCACGCTGCCGCGACGGATCACCACGTCGTCGTAGTTGGGGCCCACGCGCAGCCGGGCTTCGATCTCGTCGCCGCGGTGCAGCTGGTCGAGGGCGCGGATGCGGGTGATCTGGACCTTGGCTTCTTTCAACATGGCGGGCCTCCTGGACTGGAGCTGGTGCCTGCTCTTGCCGGCAACACCAGTGTCCTGCCCGTATGTTGCCGCTGCGTTTCGGTGCGGTAAGCGGTGGGTTAGTTTTCCCGGCCCCTCCCGGCTGCAGGGTCGACGTGTGCGGCTGGCCGCGCCAGAATGGGCCGTATGCGACTGCCGCTGATGCCTCCAATCCCGCCGATGCTGGCCAAAGCCGTCAGCGCGCTGCCCGAGGGGGCGATGAGCTTCGAGCCCAAGTGGGACGGCTTCCGCTCCATCATCTTCCGCGACGGCGACGAGGTGGAGATCGGCAGCCGGAACGGAAAGCCCCTGACCCGGTACTTCCCGGAACTCGTGGAGTCCCTAAAAGCAAATCTCCCGCCGCGCTGCGTGATCGACGGCGAGATTGTCTTGGTCGGCGCGGCCGGGAACCGGCTCGACTTCGACGCGCTCCAACAGCGGATCCATCCGGCAGCCAGCCGCGTCCGCCTGCTCGCCGCCCAGACTCCCGCGAGTTTCGTCGCCTTCGACCTGCTGGCGCTCGACGAGGATGACCTCACCGGGCGCCCGTTCGAGGAGCGCCGCGCGGTGCTCGAAGGGATGCTTGCGCGCAGCTCCGCCCCGGTGCACCTGACGGCCGCGACCCGGGACCGGGACACCGCGGACCGTTGGTTCCGGCAGTTTGAAGGCGCCGGCCTGGACGGGATCGTGGCCAAGGCCTTGGACTCCCATTACCAGCCGGACAAGCGCACCATGTTCAAGGTCAAGCACGAACGCACCGCCGACTGTGTCCTCGCCGGGTACCGGGTGCACAGCTCCGGTGCGGACCGGATCGGTTCGCTGTTGCTGGGGCTGTACGACGACGAGGGCGTCCTCGCCAATGTGGGCGTGGTGGGCGCTTTCCCGATGCAGCGCCGTCAGGAACTATTCGAAGAACTCCAGCCGCTTGTTACCGACTCTGCCGAGCACCCGTGGGCCTCGGCCCGGCAGGAGGAGGGGGCCCGGACGCCGCGCAACGCCGAGGGAAGCCGGTGGAGCGGGGGCAAGGACCTGGGCTTCACGCCGTTGCGGCCGGAGCGGGTGGTTGAGGTGAAGTACGACCACATGGAGGGGCCGCGGTTCCGGCACACGGCCCAGTTCGTCCGCTGGCGGCCGGACCGGGAGCCCGCGTCCTGCACCTACGCCCAGCTGGAGGAACCGGTCAGCTATGACCTGGCCGCGGTGCTGGGCGCCGGACACGACTGAAGCTCCCGCCGTCGGGCGCTCCCGCCCGGTTAGTACCGCAGCCCGGCCCCCGACACACCGAAAAGCCCGGCGTGTTCACCGAACACGCCGGGCTCCTCCGGTTGTAACTGGGCGGGAACGTCCGGCCGGTTCCTAGCGCAGGCCGAGCTCCCTGGTGGGAACCTTGAAGGTTTCCTTAGCGGTCAGCGCAGAGACGGCGGCAATGGCGCAGATGATCCCGGTGAAGATGGTGATCTGGACCCAGCCGCCGGGCTGGATGCCGCCCATGGCCGCCACGATTGCCGGAGCAAAGCCGGCCATCAGGAAGCCGAGCTGGGTGCCGATCGCAAGGCCGGAGAAGCGGACCCGGGTGCTGAACATCTCGGCGTAGAAGGAAGGCCAGACGGCATTGGAGGCCGCGTAGCCGAAGGAGAAGAAGCCGATTGCGGCCAGGAACATCAGCGGGACGCTGCCGGATTCGAGGCTGAGCAGGAACACCGGGGTCAGCACCGCGCTGGACAGGGCGCCGTAGATAAAGACGGGCTTGCGGCCGATCCGGTCCGCCAGCTTGCCGAAGAGCGGCTGGGTGCCGAGCGCCACGAGGTTGGCGCCCACGACGAGCCACAGCGTGACGGTTCCGTCCACGTTCGCGACGTTCTTGGCGTAGGCGATGGCGAGGGTGCCGAACACGGTAGAGACGGCGGCGATGAACGCGCAGGCGACGACGCGCAGGACGTCGCGCCAGTGGTGCTTCAGCAGGTCGGCGATCGGGAGCTTGGAAATCTGTGCGCTCTTCTGGGCCTCTTCGAAGGCGGGCGGCTCGTGCAGGGTGCGGCGGATGAAGAACGCGACGACGACGACGACGGCGCTGAGCCAGAACGGGATGCGCCAGCCGATGCCGTACTTGATCTCGTCGGGCAGGGCCAGGACCGGGATGAAGACGAGGGCGGCGAGGATCTGGCCGCCCTGGGTGCCGGTCAGGGTCCACGAGGTGAAGAACGAACGGCGGTTGTCCGGGGCGTGCTCCAGCGTCATGGAGGAAGCGCCGGCCTGCTCGCCGGCGGCGGAGAGGCCCTGGCAGAGCCGGGCGATCACGAGCAGCACGGGAGCCCACCAGCCGACGGTCTTGAAGTCCGGCAGGCAGCCGATCACGAAGGTGGAGGCGCCCATCAGCAACAGCGTGAACATGAGGACCTTGCGGCGGCCCACCCGGTCACCGAAATGGCCCAGGATGATGGCCCCGACCGGACGTGCCACGTAGGCGAAGCCGAAGGTCGCGAAGGACATGATCGCGGCGTTGGTGCCGGCGTCCGGGAAGAAGACCTTCGGGAAGATGAGGGCGGCGGCGGATCCGAAGATGAAGAAGTCGTAATACTCGACGGCGCTGCCCAGGAAGCTGGCGAGGGCGGCCTTCTTTGGTGTCCCGGCCGGTGCGGCAGTGCCCGGCGTCGTAGACGGCAGTGTCTGGCTCATGATGTTCCTTTGGTGTGACGACGTTGTCGCGGATGGATCGGGAAGGTCTTGACGGCCGCTGGCTTCAAGTGTGCGGCAGCCGTTGGACCAAGGAAAGACCCGGACTAGTAGCCACATGGTGGGAGCTACTTGTGCGATGTAGCAAGCATGGCTGTGAGCGCGATCACTTGTCAAGAAAAATAATCACTATCTAGCAATAGCTCTCACCATGTGAGAACATCGATGCATGAGTGTGAATCAAGACACAGGGCCGGACACCGCAGTCGAAGCCCCTGCAGAGGCCGCGGAGGCCGCCGTTGAGACCGGGAAGCCTGTTCGCCCGGCGAAGGAGGATTCCCGCACGGACATGGTGGGCAAGGCCCTGGGCCTGCTCGTCCTGCTGGGCGACGAGCCGCGGGGAGCCAGTGCCGCCGAGCTCTCACGCCGGGCGGAACTGCCCTTCAGCACCACCTACCGGCTGCTCGGCTCGCTGACCCGGGACGGCTTTGTGGACTACGAGCCGGACGGACGCCGGTACCACCTGGGCCTGCGCGTCTTCCAGCTCGGCCAGCGGGTCTCCAACCACCACGGCTTTGCCGGGACCGCGCTGCCCATCCTGCGGCGCGTCACCGAGGAGACGGGCGAGGCCACCATCCTCTCCGTCCGCGACGGAAACCACCACCTGACCGTCAACAAGGTGGACGGCCCGCAGACCTTCCGTGTCACCTCGGATCCGGGCCACCTTGGCGCCCTGCACACCACCTCCGTGGGCAAGGCGCTCGTGGCGTTCGCCGACGACGCCACGCGGAGCCGGCTGGTGGAGGAGCTCGAGCTCGAGCCGCTCACGGGGCTCTCCATCACGGACCGGGAGGCCTTCCGGTCCGAAATAGAACTGGTTCGGCAGCGCGGCTACGCCACCATGGACGAGGAAAACGAGCTGGGCATGCGTGCCGTCGCGGTGCCGGTTTTCAACTCGCAGGGCCACGCCTTAGCCTCACTGGCCACCGCGGTGCCGGTGTTCAGGATGAGCATGGAGGCGCTGGTTGCCCTCGTGCCGCTGCTGCAGTCCGCAGCGGCTGAGCTCTCGGCCCGGCTGCCACAGCAGTAGTCACCGATGTTCGTAATAAGAACACTCGTGCAATATGTGAACACTTGCAGTAATGTAATCCCTACCACCCGGCCTGCCGCCCGCAGCGCGGCCGCCGAGTGCCGTTGTCAAAGGAGCTAGACGGATGAGCAATCGAGCAGAGTCCTTCCTCGTGGGCCTGGTAGGCGATGGCGTCACGCCGTCGCTCACGCCCGCCATGCATGAGCGCGAAGGCGATGTGCAGGGCCTCCGGTACCTCTACCGCCCCATCGATCTCACCGAGCTGGGCCTCCCGGGCGAGGCTGTTGGGGAACTCCTGACCGGCGCGCAGCGGCTCGGTTTCAACGGCCTGAACATCACCCATCCGTGCAAGCAGCTGGTGCTGGAACACCTTGACGAGATCTCGCCGGACGCCCGGCGCCTTGGGGCCGTCAACACGGTGACCATCCGGGACGGCCGCTTCATCGGCCACAACACCGATTTCTCCGGGTTTGCCTCCGCCCTCGCGTCCGGTTTGCCTGGGGCGAAGCTGGACCGCGTCGTGCAGCTGGGCGCCGGCGGCGCCGGGTCCGCCGTCGCCTACGCCCTGCTGACCGCGGGGGTGCGGCGGCTGGATCTCGTGGATACCGACGTCGCCCGTTGCGCGGACCGGGCAGCCGAGCTCGCCGGGTTCTTCCCGCAGAGCCGGGTCACGGCGCGGACGACGGCGGAACTCCCCGAGCTCATGCCCCTCGCCGACGGGCTGGTGCACTGCACCCCCGTCGGGATGGCCGCCCACCCCGGTGTCCCGCTGGACATGTCCCTCGTGGAACCGCGGCACTGGGTTGCGGACATCGTTTACCGGCCGATCGAGACCGAACTGGTCCGCGAAGCCCGTGCCAAGGGCTGCGAGGTGCTCGACGGCGGCCGGATGGCCGTGGGCCAGGCTGCCGACGCCTTCCGGATCTTCACCGGCGTCAAGGCCGACGCGGAACGGATGCGGGCCCACTTCCTGGAGCTCGTCGCCGCCGAGGAGGTGGCCGCCTGATGCGCACCGGAATCGCCACCGTCTGCCTCTCCGGCACCCTGCGGGAGAAGATGCAGGCCTGCGCCGCCGCCGGTTTCGACGGGATCGAGATCTTTGAACAGGACCTTGTGACTTCCTCCCTGAGCCCGGAGGAGGTCCGGTCGATGGCAGCGGACCTGGGCCTGAGCCTGGACCTCTACCAGCCGTTCCGCGACTTCGACAGTGTGCCGGAGGAGCTGCTCGCCGCGAACCTGCGCCGGGCGGAGGCCAAGTTCCGGCTCATGTCCCGGCTGGGGATGGACACCATCCTGGTCTGCTCCAATGTGGCCACGGCCAGCATCGACGACGACGAGCTTCGCGCCGCGCAGCTGTCCCGGCTCGCCTCGCTCGCCGGCAGCCACGGCGTGAAGGTCGCTTACGAGGCCCTGGCCTGGGGCAAGTACGTGAACGACTACGAGCACGCCCACCGCCTGGTGCAACTGGTGGACCACCCGAACCTGGGTACCTGCCTTGATTCCTTCCACATTCTGTCCCGGGACTGGGATACGGCCCCGATCGAGGGGTTCGACCCGGCGAAAATTTTCTTCGTCCAGGTGGCGGACGCCCCCAAGCTCTCCATGGACGTGCTGTCCTGGAGCAGGCATTACCGGGTCTTCCCGGGCGAGGGGCAGTTCGAGCTCGCGAAGTTCATGGGCCACGTGGTCCGCGCAGGCTATGCCGGCCCCGTCTCGCTGGAGGTCTTCAACGACGTCTTCCGGCAGTCCGACGTCGAACGGACCGCCGTGGACGCCATGCGTTCGCTGATCTGGCTCGAGGAACAGAGCGCCCAGTGGCTGGAGGCAAACCCCGCAGCGGCCGAAACGGGCGCCGGGGCTCCGGGCCGCCGCCGTTATCCGATGGAACTGGCCACGCTGCCGCGGGTGGCCGAACCGGCCGGCTTCAACTTCGCTGAGGTGCGCACGGCCGACACCGCCGCGCTGGAGACCCTGCTGGGCCAGCTTGGCTTCGCCTCCAACGGCCGGCACCGGACCAAGAACGTGCAATTGTGGACCATGGGCCACGCGCGCGTGATCATCAACGAGGAGGCGCCCGCCGCGGCGGAGACCGCCATTGCCGCGGTCGGCTTCGACGTCGATTCGCCGGTGATCGCGGCCGCCCGGGCGCAGCAGCTCAAGGCCCCCGCCGTGCCGCGCAAGAGCCAGGCCAACGAGGAAATCTTCCAGGGCTTCGCTGCCCCCGATTCCACCGAAATCTTCCTGTGCCAGGGCAGCCCGGACGGCACCGCCGCCTGGGTCGGCGAGTTCGGCACGGCACCCGAATCCGCGACCGCGGGATCCAGCACGGCGCCGCAGGCCGTGATCGACCACGTCAACCTGGCGCAGCCGTGGCAGCACTTCGACGAGGCCGTGCTTTTCTACACCAGCGCCCTGGCCCTGGAACCGCAACCGTACGCGGAAGTGGCCAGCCCCACCGGGCTGGTCCGCTCCCAGGTGATGACCACCCGGGACCGCGGCGTGCGGCTGGTGCTGAACCTGGCCCCGCTGCACCAGCAGGACGGCGGGCCGGACACGGCCGCCAGCGCCGCAACGGGAATCCAGCGCCGGACCTACCAGGAACACATCGCGTTCGCCGTCGATGACCTGGTGGCCACGGCCCGGGCCGCGCGCGGACGGGGCCTGGAGTTCCTGCGCATCCCGGCGAACTACTACGAGGACCTGGACGCGCGTTTCGACCTGGATCCGGCGTTCCTGGGCACGTTGCGCGAACTGAACCTGCTCTACGACCGCGACGCGGACGGCGAATTCCTGCACTTCTACACCGCCACCGTCGGCAGCGTGTTCTTCGAAATGGTGGAACGCCGCGGCTCCTACGACGGCTACGGGGCACCCAACGCCCCGGTCCGGCATGCCGTCCAGTACGACCACCTGCACCAGCTCAACCTCACCGCCTGACCACCCCCGGCCAGGATCGCCCTACCAACGAAAGGAGGCTGCTGTGCCTGAAGAAATCAACCTTGAAATTTTCAACGCGGATCCGATCACCGAAGACGTGTCCGACGCAGCGCCCGAGGCCGCACCGAAGGCTGCCACTAAGGCCGTCCCGGCCCTCGACTCCGCCGCGGAATCGCAGCAGATCCTCAGCGACGAGATGAAGGCCCTGGCCGACGCCTACGCGCAGGCCCGCCAAAACGGCGCCGCGGCGGAAATCCAGCCCCGGCTGGACTACCCCCCGTACCGCAGCAGCATCCTGCGCCACCCGACCAAGAGCCTGCATCACGCGGATCCGGAGACCATCGAGTTGTACTCGCCGGCCTTCGGGCACATGGACGTGCACGCGCTCGAATCCGACCTCACCATCCAGCACAACGGCGAACCGCTGGGCGAGCGGATCATCGTCTCCGGCCGCGTGCTCGACGGCGACGGCCGGCCGGTCGCCGGCCAGCTCGTGGAGATCTGGCAGGCCAACTCCTCCGGCCGCTACATCCACAAGCGGGACCAGCACCCGGCCCCGCTCGACCCGAACTTCACCGGCGTCGGCCGCTGCATCACCGGCGCGGACGGGTCCTACAGCTTCACCACGATCAAGCCCGGCGCCTACCCGTGGAAGAACCACCTAAACGCCTGGCGGCCGGCGCACATCCACTTCTCCCTGTTCGGCCAGGAGTTCACGCAGCGGATCGTCACCCAGATGTACTTCCCGGGCGACCCGCTCTTCGCCCTCGATCCGATTTACCAGTCGATCGTGGACCAGGACGCCCGCGACCGGCTGGTGGCCACGTACAACCACGATCAGACCAAGCCCGAGTGGGCGCTGGCCTACAACTGGGACATTGTCCTGACCGGTTCGAAGCGGACCTGGACGGAAAACGAGGCACTCGGCGCGGAAGGTGACGACCATGAGTAAATTGACCCCCACCCCCGGCCAGACGGTCGGCCCGTTCTACGGCTACGCGCTGCCCTACGCAAAGGACCGCGAGCTGCTGGCCCCCGGAACCGCCGGCTCCATCCGCCTGCAGGGCACCGTCTACGACGGCGCCGGCCACCCGGCCCCGGACGCCATCCTGGAGATCTGGCAGGCCGACGCCGAGGGCAAAGTCCCGCAGCGTACCGGCTCCCTGGTCCGCGACGGCTACACCTTCACCGGCTTCGGCCGCAGCGCCGTCGGCAACACCGGCGTCTTCACCTTCACCACCGTCAACCCCGGCCCCACCGCGCCCGGTGCCGCACCCTTCATCTCCGTGGTCGTGTTCGCCCGCGGCCTGATGAACCGGCTGTTCACCCGCGTCTACCTGCCGGAGAATGAGGACGCCCTTGCCGCGGACCCGCTGCTGTCCTCGCTGGAACCTGAACGCCGCCGGACCCTGATCGCCCGGCGCGACCCCGACGGCGGCCTGAGCTGGGACATCCGGCTGCAGGGCGAGGCCGAGACGGTCTTCCTCGATTTTGAAGGCAGCGGCGCCGAGGATTCTCCCGTTCAGGGCGCCGCGAAGTGACACCCCCCAACGGTGACCTTGGAGCCGGCCCGGACGGCGACTTCGGCCTGCTCAGCCCGGTGTCGGCTTCGCCCCGGGTGGCGGCGCTGACCGGCGACCGCGCGGTACTCGCCGCCATCCTCCGGGTCGAGGCCGGCTGGGCTGCCGTCCTCGAAGAGGCCTCCCTGGCCCCGGCCGGATCCGCCGCCCTCGTGGCGGAGGCCTCCGACGTCGAGCGCTACGACCTCGCCGGAATCGCCGTCCGCGCCCAGGGCGGCGGCAACCCGGTGATCCCGCTGCTCGCAGACCTGCGTGCGCAGGTGGCAGCCCTGGACACGGCCGGCCTTGGCGCCGGACGCGCCGTGCACACCTCGCTGACCAGCCAGGACGTGCTCGATTCCGCCCTGATGCTGCTGGCAGCAACGGCCGTCCGGGAACTCCTCCTCGACGTCAAACGCACGACGGCGGCCCTCGCCGACCTCGCGGAGCGGCACCAGCAAACCCTGTGTGTGGGCCGCAGCCTGACCCAGCACTCGCTGCCGTTCAGCTTCGGGCTCAAGGCCGCGCAGTGGTTCCACGGGCTCGCCGCGGCCGGCCGCCGGCTTGAGGCGCTGCAGCTCCCGGTGCAGAGCGGCGGAGCCGCCGGCACCCTGGCCGCCGGCACGGTGTTGACCGAAGGCTCGGCCCTGTCCCCGTTCGACCTGGCCGACCGGCTTGCCGCCCGGCTGGGACTGGCCGCGGCCCCGGCACCGTGGCACACCAACCGGCTCGCGGTCACCGCGCTCGGGGACGCCCTGGCCGCCGTGACGGACGCTGCGGGCAAAATCGCCGCCGACGTACTCTTCCTGAGCCGCCCGGAAGTGGCCGAACTCGCCGAACCGCGGGCCGCCGGCCGGGGCGGTTCCTCGGCCATGCCGCAAAAGCAAAACCCGGTGCTTTCCGTGCTGGTCCGCAGCGCAGCGCTGCAGGCACCGGCGCTTGCCGCTCAGCTGCACATCTCGGCAGCCAATTTCGACGACGAACGCCCCGACGGCGCCTGGCACAGTGAGTGGCCCGCGCTGCGCTCCCTGCTCCGGCTGGCCCTGGGCGCCGCCGGCCAGCTCCGCGAACTGGCAGAGGGCCTGACGGTCTTCCCGTCCGCTATGCGGCGGAACCTGGATCTCTCCGGACCGCTGCTGCTCTCCGAGGCGGTGAACGCCGCCGTCGTGCCCCTGCTGGGAACGGACGGCCGGCGCCGGCTCCAGGACGTGGTGGACCAGACGCTGCAGGTGCCCGCGGCCGAACAGCCAAGCTCCTACCGGAAGCTGCTGCGCGCCGCCGTCCCGGCCGAACTGCTCTCCGACGAACGGCTCGAGGCGTTGCTGGACCCGGCCAACTACCTCGGCCAGGCCGCCGAAATATCCTGCCGCATCCTCGCGGCGTGGCCCGACTTCGCGCAGCCGGATCCCGGACCGGGCCTATCGGCCGAACAGAACACGACGGTCGAGGACAAGAATGCGACCGAAGAGAAAGGCGCCCACCGTGGCTAGACCAACCCTGAAAGCCGTCCTGCTCTCGCCGGTGCGCGAGCTCGGCGACAAGCCCCTCCTCGTGGCGGGCCCGTCGCTCGGCACCTCCACGCTGCTCTGGAGCCAGGCGGGGGCGCTGCTCGGCAACGACGTCGACGTCGTCGCCTGGGACCTGCCGGGGCACGGCGTCTCACCGGCCGCGGCGGAGCCGTTTACGGTCGATGAGCTGGCCGACGCCGTCGTTGACCTGGTCGACTCGATCGCGCCCGGTGCCCGGTTCCACTACGCCGGAGTGTCCCTTGGCGGGGCCACCGGCCTGCAGCTGGGCATCAAGCACGGAGAGCGGCTCAAGAGCCTCTCCGTGCAGTGCAGCGGCGCGAAGATCGGCACCCCGGAGGGCTGGCTGGAACGGGCCGAAACCGTCCGCAACCAGGGCACCGGGGTGATGATCGAGGGATCCGCCCAGCGCTGGTTCGCGGATGGCTTCATGGAACGCCAGCCCGAGCTCAGCAGCCGCCTGCTGCACACCCTGCGCGATGCGGACAGGTTCAGCTACGCCTTTTGCTGTGAGGCCCTCGCCGGCTTCGACGTGCGGGACGAACTCGGCAGCATCCGGGTCCCCACCCAGGCCCTGGCCGGCGCCGAGGACACCGTCGCCCCGCCGTCGTTCGCGAAGGAGATCTCGGACGGCATCACCGCCGGCGGCGGCACGGCGAACGCCGCGACGCTGGAGGGCGTCTCCCACCTGGCACCCTTCGAGGCGCCGGGGCACGTGGCCGAACTGCTGCGCAGCCTGATCAGCTGGACCGAATCCCGCGGAGCAGGAAAATGACCGGCCCAGAGCAGATCGGCCCGGATCGGCAGGGCGTAGTCCAGCCGGATGCCACCAGCCGGGAGATCTACGACGGCGGCATGAAAGTCCGCCGCGAAGTGCTCGGCGCCGCGCACGTGGACCGCGCCAACGCCACCAGGGACTCCTTCACCGAGGACTTCCAGGACATGATTACCCGGATCGCCTGGGGCGGGATCTGGACCCGGCCCGGGATCAGCCGCCAGATGCGCTCGGCCGTCACCATCACCGCGATGGTGGCGCACGGGCACTGGGACGAGCTGGCCATGCACATCCGTGCCGCGCTCAACAACGGACTCAGCCGGGACGAGATCAAGGAAATCCTGCTGCAGACCGCCATCTACTGCGGCGTGCCCTCCGCCAACACCGCCTTCAAAACCGCGCAGCAGGTATTCCATTCCATGGACAACGCCGACGCGGACAACGCCGACGCGGACAACGCCGACGCGGACAACCCCGAAACGGAAGCAACAGCATGAACCAGGCCTATGTCTTCGACGCCGTGCGGACCCCGTTCGGCAAGTTCGGCGGCGGACTCGCGGGGGTCCGCCCGGATGATCTGGCCGCGCATGTCATCGGCGAGGCGGTCAGGCGCGCGCCGCAGCTCGACGTCGAGCGGATCGACGAGGTGGTCTTCGGCAACGCCAACGGCGCCGGCGAGGAGAACCGCAACGTGGCCCGGATGGGCACCCTGCTGGCCGGATTGCCGGTGTCGGTTCCCGGCACTACGGTCAACCGGCTGTGCGGATCCTCGCTGGACGCCGCGATCATCGCGTCCCGCCAGATCAATACCGGCGACGCCGATCTGCTGCTGGTGGGCGGGGTTGAGTCGATGTCCCGGGCTCCCTGGGTGCTGCCGAAGACTGAGAAGCCCTACCCGGCTGGGGACCTCTCCCTGGTCTCTACGACGCTGGGCTGGCGGCTGGTGAACAAGAACATGCAGCCGGACTGGACCGTCTCGCTAGGCGAAGCCACCGAACGGCTGGCGGACAAATACGGCGTGACCCGCGAGGCGCAGGACGAATTTGCCGCCAACTCGCACAACCTCGCCGCGGCTGCCTGGGACGAGGGGTTCTATGACGGACTCGTCACCGCGGTTCCGGGCACCGACCTGGTCCGGGACGAGGGCATCCGGCCCGGATCCTCGGCCCAGAAGCTCGCGGGGCTGAAGACCGTGTTCCGCGCCGACGGCACCGTTACCGCCGGGAACGCGTCCCCGCTCTCCGACGGCGCCTCCGCGGCGTGGCTGGGTTCCGAGGACGCCGCCGGCATCCTGGGCCTGGACCCGTTGGCCAGGATCGCCGGCCGCGGCGCGCACGCCAACGACCCCCAGTTCTTCGGCTATGCCCCCGTCGAGGCCGCGAACAAGGCCCTCGCCAAGGCGGGTATCGGCTGGGACCAGGTCGGCGCCGTCGAACTCAACGAGGCCTTCGCCGCCCAGTCGCTGGCCTGCATCAACGCCTGGGGGATCGACCCGTCGATCGTGAACCGGCACGGCGGCGCGATCGCCATGGGGCACCCGCTGGGCGCTTCCGGCGGACGGATCCTCGGCACCCTGGCCCGCTCCCTGCAGGCCTCCGGCGAACGCTGGGGCGTCGCCGCGATCTGCATCGGCGTCGGCCAGGGCCTCGCCGTCGTCCTCGAAAACGTCACCACCGCCGGGCGGAACAACCCGCCGTCACCAGCTGCAAAGGGCTAGTCCATGCTGAATTTCATTGACACCGTCGGCGAGGCAGTCGCCGGCATCCAGGACGGTTCCACCGTGATGATCGGTGGCTTCGGTAACGCCGGGCAGCCGTTCGAACTCATTGACGCGCTGCTGGACTGCGGGGCCACGGACCTCACCGTGGTCAACAACAACGCGGGCCAGGGCGACCAGGGCCTCGCGCTGCTGATCAAGGAGGGGCGGGTGAAGAAAATGATCTGTTCCTTCCCGCGGCAGTCCGACTCCTGGCACTTCGACGCGAAATTCCGCGCCGGGGAGATCGAACTGGAGCTCGTGCCGCAGGGCAACCTGGCCGAACGGATCCGCGCCGCCGGCGCCGGAATCGGCGGGTTCTTCACCCCCACCGGCTACGGCACCATGCTGGCCGAAGGCAAGGAAGCCCGGTTCCTGGACGGCAAGTGGCAGGTGTTTGAGACCCCCATCCACGCAGACGTCGCGCTCATCAAGGCGCTCACGGCCGACGGCAAGGGCAACCTCGTCTACCGCAAGACGGCCCGCAACTTCGGCCCGATCATGGCCGCCGCCGCGAAGCACACGATCGCCCAGGTCTCCGAGCTCGTCCCGACGGGCGGACTGGACCCTGAAATCGTCGTGACCCCCGGAATTTACGTCAACAGCATCGTGAAGGTGGCCTGATGAGCATCCAGACGAGTATCCAGACCTCGGACAAGCCCCTGGGCCGCGACGACCTGGCCCGCTTGGTGGCCCAGGACATCAAGCCCGGTTCCTTCGTAAACCTGGGCATCGGCCAGCCCACGCTGGTCTCCAACTACCTGGAGCCGGAGCAGCACATCACGCTCCACACCGAGAACGGCATGCTCGGGATGGGCCCGGAAGCCACCGGTGACCAGATCGACGGCGACCTCATCAACGCCGGCAAGATTCCCGTGACCGAATTGCCCGGTGCCTCCTACTTCCACCACGCCGACTCCTTCGCGATCATGCGCGGCGGCCACCTGGACATCTGCGTGCTGGGCGCCTTCCAGGTCTCGGCCACCGGCGACCTCGCCAACTGGCACACCGGCGCGCCGGACGCGATCCCCGCCGTCGGCGGCGCCATGGACCTGGCCACCGGCGCCAAGGACGTGTTCGTGATGATGACGCTGCTGACCCGGGAGGGAGTGTCCAAGCTGGTGGAGTCCTGCAGCTACCCGCTGACCGGCATCGGCTGCGTCACGCGGGTCTACACGGACAAGGCAGTCTTCCTGACCGGCCCCGACGGCGTCCAGGTGCGGGAGACGTTCGGCTGCACCCTCGAGGAACTGCAGGCGCTCGTGCCGGTGCCGCTCTCGGCCGCAGCCCAGGCCTGACGCGTATAAAGTGATGCGTGATCGAGAGGCGTTAAATGACTGAGGCAGCAAAGGCCACCCGTGCCGACGGGGCGCCGGCGGCCAGCGACCAGTACGTGCAGTCGCTGGCGAGGGGACTGGCGGTGATCCGGTCCTTTGACTCGGAGCACCCGCTGATGACGCTGACCGAGGTTGCGGCCCGGACCGACCTCACCCGTGCCACGGCACGGCGCTTCCTGCACACCCTCGTCGAGCTCGGCTACGTCCGCACCGACGGAAAGGCCTTCGCGCTGACCGCCAAGGTGCTCCAGCTTGGCTACGCCTACCTGTCCGGGCTGTCGCTGCCGCAAATTGCCCAGCCGCACCTGGAGGAACTGTCGCTCAAGCTGGGGGAGTCGACGTCGGCCGCCGTGCTGGACGGCACGGACATCGCCTACATCGCCCGGGTGGCGACGCGGCGGATCATGACCGTCGGCATTACCGTCGGCACCCGCTTCCCCGCATACGCCACCTCCATGGGCCGGGTCCTGCTGGCCGCCTTACCGCCTGCCGAGCTCCAGGAGTACCTGGCCACGGCACGGATCCGGCCGCTCACCCCGCGCGCCATCGGCACCCGCGAGGAGCTGCTGGCCGAGCTGGACACCGTCCGGGCCCAGGGCTGGTGCCTGCTGGACCAGGAGCTGGAGCTCGGGCTGATGTCCCTGGCGGCGCCGATCTACGACGGTCCGGACAAGGTGGTCGCCGCCATCAACGTCTCGCTGCAGGCCCAGGCAGTTGCCGCCCAGCCTGACCCGGAGGCGTATCTCGATTCGATCCGCGAAGCGGCCGTTGCCACCGCGGAACTCATCTCCGCGGATCTTTCCGCCGGACGCTGACGTAACGCTGGCGGGGCCTGACGCGGCCTGACGCGACGCTGACCCGGCCTAGCTTCGGCGGGACTGGGCGAAGAGCTGCCGCAGGGTGAAGAAGCAGCCCAGCGCGCTGAACAGCAGCGCCATCAGGAACTCTCCTTTGAGGCCCTCGATCAGGTCTGCGTTGCTGGTCAGGTTGTAGCCCAGCAGGTCCCAGGCCTCCGGTTCGAACAGCAGGGCCAGCGGTGAGGCGCCAAGGTAGTCGGCCAGGTCCAGCCAAATCGTGCCCAGGAATGAGAGCAGCACCGTCACCACCGTCACGGCCACGACAACCCACGCGCCGCGCCTGGTTATGCTGCCGCCGCTGCCCACCGTGCTCCCGGCGATATACAGCTTGGCGGCGCCGGCCGCCGTCACAAAGGCAACGATGGAGGCCATCCAGCCCATCTTCCACAGAATCAGCCAGAGGGCGACGCCTACCGGGACCATGGCCAGGGCGAAGACGGCGCCCCGCAGCATGTGCTCCAGGGACTCCGTCCGGACCTGGGGGAGGGGCAATGCGGGCAGCTGAGCCTGCCGGTGATCGGAAGAATCCGGCCAAGGAGCCCCGTCGGGCCAGCGCTGGCCGTAGCCCGGCTCGCCCTGGCCAAAGGATTCGGATTCTTTTCTGGCGTCAAAATCTGCGCGCTCTGTCATCATTCCCCCAAATGATCTGTGTGTCCCGGCCCACTATGGGCCGGTAAATCCCGCTTATTGTGGCACACCACGCGAGGGAATTGCTGATCTGCGCTGTTCTATTTCTGGCCGGGCCTCAGCCGGCAGTGTCAGCCTTCGTCGATACCGTGATCGTGACCCCCGCTGCGTCGTCGCGGATGGTTAGGTGCAGCGGCCTGTCCACGAGGCTGGCATGCATCTCTTCGGCATCCTCCGGGGCCAGCTGCTCAGCCAGCCGGGTAAGGGCCAGGGCCATCGCCCGGCCCCAGTCGTGTGGATCCCTGCTCGAGGCTTCGGCCTCGGCTGAGTAGTTTTCCCCTGGATCGGTCATGTGGCCGCCTTCCGCGCCTGGAACGCGGCCGCCCCGGCGAATCCGGAGCGGCATCCGGACGGGTCCGGTACGCGTCAGTTCGTGAACATGGCCAGTGTAGTGACCGGTCCAACAGCGCGTCCATGACTCCCTGCCACGCTGCGCAGCTTATCCGTCCCGCCCCGATAAGCTTTCCCTGCGGGACCCATCCCGCCCACACGCCCGAAGGACGCCATGTCACAGACCAATGCCGCGCAGGACAATTCTGTTCAGGACACTTCCGTTCAGACCCGGCGCGCCGCCGTCATCATCAATCCCATGAAGTCTTCCGGAGAGGACTTCAAGGCCTCGTTCTACCGGCTCTGCGAAACCCAGGGCTGGACGGAGCCGCTCTGGCTCGAGACCACGGCCGAGGACACCGGGCTGGGCCAGGCGCGGGAAGCGCTGGAGGCGGGGGTCGACGTCGTGATCGCCGCAGGCGGCGACGGAACCGTCCGCTGCGTGGCCGAGGTCCTTGCGGGCACCGGGACGCCGATGGGCCTGGTGCCGATGGGCACCGGCAACCTGCTGGCCCGCAACATCGGAGTCGACATCACCGACCCGGTGGCCGCCAGCTACGACGTCCTGAACGGCACGGACATCAAGGTGGACGTGGTGAAGGCCAGCCTGGACCACTCCCAGGACGAACAAGTCTTTTTGGTCATGGCCGGACTCGGCTACGACGCTGCGATCATGGCGAACACCGTGGACGAGCTCAAGGACCGCGTGGGCTGGCTCGCATATGTCGAGGCCGGCATCCGGCACCTGCCCGGCAAGCCGGTCAAGGCGCACATCAGCATTGACGGCCAGCACCCGGTCCGGCGCCGGATCCGCAGCGTCATGGTGGGAAACTGCGGCAAGATCACCGGCGGGGTGGAAGTCTTTCCCGACGCAAAGATCGATGACAACATCCTTGACGTGCTGATCCTGGCTCCGGCGGGCCGGCTCGGCTGGCTCAGCGTGCTGGCCGGCATGTTCGGCCGGAAGAACGGCAAGAACAAGTCTGTGGAATACTTCGCCGGAAAGTCGGCGGAAATCAGCCTCGACCATGAGCAGGAGTTCCAGCTCGACGGCGACCACATCGGCAAGGCCAAGCACCTCAAGGTCGCCGTGGAGCACGAGGCGCTGACCATCAGGATGACGAAGGCGGTCTAGCGGGACGCTCCCTCACGTTTGGTGGGTTTGGGGGTGACGCTCCCTCACGTTTGGTGGGTTTGGGGGTGACGCTCCCTCACCTTTGGTGGGTTTGGGGGTGACGCTCCCTCACGTTTGGTGGGTTTGGGGGTGACGCTCCCTCACGTTTGGTGGGTTTGGGGGTGACGCTCCCTCACGTTTGGTGGGTTTGGGGGTGACGCTCCCTCACCTTCGGGGAGAAGGCGCGCCGGAATGGGCGAGGTCCTCGGAGGGAACTTCATCGTCGGGGAGCCCGACGGCGGCGTGCCGGCCGCCGTCGTCGTCGCCTTTACCCACGCCCTCCCCGGATCCGGCCAGCGAAGCCAGCAGGTCGCGGATCTCGGCGAGCAGAGCGGTGTCCGGCGGCAGGGGCTTCTCTTCGGGCTCTGCGGTGGCCAGCCGGTGCTTGACCATCCGGTTGATCCGGTTCATCGGTGCCACGAAGATGAAGTACACCACCGCGGCGGTGATGATGAAGGTCACGAAGGCCGTCAGGACGGCGCCGAAGTTCACAAATGTCTTGGAGTTTCCCGGCCAGATGGAGAAGCCGAGGCCTTCCGCCTCGACGCCGCCGGCTGCCGCGATGATCGGGTTCACGATGTTCGTGGTGAACGCCGTCACCAGTGCGGTGAAGGCCGTACCGACGACGACGGCGATGGACAGTTCGATCACGTTGCCGCGCAGGATGAAGTCCTTGAATCCTTTGAGCATGGGGTCCTCCGGAATGGTGCCGTGTGGGTGGTTCAACCGCTCGACGCTACCATTCGGCCGTCCTGGAGTTCTTTCCGTTCAATGGAATATGAAGCCGGGAATGGTCGGGTTCCGGCGTACGATTCAGCTGGATGCCAGTGCCGCCGTCGTTTTCAACCGACTGCAAAGGAAGACCCATTCCAGCTGTGAAGCCCGCGAAATTGCTCGCCGAGATGTTCACCATGGCTCCAGCCAACAAGGACCACCAGGTCGCGATCCGTTGCGCCGTCGGCGTCTTTGTCCCGCTCATCACCCTGGTGCTGCTGGGCAGGCTGGATCTGGCCATTTTTGCCTCCTTTGGCGCCTTCACCGGAATCTACGGCCGGAATGAGCCCCATGGCCGGCGGTTGGTGCTTCAGCTTCGGGCCGGGTCCCTCATGCTTGCCGTGATCCTGCTCGGAGCCTTGGCGGCCCGCGCCGGGACGGCGTTCGCGCTCACCCCGTCAGGCACCGTCTGGCTGAAGGTCCTCGTGACCACGCTGGTGGCCGGCGGCTGCTCCCTGGTCGTCGCCTGGTGGCGGCTCCGCCCAGCAGGATCGCTGTTCCACATCTTCGCGTTCGCGGCCATCGCCTCCATTCCCAGCCAGCCGCCGCTGGGGCAGGGAATGCTGGTGGCCGTCCTGACCGTCGCGTTCTCGCTGCTGATCGGCTTGTCCGCCCGGGTGGCCCCGAGCCGCCGCCAGCCGTGGTCGTGGCCCCGGCCGGTCCGGCTGACCCCCGCCGAGCGCCGCGTTGCCTGGCTCGAAGCCGTGGGCTACCTCGTGGCAGCCGGGCTCGCCGGCGCCATCGCCACCCTTGCGGGCGAACGGCTCGGCTTCGGCCACAACTACTGGGCTATGGTGGCTGCCGTCGTGCCGCTCGTGGGGCACAGCACCCGGCACCGCATCAGCCGCGGCATGCAGCGCATCATCGGCACCGCCCTGGGGTTGGTGCTGCTCGCCGCCATCCTGCTGCTGCAGCCGGCCCCTTGGCAGACCGTGCTCGTTATCGCCGCCTGCCAGTTCGGCGCCGAAATGTTCATCGCCCGCCAGTACATGCTGGCCCAGGTCTTCGTCACCCCGCTCGCCCTGGTCTCCACCCTGCTGGTAGCCCCGGTGCCCGCCGCCACGCTGCTGCGCGACCGGTTCCTCGAGACGGTCATCGGCGCCCCCGTCGGCGTCGCCGTCGTGCTGGCACCGGCCCTCTGGCGCCGGTTGCGCGCCGCCCGCCGGTCAGTGGAAGACTGATCCCACAGGCAGGCAACGGTGAGGGGAAGCGGGGAGCGTGGCTAATTCCGGGTCGGGGGATTCCGTGGTGGACCGCGTGGTGCGCCTGATCGAGGCTTTCCCCGAGGGCTCTGCCGCGCTACAGCTCTCCGAACTCGCGGACCGGGCCGGCCTGCCCCTGACCACCGCCCACCGGCTGGTCCGGCAGTTGGCCGGGCACGGCCTCCTGGAGCTGGGAAACGGCGGATCGGTCCGGCTGGGGTTGCGCCTGTGGGAGCTGGTCAACCGGAACTCGCCGACCCTGGCCCTGCGGCAGGCGGCGATGCCCTTCATGGAGGACATCCAGCAGGTGCTCAACCAGAACGTGAACCTGGCCGTGCTGGACGGCTGGGACGCTTTGTTTGTGGAACGCCTGTCACGCCGCGGCTCGGTGGCGAACCGCGCGAAGGTCGCCGGACGGATGCCGGTGCACCTGTCCTCCGCCGGGCTGGCCCTGATGGCCCATCAGCCCGCCGCGGTGCAGGCGACCTACCTGCGCCAGTTCAAAGACCCCGCGGGCACGCTTAAGGCCGGGGATATCCGGGCGCTCCTGGCCGAGGCTGCCGAGGAAGGGTTTGCGCAGCTGGCCGGCGTCGTGGACCCCGACACCTGGGGGATCGCCGTGCCGGTGCGGGATGCAAGAAAGCGGACCGTTGCTGCGCTCGGCGTCGTGGTTCCGCTGCGGGAGATGCGGCTGCAGGCCCTGGTGCCGACGCTGCAGACCGCGGCGCGCGGCATCGGACGCCGGCTCGGAGACTCCCGCTCGGCAGCCCAATTCCGTTCAATGGATAGCCTGTAACGCGGATCACCACTCCGGGCGCACACTATTAGCCAGAAGACCGATCCGGTCCCGGGGTGTGGCGCGCGGCTGATTGGCGCACGCGGCTTCGGGCCCCGCAACGAAGCGAGGACAACATGGCAGCCCGAAAAGTCATCACCACCCAGGTGGCCATCGTGGGCGGCGGCCCCGCCGGGCTGATGCTCTCCCATCTGCTCGCCAAAGAGGGGATCGAGTCCACCGTGATCGAAGTGCGCAGCCGGCAGGAGATCTCGGAGACCGTCCGGGCCGGCATCCTCGAGCATGGCACCGTTAACCTCCTCGTGGACACCGACGTCTCCGACCGCGTGCTGCGCGACGGCGACCGGCACGACGGGATCGAACTGCGGTTCAACGGCGAAAGCCACCGCATCGACTTCCAGGACCTGGTGGGCGAATCCGTCTGGCTTTACCCGCAAACTGACGTCTTCAAGGACCTGGCCGCGCGCCGGGAGGCCGACGGCGGCGACGTCCGGTACAGCGTCACGGACACCAGCATCCATGACATCGAAGGCTCGCCGAAAGTGTGGTTCACGGACGCGGACGGCACCGAATTCGAGCTCCAGGCCGACTTCATTGCGGGGGCGGACGGCTCACGCAGCCACTGCCGGGTCCAGATTCCGGAGGCAGGGCGCAAGTGGTACTTCCACGAGTACCCCTTCGCCTGGTTCGGCATCCTGGCGGAGGCACCACGCAGTTCCGATGAGCTGATCTATGCCAACTCAGCCAACGGCTTCGCCCTGATCAGCCAGCGGACCGAGACGGTGCAGCGGATGTACTTCCAGTGCGATCCCGGTGAGGACGTCCGCAACTGGGACGATGAGCGGATCTGGGAGGCGTTCCGCAGCCGCGTGAACGGCAACGGCTTTGAGCTCAAGGAGGGACCGGTCATCGACAAGACGGTCCTGAAGTTCCGCAGCTTCGTGCACGCCCCGATGCGCCACGGCAAGTTGTTCCTTGCCGGGGACGCGGCCCACACCGTCCCGCCCACCGGCGCCAAGGGACTGAACCTCGCCATCCACGATGTCCGGGTGCTTTTCGAGGGCCTGGACAGCTACTACAAGACCGGCTCCACGATGCTCCTTGACCTGTACAGTGACCGCGCCCTGGACCGGGTCTGGAAGGCACAGCACTTCTCCTACTGGATGACTTCCATGCTGCACACTCCGGCCGGCGCCGACGATTTCGCCCGCGCCCGACAGCTAGGCGAGCTCAACTCCGTGGTCTCGTCCCGGCACGGCCGCGCCTACCTCGCCGAGGCCTATACGGGCTGGCCGGCGGGCAGCTAGGACGGCCCTCGCGGCCCCGGTGGCCGGACATATTTCCATCGACAGCCCCACGGGCCAGGACTAGCCTTTAACCGTCCCAGCATGACCCGACAAGGACGACAGAGAGGTGTCCGATCATGGGAAGCGCAGACAATGTTGAACTGGTCCGGCGGGGGTACGAGGCCTTTAACTCAGGGGATATGGCGACTCTTAGCGAAATCTTCGCGGAGGACGCAGTCTGGCACGTGGCCGGAAGCGGCGTGCTATCGGGGACGAAACAGGGCCGTGACGCCATCCTCGCGTACTTCGGCGAACTGGGAGCTCGCACGCAGGGCAACTTCCAAGCCAAGGTCCAGGACATCGTCGGCGGGGACGGCCACACGGTAGCGATCCAGCAGACCGTCGCGGAAAATAACGGCAAGAGTCTGGACATGGCTTCGGTCATCGCGTTTGTTGTCCGTGACGGCAAGATCGCCGAGGGCCGGGAGTTTTTCGAGGACACTGCCAAGTCGGACGATTTCTGGACCTGACTGAGCGCCCCGGTACACCGGTTGACTTACGCCATGGCGGTGTGGGCGGCGCTGTGCGAATCGATCGGCTTCGCATAGCAGTGCGAGTGCTCCAGGCCGAGGTAGGGGCCGAAGTTCGGAACGGGGACAAAGCCCGAGTTCTCGTAAAATTGCCGTCCGTCGGTTTGAACTGAACCCGCCTCGGCGGTCAGGGTGGTGATGCCGAGGGCGTGGGCATGTGCCTCCATCGCGGCCAGGATCGAGCTGGCCACTCCGGAGCCGCGGGTGTACGGCAACACGTACAGCCGCTTGATCTCGGCCGTGCGTTCATCCAGCAGCCGCAGGCCCCCGCAGCCCACCGGCTGGCCGGACGCCTTGTCGTGCGCCACCAGGAAGACTGCGGTGTCCGCTTCCGACGGCGGCGGTCCGGCCTCGTGCCCGCTGTGGCCGTAGCGGGCGTCCAGTTCCGCCTGCTGGGCTGCCCTCAGGTCGGCGCCCACGGGGTTGGACCAGGGCACCTGCCGGATGTTGAGCCGCGGGTTGGTCTGCATCGTTGCCTCGATTCGCCGAAGGGTTATGCAGACCAAGGCTAGGCAGCGGCGGTTTCGGGGGTGTTTCCTGCCGGTAAGGACTTCAAGAACTCGGCATCCGTCCTTCCGCTCAGGCTGGGCGGCCGGTGGGGTCTTCCGCCGTCGGGTCCGCCAGGGCGAGTCCGCCCACCGGGCTGTCGTCCCAATGGATCAGCCGCCACCCGGCGTCGGGGTCGCCTTCGAGCGCCACGATGCCGGTGTTGGCCAGCACGTGCCGCGCCGCGAACTCCGCCTCGACATTGGCTGCACGCAGGCCGGTCCAGACGCGGATCGCGGCGCCGTGGCTGACGACGGCGACGGCGGCATCGTCGCCACGGGTTGCAGCGGCGGCAGCGATCCTCGCGATCGAGTCGTCGTAGCGTTCGAAGAAGTCGTGGCCGCTGGGGCCCGCGGGCATCCGCCTGTCCAGTTCGCCCGCGGTCCAGGCGAACACCGTGCCCAGGTAGCGCAGGTGGGATTCGCGGTCGGTGAGCTTCTCCAGCGCCCCGGCTTCGATTTCCCGCAGCCCTTCCAATATTTCAACTTCCAGCCCGCGTGTGGTGGCGAGCGGGGCCGCGGTGAGCTGGGTGCGGACCAGGGTGGAGGCGTAGAGCAGTCCGATCTGCTCGTTCACCAGGGAGCGGGCCAGCGCGGCGGCCTGGCGCTCGCCGAGTTCGGTCAGTCCGGGACCCGGGTGGGCGGTATCCAGCTGCCCCAGGACATTGCCCGGGGTTTGGCCGTGGCGGATCAGCAGAAGCCTCATGGCAGCGAGTTTACCGGCTGCGTTCTGCCCTGCAGGCTGGGCTGCCGTGGGGTCAAGGGATCCTGACCGTGGCCTGGATCGGAGCATGGTCACTGGGATAACGGTCGTCGAGCCGGAAGGTGTTGACCGCGGCCTCGGCGACCTGGATCTCCGGCGTGACGGCGATCCAGTCGATGCGGCTTTCGCCGATGACCGGGTCCTTGTAGTTCGGGAATGTTCCGTACTCCGGGGTCAGCCGCTGCTGGGCCGCGGTCCAGGAATCGCGGAAGGTGCCGCTGCCCACCAGGGTGCTGTAGGCCCCCGACGCGCCGGCGTCGGCGTTGAAGTCACCCATCAGGACGGTCGGCAGGCCCGGTTCGAAACTCGTCGCGTGCTCCACGATGGCCTCGGCGCTGCGCAGCTGCGCGTTCTCCGACTCGTGGTCGAAGTGGGTGTTGACCACCATCAGCTCGCGTCCGGTGTGGTTGTCTTCGAACCGGCCCCACGTGGCGATCCGGGTGACGTGGTTGCCCCACGTGGCCGACCCCGCCACCGTGGGCGTGTCCGAGAGCCAGAACTGGTCCCACATCCGCAGCTTTAGCCGGCTGGAGTCGTAGAAGATGCAGGAGTGCTCGCCGCGTCGGCCGCCGTCGCGGCCGTGGCCGATCATCCGGTAACGGTCCGGCAGGGCCTCGCCGATCACGGCCAGCTGGTGCTCCAGGCCCTCCTGGATGCCCAGGACTTCGGGCAGTTCTTCGGCCAGGACGGCCTGCAAGGCCGGAACCCGCTCCGGCCAGTAGTCGGCCTGGCCCGGCAGGGTTTCCGCAATGTCGCAGCGGATGTTGAAGCTCATCAGGCTCAAGGCGGCCGCGTCGGCCATTGCGTCGGGTCCGGCCCCCGGGCCGGGGTCGGTCAGAACGGTCCGTGCTGTCGACGGTATGTCGCTCGGCAAGGGGTCTCCTCGGGTCGGTAACAGCCCCAGCTTCCCCCCGGAAGCTGGCCAGTCCTCGACGGCCGCGTAAACGGCGGCCTGCCGGAAGGTGAATTCGGGGCAAGCAGGGCTAGGCCAGGTGGTCGACCAGCTTGTCCGCGATGCCGGTGTACTTGCCCGGGGTCAGGGCCAGCAGCCGGGCTTCGGCGTCGGCGGACAGACCCAGGCCCTGGACGAATTCCTGCATCCGGGCTGCGTCCACCTGCTGCCCGCGGGTCAGGTCCTTGAGCCGCTCGTACGGGTTCTCCATGCCCGGGACGCCGGCGATCGCCTCGGCGCGCATGACCATCTGGATGGCCTCGCCAAGGACTTCCCAGTTGGTGTCCAGGTCTGCGGCCAGGACGTCCTCGGCGACCTTGAGCCGGTCCAGGCCCTTGGCGACGTTCGAGATGGCGAGCAACGAGTGGCCGAACGCCACACCGATGTTGCGCTGCGAGGACGAATCCGTGAGGTCGCGCTGCCAGCGGGAGGTGACCAGGGTGGAGCCCAGCACGTCCAGCAGGCCGGACGAGATCTCCAGGTTGGCTTCGGCGTTTTCGAAGCGGATCGGGTTCACCTTGTGCGGCATGGTGGAGGAACCGGTGGCGCCTGCCACCGGGATCTGCACGAAATAGCCGATCGAGATGTAGCTCCAGATGTCCGTGCAGACGTTGTGCAGGATGCGGTTGAAGCGTGCGACGTCGGCGTAGAGTTCGGCCTGCCAGTCGTGGCTTTCGATCTGCGTGGTCAGCGGGTTCCAGTCCAGGCCGAGACCTTCGACGAAGCTCTTCGCCACGTGCTCCCAGTCGGCGCCGGGAACGGAAGCGACGTGCGCCGCGTAGGTGCCGGTGGCGCCGTTGATCTTGCCGAGGTACTCGGTCCGGGCAATGCGGTCCAGCTGGCGGGTCAGCCGGTGGGCGATCACGGCCAGTTCCTTGCCCAGCGTGGTGGGGGTAGCGGGCTGGCCGTGCGTGCGGGACAGCATCGGCACCGCGCGGTTGGCCTCGGCCATGGCGCTGATCTGCGCGACGAGCTTGCGGGCGGCGGGCAGCCACACGTCCTCGACAGCGCCCTTGACGCCGAGCGCGTAGGAGAGGTTGTTGATGTCCTCTGAGGTGCAGCCGAAGTGCACCATTGCCGTCAGGTTTTCGATCCCGATGCCCGGCAGGCGGCGGCCGATGTAGTACTCCACGGCCTTGACGTCGTGGACGGTCACGGCTTCGATGTCGGCCAGTTCGGCGACCGACGCGGCGTCGAACTCGGTGACGATGGCACGAAGCTGCTCCTGCTGCCCGGCGCTCAGCGGCCCGGCGCCCGGCAGCACGTTGTTGCTGGTCAGGTGGATCAGCCACTCGACCTCGACGGCGACCCGGTCGCGGTTGAGCGCGGCCTCGGAGAGGTAGTCCACCAGCGGCGCGACCGACGACTGGTAGCGGCCGTCGAGCGGGCCGAGCGCGATTTGGTGGTCGGACGCGGCGAGGGCCAGGCGTCCGGACGGCGTGCGGGTCTCAGCTGTGGCGGCAGTTTCAGGCATGGTCCGATTCTTTCACGAAGTGCCGCCGGGCCTTAAGCAGGCGGTTCCGTATGACGAGTTCCGTAGGAGATCCCCTAGGACGGAGCCGCTGCGCGCGCCGCGCGGGGCGGCCGCTTTTCCACATAGCCGTGCCGGCCGCTTCCGGCGCAGGTGGAGGTTCCTTAGCCTCGATCCCGGGACTGAACGGCAATAGAAAGGGGCCCGGGCCATGAGTGGGACGTTAACCGCGGCTGAGGCGACGGCGTGCGCCTCACGCAGCTACGAGGTCCAGCAGTTCGCTGCCAGGGTCGCCTCATGCGCCGAGCAGGCTTCCGCCGCCTTGGCTGCGCTGAGCCGGCTGGAACTGCAGGGCTGGCAGTCCCCGGCGGGCCGCGCCTACCGGAGCACGCTGTCGCTTCAGGCCGCGGCCCTGCGGCGAGGCCGCGACGGGCTACAGGATGCGACGGCAGTGGTCCTGCGGCATGCCCAGAACGTGACGCTCTCTTCGGGCCGGCCGGGGTACTGATGGCGGAGGCTACACCGGCGGGTTCCGGAGAAGTACCGCGCCCCTCCGCTCCGCCGGCCGACGGGATGCTGCGGATCCGCGGCGGGATCGGGGGCCTTAGCTTCCAGTTCGAGGAACTGCTGGCCGGCGCGGCGGCCCTGGACGGCGTGGTGCACCGGCTCTCTGCCGTCGAGGCGGAGGCCGACGGCGTCCGCCGGGCCCTGTTCGACTACCAGTCGGACTCCTACCGGAGCGGCAGCAACGCCATCATCGCCGTGGGGGAGGCCGGCCGGGACATCGGCGCGGTCAGGGCCGAATTGGAACGCATCGCGGCTCAGGTCCGGGCCAGTCACCGGGAGTACGAATTCACCGAGGCCCGGAACGCCCTGCTGCTCCGGATGGGGCTTTCCGCCGCCGAATACGGCTCCCCGCAAGGACTCTTCGAGCTTCCGGGGGTCCGCGACCAGGTCGAGCACGGCGTGGCCATGGCTCCCCGCAGCCTGGCCCTGCTGTTGGGCCTGCCCGTTCCCCTGGCCGCGGCAGTCGGCGCACTGAGCGGCCCCACTGACGTCCGGGGCGTAATCCGGGACCTGGCGACCGCGCCGGGGCTGGGGTTCCTGAAGCCTCGGCCGGTCACCGTCGTCGGCAGCGAAACAGCCACCGCGAAGGTGGACCTGTCGCCGGCGGGCCTGTTGCGGCGGGCGGACGCGGTGGGCCGGAGAAGCGGGGACATTGAAGTCATCCGGGTCGACGGCGGCGACCGGCGCGCCTGGGTGGTCATCATCCCGGGGACCCAGCTCGGGGGCCTGCCCGAGGGCACGAACCCTTTCGACACGGCCGGCATTGCCGAGGGCCTTGGCTACGATTCGCAGGAGACGACCGCTGCCATCCGGCAGTCGCTGCGCCAGGCCGGTGCGGAGGCGGGCGAACAGCTTGCTGTCGTGGGTTACAGCCAAGGCGGGATCCACGCCATGAACCTCAGCAAGGACAAGGCCTTCCTGGCTGAGTTCGACCTCAAGTTTGTCCTGACCGCCGGTTCCCCGGTGGGCGGCATCACCCCCGAGCCCGGGATCGGCAGTCTGCACCTGGAACACCAGCACGACTGGGTTCCGGGAGCCGACGGACTCGCCAACGCGGACACCAAGGACCGCGTGACGGTCACATTGACCAATGATCTTGTCCTGCCGCCGCCGCAGGATTTCGGTCTGGGTCCCGGCCATCGGCTGGAGAACTACGCGGCCGGGGCGGAGGCGGTCTCGGCGAGCCGGGACCCCTCGCTGCGGGCGTCCACGGCCGCGCTGGCCGCCGTGGTCGGCGCTGGCGGCACCGCAACGGTAACCCGGTTCTCCTTGCGGCGGGAGCCGCTGCCGGCGCAGGGGGTGGTGACGGCTCCGGGCGCAGACCGCAGGACCCGCGTGCTGCCTTCGAACCGGCCGCTGGCGGACGCGCCGCAGGCTGCGAAGGCCGCGCCCGCCGGTGTGCCCGGCTAGCGCCGATGTGCCCGGCTAGCGCCGGTGTGCTCGGGTAGCGCCGGTTAGCGCCGGCGGCCGCCGGGGAGTCGTCCGGCGACGAGGGAAACCACGGTGATGATGATAGCGGCGAGCACCGCGGTCCAGAAGAAGGAGTCGATGGTGAAGTGCACCGGCGTGTAGCTGCTCAGCCAGGAGGTCACGTACAGCATCGCGGCGTTGATAACGATCGTGAACAGCCCCAGGGTGAGGATGGTGATCGGCAGCGACAGCAGGCTGACCAGTGGCTTGACGAGGGCGTTGACGAGCCCGAAGATCAGCCCGATAAACAGGTACGCCAGAATGATCCCGATCGTATCCGTGCCCTGCGTGACGCCGCTGTTGGCCACGGCCCCGGTGGTGGCGGATGTGGAAATATCCAATCCGGGGAGGATCCAGCTGGCGATCCAAAGGGCCAGGGCGTTGACGATGACCCGCACGAAGAGTGAGCGCATGCGCCCATGCTGTCACATCACCCGCCCTCCCGGCAGGAGGGCGAAGTAGGCTAAGAGGCATGACTTCATCAGACAACCCGGCCGGAGGGATCCGCCCGCGGCCGGTAGTGGACCTCCTACCCCGCTACGCCGCCGGAAAACCGCCGGTCCCCGTCGAGGGCCTCGTGAGCTACAAGCTGTCCTCCAACGAGAACCCCCTGCCCCCGATCCCTGCAGTGCAGCAGGCCATCGCGGCGCAGACCGACTTCAACCGCTACCCGGACCCGCTGAGCAGCAAACTGCGCGGCGCGCTCGCCGGTTTCCTCAACGTCCCGGCCGAGGACATCGTCACCGGCGCCGGCAGCCTGGGCGCCCTCAACCAGCTGCTGGCCACCTTTGCCGGCCAGAACGACGACGGCAAGGCCGACGAGGTCATCTATGCGTGGCGCTCCTTCGAGGCTTATCCCATCAGCGTTGGCCTGGCCGGTGCCGAGAGTGTCCAGGTCCCGCTGACCGCCGACGGCCGGCACGACCTGGAGGCGATGGCCGCCGCCGTGACGGCGCGCACCCGGATGATCCTGCTGTGCACCCCGAACAACCCCACCGGTCCCATCCTGACGACCGAAGAGACCGAGCGGTTCCTCAGGACCGTCCCCTCGGACATTGTGGTCGTCATCGACGAGGCCTACCAGGAGTTCGTCCGGTCTGCGGAGGCCGTGGACGGCATCGAGATGTACCGCAAGTACCCGAACGTCGTCGTGCTGAGGACATTCTCCAAGGCCCACGGACTGGCGGGCCTGCGGGTGGGGTACAGCGTCTCCCAGCCGGACCTCACCCAGCACCTGCGCGTTACCGCCACGCCCTTCGCAGTCTCCCAAATCGCCGAGACAGCCGCCGTCACCTCACTGGAGCACTTCGACGAGGTTGTAGAAAGGGTACAAAGCCTGGTCGATGAGCGGGACCGCGTGACCGCCGGCCTCCGCGAGCTGGGCTGGTTCGTGCCGGACGCCCAAGGCAACTTCGTATGGCTCAATCTTGGCGCCAACAGCGCCGACTTTGCCGCACTGGCAGGGGAGCGGGCGCTGTCGGTCCGGGCCTTTGGCAACGAGGGCGTGCGGGTGAGCATCGGCGAGGCTGAGGCCAACACCCGTTTCCTCGAATTGTGTGCGATGTATACAAAACCCCCACAGCGTTCCTAGCGCTTAACACGAAGCCCGCCGCGATGAGGCTGCGGATAAAGTAGGGACGAGTAAGCCAAAATATATGCCGCGCCTGGAACGTATGCCAGGTAAGGCATATATCCCAGCGATCGCGGCGCATTCGGATGCGGCAGGCAAGGAGACGGTATGGGCGCCACACATCTGCCCTCTACCGAGTTCGACGGAACCGAAGCGGACGACCAGCTCGAGGCGCAGGCCGAGGCGGTGCTGGGCGACCCCGCGGTCCCGATGGTCCAGCTGCTCGGTCCGGACGGCACCCTGGGCACCGACCCGGTGTTTTCCGAGTACGCCGCGCGGCTGGACGCCGGGAAGCTCCGCGGTTTCTACGCCGACATGGCAAAGATCCGGCGCTTCGACGTCGAGGCAACAGCCCTGCAGCGGCAGGGCCAGCTCGCCCTCTGGGTGCCGCTCACCGGACAGGAAGCGGCGCAGATCGGCTCCGGCCGGGCCAGCCAGCCGCAGGACTACATCTTTCCCACCTACCGGGAGCACGGCGTCGCCCTGACCCGCAACGTGGACCTCGCGGAGCTGCTGCGCCAGTTCCGCGGCGTGTCCAACGGCGGCTGGAATCCCAAGGACACCAACTTCCACCTCTACACGCTGGTCCTCGCCGCCCAGACGCCGCATGCGGTCGGCTACGCCATGGGCATCCAGCGCGACCAGAAGCTCGCCGCAGCCGAGGCGGCCACCGGGGGAGCCGCGGCCGGCTCAGCGAAGCCCAAAGCGGCCGTGATGGTCTACTTCGGCGACGGCGCCAGTTCGGAGGGCGACGTCCACGAATCCATGGTCTTCGCAGCCTCGTACAACGCCCCCGTGGTGTTCTTCTGCCAAAACAACCACTGGGCCATCTCGGTCCCCACCGCCGTCCAGACCCGCATTCCGCTCTCCAACCGCGCCAAGGGCTACGGCTTCCCCGGCATCCGGGTGGACGGCAACGACGTGATCGCAGTCCACGCCGTCACCGAGTGGGCGCTCGAGCGGGCCCGCGAAGGCAAGAGCCCGGTGCTGATTGAGGCCTTCACCTACCGCGTCGGCGCGCACACCACCGCCGATGATCCGACGAAGTACCGCGGCTCGGACGAAGAGGCTCAGTGGCGGGCGAAGGACCCGCTGGAGCGGCTCGAGAAGTACCTGCGCGCCGAAGGGCTGGCCGACGACGCTTTCTTCGAACAGGTCAAGGCCGACGGCGACGAACTCGCCGCTTACGTCCGCAGGACCATCCACGACCTGGGGACCCCGGATATCCGGACGGCGTTCGCAAACACCTACGCCGAGGCACACCCGTTGGTGGCCGAGGAGCTGGCCTGGTTCGAGGAGTACAGCGCGGGCTTCGCCGATGAGGCAGAAGCAGACGAGGCACACACAGACGGGGCGGTGCGCCGATGACCACCATGACCATTGCCAAGGCCATCAACGAGGGCCTGCGCGCGACGCTGAGCAACAACCCGCGGACCCTGCTCATGGGTGAGGACATCGGCCCGCTCGGCGGCGTCTACCGCGTCACCGACGGCCTGATCGGGGAGTTCGGCGCAGACCGCGTCGTCGACACCCCGCTCGCCGAGTCCGGCATCATCGGCACCGCGATCGGCCTGGCGTTGAGCGGCTACCGGCCGGTCTGCGAGATCCAGTTCGACGGCTTCGTCTTCCCGGGTTTCAACCAGATCACTACGCAGCTGGCGAAGATGCATTCGCGCAGCAACGGCAACCTGACCGTCCCGGTCGTCATCCGCATTCCTTACGGCGGCGGCATCGGCTCGATTGAACACCATTCCGAGTCACCGGAAGCGCTGTTTGCCCACACCGCCGGGCTGCGGATCATCACCCCGTCCAACCCGCATGACGCTTACTGGATGATCCAGCAGGCCGTCGACTGCCTGGACCCCGTGATCGTCTTCGAACCGAAGCGGCGCTACTGGCTCAAGGGCGACGTCGACACCGACACCCCGGGCCACTCGGCAGACCCGTTCAAGGCGCATGTGCTGCGTGAAGGGTCCGACGCTACGGTCGTGGCTTATGGCCCGCTGGTTCCGGTGGCCCTAGCTGCGGCCTCCGCCGCGGCCGAGGACGGCCACAGCGTCGAAGTGATCGACCTGCGCTCCATTTCGCCGATCGACTTCGACACCGTCACGGCCTCGGTCCGGAAGACGGGCCGGCTGATCGTGGCGCACGAGGCTCCGACCTTCGGCGGGATCGGCGGCGAGATCGCGGCCCGGGTCAGCGAGCGGGCCTTCCATTCCCTGGAAGCTCCGGTCATCCGCGTCGGCGGCTTCCATATGCCCTACCCGGTCGCCAAGGTGGAGGAAGACTACCTGCCGGACATCGACCGCATCCTTGAGGCGCTGGACCGCGCCTTCGCCTACTGACGGGGATTTCCATGACCGTGAACAAGTTCAACCTTCCCGATGTGGGCGAAGGCCTGACCGAGGCCGAAATCGTGTCTTGGAAGGTCAAGGCCGGCGACACCGTGGCCGTCAACGACGTGCTGTGCGAAATCGAGACCGCCAAGTCCCTCGTGGAGCTCCCGTCGCCGTACGCCGGCACCGTCACCGAGCTGCTGGTTCCGGAAGGCGTGACGGTCGACGTCGGGACGCCGATCATCAGCGTCTCCGACGCCGCTGCCGCTGCCGTGCCCGCCGCTGCCGCGGCCGCCCCCGCGACCGCCGCTGCCGCGCCCGCTCCCGGTTCGGTTACCGAAGCGCCGGCTCCCGACGCCCCGATGTACGGAAAGCTGGAGCACGACGCATCCGACGCCGGGGAGTCTGCCGGACCCCCGGCCGGCGGCCCGCTGGTGGGTTCTGGCCCCAAGGCCGACGCCGTCAAACGCCGCCGCCGGATCTCCGCGCCGGCTGCGACCGCACCGGCTGCGACTGTCCCGGCTCCGACGGTGGAGCGGGCCGGGATCGAGGCCCACGACATCTGGATCAGCCCGGAAACGGTTCCGGCCGCGGAAGTCCCCGGTCCGGAGGAAGCAGCCGTCGACCAGCGGCCCACGCTGGGCGGGGCCATCACGGGCCTCGTCAACCGCGTCCTGGCCAAGCCCCCGGTCCGGAAGATCGCCCGCGACCTCGGCATTGACCTGGCCGACGTCGTCCCCACCGGCGCGCGCGGCGAGGTGACCCGCGAAGACCTCGTCAGCTACCAGGCCCAGCGCGACGCCGAGGTGGACAAGGCGGATTCGTTCTGGGGCAAGACCGGCCGCCCGCAGGAACAGCGGATCGAGCGCATCCCGGTCAAGGGGGTCCGCAAAGCCACCGCGCGGGCCATGGTGGAGTCCGCGTTCGCGGCACCGCACGTCAGCATCTTCGTCGACGTCGACGCCAGCCGCACCATGGAGTTCGTCAAGCGGCTCAAGGCCTCGCGGGACTTCGAGGGCATCAAGGTCTCCCCGCTGCTGGTCCTCGCCAAGGCCGTTATCTGGGCCGCGGCACGCAACCCCAGCGTCAACGCGAGCTGGGTGGACGCCGAAGACGGCAGCGACAGCGCCGAGATCCACGTCAAGCACTTCATGAACCTTGGCATCGCCGCCGCAACACCGCGCGGCCTGATGGTGCCGAACATCAAGAACGCCCAGGACCTCTCGCTCAAGGAACTCGCGCTGGCCCTCAACGAGCTGGCCACCACTGCCCGGGCGGGCAAGACCCAGCCGGCCCAGATGCAGGGAGGCACCCTCACAGTCACCAACATCGGCGCCCTGGGCATCGACACGGGGACGCCGATCATCAACCCCGGCGAGGTGGCGATCGTGGCTTTCGGCACCATCAAGCAGAAGCCGTGGGTGCTCGACGGCGAAGTGATTCCGCGCTGGATCACGACTCTGGGCGGCTCGTTCGACCACCGCGTGGTGGACGGGGACCTCTCGGCCCGCTTCATGGCCGACGTCGCAGCCATCCTCGAAGAGCCCGCCCTGCTGCTGGACTGAGCCGGGGCGGGGCCCCTCGGACGCTCCCGCCCAGTTCGTCCGGTACGGACGATCCCGCACCCGCGGAGTTCCCCGGGTTTCCCGGGGGCGTACCGGCGGCGGGCACGCAGTAACTGGGCGGGAACGTCCGCGCGGGTGTAGGGCGCGGCCGGGCCAGCCGACGTGCGGCTAGGTACCGGAATAAGCGGACAACAGCTGGGCCACAGCAGGGTCGCCGCCCCAGCCTGCCACGGCTGCCGCGGCGGCAAACACCACGCCGGCAAAGCCGAAACTGGCGGCCGTCACCGTGGCAAGGAACTTCCAGTCCTCGCGCAGGACGCTCCGGACCGTATCGGGCATCCGCAGCGCCGGGGAGATCAGGTTGGGGGCACTGTCCACCGAACCGTCGTCGAGGTAGGCCACCACCCGGCCGGCGGCGCGGTCCACCCGCATGGTGCTGATGTGGTTTCCGTGGCGGGCCAGCAGAATGTCGTGGCCGACGAGCTGGCGGCGCTGAAGAACAGGCATGGTTTCTCCCCGTGAGTGGGCGGATAGGACTGTCCGCACCATCGGGGGCACCTCCAATTTTACCGGCGCGCACCCCGCCGAATGGGGCCAAATCCCGGTGAGGCTGGCCACGGAGCAGGGTGACGGCGGTCAAATCCCCTGGAATCCTGTCCCGAAGCGGCGCGGCGGCACTAGAGTGGCACCAGCCGCCGCCGAGCCGGCGAACGCCGATCAAAGGAGATTTTGCGTGTTCTCGAGCCCGTTCCCCGCCGTGGAAATACCCGACGTCAGTCTCTACGAGTACCTTTTCGGCGGCCTGCAGGAGGCGGACCTGGACCGGGTCGCCGTCGTGGACGGCACCAGCGGAGCGGAAACGACCTACCGGGAGCTACGGGATCGGATCAACGGCCTCGCCGGCTCCGTCGCAGCACAGGGGCTGGGCATCCACGGCGTCGCCGCCATCCTTTGTCCGAACATTCCGGCGTTCACTGTCGTTTTCCACGGCCTGCTCCGGGCCGGCGCCACCGTCACGCCGGTCAACTCGCTCTACACGGCAGATGAGATCGCGAAACAACTTACCGACGCCGGAGCCAGCTGGCTCTTCACCATCTCCACCCTGCTCCCCGCCGCCCAGGAGGCGGCCGCGCAGGTTGGCATACCGGCGGAACGGCTGGTGGTGCTCGACGGCGCCGAGGGCCACCCCTCGCTGACGGACCTGCTCAGCAGCGGCGCACCCGCCCCGGACGTCAGCTTCGATCCGGCCACTCACCTCGCCGTGCTGCCGTACTCTTCGGGAACCACCGGACGGCCCAAAGGGGTAATGCTCAGCCACCGCAATCTCGTGGCAAACGTGGAACAGTCGCGCGGGCTGCTCAAGGTCCGGCCGGAGGACCGGCTGCTGGCGCTGCTTCCGTTCTTCCACATCTACGGGCTCACGGTGCTGCTGAATTTGGCCCTTCGGGAGCGCGCCCGCCTGGTCACGATCCCGAAGTTCGACCTCGCGGAATTCCTGCGGATGGTCCAGGACCACAAATGCAGCTACCTTTTCATCGCCCCGCCGGTTGCCGTGGCCCTGTCCAAGCACCCGCTGGTTGCGGACTACGACCTGAGCTCGGTGCACACCACCCTGTCCGGGGCGGCCCCGCTGGACGGCGAATTGGGGGCGCGGCTGGCCGAACGCCTGGGCTGCCGGGTGCTCCAGGGCTATGGCATGACGGAGATGAGTCCCGTCTCGCACCTGATCCCCGTCGATGCGGCGGACGTCCCGGTCAGTTCGGTGGGCTACACCGTCCCCAACATGGACTGCCGGCTGGTCGACCCGGCCACGGGCGAGGAAATCGAGGTCCCTGCGGAAGGAACCAGCGCCCCGGGCCACCTGCTGTGCCGCGGCCCCAACGTCATGCTCGGCTACCTGAACCGGCCTGAGGAAACGGCGGACACCCTCGACGCTGACGGCTTCCTGCACACGGGGGACATCGCCACGGTGCGGGCGGACGGAGTGGTCTCGATCGTGGACCGGCTCAAGGAATTGATCAAGTACAAGGGCTACCAGATCGCCCCGGCCGAGCTTGAGGCACTGCTGCTCACCCACCCCGGGATCGCCGACGCCGCCGTGGTAGGAACCGCCGACGCCGACGGCCAGGAGGTGCCGATGGCCTTCGTGGTGCGCCAACCGAACGCCGACGGCGAGCAGTTGGACGAAGCGGCCGTGGAGGAGTTCGTGGCCGCACGGGTGGCGCCGTTCAAGAAGATCCGGCGCGTGGAGTTCATCGACGCCGTGCCGAAGTCCTCGTCCGGCAAGATCCTGCGCCGGATGCTCAAAGCGGTGGACGCCTGAAAGTGGATGCTTAAAAGCAGTGGTGCCGGCGCAGCAGCCCTATGGCCGCCGCGCCGGCACCTCTACGCTTAGTCGGCGCTGTCAGTCTTGGCGATGTAGACGTCGCAGGGGGCGCCGTGGGCCACGCTGTTGGCAACGCTGCCCAGGACGCGCCCCAAGCCGCGCATCCGGCGGTTGCCGACCACGATCATCCGCGCGTCGGAGCGCTCCGCCTCCCGGATCAGCGCTTCCGCCGGCTTGCCCCGGGCCGCCGCGTAGGTCACGTTGATCTCGGCCGTCCGGAGACTGTCGGCTACGCCCTTGGCCACCTTTTCGGCGCCGTCGGCATCGGAGACAATGAACCGGTCGCTGCCGCTGCCGAACACCTCCGTCCGGTCGCTGTCGAAGGCGCTGACCACGTGCAGCGTGGCTCCCAGCGAGACGGCGAGGTCCCGGGCGGCCTGGGCCGCTTTCAGGGCAGTTTCACTGCCATCGACGCCGACAACGATGATTCCGGTCATAAGAGACTCCTCTGGTCACGCTTGAATAGGGTCAGGCACGGTCTGGTCCACAGCAATAGTTCAGGCTACAACGCCGCGACAGCTTCCCGCAGTACCGGCGCCAGGCGCCGCACGCCTTCCTCGATTGCCTCCGGCGGCACCGCACTGAACGCGAGCCGCAGTTTGTTGGAGGGCTCATCGGAGTGGGTAAATGCCGCGCCGGGAATGAAGACCACGCCGGCGTCAATGGCCTTCTGCAGCAGCGGATACGTGTCGATTCCCTCCGGCAGGGTGACCCAGATGAAGAAGCCGCCCTCCGGCCGCGTCCAGCTCAGCCCCTCCGGCATGTGCTCCTGGAGCGCCGCCAGCATGGCCTCGCAACGTTCCTGGTACAGGCCGCGGTAGGTCGCAATCTGGCCGCGCCAGTCGTAGTCGCGCAGGTAGGCGGACACCAGCATCTGGTTGAGCGTTGGCGGACACAGGGTGACGGCTTCCGAGGCCAGGTAATAGCGGCGCTGCAGGTGGGCGGGGACCAGGGCCCAGCCGATCCGCAGCCCCGGGGCGAAGATCTTGGAGAAGGAACCCATGTAGATCACGTCATCCGGGTTGCCGGCCCGCAGCGGGGTCAGCGGCTGGCCATCGAAGCGCAGCAGGCCGTACGGGTTGTCCTCCAGGACCAGGATATTCGCGTTACGGCATATATCCACGACCTGCTGCCGCCGTTCGGCGGCGAGGGTAATTCCGGACGGATTGTTGAAGCTGGGGATGGTGTAGAGGAACTTGATGGTCTTGCCGGCGGTCTGCAGGGCCGCGATCCTGGCTTCCAGGAGGTCCGGGACGATCCCGTGCTCGTCCATCGGCACCGTGCCCACCTCCACTTGGTAGGCCTCGAAAGTGTTGAGGGCGCCGACGTAGGTGGGATCCTCCACGAGGACCACATCGCCCGGGTTGCAGAAGACCTTGGTGGCGACGTCCTGGGCGGATTGGGAGCCTGCGGTGATGACGATGTTTTCGGGCTTCGCATCGAGGATCCCCTCGGCGGCCATGACCTCGCAGATCTGCGTGCGGAGTTCCTCGGTGCCCTGCCCGCCGCCGTACTGAAGCGCGGTCAGGCCCTGCTCGGCGATGATTTTCGCGGCGGACTGGCCGAGGCGTTCCAGCGGCAGGGACTGCAGGTACGGGCTGCCGCCGGCGAGGGACACGAGGCCCGGCCTCAGGGAGATGTCGAAGACGTCTCGGACGGCCGATTGCTTGATATTTGCTGCGCGCTCCGAGAAAAGCTTCTCGTGGCGGTGGGCGGACGTAGCCGCACGTTCGATTGCGTCAATTGCCTCGGCCGGAAGGAACTCTGCGGCGGCATCAAGTGTTTCGTGGGTCACAGTCCTAGGATACAGGCCAGCGTTGTCAGGGGGAAAACTTTTGTTCACAAGGAGGCTGGACCGGATCCGGATACAGGACACCCCCGGCAGTGGGGGGAACTGCCGGGGGTGTCAGTCTGTGGGGCTTAGGCGGCGTCGGCGGTCCGGGCCTCGGCCAGCGCCTCGAACACGCCCTTGATCTGCTCAACGACCTCGGCGTCGTCCTTCGGGTGGACCTCGGCAAAGCGGACCATCGAGCCGGGGACGGCAAGCTTGACGTCTTCGATCACCTTGGCGCCGGCGATGCCGACGGCCTTGCGGGCCTCGTCCTGGGCCCAGACGCCGCCGTACTGGCCGAAGGCGGTGCCGACGACGGCGGTGGGCTTGCCGCTGAGGGCGCCGGCACCGAAGGGGCGCGAGAGCCAGTCGATGGCGTTCTTCAGCGGGGCGGGCACAGTGCCGTTGTACTCCGGGGTGACCAGGAGCAGGGTGTCGGCGTCGTTGGCGGCGGCGCGCAGCGCTGCTGCGGCGGCCGGGACCTGGCCCTCGACGTCGATGTCCTCGTTGTAGAACGGGATGTTGCCGAGGCTCTCGTGGATGACGACCTCGACCTGCTCCGGAGCGTTGAGCTGGATGGCTTCGGCCAGCTGGGCGTTGGTGGAGCCGGCGCGCAGGCTGCCGACCAAGGTGAGGACGGTGTTGGTGGTCATGGGAACTCCTTGCTTCTCGCCGCGGGGCTTTCGGCGGCTGGTGGTCGCGGAGGCTTGGGAAGCCTTCATCCATGCTAAACGGACTGCGGTCCGGTTATTATTCCCCGGGGCTAGAATGGGCGCTGTGAGCCTCATCCCAATCCGCCCCGGCGGGCAAAATGCCGAACCCGCCGACCACCCCGGCAACCTCCCGGGCGTGCAAGGCGGCGCCGAGTCCGAGCGCCGGGATGCCGCCCGCAACCGCGAGCTGCTGCTCCGGGCCGCCCGCGAACTGATCGAGGAATGCGGGGCGGACGGCCTCACCATGGCGTCCCTTGCCGGGCGCGCCGGGGTGGGCAAGGGGACCGTCTTCCGGCGGTTCGGCAGCCGGGCGGGCCTAATGATGACCCTGCTCAGCGACGCCGAGGCCGAGTTCCAGGGCCGCTTCATGTTCGGGCCGCCGCCGCTGGGCCCCGGCGCGCCGCCCCTGCAGCGGCTCATCGCCTGCGGTGCGGAACGGATCGCCTGGGTACTGGAATTCGGTGAACTCGCCCGCGCTGCCGACGCCTCGGCGCACAACCGGTTCGATGTGCCCCCGGCCGTGCTCTGGCGCCGGCACCTGGAACTGCTGCTGCGTGAAGCCGGAGTCACTGCCGATTGCTGGCTGATGGCCGGCGCCCTGAGCGCGACGCTCGAGCCGGAGCGCATCCTGCATGCGGTGAGGGTCCAGGGTGTGGCCCCGGACGCGCTCATCGAGTCGTGGCGGGAGCTGGCCACGAGGGTGGCGTGCGGCGCGTAGGCTAACCCCGCCCGGAGCGGAATGCCAAGTCAAATCAATCCAAGTGAGTTATTCATAACGATCTGGTAGTGGACCACCGTTTCGTCCCGTTCGGCGCGCCTCCCCGCGATTTCTATGTGGTAGTTTCCTCTGGAATGTGACCCGCAACATAGCCCCACTGGGCTGGCCGAGAGGCCTGCGGGCGGCCAGATACCCGCTGGCCGAGATCCCGGAGTGGCAGCGGAAACCCCCTGCCGCGTGGGGGGACGACGGAAGGATCCATGCTGTGAATGTTGTAACGACCCCGGCTCCCGGACAGGCTGGTCCAGCCCGTCCCGCGGCGTCCGGCCCCGCGCGGGCAACGGCGATCCTGAACTAGTCCCATGCTCCGATACCTTGCCAAGCGTGCCGTCACGTATGCGTTCATGATCTTCCTGACCACCAGCGCCGGATACTTCCTGGCGGTCACCAGCCTGAAGCCGGCACTGCTGGAACAGGAAAAAATTCCGCGCCCCACGCCCGAACAGGTCGCCAATTCCTTCCGGCTCAAAGGCCTGGATCCCGCCCTGAGCCCGTGGGAACGCTACGTGGACTGGCTTACCGGAATCGTCACCCGCTGGGACTGGGGACGCAGCCCGAACGGCGCCTTCGTGAACGCGGAGTTCGGCGACCGGGTCTGGATCTCAACCCGGCTGTTCCTGGCTTCGATCATCCTCACCCTGATCATCGGCGTCGCGCTCGGCGTCTACACCGCGGCCCGGCAATACAAGTTTTCCGACCGTGCGATCACCTCGTACAGCTACCTCGTGTACATCGTGCCCGCCCCGATCGCCTACTTCCTCGTCCAGCTCGGCGCGATCAACATCAACGAAGCCGTGGGCGACCGCCTCCTGTTCGTCACGGGAATCTCCACGCCCGGGCTCGACGGTGACGGCTGGGCCGAGTTCCTCGACATGCTGGCGCACTATGCCGTGCCGACCTTCGCGATCACGATCGTGGGCTGGGGTGCCTACCAGATCGCCCAGCGGCAGTACCTGCTGGACAACGTCAACGCCGACTTCGTCCGCACCGCCCGGGCGAAGGGCCTCACCCGCAACCAGGCCATCACCCGGCACGCCCTGCGCGTCTCGTTCATCCCGGTCGCGCAGAGCATCGCCTTCACCATCCCGGCCATTTTCGCCGGCGGTTTCTTCGCCGAAAAGATCTTCGCCTGGCACGGCGTCGGTTCCTGGAGCATCGACGCGATCGCGCTGCAGGACGTCAACGCGGCCACGGCGACGCTCGCCTACGGCTCCGTGATCTTCGCGATCGGGGCGATCCTCGCCGACTTCGCCACCACCCTTGTCGACCCGAGAGTGCGGGTGCAGTAGCCATGACGAACCTGAACGCCATCGATCCCGCCGCCGTCGCGGAAGAAGCCAAGATCGAGACCAACGACGTCGTGATCGCGAAGTCGACGATCATCGTGCGGCGCTTCCTGCGCAACAAGACCGCCGTGACCGGGCTGGCGATCTTCGTGCTGCTCACCGTGCTGTCCTTGATCGGCGGGATCTTCTCCAGCTGGGACAAGGAGACGATCGACCCCTTCAACATCGGCATGGGCCCTTCCTCGGAGCACCTGCTGGGCACTTCCCAGGCCGGCATCGACCTGTACGCCCTGACCGTGGAAGGCACCCGGGTCTCCATCCTGATCGGCCTGGTCGTCGGCCTCGTCTCCGTGCTGATTGCCGCGGTGTACGGCTGCACCATGGCCTACTTCGGCGGCAAGGTCGACAAGGTGATGCTCTTCATCCTGGAGGCCCTCATCATGATGCCGGCCCTGCTGGTCGTGGCCGTGGCCACGAGCGGCGGCGGCAACGGCCTGCAGCAGAACCTGCCCAGCTGGATGCTGCTGATCATCGTGCTGCTGATCTTCAACTGGATGGGCACCGCCCGCCTGATCCGCTCGCTCTCGATGTCGCTCATGCAGCGTGACTTCGTCAAGGCCGCCCAGTACATGGGAATCCCGGCCCGCCGCATCGTCTGGCGCCATCTCGTGCCCAACATCGGCTCGCTGCTGGTCCTGGACATCACCCGCGGCGTGACCGGCGCCATCCTCGCCGAGGTCGCGTTCTCCTTCATCGGCATCGGCATCAAGGTTCCGGACGTGAGCCTGGGCGTGCTGATCGGCCAGGCCACCTCGCAGGTGTCCACCTTCCCGTGGATGTTCTGGGTGCCATTGACCGTGATGTTCCTGTTGACCGGTTCGCTCGCCATGATGAACGACGGCCTGCGTGACGCGTTCGACCCCAGCTCCAGCTCCATTGGCAGCGCCAAGAAAAAGAAGAAGAATTCATGAGCAGCGACACCACCCCCACCGAAGCCAGCACCGCCGAACGGCTGCACGTCGCCGGGCTGCACTCCGCGGGCGACGCCCCGGCAGGTGCGGTGCTCTCCGTCCGCGACCTCAACGTCCGCTTCAACACGGAGAACGGCGTGGTGCACGCGGTGCGCGGCGTCGACTTCGACCTGATGCCCGGAAAAACCCTCGGGATTGTCGGCGAATCAGGATCGGGCAAGTCCGTCACCTCGATGGCCATCATGGGCCTGCTGCCGGAAACCGCCGAGGTCACCGGCTCGGTCCTGCTCAAGGGCCAGGAACTGCTGGGCCTCAGCGACAAGGCCATGTGCCGCTTCCGCGGCAATGAGATCGCAATGGTCTTCCAGGATCCGCTGTCCTCGCTGACCCCGGTCTACACCGTGGGGAACCAGATCATCGAGGCTCTCACGGTGCACAACCCGACCATGAGCAAGCAGGCCAAGGAGGCCCGCGCCGTCGAGCTCCTGGCCATGGTGGGCATTCCCAGCCCCAAGGACCGGCTCAAGGCCTTCCCGCACGAATTCTCCGGCGGCATGCGCCAGCGCGTGATGATCGCCATCGCGATCGCCAACAACCCGCGCGTACTGATCGCGGATGAGCCGACGACGGCGCTTGACGTCACCATCCAGGCGCAGGTGCTCGAAGTACTGCACACCGCGCAGGAGGAAACCGGCGCCGCCGTCGTGATGATCACGCACGACCTGGGAGTCGTGGCCGGCATGGCCGACGACATCATGGTCATGTACGCCGGCAGGCCGGTGGAGACCGGCAGCGTCGACGATATCTACTACAACGCCAGGATGCCCTACACCATGGGTCTGCTGGGCGCCGTGCCCCGCGTGGACGTGGCCGAGAAGTCCTCGCTGGTGCCGATCGAAGGCATCCCGCCCAACCTCATCCATGAGCCCACCGGATGCTCCTTCGCTCCGCGTTGCCCGCTGGTCAGCGGGGCCTGCCTGCAGGGCGAGCCGGAGCTCTGGCCGGTCGGCGGAACAGGCGACGGCACCTTGGAGCACAAGGCGGCCTGCATCAAGTCCGAGGCCCTGGGCGCGGACGTGGATGTCCACGAGATCTTCCACGCCCCCGAGGTGCCCGTATCCCGGTTCGACTCCGTGCCGCGTGCCCAGCGCAAGGCCGTCCTGGAGCTCACGGAGGTCAAGAAGCACTTCCCGCTGATGAAGGGAGCCCTGCTCAAGCGGCGGATCGGAACGGTCAAGGCCGTGGACGGACTGAGCTTCGATATCCGCGAGGGCGAATGCTTCTCGATCGTGGGGGAGTCCGGCTGCGGCAAGACCACCACGCTGCTCGAAATCATGGAATTCCACCGCGACCAGGACGGCGAGGTGAAGATCGGCGGCCTTAGCAACAAAGCCGCCTCGGACGCCAAGACCAAGGCCGCCATGCGGAAGGAACTCCAGATGGTGTTCCAGGACCCCACCGGCGCCCTGGATCCGCGCTTCACCGTCTATGAGGTGCTGGCCGAACCGCTGGAGAACTCCGGAATGGCCAAGCCTGCCATCCGGAAGCGGATCATGGAGCTGATGGAGCTCGTGGGCCTCCAGCCGGACCACGTCAACCGCTTCCCGAACCAGTTCTCCGGCGGCCAGCGCCAGCGCATCGGCATTGCCCGAGCCCTCGCGGTGAACCCGAAACTGGTGGTCCTGGACGAACCAGTCTCCGCGCTGGACGTCTCCGTCCAGGCCGGCGTCATCAACCTCCTGGATAAGCTCCGCGCCGAACTGGGGCTGAGCTACCTCATGGTGGCGCATGACCTGTCCGTGGTGCGCCACATCTCCAACCGCGTGGCCGTCATGTACCTCGGCAAAATCGTGGAGATCGGGGACGTGGACAGCGTCTTCGACAACCCGCGCCATCCGTATACCCGGGCGCTGCTCTCCGCGATCCCGGTCCCGGACCCGCAGCTGGAACGCAGCCGCGAACGCATCATCCTGCAGGGCGACCTGCCCTCGCCGCTGGATGCGCCGAAGGGCTGCAACTTCGCCACGCGCTGCCCCGTCTTTGCCGCACTTCCTGCCGCGAAGCAGGAAAAGTGCCTCACCCTGGAGCCGCCGCTGGAAGCAGCCGCGGCGCCCGCCACCGGCCACGCGGCCGGCAGCCCCCGGACCGACGCCCCGGCGTCGGCCCCCACAGACCAGCAATTCGCCTGTTTCTATCCGGACGGCGAACTGGACGCGGACATGTTGGTTGTCCACGAGTCCCTCTGACGCACCAAACCGCACCTGAACCACAACTCGCACCAAGAATGAAGGGGATCATTATGAAGAATCTGACCAGGATCGGCGGGGTGGCCGCCGTAGCGGCAGCCCTCGCCCTGACCGGCTGTGGCGGAGGCGGCGCGACCACGACCGCCGAGAGCGCCAAGGCCCAGGATTCGTCCGGCGACATCAACAAGCTCATCAGCGTCAACGCCAAGAAGGCCGACGAACTGAAGCAGGGCGGCACCGTCACGCTGCCGGTCGGCAACATCGGCCCGGACTTCAACGGCTTCTCCAACGCGGGCAACTCCGCGGACAACACCGAGCTGCACTACCCGATCGACGAAGCCGGCTACGTGGGCTGCTGGAAGCTGGACTTCGACGGCACCGCGAACCTGAACAAGAACTTCTGCGAAGATTTCAAGAGCGAAGTCAAGGACGGCAAGCAGACCATCACGGTCAAGATCAACCCGAAGGCTATGTACAACGATGGCACCCCCATCAACGCCGCAACCTTCGTGAACACCTGGAAGATGCTCAACGGCAAGAACAAGGACATCGACATTGTCTCGTCCGGTGCCTACGAGTTCATCGACTCCGTCAAGGCCGGCAGCAACGACAAGGAAGTCATTGCCACCACCACCCAGCCGGTTTACCCGCTGAGCGACATCTTCGGCGGCTTCATCCCGCAGACCGTCAACACCCCGGAGCTCTTCAACACCGGTTTCTCCGGCCAGATGCACCCGGAGTGGATGGCCGGCCCGTTCAAGGTCGACAAGTTCGACTCCGCGGCCAAGACCGTGACCATGGTCCCGAACGACAAGTGGTGGGGCCAGAAGCCGGTCCTGGACAAGGTTGTGTTCCGCCAGCTCGAGGCCAGCGCCGAGATCGCCGCGTTCAAGAACGGCGAAATCGACATGGCTGACGGCCGCACGCTGACCAAGTACAAGCAGCTTGAAGGCTCCAAGAACTCCGAGGTCCGCCGCGGCCAGCGTCTCTTCGCCGGTGGCCTGAACCTCAACGCCCTCAAGGCCCCGCTGACCGACGTCGCCGTCCGCAAGGCAATCTTCACCGCCGTCGACCGTCCGGCCATCCGCGCCGTACGCTTCGGTGGCCTGAACTGGGAAGAGGAAAGCTCAGGATCGATGATGCTGATGCCGTTCTCCAAGTACTACCAGGACAACTACCCGGTCAAGGACACCGGCGCCGATGCTGCCAAGAAGGTCCTGACCGAGGCCGGCTACGCCCCCAACGCCAAGGGTGTCATGGAGAAGGCCGGCAAGCCCGTCTCCTTCAAGATCACCAACTTCGGTGACGATCCCACCTCGCTGGCCACGGTGCAGACCCTGCAGAAGCAGCTCCAGGCCGCCGGCATGGAGGTCGGCATCGATCAGCGCGGCGACGCCGATTTCGGCAAGGTTGTGGGCAGCCGCGACTTCCAGCTCACCATCAGCGGCTACACCGTGGGCGCCGACGCAACCTCGGGCGTGAAGCAGTTCTACGATTCCAAGACCAACGAGAACCAGCTCGGCGACGCCGAACTGGACAAGGAAATCAAGGACCTCGCTTCCATCCAGGACGATGCCCAGCGCAACAAGGCCGCCATGGACGTCGAAAAGAAGCACATGGCGAAGTACTACTCCATGGGCGTCATCATGAACGGCCCGCAGATCTACTTCGCACACACGGGCCTTGCCAACTACGGCGCGTCCCTGTTCCAGACCCCGGACTGGAGCCTGGTCGGCTGGCAGAAGTAACGCTCCCTCACGTATAGCGGCTTTTCGGGCGGCGCTCCCTCACTTCGTGGGGGAGCGTCGCCCGAATTGTTGCCGGACCTGAGGGAGCGTCGGCGGGTAGCGTGGAGGAATGACCTCCGTTCCCGCCCGCTCCGCCCCCGCCGCACCGCCTGAACTGGCCCGGATCCGCACCGCAATCGCAGGCTTCGGCCTCTCCGGCAGCGCCTTCCACGCGCCGCTGATCGCGGCCAACCCGGCCTTTTCCCTCGACGTCGTGTCCACCTCCGACGCCGGCAGGAAAGCGGCGGCGGCCGCCGCCTACCCGTCGGCCAGGATTGTCGATACCCCGGACGGGATCGTCGAGCTCGCCGGCCAACTTGACCTGCTGGTGCTGGGAACGCCGCCGGCCACCCACTATCCGCTCGCCAAGGCCGCGCTGGAGGCGGGCCTCGACGTCGTCGTCGACAAGCCCTTCACGGTGCGCAGCGCCGAGGGCCAGGAGCTGATCGAGCTCGCAGCACGGCTGGGACGGGTGCTCACCGTCTTCCAGAACCGGCGCTGGGACGGGGACTTCCTGACCGTCCGCGCCCTGCTGGAGAGCGGCGTCCTGGGCACCCTGACCCGGTTTGAATCACGCTTTGAGCGCTGGGCGCCCACTGTCACGAAGGCGTGGAAGGCGGCGGCCACCCCGGACGAGGGCGGCGGGGTGCTGTTCGACCTCGGCACGCATCTGCTGGACCAGGCCGTGCAGCTTTTCGGTCCCGGCACCGTGGTCCACGCGGAGCTGGCGGCCCGCCGTCCCGGCGAACGGTCGGACGACGACGTGTTCGTGGCCCTCCGGCACGATTCCGGGGTGACCAGCCACCTCTCGATGAACCTGCTCTGCGCGCAGCAGGGCCCGCGCTTCCGTCTGCTGGGCAGCGAAGGCGGCTTCACCAAGCACGGCGTGGACCCGCAGGAACCCTATCTCGCCGCCGGCGGCAGCCCGCTGGACGCGGCGTACGGGGTGGAGGACACCGGCTGGGCCGGGCAGCTGGGCCGCGACGGCCACTTGGACCGGCTGCCCACCGAGCGCGGTGCCTATCCGGAGTTCTACCGGCTCCTTGCCGAGAAAATCGCCGACGGCGGCGCAAGATCACACCGGCCGCTCCCGGTGGATCCCGCCGACGCCGTCGAAGTCCTCAAACTCATCGAACGGGCGCGGGAACTGGGTTAAACAGCCATCGACTGCTCCGCAACTGCCGTTTTGGGGGTCCAAAAGGGCGGTTACGGAGCAGCCGATGGGTGGGTGGAGCTTAGGCGGAGACCAGCTCGTGCCAGTCGGCGACGAGGGGCAGGTTGTGCGCCTCGGAAACCGAGCGGTGCGCCACCTTGCCGCCAGCGATATTGAGGCCGGCTGCGAGGGCCGCGTCGCGCTCGAACGCGGCCTTGACGCCGAGGTTGGCCAGCGAGACGGCGTAGCGCAGCGTGACGTTGGTCAGTGCGTAGGTGGAAGTGTTGGGCACGGCGCCGGGCATGTTGGCCACGCAGTAGAAGATCGTGTTGTGGACCTTGTACGTCGGTTCCTGGTGCGTGGTGGGGTGCGTGTCCTCGAAGCAGCCGCCCTGGTCCACCGCAATGTCCACCAGCACCGAGCCGGGCTTCATCCGGGAGACGAGCTCGTTGGTGACCAGCTTCGGGGCCTTGGCACCGGGGATCAGCACGGAGCCGATAACGAGGTCGGCGTCGACGACCGACTTTTCGATCTCGTAGGCGTTGGATGCGACGGTCTTCAGGCGGCCCTGGTACTGGGCGTCCAGCTCGCGCAGGCGGTTGATGTTGATGTCCAGGATGGTGACGTCGGCGCCGAGGCCCAGGGCCATGGCGGCGGCGTTGGTGCCGGCCACCCCGGCGCCCAGGACAACGACCTTGGCCGGGCGGACGCCCGGGACGCCGCCGAGCAGCACACCCTTGCCGCCGGCCGGAGCCATCAGCGAAGTGGCGCCGACCTGGACGGACAGGCGGCCGGCGACCTCGGACATCGGGGCCAGCAGCGGCAGCGAACGGCCTTCCTGCACGGTCTCGTAGGCGATAGCGGTGACGCCGGAGTTGATGAGTTCCTGGGTCAGTTCCGGCTCTGCGGCCAGGTGCAGGTAGGTGAAGAGGATCAGGCCCTTGCGGAAGCGGTGGTATTCGGCCTTGACCGGCTCCTTGACCTTCATGACCATATCGGCGCGGGACCACACATCGTCGGCCTCGGCAACGATCTCTGCCCCTGCGATGGCGTATTCCTCATCCGTGATGCCGGAGCCCAGGCCTGCGCCGCGCTCCACCAGGACGGTGTGGCCGTGGTGGCGGAACTCGTGCACGCCGGCGGCCGTGATGGCAACGCGGAATTCGTTGTTCTTGATCTCTTTGGGGACACCGATGATCATTTTTGGGCTCCAGTGCTGGTGGCCGCGCGGGCCGGGTGTACGGGGGAAGTCGTATTTCCAGAATAGGTCCGGCTGTGAGGCAGGCGACAGGGAGGCTGGACGCGGAGTACGCTCCACCCCCGTGTTTCCGGGGATTTCAGAAAACCCGCCTCGACAAATGTCGAACCAGCGGGCGTCAGGTGTCGCCTGCTGTCCGTAGCCGCCCTGTTCGGCGCCGGGACCCGCGGGGCAGTAATGTGGCAGCATGCAGCAGCAGGATGTAGAGCAGCTCGTGGAGCGCGTGGCCCTCCGGCTCGGGCGCGGGCTCTCGCTTGAAGACCTCGACGGCGTCCTGCTCGCCTACAGCTCCAACCAGTCCCAGGCGGACCGGGTCCGGGTGAACTTCCTGCTCAGCAAGCGCGTCGCGGTGGACGTCAGCGCCTGGCAGCTCTCGCATGGCATCGCGACGGCGGTCCGGCCGGTGGTGGTGCCGGCCAACGAGGAGCTGGGAATGCTGGGCCGAGTCTGTGTTCCCCTGCTGGTGCGCGGATTCCGGGTGGGCTACCTCTGGGTCCAGCTCGACGCCGAGGAGCCCACCGCCAGCACCGTCCTGGCCCAACTGCCGGAGGTGGCGCGCGAGCTGGAGGAGCTCTCCGCCCTGCTCCTGGACTCCAACACTGCCGAATCCGAGTTCCGCCGCCGGCGCGAGCAGGAGTTCCTCGCCGCCTGCCGTGGCGAAGCGAACGCCGTCGCCGCCGTCGCGGGCTGGAAGGAAGTGCAGGGCCGCGGACCCTGGCAGCTGGTGACCGTCCTCGACGCCGACGGCTGGGCCGAGGGCTCGGACCCGATCGCCTCCACCCTGATCCACCGTTCCGCCGCGCTGCAGGCCACCATCGGCGTGGACGCCGCACTCTTCAGCGCCGGGACCGAGACGCATGCCGTGGTGCTGTTCAAGGAGTCCACCGGCCGGGCCGACCACGCCCAGGTGCTGGTCCATTACCAGCTGGAGCTGGCCAAGCGTGCGGGCCGTCCGGTCCGCCGGATCATCCTGGGTACCTCCGAGGGGTTCTCCCGGCCGCGCGAACTGGCCGAAGCGTACCGGCAGTCCCGCCAGGCGGCGCAGGCCGCGGCGGTGGACCCCCAGCTTGGCGAACTCGTGGATTGCCGCGCCACCGGCCTGTACCAGCTGCTGGCCTCGGCGGGCGGCGGCGCGGGCGCGTGGGCCGACGCGGGTTCCGTCTATTTCCGGATGCTGGAGGACCACGACCGGAACGGTGAGCTGCTGCCGGTACTGGAGCTTTTCTACGACAACGACAGTTCGGTCCAGGAGGTTGCGGCCAAGCTGCACCTACACCGGAGCAGCGTCTACAACCGGCTAGGCCGGATACGCCAGGTGCTGGGCGTCGATCCGCTCAAGGGAATGGTCCGGCTGGAACTGCACGCAGCACTGAAGGCGCGGCGGTGGGCCGGGAGGCCAAGGATCTAGGCGCCGGGGGTCAGCGTTCGAGGCGGCCGCCGCTAGCGGTCCTCGCGGAGGGCGGAATTCCGGTCCTGGCCGGGGGCGGGGGGCTGCGCTGTCTCCCGCGCCGTCGGCCCCGACGTTTCGCGCGCTGCTTCCCGCGCTGTTTCCCGCGCTGTTTCCCGCCTGCGGCGGGAGATCCGGCTGTCGGTCCACAGGGCAACGGCCACGAACGCGACGCAGCTGGCCATGAAGGCCGCGGTGTTGTTCAGTCCCATCACCGTTCCGAGGATGCCGGTGAGCACCATGGCGGCGATGCCGGCCAGGATGTGCCACCCTCTGAACTTACCCACAATTCAAGCGTAACCCCGGCCTCTGCCGCGTTTCCGCGCCGGAACCCGATCGTTGTTTGATCCTTATCACGCCGTCACGAAGCATCCGCGCCGCCGTCATCGGCGCCGTCGGAAGAGCCGTGCGAGGAGGAGTCGCCCCCGGCGGCCGCGGCAGAGGCTTTTTCCGCGGCCGTTTTCTTCTTCTGCGTCTCCAGCCAGGCCATGATGTCGGCCAGCCGGATCCGCCGGTGGGTCCCGCGGTACTCGACCGGGATCTCGCCGCGGTCCGTCATGTTCCGCAGGTACGTGTGCGAGATTCCCGCCAGCTCCGCCGCCTTCGAAGTGGTCAGCATCTCCTCCACACTGCTGACGGTGACAGACTCGCCCCGGCTGAACCGGCCCAGCAGGTCGACGACGGCTTCCCTGGCGGCGGGCGGCAGGCGGTGGACGGTGCCGTCGACAAAGACCGTGATGTCGTTGCTGCCGTTGAGCGCGTACTGGAGTTTTTGTGCGTCCTCGGCCGGGAGCCCGGCGGTCACCCGGGGAGCAATCAGTGTCATGGAGTGCATCCTAGCGCCCCGGGTGCGGGCCCGCGCTCCGGTTACAGGCCCAGTTCTTCGAGCACCGGCAACTTGGCACGGACCCAGGCGCGCGCCTCGGTGGCGCTCGGGGCGGAAAGGGCCAGCTTGGCCAGTTCCTGCGCCTCGGCCAGGGTCACCGTCTTCAGCACCGCGGCCACGGCGGCGATGGAACGTGCCGTCATGGAGAGGGTGTTCACGCCCAGTCCGGTCAGCACGACGGCGAGGGCCGGGTCTGCCGCCGCCTCGCCGCACACGCCCACCGGTTTGCCGTGGCCTTCCGCGGCGGAGCCCTCGACCGTGAGGCCCACCAGCCGGAGCACGGCCGGCTGCCACGGGGTGTTCAGCGCGGCAAGCGGACCGAGCTGGCGGTCCGCGGCCATGGCGTACTGGGTGAGGTCGTTGGTGCCGAGGCTCGCAAAGGACACCTCGCGGAGGATTGCCTCGGCGGTCAGGGCTGCCGACGGCACCTCCACCATGACGCCGGGGGTCTTGATCCCGGCAGCAGCGCACAGGGAGGCGAAGCGTGCGGCTTCCTCGGCCGTCGAAATCATCGGTGCCATCACCCAGACGTCGGCCTCGGATTCCTGCTCCGCGCGGGCGATCGCCTGCAGCTGGCGTTCCAGCACGCCGGGGGTGGTGAAGTCGGTCCGGTAGCCGCGGACGCCGAGGGCCGGATTCGGCTCGGTGGCGTCGGTCAGGAACGGGAGCGGCTTGTCCGCGCCGGCGTCGAGGGTTCGGAGCACCACCTTTTTGCCCGGGAAGGCATCGAAGACGCCCTTGTACGCGGCCGCCTGCTCCTCCACGGAGGGCTCGGTGTCGCGTTCGAGGAAGCAGAACTCTGTGCGGAACAGGCCCACGCCCTGGGCGTTGAGCCCGGCAGCGGCCACGGCGTCCTTGCCGCCGCCGACGTTGGCCAGCAGCGGCACCAGGTGGCCGTCCGCCGTCGTGCCGTTGCCGTCAAAGTCCGCCAGCAGCGACGCGGTGGCGGCCCAGTGCTCCGCGGCGTCCCGCTGGGTGTCGTCGGGATCAGCCGTGATGGTGCCGGCGGCCCCGTCAACGTAGACTTCGGTGCCGTCCGGAAGGGCGTCAACCCCGGCGGCCGCGACCACGGCGGGCAGGCCCAGGGAGCGGGCGATGATCGCCGTGTGGGACTGCGGACCGCCGCCGGCGGTAAGCAGTGCCAGCACCTTCTCCGGGTCCAGCGTGGCGGTGTCCGCGGGGGCCAGGTCCTCGGCAATCAGGATGAACGGGGTGCTGGAGGCGGGGATGCCCGGGGCCGGGACGCCGCGCAGCTCGGCCACGATCCTCGCCCGCACGTCCAGGACGTCGGTAGCCCGCTCGGCCATGTAACCGCCCAGGTTATGCAGCATCTCCGAGACGGACGCGCCGGCTTCCCAGATGGCGCGCTGGTTGGAGGCGCCGCGGCCAATCAGTTTGGCGGCGGACTTCAGCAGCATGGTGTCCGTGGCCATCAGCGCGGTGGCTTCCAGTACGGCCTTGCCGTCGCCGCTGACCGTCTCGGACCGCGCCTTCAGCTCGTCGTGCACAGCCTTCGCCGCCGCCTTCAGCGCCGCCGTGGCTTCCTCGGCGGAGACGCCGGCCGGAAGCTGTTCGCCCGCCGGCGGCTCACTGACCGGTTTCGGCATCTGGCGGATGGTGCCGATGATCCGGCCGGGGCTGACGCCTACTCCTTGGAAGTTCTGCACTGAAAGTCCTCATTCTCTGCCGTGAGCCAGTAAATCAGTCCAGGTGCCGCCATTGGACCGCTAGATCCTAGATTTCCTGCGGCGGTCCGCTGCGTCAACCCGCAACCCGTTGCACCTGAAAGCCGAGCTGAAAAAAGTGTATGTGATGCACTTCATATAGCGTTGCTATAGGTGCTAGGGTAGCGGTTATGAGTATCGATGGCCAGCTACCGCCCAAAACCCGGCTGCTGCGTGCAGCCGCGGGATTGCTGGCCAAGTCCGGGGGAGCCGCGGTTTCCACACGCCAGATCACGCAGTTGGCGGGGGTGACCGCCCCAACCCTCTACCACCACTTCGGTGACAAGGAGGGGCTGTTTGACGCCGTCGTAGCCGCGGGGTTCGAGGAATATGTGGCGGGCGAACGCGACTTCGCCCCCTCCGGGCAGCCGCTGGAGGATATCCGCCGGATGTGGGACCAGCACGTGCAGTTCGGTCTCAAGCAGCCGGAGCTGTACCTCGTCATGTTCGGCAACATCCGCCCCGAGAGCCGACCCGCCGTCGTCGCCGACGCGGAGGCGCTCATGGAGGAAATGCTGAACAAGGCTGCCGTCGCGGGCCAGCTCAACGTCCCGCCCAGGGAGGCGGCGAGGAGCATCCTGGCCGCCAACGTCGGCGTGACCCTCATGCTCATCACGGAGAAGGCGCCGGAGCGGAACCTTGAGCTCTCCGCCATGACCCGCGATGCGATGCTCTTTGCGGTCTCCACGGAGCAGGCACGGGAAACCGCGCCGGATTCCGGAAAATCCCCGGTCGTGGTGGCGGCGATCGCGCTGAATGCGGCGCTGCAGGCCTCGCACTCGGACCAGCTTTCCAGCTCCGAACTCAAGCTTTTTCTCGAATGGCTCCACCGGATCTCCACCAGTTCCACCAGCTAGCTCGAAATATCGGACAATCCTGCGGTGCAGCAGGAACAACGGTTAGGAAATCAGATGGCAACAGAGACAGTTGCAAAACCACGGACCAGCATGCGGGTCGGCGTCCAGAAGTTCGGCACCTTCCTGTCCGGCATGATCATGCCCAACATCGGCGCGTTCATCGCCTGGGGCATTATTACCGCCTTCTTCATCCCGGCGGGCTTCACCCCCAACGAGGAACTGGCCAAGCTGGTCGGCCCGATGATCACCTTCCTGCTGCCGCTCCTGATCGGCTACACGGGCGGGCGCATGGTCTACGGCGTCCGCGGCGGCGTCGTCGGCGCGGCCGCCACCATGGGCGTGATCGTCGGCACTGACATCCCCATGTTCATCGGCGCGATGATCATGGGCCCGCTGACGGCCTGGATCATGAAGAAGCTCGAAAGCCTCTGGGAGAACAAGGTCAAGCCCGGCTTCGAGATGCTGATCGACAACTTCACGGCCGGCATCGTCGCCGCGGTCATGGCCATCTTCGGCATGCTGGTGATCGGGCCGGTGGTGAAGGCCTTCAGCAACGGTGCCAGCGCCGTCGTCGAGTTCCTGGTCAACAACGGCCTGCTGCCCTTCACGAGCATCTTCATCGAACCGGCCAAGGTGCTGTTCCTGAACAACGCCGTCAACCACGGCATCCTGACCCCGCTGGGCACCGAGCAGGCGCTCGCCCAGGGCAAGTCCATCCTGTTCCTGCTTGAGGCCAACCCCGGCCCCGGCGTCGGCATCCTGCTCGCCTACATGATCTTCGGCAAGGGCATGGCCAAGGCCTCGGCCCCCGGCGCCGCGCTGATCCAGTTCGTCGGCGGCATCCACGAGATCTATTTCCCGTACGTGCTGATGAAGCCGATCATCATCCTCGCCGCGATCGGCGGCGGCATGACCGGCATCTTCACCCTCGTCCTGACCGGCGCGGGCCTGCGCTCGCCGGCCGCCCCGGGCAGCATCATCGCCGTGTTCGCTGCCACCCCCGCGGACAGCTTCTTCGGCGTGGCGCTTTCAGTCCTGCTCGCCGCCACCGTGTCCTTCCTGATCGCCTCGGTCATCCTCAAGGCCAGCAAGGACGTCGAAGGGGATGAGCTTGGCGCCGCGACCACCCGGATGGAGAGCATGAAGGGCAAGAAGTCCTCGGTCTCCTCCGCCCTCACCGGTGCCGGCGCGGGTGCCGGCGGTGTCGCGGTGCTGGCCGGGCCGGTCAAGAACATCGTCTTCGCCTGCGACGCCGGGATGGGCTCGTCCGCCATGGGCGCCTCCGTGCTGCGGAACAAGATCAAGGCCGCCGGCTACCCGGACGTCAAGGTCACCAACTCCGCGATCGCGAACCTTTCCGACACCTATGACGTCGTCATCACGCACCAGGACCTGACCGAACGGGCCAAGCCGGCGACCTCCAGCGCCGTCCACGTCTCGGTGGACAACTTCATGAACTCGCCGAAGTACGACGAGATTGTGGAACTGGTCAAGAGCAGCAACGCCCCGGCCGACGCGTCCGGTGCGATGGCGGGCGCGGGCGCTGCAGGAGCCGGCACGGCCGTGGCTACGGCCCCTGCGGCCGAGGCGGAACCGGAAAACGGCGCGGGCCCTTCGGGCATCCTGGTGGCCGACAGTGTGATCCTCAGCGGCACGGCAACCACCCGTGATGCCGCGATCGACGAGGCGGGCCGGCTGCTGCTGGACCGCGGCGCCGTCGACTCCGGCTACCTGGACGCCATGCACGAGCGCGAGGAATCCGTCTCCACCTACATGGGCAGCTACCTTGCGATCCCGCACGGCACCAACGCTGCCAAGGACCACATCATGAAGTCCGCGGTGTCCGTGGTCCGCTACCCGGACGGCATCGACTGGAACGGCAAGGAGGTCAAGTTCGTCGTCGGCGTCGCCGGCATCAACAACGAGCACCTCCAGATCCTGTCCTCGATCGCCAAGGTCTTCACCAACAAGGCACAGGTCGCGCAACTCGAGGCGGCCACCACCGTCGACGAAGTGCTCGACCTGTTTGGAAAGGTAAATTCCTAGTGAAGGCTGTTCATTTCGGAGCCGGAAACATCGGCCGTGGATTCGTCGGGCTGCTGCTGCACGAGGCCGGGTATGAGGTGGTGTTCGCGGATGTCGCGGACGCCCTCATTACCCAGCTCGCCGCGGCGGACAGCTACCAGGTCCACGAGGTGGGGGACAACCCGGCTGTGCGGACGGTGGACAACTTCCGCGCGCTGAACTCGGGCACCCAGGAAGCCGACGTCGTCGCGGAAATCGCGACGGCGGACATCGTCACCACCGCGGTGGGCCCACACATCCTCAAGTTCGTGGCACCCGTGATCGCCAAGGGGATCGCGGCGCGGGCAGCGGGACTGGCGCCGCTGCAGGTGATGGCCTGCGAGAACGCCATCAACGCGACCGACATCCTGAAGTCCGAAATTGCCGCGCAGTGGGATCCGGCCGCCGGTTCCCTGGACGACGCCGCCGTGTTCGCCAACACGGCGGTGGACCGGATCGTTCCCAACCAGGAGGCCGGCCAGGGCCTGGACGTCACGGTGGAGACGTTCTACGAGTGGGTCATTGACCGCACCCCATTCAAGGGCCGGGAGCCGGTGATTCCGGGGGCGACCTTCGTGGACGACCTGGCGCCATACATCGAGCGGAAGCTGTTCACCGTGAACACCGGGCACGCCTCGGCCGCGTACTTCGGTTTCGAAGCCGGGCTGGGCAAGATCTCGGAGGCCATGGCGGACCAGGACGTCGCCGCCGATGTGCGCGCGGTGCTCGACGAGACCAAGGAACTGCTGGTGGCCAAGCACGGCTTCAACCGGGAGGAACAGGAAGCCTACGTGCAGAAGATCCTCGGCCGCTTCTCCAACCCGCACCTCCCCGACACGGTGAACCGGGTGGGGCGGGCGCCGTTGCGGAAGCTGAGCCGGCACGAGCGCTTCATCGGACCTGCAGCGGAGCTCGCCGAGCGCGGGATCGTCCCCGAGGCACTCCTCGGTGCGATCGCCGCGGCCCTGCGGTTCAACGACCCGGCCGACGCCGAGGCGGTGGAACTCGCGCAGCTCTTGAACTCCTCGACCCCGGAGGACGCCACGACGAAGATCACCGGCCTCGATGCGGGCCACCCGCTGTACCCGGCCGTCCGTGCCCTCGTCGAGGAGGCCAAGGCCGCCGTCTAGCCCCGATCCTCCCTCACGTTTGGCGGGTTTATGACCGACGCTCCCTCACGTTTGGCGGAAAAACGACGGACCCTCCCTCACATCATGTGAGAGAGGGTCCTTCATTTAAGCGCCGGAGCTGAGGGAGCGTCGCCCCTGGATCGGCCGAAGCTGAGGGAAGGTCGCCCCCGCGCGCCCCGGAGCTGAGGGAGCGTCAGGAGCGGGAGGCGGCCGTTTCGGCGTCGGCCATCGCCTTCCACTCGGCGACGCGCGCCTGGTGCAGCGGCGAGCGGCGTACGACGGCGAAGGCCGCGCCCAGGGCCGCGAACCAGAGCGGCGTGACCAGCAGGGCCACGAGGGTGTCCGGCTGCGTGGTGAGGGCCCAGACCAGGAACGCGAAGAACGCGAACACGACCCACACCATCGGGATGCCGCCGGGCATCTTGAACGAGGACGCCGTGTGCAGCTCCGGCCGGCGCTTCCGGAACACCAGGTAGCTGGCCAGGATGATGCTCCAGACAAACATGAAGCAGACGGCGGACACGGTGGTGACCATGTCGAAGGCCACGCCCACGTCCTTGCCGGCATACAGCAGCGCGACGCCGGCGAGCAGCAGCACGCAGGAGAGGAACAGGGCATTCTGCGGGACCTTGCGGCTGGAGAGGCGGCCGAAGAGCTTGGGCGCGTCGCCGTCGTTGGCCAGGCCGTAGACCATCCGGGAGGTGGAGTAGATGCCGGAGTTGGCCGAGGACATCGCGGAGGTCAGCACGACGAGGTTCACCACCGTGGCGGCCATGCCGAGCCCGGCGAGGGAGAACATCGCGATGAAGGGGCTCTGGCCGGCCTTGAAGCCGGTCCACGGGGTGACGGACATCAGGATGATCAGGGCGCCGACGTAGAAGAGCATGACGCGCAGCGGGATGGCGTTGATGGCGCGGGGCAGGTTGTGCTCCGGGTTCTTGGTCTCGGCCGCGGCGGTGCCCACCAGCTCGATGCCCACGAAGGCGAACACGGCGATCTGGAAGCCGGCCACGAAGCCCATGAACTCCTTGGGGAAGAAGCCGCCGTGGCTCCACAGGTTGCTGAAGCTGGCGGTGCCGGCATTGGACTGGAAGCCGGTGAAGATCATGACCAGGCCCACGGCGATCAGCGCCACGATGGCCACGATCTTGATCAGCGCGAACCAGAACTCAGTCTCGCCGAAGGCTTTCACGGTCGGCAGGTTCAGCAGCAGCAGGATGATGATGGTCGCAATTCCCGGGACCCACAGCTGGATGCCGGGCCAGAGCTGCTCGGCGTAGCCGGCGATCGCGATCACGTCGGCCACGCCGGTGACCACCCAGCAGAACCAGTAGGTCCAGCCGGTGAAGAAGCCGGCCCAGGGTCCCAGCAGGTCGCCGGCGAAGTCGCTGAAGGACTTGTAGTTCAGGTTGGAGAGCAGCAGTTGGCCCATGGCGCGCATCACGAAGAACAGCATGAAGCCGATGATCATGTACACGAAGATCACGGACGGTCCGGCGACGGAGATGGTCTTGCCGGAGCCCATGAAGAGGCCGGTGCCGATGGCGCCGCCGATGGCCAGCAGCTGGATGTGCCGGTTACTCAGCGAGCGTGCAAGGTGGGGCTCGCTGTCCCGGCTGGAGGCAGTTCGCTGCTCCGCGGTTGTCTGTTCGGGCATGTCAACAATCCTTAGTGTGGTCCGCCGAAGGTGACGGCGGTTACAAATCAGCCTTCCCAAAGTACAGCTTTGGAAATCGTGGTGCGATATCGAGGGGTCGCCGCGGCGTCATGGCAAGCTGGGCAGGTGACTTCAAATTCGGCCGGTCCGACCGCACTGCTAACATTCGGCGTCGACGCCGGGACGTTCCGGCTGCGCCGCGCAGCCCGGGCGGACCTGCCGGCCATTCTGCGACTGCTCGCCGACGACCAATTGGGGTCCTCGCGCGAGGACACCGCGGAGCTGGCGCCCTATGAGGCGGCCTTTGCCGCGATCGACGCCGACCCCGCCCACCTGCTGCTGGTAGGGGACCTGACTCCGGCGGACGGCGCGGGCGCCCGCGTGGTGGCGACCTTCCAGCTCAGCTTCCTCCCGGGCCTCTCCCGGCGTGGATCGTGGCGGGCGCAGCTCGAGGCCGTACGGGTCGCCGGCGAGCTGCGGGGCCAGGGGGTCGGGGCCGCGATGGTGCAGTGGGCGCTAGAAGAGTCGCGCCGGCGGGGGTGCTCCCTGGTGCAGCTCACCACGGACAAATCACGGACGGCGGCCCATCGTTTCTATGAACGGCTGGGTTTCGCGGCCAGCCACGAGGGCATGAAGCTCCTCCTCTGAAGCCCACACCGCCACCATTGACTCTTAGGTACCCTAACTGTTAGGCTACCTAACTATGAGTGAAGAACCGACGGCGGACGCCGGCCTGCTGACCCTCGCCGGAGATTTCCGCGAGGCCCTGCGCCACAGTATCTACCTGGTGCGGCGACTGGACGCGGACGGCGAGCTCACGGCCGCCCAGCTCAGCACGCTCAAGATGCTGCTGGACAGGGCGGGGACCGGCCGCGCGGACAGTCCCGAGACCAGCGGCGTGCGGGTCGGCGACATTGCGCGCAACCTCGGGGTCAAGGTTCCGAGCGCCACCGAGCAGATCATCAAGCTCGAACGTGCCGGGCTGGTCCGGCGCGAGGCGGATCCGGCAGACTCCCGGGCCGTCCGCGTCAAGCTCACCGTCGAGGGGCACGCCGCCGTCGAATCCGCCAACGCCCGCCGCAACGCGGTCATGGCAGGGATCCTCGGTTCACTCACGGACACGGAACGGCAGGCCCTCGCGGCCGCCATCCCGGTGATCGGCAAGATCAACGAGACCCTCCAGCCCTGACAGCCGGGCCTGCGGCCTGCCGGGAAAACGACAGAACGAACCACAACCTTAGGAGCGCCCTCCATGGACGGCCAGCTCACGGCGCCCGCGCCGGAAGCAACATCAACCCTTGAGGCCGAAAAGGCCTCGCTACTCAAGCAGCCCAAGGCGGTCTGGGCCACGGCCCTCGCGGCGGTCTTCGCCTTCATGGGGATCGGGCTGGTGGACCCCATCCTGCCCGCCATCGCCAAGAACCTCGAGGCCACCCCCAGCCAGGTGTCCCTGCTCTTCACCAGCTACTTCATGGTCACCGCCATCGCCATGCTGATCACCGGCTTCGTCTCCTCCCGGATCGGCGGCAAGCGCACGCTGCTGGCCGGTCTCGCCATCATCGTGGTCTTCGCCTCCCTGTCCGGCCTTTCCGGCAGCGTGAGCGAGTTGGTCGGCTTCCGCGCCGGCTGGGGCCTGGGCAACGCGCTCTTCGTCGCCACCGCCCTGGCCGTGATTGTCGGCGTCGCCAGCGGCGGCGCCGGAACCGCGATCATCCTCTACGAGGCGGCCCTGGGACTGGGAATCTCGCTCGGGCCCCTGCTGGGCGCCCTGCTCGGCGGCTGGCAGTGGCGTGCCCCGTTCTTCGGCACCGCGGTGCTGATGGCCTCGGCCTTCATCGCACTTGTTGCCCTGCTGCCCAAGACCCCGCTGCCCGAGCGGAAGGTCCGGCTCCGGGACCCGCTGCTGGCACTGGGCCACAAGGGCCTGCGGACGACGGCGGCCAGCGGGCTGTTCTACAACTACGGCTTCTTCACCATCCTCGCCTTCACGCCCTTCATCCTGGGGATGGATGCCTACGGAATCGGGGGCGTCTTCTTCGGCTGGGGTGTCGCCGTGGCCGTCTTCTCGGTGTTCGTAGCCCCTGCTCTGCAGCGCCGCTTCGGCGCCGTCCGGGTACTCAGCGGCACCCTGGCGCTGCTGCTCCTGGACCTGGCCGGCCTCGGTTTGGCCGCGGGGCACTCGGTGCCCGCCGTCGTCGTCCTGGTGGTGGTTTCCGGCGCGCTGCTGGGGATCAACAACACGATCTACACCGAGCTGGCCATGGGTGTTTCGGATTCGCCCCGGCCGGTGGCGTCCGCCGGGTACAACTTCGTGCGCTGGATGGGCGGGGCGCTGGCACCGTTTGCCGCCGCGCAGCTGGGTGAGCACTTCGGGCCCCAGGTTCCGTTCTTCGCCGCGGCCGTGGCCATGGCGCTGGCGATCGTGGTGGTCCTGGTCGGACGCCGCTACCTGAGCTCGCACGAGCCGCACCTGGTCTAAGGCGTCCCGCAGCAACAAAAAAACTGAGGCCCATGTTCCGCGGAACATGGGCCTCAGTTGTCGGCGCTTGCGCTGCCGGGGTTACTTCTTGGCGGAGCCCTTCGGCACGAACAGCGTCTCCGCGTGCTCAAGCGCCATGCCGTTGGTCTCCGGCACCTTGAACATCACGAAGAAGAACGACGCCGCCGCAAACAAGGCGTACATGGCATACGTCAGGGGCAGCGAGGCGGCCGCCATCACGGGGAAGCTCAGGGTGATGGCGAAGTTGGCGATCCACTGGGCAGCCGCGGCCAGGCCCAGGGCGCGGGCGCGGATGCGGGACGGGAAGATCTCACCCAGCAGCACCCAGACCAGCGGGCCCCAGGAGGCACCGAAGCTGATGACGAAGACGTTGGCGGCCACCAGGGCGGCCGGGCCCCAGGCGCCCGGGAGCGTGATCGCGTCGCCGGAGCCGGTGGCGGAACCGAACGCGAAGGCCATGGTCGCCAGCGAGGCGGCCATGCCGATGGAGCCCGCCAGCATGATGGGGCGGCGGCCGATCCGGTCCACCAGCGCGATGGCCACGAGGGTCACCAGGATGTTGGTGATGGCGGTCGCCACGGAGATGGTGAGCGAGTCCTTCTCCTGGAAGCCCACCGCCTTCCAGAGCGTCGTGGAGTAGTAGAAGATCACGTTGATGCCGACGAACTGCTGCAGCACGGACAGGATGATGCCGATCCACACCACCGGCTGCAGGCCCAGGGCCTTGCCGCGCAGTGAGCCCTTCTGGCCCGCGAGCTTGTCCTCCTCGATGGCCTTCTTGATGTCGCGCAGGTGGCGGTCCGTGTCCTCGTTCGGGGCGATGGACTCGAAGACCTTGAGGGCTTCCTCATCCTTGCCCTTGAACACCAGGAACCGCGGCGATTCGGGAAGCGTGAAGGCGATCCAGCCGTAGACGACGGCGGGGACGGCCGCGGCGACGAACATCCAGCGCCAGGCCTCGACGCCGAACCACAGGGCCTGGTCGGCGCCGCCGGCGAAGTTGGCGAACAGGGCGTCGGAGAGCAGCGCGGCGAAGATACCGGTGGTGATGGCGAGCTGCTGCAGCGATGCCAGGCGGCCGCGGACGTGGCGCGGCGAAATCTCGGAGATGTAGGCGGGGGCGATCACCGAGGCGAGGCCGATGCCCAGGCCGCCGATGAGGCGCCAGAAGATCAGGTCCCAGACGCCGAAGGCGAAGCCGGTGCCGAAGGCGCTGACCAGGAACAGCAGGGCCCCGAGCTTCATGGCGGGGATGCGGCCGTAGCGGTCCGCGACCTTGCCGGCCAGGTAGGCACCGGCAGCGCAGCCCAGCAGGGCGACCGCGACGGCGAACCCGGTGACGGCCTCGCTGAGCGCGAATTCGTCCTTGATGGCGTCGACGGCGCCGTTGACGACCGAGGAATCGAAGCCGAAGAGGAAGCCGCCGACGGCGCCCGCCACGGCCAGCCAAATGACCCGCTTGGGGATCTTGGCGACGGTCTGGTCTTGGGTGGTGGTCATGTGGCTCCCTCGGCAATTCGTGGTCCGCGGCTCACGCCGCAACTACCAAGTCTTACACCGGCACCGCCGCGGCGCATGTCACAGGACTTCGAAAGTGAGATGAAACATACAGTTAACCGCCAACGGCAGGCAGCCATAAGGCTGCCTGCCGTTTCGCGGGTCAAGAGCGGCTAGTGCGCGGCGACCGACTCCTTGGCGGCGGCCTTCGGATCGGTGAGCTTCTTGTTCGGCAGCGCGAAGCTGATCAGGAAGGCGATGCCGGTCAGGACGGCGGCGGTCAGCATCACGGCGTCGATCGACTGGGCGAATCCCTCGGTGATCGGCCGGGTCAGGCTGGCGTTCGCGGTGTGCAGCCAGCTGGTGTCGTTCAGCGAGTCGTTGCTGGCGCCGTTCTTGAAGAACTCGTACAGCTTGGCGTTCGCGGGGTCGGCGGCAACGGCCGGGTCCTTGAGTACCTTGAGGTAATCCGCGTTCTGCACCGCGGCTTTCATCCCGCTGCCGATCTTGTCCGCCGCGAGGCTGAACAGCATCGAGATGAACACCGCGGTCCCCACCGCGCCGCCCATCGAGCGGAAGAAGGCGGCGGAGGAGGTGCCCACACCCATGTCCTTGGCCGGAACCGAAACCTGCATGGCGAGGGTGAGCGGCTGCATGCAGAAGCCCAGGCCGAGGCCGAAGAACACGGCAATCGCGCCGGGAACCCAGAGCGGGGTGTCCACACCCAGTGAGAGCCCCATGACGACGGCGGCCGCGGTCAGCACGGCGGTGCCAAGGATCGGGAAGATCCGGTAGGTGCCGGACGCGGAGATGGTCCGGCCGGCGGTGATGGATCCGGTCAGGATGCCCACCGTGAAGGTGATCATCATGAGGCCCGCCTCGGTGGGGGTGAGGCCCTTGACCAACTGCAGGTACATCGGCAGCATCGCGATGGCACCGAACATACCCACGCCGATGATGAAGTTCAGCAGCGAGGAGAGTCCGAACGTCATGTTCTGGAACAGCCGGAGGGGGATCAGGGCGTAGTCTCCGGCGCGCTTTTCGGCGAGCAGGAAGGCGATGATGCCGACGACGCCGAGCGCGTAGCAGAGGAAGGCGCCGGTGGAGGTCCAGCCCCAGGTGCGGCCCTGTTCGGCGACGAGCAGCAGCGGGACGATTGCCAGTGTGATGGCGGCGGCACCCCAGTAGTCGATCTTCTGCTTGAGGTGCTTGGCCGGCAGGTGCAGGTAGAGGAAAACGACGGCGAGGGCAGCCAGGCCGATCGGGATGTTGATGAAGAAGACCCAGCGCCAGCCGTCGAAGCCCAGGATGTTGGCGGAACCGGCGAACGCGCCGCCGATCACCGGGCCCAGCACGGAGGAGATGCCGAAGACGGACATGAAGTAGCCCTGGAACTTGGCCCGGTCCTTCAGGGCCACGATGTCCCCGATGATGGTCAGCGCGAGGGCCAGCAGGCCGCCGGCGCCCATGCCCTGGATGCCGCGGGCGATCGCGAGTTCGGTCATCGAGTGGACCGAGCCTGCGTAGAGCGAGCCGGCCAGGAAGATCAGGATCGCCGCGAGGTATAGCGGACGCCGGCCGAAGATATCGCTGAGCTTGCCGTAGAGCGGCGTGCTCACCGTGGAGGTGATCAGGTACGCCGTCGTCGCCCAGGCCTGCAGCGAGAGGCCGTCCAGGTCGTTCGCGATGGTGTAGATCGACGTGGACACGATGGTCTGGTCGAGGGAGGACAGGAACATGCCGAGCATGAGGCCCACCATGACGGTGATGGTCTGACGGTGGGTCAAGACCTCTCCGGGCAGGCGCGAGGAGGTGGTTTTGGACATAACTGCTCCAAGGGGGAAGTTTTATGGGGTCAAGCAGGAAGGTTGCTTTCAGTAACTATCTTAGGGCCTGCTTTGTTCCCGCCCGCACCCCGGACCGGTCTCTGGCCCGGTAACCGGTCCGCTAACTGGTCCCCGTGCTCAGCGTTCGAGCAGGATCCCGTCCGGGTCGCACCAGATCAGCTGGCCCGGACGGATGGCGACGCCGTCGATCTCCAGTTCCACGTCGGCCTCCCCGGCACCTTCCTTGGCGCTCTTTCGCGGGTTGCTGCCGAGTGCCTTCACTCCGAGCGGCAGCCCGGAGACCGCCACCCGGTCGCGGATGGCACCGTTGATCACGACGCCGGCCCAGCCGTTCTCGACGGCGCCCGCCGCGATCATGTCCCCCATCAGTGCGGTGCGCAGCGAGCCGCCGCCGTCGACCACCAGGACGGCGCCGTTCCCCGGCGTCGCCAGCGTGGCCTTGACCAGGGCGTTGTCTTCGAAGCAGCGGATTGTCCGGACCGGGCCGTTGAAATGGGTGTGGCCGCCGAGGGAGTGGAACTGCAGCGAGATGGAGTCCAGTTCCGCGCCGCGCTCGTCGAAAAGGTCGGCGGTGTTTACGGGGTTGGCGGGTTCTGTGCGGGAGTGGGTCACTGGTTCTCCTCGGCCGGGTGAATAACGTGATGCCCACGATAGTCTGGGCCAACACTGATCTTCAGCTCCAGCATCAGTTCCGGGGGGAACCATATGAGCCTGTCCAATATCGCCGCGCCGGCGCTCGCCGAACCGCAGCAACGCGTCCGCCCGGTCTGGACCGCAGGCGTGGTCCTGGTCAACGTGGGCATCAACGCGGCGTTCTTCGGCCCGCTTCAGGTGCTCCTCGGCCAGCAGGCGGCGGCCTTCGACGAAGGCGAGAAGGAGGCGATCCTGGCCCTCGTGACCGGCGCGGGAGCGGCTGTGTCGCTCGTGGCCAACCCCCTGTTCGGGGCCCTGAGCGACCGGACGATTGCGCGGCGGGGCCGCCGGGTGCCGTGGGTCCTCTTCGGTGCCATCCTTGGCGCCGCCGCGCTGACTGCCCTCGCGGGAGCCCCGAATGTCGCCGTTATGACGATTCTCTGGTGCCTCGTCCAGGCAGGCTGCAACGGAGCCTACGCGGCCATCACCGCCGCCGTTCCGGACCGGGTGCCGGTGGCTCAGCGCGGTACCGTGGGAGGCCTCGCCGCGATGGGCCAGACCATGGGCATATTGATCGGGGCCGTGATCGCCGCCGTCGTCTCCGGCAACTTCGCGCTTGGCTACGCCTTCTGCGCGGTGGCCCTGCTGGCCGGCGTCGGTCTGTACTTCTTCAAGAACGACGACGTCGCGCTGCCGCGGGAAGCCAGGCCGCGGCTCGTACCGGCCGAATTTGCCAAGAGCTTCTGGATTTCCCCGGCCCGGTACCCGGATTTCGCCTGGGCCTGGCTCACCCGCCTGCTGGTGAACATCGGCAACCACATGGTGACGCTCTACCTGCTGTTCTTCCTCACCGACGCCGTCCACCTGCCGCAGACGCAGGGCATCGAGGCGGAGGTCGGCGTCCTGGTCCTGACCGGCCTGTACGCGGTCATGGTCATCATCACGAGTGTGATCGGCGGCCGGCTCAGTGACCGGATGGGCCGGCGCAAGCCGCTCGTCATCCTGTCCTCGGCCGTCATCGCGGCGGCCGCGTTGATCCTTGCCTTCGCCCCGACCTGGCCCGGGGCGCTGATCGGCGCCTCGGTGCTGGGCATCGGCTTCGGCGCCTACCTCGCTGTCGACTTCGCCCTGATCACCGAGGTGCTGCCCACGGCTCTGAACCGGGGCAAGGACCTGGGGGTCATCAACATCGCCAATTCGCTGCCGCAGGTGCTGGCTCCGCTGATCGCCTACCCGTTCGTGGCGCTCTGGGGCGGGTACGTCTCGCTATACATTGCGGCGGCCGTGATCGGGCTGCTGGGCGCCGTTTTCGTGGTCAAGATCAAGGGTGTGGACTAGCCGGCAGGGGAGCTCGTTTGACTGGCAGGGAGCCCCATACCGTGCCGTATAGTGGACGGGATTCCCGCGGCAGTGCTGTGGACTAACCCTCCCGGCTGCCGAGAAAACGACCCCGGAACGCTGCTGATGCCTGAATTCCCTTCGGATCTTCCACCAATGGCCCCGCCGCCCACCCTGCCCCGGCAGCGCCTGCGCTATGCGCGCATTCTGGACGTCGCCGCGGGTTTTGCCCGCAAGGGACTCGACTCCGTGGTCCTCTCCGAGGTGGCAGCCGGGGCGGATGTCCCGCTGGGAACCCTGTACCGCTATTTCCCGTCCTCCACGCAATTGATGCTGGCCCTGTACCGCAAGCAGCTCGGCGAACTCCATCTCGGCGAATGGCCGGACGGGGCCCGGGCGCCGGCGCACGCCCTGGTGGGCGCGGTGATGGAAATCTTCCACATGCGCCTGATGCAGCCCGCCGTGGAGCAATGCCTGAACCTCACGGTCTACGCGAAGGACACGGACACCACCCGCCTGCTCAGGGACATCGACGCGACGGCGGAGAAGGCTGTGACCGCGGTCAGCGGCGACCCCGCCGTCTCACGGGTCCTGCTGCTCACTGTCACCGGCCTGGTGCAGTCCGTGCGGTGCCGCCGGCTGTCGCTTTTCGAAGCGGAGGAGGACCTGAAAAAGGCCTGCTCGCTGCTGGCCAGGGGCCGCGAGGCCAAGTAGCCCAAGGGCCCGGGCGGTCTAGACCAGTTACCGGATTATGTCCGGCGGAATCTCCGCCGGGGATCGCCGTTGTTTACGATTGCAGAACCGGAGCGGCGCAAGCGCCAGCACTTCCGGGAGCTTCACCGCAGGTCCGCCACCCCGGGGCCGCCCAGGAAGTTCCCCCGACCATCTTGGGCACCCCCTGTGCCCGAGCAGCCAAGTGCCGTATGCCCACGGTGAGCCCCAGGAGACAACGACGTGTCCATTGAAACGACCATTCCCGCCCAACTCACTTCCCCGGCCGTGGCGGCAGAAGCGCCGGTAGCCGCGCTTACCGACCAGGAGATCCTCGCCTCCCACCAGGGCGGCAAGCTCTCGATCTCCAGCACCGTACCGCTCGCCAGCAAGCGCGACCTGTCCATCGCCTACACGCCCGGCGTCGCCCAGGTCAGCCGCGCCATCGCCGCCGACCCGGAACTGGCCAAGACGCTCACCTGGGCCCAGCGCCTCGTAGTGGTGGTCAGCGACGGCACTGCGGTGCTGGGCCTTGGCGACATCGGTGCCAGTGCCTCACTGCCCGTCATGGAAGGCAAGTCTGCGCTTTTCAAGGCCTTCGGCGACCTTGACTCAATCCCGCTGGTCCTCAACACCACCGACGTTGACGAGATTGTCGAGACCCTCGTCCGGCTGCGTCCCAGCTTTGGCGCGGTCAACCTTGAGGACGTATCGGCGCCCCGCTGCTTCGAGCTTGAGGAAAAGCTGATCGAGGCCCTCGACTGCCCCGTCATGCACGATGACCAGCACGGCACCGCCGTCGTCGTCCTCGCCGCGCTGACCGGCGCCGCGAAGGTGACGGCCCGTGAACTCGAGGGACTCCGGGTGGTGGTTTCGGGCGCCGGTGCGGCCGGGATCGCCGTCGCTGAGATCCTGCTCAGCGCCGGAATCGACGACGTCGTGCTGCTCGACTCCCGCGGCGTGATCAACCGCGACCGTACGGACATCGCCGCGGACTCGGCCAGCAAAAAGGCCCAGCTTGCCGCCCGCAGCAATCCCCGCGGCGTCGCCGGCGGCCCCGCAGAAGCCCTGCTGGGCGCGGACGTGTTCATCGGCGTCTCCTCCTCCCGGCTGGACGAAGAGCACCTAAAGCTGATGAACCACAGCGCCATCGTCTTCGCTCTCTCCAATCCGGACCCGGAAGTGCTGCCGGAGGTCGCGGCCCGGTACGCCGCCGTCGTCGCCACCGGACGCAGCGACTTCCCGAACCAGATCAACAACGTGCTGGCGTTCCCCGGCATCTTCCGCGGTGCCCTCGACGCCGGTGCCCGCCGGATCACCCCCGCGATGAAGCTCGCCGCGGCCCGCGCCATCGCCGACCTGGCCGAGAACGATCTCTCTGCCGACTACATCGTGCCGAGCCCGCTGGATCCGCGCGTCGCCCCGGCCGTTTCCGCCGCCGTCGCCGCGGCGGTGGAGGCGGAGTAGCGCACCGGCGCGGGGGCCGGGCCGCGCAGTAGCCAGCCATAGACTGGGGGCATGAACCCCGAAATCCTCGTGACTGTGCTCTGCGGCCTGGCCATTCTGGTGGGCGTGGCGGGGATCGTCATCCCGGTGCTCCCCGGCAGCATCCTGATTGGCCTGAGCCTGCTGGCTTGGGCGCTCTGGGGTGGCGCCGGAACCACCGGCTGGGTGGTCTTCGGTGTGGGCCTGGCCTTGGTGCTGGCCGGCATGGCGGCCAGTGCCTTGCTGACCGGCCGCAAGCTCAAGCAGCACAGCGTGCCGGGCCGTTCCGTGGTGGCCGGACTGGTTTTCGGCGTCGCAGGCATGTTCCTGATCCCGGTGGTGGGGCTCTTTGTCGGCTTCGCGGCCGGCCTGCTGCTGAGCGAACTCCACCGAACCCGCGCCTGGCGTGCCGCCGTGACCACCAGTTGGGCGGCCCTGAAAGCCACCGGAGTGGGCATGCTGGTGGAGTTCGGCCTGGCCTGCCTTGCCGTGAGCACCTGGGTCATTGGCGTCTGGGTGGCCGCGGCCAGCTAGCCCTTCCCTGCGCGCCAGGGGGCGCTATTAGCATGGAAGAATGAGCGCCGGACAGTCCCCAGGACCCATCTATCGCGACACCCGCGACCTCACGCCGTTCGGCAACCCGCAGGTCCGCACGCCGGTACGGGACCTGGCAGACGGCGTCGGCGGCATGCTGCAGACCGCCCTCGGCGGCCGGAGCGGTGCGCTGCTCAGCGTGGATGGCCCTGCCCCCAGGCTTAGGCGGATGCCCGGGAAAGCGGCGAAGGCGGTCCACGAGGCGACCTTCCACAATACCGACCCCAACCGGCTGATCGCCTTGGGCCGCACCTACCCCGGCTGGGCCGGGCTTTGCTATGTGCTCGCCGGGCTCCTGGCCCACAAGCAGGGCGGCTACCTGCGTGCCGCGGAACTCCTCCAGCGCGGACTCACCACCAGGAACGACGACGACGCCAACCAGTTCGCGTCCGGCTACCTGGCCCGGGTGGTCACCAGGGTCGGGGTAGCTGAGCGCATCGAGGTTCCGGTGCTCTTCAGTGAGGAGGCGGTGTTCCTGGCGCTGTCGCACTCCCTGCGGGAAACCGGCCACCTTGAGGCGGCGCTGCACACCGCGGCGTCGCTTCCGCCCTCGCTGCCCGCGGCGTTGGCCCGGTGCTCGGTGGCGTTCGCGACGGGCCGGGACAAGGAAGTTACGGTGTGGACGGAGGGGCTGCTGAACGCCGACGACCTCTCGGCCGCGCTGCTGCTGATCCGCGCCCGCTCACTGCGCCGCCTGGGTGCCGCTACGGCCTCCCAGGCGGCGTTGAAGGAGGTGCTCCGGCGGCGCAAGACTCACCTGGCGCTCCGTAACGATGCCTTGACGGACCGCGCCTTGCTGGTGCTGGATAACGGGCGCAGGTCACTGAATCCACGCGACTGGCTGCGCGGCCGGCCGGCCGAGCTCGAAACCTTCGAAGTCATCCGCAAGGACGTCGAAGAACGCAGGCTGTGGGAACAGGAGTGGAAGCAGTTGAACGGGGAATGATCCCGTCCCGCCGATGCCGGGCCCCTAGTGCCAGGCGGTTCCCGCGGCCAGCGGGACGAGCTGTTCGGCCAGCAGCACCAGGCCGAGGGCCACCATGATGACTCCGCTGGCCAGCGTCACCCGCCGGGCCGCGCCGGGCCGGGAATGCAGCAGCTTCCGGGCCAGCAGGGCCACGCCGCTGTAGACGACGGCTACCAGCAGGACAAAGGTGAGGCCCAACAGGCCTGACTGCGCCGGTACGGACAGGGCGGCGTCGGGCCTGACGAACTGCGGGATCAAGGCGACGAAGAACAGCAGGCCCTTCGGGTTGATGCCGCTGATGCCCATGCCCTGCAGGAAGGCCCTGAACTGAGTGTTTTGGGCGGGCCCGGTGGCGGTTTGGCGGCCAAAGCTGGCATCCCGCCAGGAGCGTACCGTGCTGATGCCCAGCCACAGCAGGTAGGCCGCGCCGGCCACCGTGAGCCAGCCGAGGAGGCCGGGGAGGCCCGTAATTACAGCAGCCAGACCGGCGGCCAGGAGTGCGGTGTGCACGACGTAGCCGCCGCACAGGCCGGCCACCGCCGGCACGAAGCTGCGCTCCTTGAGCCCGGCGGAAATCGAGTAGGCCCAGTCGACCCCCGGCGTGCAGGCAAGGGCCACGGCGACGCCGACGAAAGCGAGGAAGAGTTGGGGGTTCACGGCGTTCTCCTGGGTTGGCTGCAGGAGTAAGCCTAGGGATTTGGAGCCAACAAGTGTTTACTGATTTCGCCGAATAATCCGCGGCGGCAATAAGATAATTGCGTGATAGACCATATCGACAGAAGTATCTTGCGCCACCTCCGTGAGGACGGTCGAATGACCGCCACGGCACTGGCTGCGAAGGTAGGGCTGACCGTCGCGCCGTGCCACCGCAGGCTGCGCGAGTTGGAGTCGTCCGGCGTCATCCGCGGTTACCGCGCCGACATCGATCCGGCCGCCGTCGGGCTGGGCTTCGAGGCGATTGTGTTCGTCACGCTTCGGCAGGTGGACCGCGCCACCATGGAGATCTTCGAGAACCGCGTCGCGGAGAACCCGAACATCGTCGAAGCCCAGCGTTTGTTCGGTGAGCCCGACTATCTGCTCAAGGTCATCACCGCAGACCTGCCCTCGTACCAGCGCTTCTACGACGCCGAACTGACCTCGCTGCCCGGCGTCGAGCGGCTGACCTCCACGCTGGTCATGAAGAACCTGAAGGCGAATACCGGCCCGCCGGTCTGACCGGTTCGAAGGCCCTGAGGCCGGCTTAGCGCGGGTTCAGGACGGTTGATTGGAATCCGCCCGCGCCGCTGCCGGTGTAGAGCCACATGGTCCCGCGGGTGTCGGTGGCAATGATGTTCGGCTTGGCGATGCCTCCGAACCTGCCAACGCTGGCGAAGGTGCGGAAGATGTTCCAACCGTTGCCAATCAGCCGCCTGGGCTGGAAGCCGCCGCTGCCGTCGCCGGGGTAGAGCCACAGCTTTCCGTCGCTGGCGCGCGCCATCAGGTCGGCCTTGCCGTCACCGGTGAAGTCGTTCGCCGCCAGGACCTGGTTGAAGCCGCCCCAACCGGCACCGATCTGCCGCCTGGGCAAGAAACCGCCGCCGCCGTTGCCCGGGTAGAGCCACAGCTTTCCGTCATAGCCCTGGGCGAGGATGTCCGACCGGCCGTCACCGTTGAAGTCGCCGGGGGAGAGGATCTTCGAGAAGATGTTCCAGCCGCTCCCGATCTGCCGGCGCGGGCTGAAGCCGCCCGCGCCGTTGGTGGGGTACATCCAGAGCTTGCCGTCGGTCGAGCGGGCGACGAGGTCCGGGCCGCCCTGCCCGTCGAAGTTGGCCGCGGAAATGACCCGGTCGAAGATCTGCCAGCCGGAGCCGATCTGCTTGGAGCCCTTGAAGCTGCCCGAACCGTTTCCGGAGTACAACATCAAGGCGCCGGCGGTGTCCCGGGCCAGTACGTCCGGCCGGGCGTCGCCGTCGAAGTCGCCGGCTTCCCAGATGTCACTGAACTTGTTCCAGCCTGCGCCGATGTCCAGGCGTCCGGCGAACTTGCCGGTGCCGTCTCCTGCGTTCAGCGCCATCGCGCCGGTGGCTCGGGCGGCGAGCACGTCGGTGCTGCCGTCCTCCGTGAAGTCCTGGCCGCCCACGAGGTCTGCGGTGGTGTCCATGCCGGTGGCAACGGCAAGCCTCGGCCGGAAGCCTCCGGACCCGTTACCCGGGTAGAGGTACAGGGTTCCGTCGCTGCTCCGGGCGACGAGTCCCGGGGCGCCGGCGACCATCCCGGTTGCCGCGGCAACTCCGTTGAAGACCTGCCATCCCGAACCGGCCTGGCTGCGCGGCAGGAACCCGCCGGAGCCGTTGCCGGGATAGAGGTAGAGCTCACCGCTGGGCAGGATGCCGAACAGGTCGTTGTGGCCATCGCCGGTGAAGTCGCCGGCGGCAACAATGCGTTTGAAGATATTCCAGCCGGACCCGATCTGCTTCCTGGGCAGGAAGCCGCTGCGGCCGTTGCCCGGGTAAAGCCACAGCGTGCCGTCCGAGCTTCGGGCAATGATGTCGGCGAAGGTATCGCCGTCGAAGTCCCCATTGCCGATCACCGAGTTGAAGGCGTCCCAGCCTGCACCGATCTGGACCGGGGACCCGATGCGGTTGCCGGCCTGGCCCTGGCTCAGCAGGAGCGCGCCGTTGGACTCCCGGGAAATCATGTCGGGCCGGCCGTCCCCACTGAAATCGCCGACCGAGAACTGGATTTTGGTCCAGCGGTCCGGATCGGCCGTGATGGTGACGGTGGCAGCATCCGCGGTGACCGAATCGATCCGGACCCGGGTGCCTGCGTGGGTGACGAAGGTGCTCCCCTGCTGCCAGGCGAGATTCGCGTAGACGTTGCCGTCCGGCTTCGAATACGGCTTCAGGACCAGTGATGATGCCGCCGTGGCTCCGCCGCGCTGGACGATCTTCACGCCGCGGTTACTGACGTTGGACGCTGTCGCGAGGTAACTGTCGTAGCCGACGGGCTGCCGCAGTTCCAGGTAGTAGATCTCCCCGCTGATCGGATCGGTGAACTTCAAGGCCCGGTTGGGATCCTTGCCGCCCCACGGCTTGAGCGTGTAGCGCTTGACGCCGTTGGCGATGCCCACGTTCAGGATGTCGGTGCCGGTCCCGCTTCCCATGCCCAGGAAATCCCACAGCGAGGAGCTGATGACCGGCGAGGCATCGTTGCGGGACAGGCCCATGAGGTCGGTCGTGTCCCCGTATTCACGGATGTAGCAGGAAGAATCCGCGAAGGACCCGGAAGAGGTGGTCCCGACGTCGGAGGCGCCGCTGCCGCACTGCAGGGAGTCCGCGTGCATGGAGCCAAGGACATGGCCGAACTCGTGGGAGATGACGCTGGTGGTGTAGGCGCCAATTTTGGGCATCAGGATGCGACCGCTGACCCCGCCGGTGACGTAGCCGCTGTAGCCTGCGCCGAGCGCGCCGCCGGACAGCGAGGAGGCCGGAATAAAAATGACAAGGGCCGTATTGCTGGCGTAGTGCCAACCCAGCTCCGAGGTGATCTTGTCGATGAGGTCGCCGTAGAACTGCGTGGAGGTCCCCGCAGATTTGTGGCCGAGGATCCGTTTGGCCACCGTCATGGTGATGCGGCCGTTGGACATGTTGCTCCAGTACGCGCTGGATGCCGCGACTGCCTTCTCCGCAGCGACCGCGTCTACGGCGGTCCTGTTGTCGGCGAGGGTAGCGGTGACCAGTGTGACCTGGATTTTGCCGGCCGACGTCGACTCGGTCTGGAGGCCCCCGGCGGCGGCTTTCTCGGCGGGATTCGTCCCGGGCTCGAAGACGTGCTCGGAGTGGGGGGTGCCGTCCACGAAAACGGTCGGCGGACTGTCGGTGCCGCCGGTGTCCACGGCGGCGGCCGGTGCGCTGGGAAGCGAGACCATGCCTGCCGCGAGCAGCAGGAAGCCGGTGATAGACGCCAGAGATCGCTTAGCAGAACGCATGTAGTTCCTTCATATAACCCGGACCGGATGAGAGATGTTGTGGTGCGCGGCGGCGCCAGCCCCGGCACAGAAGTGCGGGCCGCGGCGGATCGTGCTGGTGTCGGTCACATCCGGAGGACCGACGGAAGCTCGCAGAACGTCGAAGTGAAAAAACTGGGGGCCGTGCGCCATCGACGGGCCGGCGAAGCTCGCAGCCCTCGGCGCTCACGGGGCTCAACGTACAGTTGACTCCCACATCCCCCCCAATACTTGCTTTCGCGCAAGTGTAACGGACGTGACGCATGAGACGGATGACAATTTTGTGAACGGGGTGATGATTCCGGGCGCGCGTAGCTGAAACCCGCGCCAAAATTGAGCGAAAGTGTCAGGAAAACTGCGGCCAGCTCGTGCCAGGGAGGGCGGCCCGCCGTGCGGGCGGCGCCCCCTTTACCCGCCCAGCAGGGGGGTGGTCCGGTAAGGAATGACTTCGCGCAGGAACATGCTCGTGGACGTCCGCACGATCCCCGGACACAGCCGGATTTCCTCGGAAACACGGTAGAGATCGTCGGGACTGGTGGCCACCACGCGGATCAGCAGGTCGGTGTCGCCGGCGGGTGCATGGCACTCGAGCACCTCCGGGATTTTCCGCAGCGCCGCGATCGCCTCATCCAGGTGGCTCTGGTCCAGTTCGGCGCTTACGGCCGCGGCGACGCCGCGGCCCAGCGCGGAGGGCAGCACCCGGCTGCTGTTTGGCCGGAGCGCGCCCGACGCCGTCATCCGCTCCAGGCGGGACTGGACGGTGCCGCGGGCCAAGCCCAACTTCTGGGCCAACACCATGATGGGCAGCCGCGGATCCGCGTCCAGGGCAAGAAGGATCCGGCGATCCGTCGCGTCGAGTTGCTGCAATCTGACCACTTCCTGCTAATCGTCGAGGCACCTACTGGTCATTCTGACCAAGAGACTCTAAGTCCGTTGCGCCAACTGTATGGCTCCTGCTCAAATAGTGGCAACAAAGGATGCGGGCCACCGCCGGCAGCCGATGGCTACAGATTCCCCGGCACACCTACCGGGCCCTGGACAAGGCATCCCGCAAGGAGCCCGCCGCTGATTGACTCTTGTTCACGCATCGTCTTTCCGCACACCCTTAACGGCAAGAGCCCCTGAGCCCCCGACGTCGGATGTCCGAAGTCATCGGTGGCTGAGGGGCTCTTGTGTTGCCCGGCATAGGCTTGTGCCATGACACCAGCCGGGCGTTTTGCCCCCAGCCCCTCCGGCGTGCTCCACGTGGGCAACCTTCGCACCGCCATCCTCGCCTGGCTCTTCGCGCGCGCAACGGGCCGGCGCTTCCTGATGCGCGTAGAGGACCTGGATCGTGCCCGCTCCGGTGCCGAGGCGGAGCAGCTTCGTGACCTGGCGGCGGTTGGCGTGGACTGGGACGGCGGCGTCGTTCGCCAGACCGACCGGGAACACCTCTACGCGGCCGCGATCGAGCACCTTGCGGAGGCCGGGCTGACCTACGAATGCTTCTGCACCCGCCGCGAAATCCAGGAGGCGCCGTCGGCCCCGCACGCCCCGCAGGGCGCGTACCCCGGTACCTGCCGGAACCTGACCGAGGCCGAGCGCGCCAGCAAGCGAGCCGTTCGGCCTGCGGCGGTCCGGCTCCGGGCGGGGGTGAGCGAGGCGAGCGTGCAGGACGTGCTGCACGGCAGCTTTACCGGCGTAGTTGACGACTTCGTCCTCCGCCGCAACGACGGGGTCACCGCGTACAACCTGGCCGTGGTGGTGGACGACGCCGCGCAGGGAATCGACCAGGTGGTGCGCGGCGACGATCTGCTGCCGTCCACCCCGCGGCAGGCCTACTTGGCCTCCCTTTTGAATATTCCCGTCCCGGAATATGCCCATGTGCCGCTGGTGCTCAATGCCGCCGGTGCCCGGCTGGCCAAGCGCGACGGCGCGGTGACGCTCGCGGACCTCGCGGCCGAGGGGGTCACCGCGGATGAGGTGCGGGACGCGCTGCTGGAGTCCTTGGGTTTGCCCGCGGGACCGCTGGTGCAGGCGCTGAACGAGTTTGATCCCGCTGCCCTCCCGAGGGAGCCGTGGGTGTGGCCCGGGATGGGCGGCCCCGGCGCGTAGGCTGGAATCATGTCAGAACCAGAGTTCACCGAAGCACGCGCCGACCGGCCGCATTTCACCGTCGAGACGGCCAGGGTCCTCGCCGAAGTGGCGCACAACCGCCAGAAGGACAAGCTCAAACGCCCCTACCGGGAGCACGTGATCGCCGTCGGCGATGCGTTGGCCGACTTCGATGACGACATCCGGATCGCGGGATACCTGCACGACATTGCCGAAGACACCCCGATGACGCGCCAGGCGCTGCTGGAGATGGGCGTTTCCGAGCGAGCCGTCGACATCATCGAGCGCGTCACGAAACGCCTGCACGAGAACCCGGACGACTACCAGGCCGGGATCCGCTACATAGCCGAGGACCACGACGCCACCCTGGTCAAGATTGCCGACAACGCGCACAACTCCCTGCCCGAACGGGTCAGGGCGCTGGCGGAGAAGTGGCCGGACAAGCCGCCGGTCACCCGCTACGACGACGCCCGGCCGGTGCTGTACGCCGCGGTTCCGGTCGAAGAGATCCGCAAGATCCTGGCCCGGATCAACCCGTGGCTACTGGAGGAACTCGACGACCGGCTCGACGAGGAAGACGACACCGACTACGAAAACCTCTCCTACGACGGCACCCCGCAGGGCTAGACCCGGCCCAGCAGGTCGATGTCCTCAAGGAACTCCTGCTGGACCTCCGCGCTGACGGTGGTCCGGGTGTCCGCGATCGCAGCGAGGTAATCCTGGGTCGCGGGACCCTTCCGGACCGCCTCCCGGAGGGAGGCGCCGGGGGAAGCGCCGCCGGACGGGCCGCCCGCGGTGCCCGCCCCGCCGTCGCTGTCCATTCCGTAAACGGCGTTCTCCAACGCGCGCTGTGAGGCGCTCCGGGCAGCGTACTCAATGTCCGCGGGGGAGAACCCTTCGGTGCGGTCCACCAGCAGCTCCACATCCACGTCGTCCACCACGGTGGCGGGAATGAAACGCTGCCACATGGCCTCGCGGGCCAGGCGGTCCGGCAGGCCGATCGGGATGACGTAGTCGAAGCGGCCGTGGCGCAGGAAGGCGGAATCCAGGGCGCGGATGAAGTTGGTGGCACAGACCAGCAGCCGGCCGGGCTGTTCGCGGAACGCCGGAATGATCTTGAGCAGTTCGTTGGTGACGCCCTGCAGCGGCGACGGCGGATCCCCGGCACGTTGCGAGGCGATCTCCTCCACCTCGTCGATGAAGACAACGGCGTGCTCCAGCTCGGCGATCTCGAGGAAGGTCTCGCGCAGGGCGCCGGCCAGGCCCAGCGGGTCGGCGGCGAGCCGGGAGGGGAAGACCTCCACAAACGGCCACTCCAGCCGTGACGCGATGGCCTTGGCGAAGGTGGTCTTGCCGGTGCCGGGCGGGCCGAACAGAACCACGGCCCGCGGCGGCACCACGCCGTACTCGTCGGCCAGGTCGGCTTCGGCCAGCGGCAGGACGAGGCGGCGCTCCAAGAGTTCCTTCTCCATGCGCATGCCGGCGACGTTTTCCCAGAGGTCCCGGGCCAGGATCCGACCGCCGAGCTGGCTGAGCGGTTCGAGTTCCTGGCGTTGCACGGGGATCTTGCGTTCGAAGTAGCGCAGGTTCTTCTTCAGCACGAAGCCGCGGCTCAGGAAGGCCTCCACGCGGGTTTCGGATTCCGGCATGAGCGCTGAGAGCTTGTTCAGTCCGTGCGGGGCCATCCGGTTCTCCACGGCGGCCAGCAGCGAGGTGCCGATTCCCCGGCCGCGGAACTCGGGCAGGGTGGCCAGGAAAACGATCCAGCCCTGGTCATGGGCGGCGCGGCCGACGGCGGCGCCCACCACCTGCTCGCCCTGCACCGCGACGACGGCGTGGTCCTTCTCGCACGAGGCGAGAACCTCGGAGAGCGCGTAGACAGGCTCGACATTCGTGGCCTTGAGGGATTCCCAGAGATGCAGGATCCCGTCCAGGTCGGCTGAATGGAAATCCCTGATCCGCCAGTTGGTCATGAAGTGTCTCCCGGGTGGTTCGTCGCTGAGCCAGTGGAACTGTTCCTTCGAGCTTAGGCGAACCCGGGCGGTGGCGGCACGGCATTACGCGCCGCCGCCCAAGCCAAGCCCGGGCTGCTCCGGGCTCAGAGACCGGCCAGCAGCCCCTTCATTTCCTTGATTTCGTCCGTCTGGGAGGCGGCGACGTCCTTGGCCAGTTTGATGGCCTCCGGGTTCTTTCCGCTCCGGACCTCCGCGTTGGCCATCTCGACGGCACCCTCGTGGTGGGCGACCATCTGGGTGAGGAACAGCTTCGCAGCATCGGTACCGGTGGCGGCGTCGAGCTGGCGAATGCCGTCATCGCTCACCATGCCGGACATGGCGTGGCCTCCCGGCATTTGGGTGGATTCGTCCCAGTTCAGGAGCCAGCCGGTCATGCGTTCGATCTCCGGACCCTGGGCGGCCTTGATTCGGCCGGCCAGGGCGGACACCTTCGGGTCGATGCCCTGCTTCTTGAGGATCATCTCGCTCATCTGGACGGCCTGGGCGTGGTGCGGGATCATTCCCTGCGCGAACATGGTGTCCGTGCCGTTGTGGTCCGTGCTTGCGGCCGCGGAGCTTGATTCCGTGTTGCTGTGGTCCATTCCGGGCATGTTGCTGCCGGAGTCGGAACTGGTGGAGCAGCCGGCCAGGGCGATGGCGGCGGCCATGGCCGCGGCGGAAATTGTCAGTACTTTGTTCATCGAAATCTATCCTTTGGGAATCCGGCGAGTGCCGGCGTCGGACGGCGGGCGGCTGGGGCCGCGCGCGCCGTTGGGGGCTGGATGCCGCAAATCTGCGGCCCGGATCCCCTTTTACGTCCGGCTAATGGAGAGCTCGCTCGGCGTCGGCGTGGCGGGGCGATAGGAGTAGGCGGGAAGCCGATCGGGTTCCGCCCCGCTCCGGGGCAGGACCGTGAGCAGTGTTGTCCCCGGCGGGGGAGCGCTCGGGGAAGCGGTCGGGGCGGCCGGGGTGCAGGAGCCGTGTGAGGCGTGCTGTTCGCCGCAGCCTCCGCCGCAGACGCACGACGGCGGCGTCGGAGTTTCGTGGTGGGCCGCTGGGGCAGGATGGCCGGACGTCGCGTGGGCGGATGCTGCACGGGCGGAAGCTTGATGGCCGGACGTCGCGGTGGTCTGGGACTCAACCGCTGGATGCCCGGTCGAGGAGGACGCTCCGTGGACGCCGGAGAAGACATGCATTCCGAGAAGGCCGGCAATGACGGCGGCGATGGCGGCCAGCAGCGCGACGCGGAGAAGAACAACGGCCGGATTGTGCCGAGCTGTCTTGGCCACGTCGCTGCTCCTTCCAGGCTGAGGTCGCGCCTCTCACGCTACCGGGTTTTCAACGACGGTCCCGCGGATTGTGTTCCCGCCACTTAGCTGCCGTCCGGGTCGGGGTTGTTCGGGCGCAGCGCATATGACATTATCTGCGTATGAATGCAGATATGCAGGTTGATCTCGACAGCCCCCACGTGGAGTTGGCCGTTGAAGTGTTTTCCATGTTGGCCGACGCCACACGGGTTCGGCTGATCCTCGCGCTGGGGGATGGCGAGCTGCCGGTGAACGCCCTCGCGGAGAAGGTTGGGAAACCGGCTTCGGCCGTTTCGCAGCACCTGGCCAAGATGCGGCTGGGCGGCATGGTCGCCACCCGGCAGGAGGGGACCAAGGTCTTCTACCGGCTGCAGAATGATCACGCCCGCCAACTGGTGATGGATGCGATCCACCAGGCCGAGCACGCCTTGGGTACTGCTCCGGGACACGGCGCGTGAGCGGGCCGGGGAACGCCGTGGGCCGGCAGCGCCACGGGGAACACGAGGGCCATAGCCACCCGCATGAGCATGAGCACGGGCATGGGCACGACCATGACCATGACCACGACCATGACCACTCGCATGACCACCCACACGACCATGACCACGACCACCCACACGGGCACACGCACGCCTCCGGCCTGAAGGGCTGGCTGCACGAACTGTTCGTCCCGCACTCCCACGACGCCGCGGACTCAATCGACGAGGCGCTCGAGTCCAGCGCGCAAGGCATCCGCGCGGTCAAGGTTTCACTGCTGGGCCTGGGGACCACCTCGTTGTTCCAGTTGGCAATTGTGCTGGTCAGCGGCTCCGTGGCGCTGCTGGCGGACACCGTGCACAACTTCTCCGATGCGCTGACAGCGGTGCCGTTGTGGATCGCGTTCCTGCTCGGCCGCCGAAAGGCGACGCGAACCTACCCCTACGGCTTCGGCCGCGCCGAGGACCTCGCCGGACTCTTCATTGTCGCCATGATTGCCCTCTCCGCGGTCGTGGCCGCCGTCGAGTCGATTCGCCGCTTCTTCGAGCCGCAGCCCGTGCAGAACCTCGGCTGGGTCCTCGCGGCCGGGCTCGTCGGTTTCGCCGGGAACGAGCTGGTGGCGATCTACCGGATCCGGGTCGGACGGCGGATCGGTTCCGCGGCCCTGATCGCCGACGGCGTGCACGCCCGGACCGACGGCTTCACTTCCCTCGCCGTGGTGGCCGGTGTCGTGGGCGTCTGGCTCGGCTTCCCACTGGCGGACCCCATCGTGGGTCTGCTGATCTCGGTGGCGATCATGGTGCTTCTCTGGGGCACCGTGCGCGACGTCGGGCGGCGGCTCATGGACGGCGTCGACCCCCACCTGAGCGACGCGCTGGCCGGCGTCGTCCGGGAGCGCTCGCCCATGGGCGGCACCTCGCGGCTGCGCTGGTCCGGCCACCGGCTGCACGCCGAGATCACCATCCCCGTCACCGCGGACGCCCGGCTGGCCGAATTCTCCTCGGTGGCCGCGGACCTGGAGGAGGGCGCCAAGGCGGCGCTGCCGCACCTGGGCTCGGTGACCGTTGTGCCGGCGGTACCGCAGCCCGCCTAAGGGGTCAGATCCCGAGGGAGGCGAGGCTCTGCCGGAGGGTTTCGGCGGAGTGGTGGAGCGAGGCGAGTTCGCCCTCGTCCATGGGCGTCTCCAGCACCGCGCGCACGCCGCCGTTCCCCACAATGCTGGGCAGCGACAGGGCGACGCCGACGATCCCGTATTGGCCGTGCATCACCGTGGAGACCGGGAGTACCGCGTTTTCGGAGCGCAACAGCGCCTCGACGATCCTGGCGCCGGAGAGCCCGATCGCGTAATTCGTGGCGCCCTTGCCGGCGATCACCTTGTACGCCGCCTGGGTGACTTCGCGGGCGGTTTCGCTGAGGTACCCGGGCGTGAAGATGCGCTCGCCGTCGACCTTCCATTCCCGGATCGGTACGGGCCCGATGGTCGCGCCGGACCATATCGGGAATTCGGTGTCGCCGTGTTCGCCGACCATGCTGGCGTGCACACTGCTCACCGAAACGCCCGCTCGGTGCGCCAGCAGCCAGCGCAGCCGCGAGGTGTCCAGGACAGTGCCCGAGGAGAAAATCCGGGAGGCCGGCAGCCCGGTGATCTTTTGCGCGGCCACGGTCAGCACATCACAAGGGTTGGTGACCAGCACGTAGACCGCGTCGGGGGCGTGTTCGAGCAGTTGCGGCATGAGCTGCTCAAGGATGCGGACGTTCGTACCGGCCAAATCCAGGCGGGTCTGCCCGGGTGCCTGCTTGGCCCCGGCGGTGATGACGACGACGTCGGCGCCTTCGGTGACGCTGATGTCCGCGCCGCCGTGGACGGTTGCCGCCGCCGCGGTGAACTGGGTGCCGTGGGCCAGGTCCAGGACCTCGGCTTCGGCCTTCGCCGCGTTGACGTCGAAGAGCGCGACGTGGCTGGCCGAACCACGGATCAGGGCGGCGTAGGCCAGTGAAGTGCCGACGCTGCCGGCACCGATAACGGCCAGTTTGGACCCGGAATGCGCAGGCATGAGCTTTTCCATTTCCTGTGGGTCAGCTGCCGGGCGGCACGACGGTGCCCGCGGTTTCGCCGCCGTCGACGACGAATTCGGCACCCGTGACAAAGGAGGATTCCTCGCTGGCCAGATAGACGGCGAGTTGGGCGATCTCGGTGGGCTGGCCGATCCGGTGCAGCGGCACGTGGCCGGTATCGAAGGTCATGCCCTCGGTCATGGGGGTCTGGATGACGCCCGGGTGCACTGAGTTGACCCTGATCCCGTCCCGCCCGAGGTCGAGCGCGGCGGCCTTGGTCAGCCCGCGGACGCCGAACTTGGAGGCGGTGTAGCCGGCAAGGTTCTCGTAGCCGCGCAAGCCCGCGATGGAGGAGACGTTAATGATGGAGGAGGCGCCCGCCTTGGCCAGAGCCGGGGCGGCGGCCTTGATGCCGTTGAAGACACCGGTGAGGTTCACATCGATGATCCGGGACCACTGCTCGTGCGGATACTCGTCGATCCGGCCGAAGTTCACGATGCCCGCGTTGTTGACCAGGACGCTGAGGCCGCCGTATGCGGTCACCGCTTCGTTGACCGCGGCGTCCCAGCCGCTCGGGCTGGTCACGTCGAGGTGCACGTAGCGGACGCGGTCGCCGAGTTCCGCCACCAAGGCGGCGCCGTCGTCGTCCAAGACGTCGCCGACGACGGCCGCGGCCCCTTCGTCAAGGAAGCGCCGCGCGATCGCAGCGCCAATGCCGCGGGCGCCGCCGCTGATCAGGGCAACTTTGCCGTCCAACCGTCCCATGCTGGTGTCCCTTCCAAGGAGCAACCGTCAGCGCTGGCAGGCGCCGCGACGGGCTGTCCGTTCTCCGGTCAGCTATCCCAGCTTGGCCGTGGGGGAGGGGATTGGGCAGGGCCGTAGGGCCCAAGCGGTCGACGACGACGGACGGCTGGGAGCCGGCGTCGGGGGTCCCTAGAGGTGCTGGATGCCGGCCCGCTGCATGGCGTCTTTGTAGACCGCCACATTCTTGGCCAGCAGTTCTTCCTGCTTGGCCGGTGAGACGGCAAAGGCGCGGCCGCCGAGGGCGGTGGCCTTGTAGATCTTCACGCCGCGGTTCTTTAGTGAAGAGTGGTAGGTCTTTTCGAACAGCGTCAGGAAAGCGTGCGCGTCGGCACCGTGGGCGATAATCGCGGAGGTGCGCTTGTTGATCTTCATGAACTGCCGGAAGGGCCGCAGGCCGTCGGTCTTTTCCTGGACGTTCAGGGCGGAGGGGAGCTCCGGGTCGCGGACCCACGGGTAGGCGTTCCACGGCATCACGTAGCGCGGGTCGAGCTCGACGGCTTCGTAGATGGACGTGGCGCGGCGGGCGGCCTCATCCTCATTGAAATGCGAGACGAACCCTGATTCGCAGCCCTTGCCGGGCGCAATATGGAGGCTCACGATGCGGCATTCGTCTTCGTCATGGACGGGGTCGATGTAGGGGACAACGGATCCCGGCTTCTTCTCCATCAGTTCGTCGCAAAGTTGTGTCACGGCCGCGATGTTCGGTTCCTGCAGCAGAGTCTTCTTTTCGTCCCAGTCAATCGTCACGATTTCTCCCTCAGCACTCGGCGTCCAGAATCAGGCGTCTTGTTCCACTCTACGCTCCTGCGCCGAGGGGTGTTTCCGCGCGTCACGGAAGAGGCGAGCGACCCCTAGTCAGGGCTCCGGCACCGGGCGTACGCTTAAAGCGCCTGCAGGTAACCATCTGATTTGCTCGGGTCGTTCAGGACATTCAATTGTCCGGGCCAGCTCATAGCGAGATCGCGAAGGTACCTGCAGGCCTTGTGTTTAAGGGGGCCCGGCTCCCGGCCTCAGCACCTCAGCATCTTGACGGTGTGCCGGAGCTTGCGCCGCTGTCGGGGTTCCGAGAGGGAATACGCCGTTCCCGGCAACGGCGGTGCGGTGGAGCGGTAGACGTGGCCCGTCGGCGTCGTGAGGTGGAGGATGTGCCGGGCGCCGGATCTGGGTTGGGCGCTCCAGCCGGGGCTTCTTTCGTGTGGTTGCAGGCTTCGCAGAGTCCGGCGGCGTTGCTGAAGTTCGTGGTTCCGCCGTCGTGCCAGGGGACGACGTGGTCCAGGTGGCGGATCGGGGCGTCGCAGTACGGGGTGCGGCAGGTGTGGTCCCGGGCGTGGATGAAGCGCCGGTGTCCGGGCGGGAAGAACCGGGCGCGGGAGTCCAGCCCGACGAGCTCGCCGGTGCCGGGGGCGGTGTACAGGCGCCGGAGCCAGGTCGCGAAGGCGCGTTCGTCGCGCAGGGCGTGATTTCCGTCGTCGGCAGCGGCAGCGGCAGCGGCGCCGGCGTCCCTAAGCAGCTTCCGTGCCAACCCTGCCGGGACGACACCGTAGCCCGGCAGACGGGCGGGTTCGCTGTCGCCTTGGAACAGGGCGCGGTCGGTCATGACGAGTTGGATTTCGACGCCGCTGATCCCGCCTGCCTTTCCGGTGGTGCGTTCGACCAGCGCATCGGCCATCAGTTGGCCCCGGGAACGGGTGTCGCCTGCGGAGCGCAGGGCGTCGGCGTGCCGGGTCAGTGCCGCGTGCACGGCTACCCCCTCCGCGACGGGCAGCAAGGCGGTGAGGTAGCACATGGTGTCCGGCGCGGGGCGGAGGCTGACGTGGCGCTCGGTGGCGGCGTGGGCGGCGCGTTCGGTAATCGTGCGCGGGTCCCGCCGGTGGGCTGCCGCCCTCGCGGCGGAGGTGATGGCCCGGTCTCCGGCGCCGTCGAAGGTCCCGGTCTCGGCTGCGAGTTCCTCGTCCACGGAGGCCCGGTCCGCCGCGGACAGGCAGGCAGTTTCCCGTACCAGGAGGGTGGCGCGCCATTCATTCAGATGGCCGGTTTCCAGGGCCGCGAGGGTGTGCGGCATTTCGGTGACCAAGGCCCTGGCGAGGCCCAGGAGGCGGCTGCCCTTGGCCGGGGATTCCCGGCGGGCGAGGGCGATCTGGGCCGCGACCCCGGCCCCCAGCTGGTCGGCCGGTACGCCGGCGTCGCGCTGTTCATGGCGCTGCAATACGTCGAACGCGACCGTGATCCGGGCCTGCAAGGCGGCCGCGGCGGACTTGAGATCCTCGAGCTCGCGCAACCAGTCAATGGCCGCTGAACTGTCGGGGCGGCATTGTGGTGGCGAGGCCGCGGATCACTTCCCGGACCGCGCCACCAAGCGCTGCCTCCTGGACCACTTCGGGCCCTTGCTTGCCGTCCATGAACCCAGTCAATCAGGCACCTGTGACAATTAAGGCGGCCAGGAAAGCCGCCCTCTGTACGCCTTATGAACCCGCCCCCACCGCAAGGAAGCCATGCCGATCAACAAACAGACGCTGAAGCAGGACGGCTTCACCGGGTTCCGGCCGATGGCGGACCTGGACATCAACCGGATCCCGCAGAAGCCTGGAATCTTCGCGATCCTGCTTCCCGGAGGCCCCGGCCCCGGACGCCCCGGCCACGGCCCCACCCCCGGCCCCGGCAACACCCGGCCCCAGTTCCTCGCCAAAAGCACGGCCGGCGTCTTCAAGAAAAAGGACCCCAGCCTAAAGACGGAGGCACTGGACGCCGAATGGGTCGACGGTGCCGACATCCTCTACTTGGGCAAAGCTGGTCCGGGCAGCAAGGGCAATCGCGGCCTGCGCCGCCAGATCCAAGAGTTCGTGGACTTCGGCAAGGGCAAGCCTCCCGGTCACTGGGACGGCCGGCTGATCTGGCAGCTCGCGGGCGCTAACAAGCTGATCGTGGCGTGGAAGGAGCTCCCCGTGGAGCAGCTCGCCGCGGCCGAGGCCGCGCACCACGCTGCATTCGTCGCGGACTATGGCCGGCTGCCGTACGCCAACCTGGTCCAGGCACGGGTCAAAGGGACCAAATCCGGCTAAAGGCCGCCGCGGTACGTGAACCGCCCCGCCACCATGGTCGCGGCCACCGGCATCGCGGCAAACTCGACGTCGGAAACGGCGAGCGGATCGGCGTCGAGCACCACGACGTCGGCCGGGTCGCCCACGCTGATCCGGCGCCGTCCGCGCGAGGACGCCGCCAGAGCCTCCTGCCGGGTCAGGGCCTGCTCCGGGTGCCACGGGCCGCGGCCGTCCTGCCGCGCCCGGGTGGTGGCGGCGGACATTGCCGTCCAAGGCTCCAGCGGTGCCACCGGCGCGTCGGAGCCAAGCGCCAAGGCCGCGCCCGCATCCAGCAGGGAACGCAGCGGAAACGCCCGCTCCGTCCGGCCGGCCCAGTTGGAGTCGGCGGCGTCGCGGTCATCGAGTGCATGGGCGGGCTGCACGCTGGCGGTGAGGCCCAGCTTGCCGAACCGTGCGAAGTCCTGCTGCCGGACAAACTGGGCATGCTCAATCCGCCCCGGGATCCCCACAGCCGCGAAAGCGTTCAACGCCACCTCGTTGGCGCCGTCGCCGATGGCATGCACTGCCGGCACGAAGCCGGTTTGGCGGGCCCGCTCCAGCAGCTGCAGCAGCTCCGCCTCGCTGACCGTGAGCAGCCCGCGTCCGCCGTGCGGGTAAGGGTCCACGCAGTACGCCGTGCGCGTGTTCAGGGAGCCGTCGATCAGCACCTTCAGCGGCCCCACCCGCAGGAGGCCGCCGCCCTCAGGCACCAGCTGACCGGTCCGCATTCCCGCGCCGACTGCCCGTTCCAGATCTTGTGGATAGACCCCTGCCTCCACCCGCAGGGAATCGAACCCCGACGCGATGCGCCGCAGCCAGGTGTCCCGGTTCCACACCATCTCGAAGTCGACAATCCCCACGATGCCTCGCGCCGCGGCTGCCTTCCCGGCGTCGCTGACCATGGCATCGACGGCGTCGTCAGGCAGGCGCCCGAGCTCCCGGGTCAGTTCAAAAGCCGGGTCCTCGCGGAGCAGACCGTCCGCGCCCACTGCCACGCCGTAGCGCGCCGCCGCTGCGCTGTTCAGCCACACGCAGTGTAGATCGTGACTGATCAGCGCCGTGGGGACGCCGGACGTCGCGCTGTCCAGCAGTTCGAGACTGGGCGTATCCGCCCAAACGGCATCACGGAACCCGACGCCCACACGGGTCGGACCCGCGGCCGCGCCGCTGTCGGTCCGTTCCGCCGCGCCGGAGTGCCGAGCCTCCAGTTGGGAACGCACGACGGCGGCCGCTTCCCTCGCGGAGGCCGCGTCGGAAAGATCGATCCGGCCGGCCGCCAGGGCCCACTGGGTCATATGGACGTGTTCGTCCCACAGTCCCGGAATCAGGAAGCGCCCGTCGAGGTCCACCGCTTGGATGCCGGCCGCCGCGTCCGACAACGGGCCGGACGAGCCCGCCGGCACAATCTGCGAAACGATGCCGCCCGTAATGAATATGTCCCAGAGCGTCATTTCCTCCGGCTGCCGGACCGAGGTGAGGACAAGCCCGGCTGGAGCGGAGGGCGAGGTGTGTCGCGACATAGGAACAGGCTAGGGGCACAACGTGGCAGCAACAATTCCCGCCCCATCGGTCACTGCCGGCACACCGTTCCCAGCCCGCCGGACCGCGGCGGGGGCAAGGGACTTTCGCCCCCTTGCCCGCCGATGGGAGCGAGGCCATTCTGGAATTGGGGCGGTTCTTGCACGGCCATTGGGGGTTGAACCGCCGCAAAGTAGTTTCGGTCTCGCTATGACCCTGGGGTGAGGAAATGGCAATTGCACTTTCCAGCTTGGGCAGGAAAGGCAGGTGGCCATCGAACATGTCTATGCAGTATTCCATTGCAGCGGACGCACACATTGCGGCTCCGGCGGGGGCTGGGCGGCGCGGGAGCTCTGAGACCGTATGAGCCCGTTGCGTCATTTGAACCAGGCGAGCCGTAGCCGGTCGTTCCACGCGCACCCTTCCCACGGCGATCCGCGGCTCAAGGTGGTCATCCGGATCGATCCCGCGGAGGAGTCCGCACGCGTCGAGGTACGCGGCGTCGTCACCACCGCCAATATCCGCGCTCTCTATGTGGTGTGCCGCCGGGTCACATCCAAGCTCGGAGGCTACGAGATCGTCGTGGATCTGGCCCACGCCCGGGTCACCGCGGCAGCTTTCGAGGAGCTCCGCGAACACGCCCGCCAGTCAATCGTCTCCTCCGGCATCGACTCTTCCGTCACCCCGTGCCGCCTGCGGATCGTCGATCCGCACGTCATCCTCAGAAGCAAGGAGCTCGCATGAAAGCCCTCGTGTACGGCGGCCCCGGGGAGAAATCCTGGACGGACGTCCCGGACCCGAAGATCCAAAATCCCGGCGACGTGATCGTCAAGGTGGACACCACCACCATCTGCGGCACGGACCTTCATATCCTCAAGGGCGACGTCCCCGCCGTAACCAAGGGCCGGATCCTCGGCCATGAAGGCGTGGGGACCATCACCGAGACCGGGTCCTCCGTGACCGGCCTCAAGGTGGGGGACCGTGTCATCATCTCCTGCATCAAGTCCTGCGGACACTGCGCCAACTGCCGGACCGGCCTCTACTCGCACTGCATGGGCGAGGAAGGGCAGTCCGGGATCGGCTGGGTGTTCGGCCACCTGATCGACGGCACCCAGGCTGAATACGTCCGCGTCCCCTACGCCGAAAACTCGCTCCACCTGCTGCCTGAGGGCGTGAGCGACGAGCAGGCCGTGATGCTCTCCGACATCCTGCCTACCGGCTTTGAGATCGGGGTGCAGTACGGCAGGGTCAAGCCCGGAGACACCGTTGCCGTGGTTGGCGCCGGCCCGGTGGGCCTCGCAGCGATTGCCACGGCGGGACTCTACGGCGCCGCCACCATCATCGCCATCGACCTGGACGCGAACCGGCTGGAAAAATCACGTGAGTTCGGCGCCACCGACGTCGTGCTTTCCGGCGACGCCGACTGGAGGGACCAGGTCATGGCGCTCACCGACGGGCAGGGCGTGGACGTGGCGATCGAAGCTGTCGGTATCCCGGCCACCTTCAGCATGTGCACGGACATCGTCCGTCCCGGCGGCAACGTGGCCAACGTCGGGGTGCACGGCAAGCCCGTGGAACTGCACGTGGAGGACCTCTGGATCCAGAACATCAACATCAGCATGGGCCTGGTCAACGCCAACACCACCCCGATGTTGCTCAAGCTGGTGGCCCAGGACAAGGTGGCGGCGGACAAGTTCGCCACCCACCACTTCACCTTCGACCAGTTCATGGACGCCTATGACACCTTTTCCCGCGCAGCGGAAACGAAAGCCCTGAAGGTGGTGATCACCGCATGAAGGCACATGTCGTCTACGATTCGGCGTTTGGAAACACCAAATCCGTGGCGGAAGCCGTCGCCGGCTCACTCGGCGACCTCCACGCCACGCCGGTCGCCGTCAGCGAGTTCCACCCCGACGACCTGGCGGCAGGAGACCTGCTGGTTGTTGGCAGTCCCATCAACGGCTGGCGTCCGACGCCGAAGATCACCGAACTGCTCTCGACGCTCGGGGACGGCCATCTCAACGGGGTCAAAGCGGCGGCTTTCGACACCCGGGTCCGGATGTTCGTCCACGGGGACGCGGCGAAAAAGATGGCACATGCGCTCCGGGACAACGGCGCCGACATCATTTCCGAGCCCATGCCGTTCTACGTCCAGGGCAGCGAAGGGCCATTGCGTCCCGGCGAAATCGAGAAGGCCGCACGGTGGGGCAAGTCGTTGCTGGAGGCGTTGGACAGGCCATGAAACCGGGCCGGATCGTCATGCTGGTGCTCGGCACGCTTGCTGCGTTGCTGGGGCTGGGACTCCTCGTCGGGGCCGGGTTCACCGGCTGGGCCAATTACCAGCAGCGCGACGGCGGATATTTCACCACGCCATCTGAGCGCTACACGGTGGACTCTTACGCCCTGACGTCGCCGCGGCTGGAGGTCATGACGGATGCCGGACCTGCCGGGATGGACCCGGCCGCGATGGCCGGCAGCGTGATGCTTCGTGGCTCCGCCGCCGACTCCGCGCAGCAGATCTTCATCGGCATCGCACCGCAGGCAGACGTGGCCGCCTACCTGAGCGGCGTTAAGCACTCCGAACTGACCGAGGTCCGTTTCTCGCCTTTCCGGGCCGAGTACCGGGACGTGTCCGGGACCAAGCCCCCGGCCCGGCCGGCGGACCAGAAGTTCTGGACGGCGTCCGCAACCGGGGCCGGCAGCCAGGAACTCAAATGGAACCTGCGCTCCGGGAACTGGGCCGTGGTGATCATGAACGCCGATGCGAGCAGCCCCGTTTCCGTCGACCTCCGCGGCGGCGCCCGCTCGGACCTCCTCTGGCCGATCTTCCTGGGCCTCCTGATCGGCGGCATTGTGCTGCTGGCGGTGGGCGTCCCGCTGATCGTGGCCGGGGCTGCCGGGCTGGGCCGCGGCAGGCCGCCGGAGGGCCCGGGCCAGCAGCCGTACCCGGGAACCCCCGGCGCCGGCGCTCCGCACGCCCCGGGTCCGTATGCACCGGCTCCCTACTCCGGAGCCCCACCCGCCGGGGCTCCCTATTCGGCCGGACCGATGCCGGCCGGGACGCCTCCCGGCGGTTATGTCTATCCGGCGCGGCTCAGCGGCTACCTGGACCCGCAGCTCTCGCGCTGGCTCTGGCTGGTCAAGTGGTTCCTGGCCATTCCGCACTTCATCGTGCTGTTCTTCCTCTGGTTCGCCTTCGTCGTCACCACCATCGTGGCCGGCTTTGCGATCCTTTTCACCGGCCGATATCCGCGCTCGCTGTTCAATTTCAATGTGGGCGTGATCCGCTGGAGCTGGCGGGTGGCGTTCTACTCCTATGCAGCGATCGGCACCGACAAGTACCCGCCATTCACGCTTGCCCGTACCGGCTATCCGGCGGATTTCGACGTCGACTACCCGGAGAAGCTCTCGCACGGGCTGGTGCTGGTGAAGTCCTGGCTGCTGGCCATTCCGCATCTGCTCATCGTCGCCGTCCTCACGGGGACGACGCGCAGCTGGGGCGGCCGCGATGGTTACTGGGTGGACGGCCGCTGGGTCCAGGAGAACAACGGCATCTCGCTGATCGGGCTGCTGGTGCTGATCGCGGGCGTCATCCTGTTGTTCACCGGCCAGTACTGGCGCGGCCTGTTCGATCTGCTGATGGGGCTGAACCGCTGGATCTACCGGGTCATCACTTACGTGGCCCTCATGCGCGACGAATACCCGCCGTTCCATCTCGACATGGGACCCACCGATCCGGGCGACCTCCAGCCGCTTACGGCAGTTGTCCCTCCGCAGCCCACCGCCTACGGGCAACCCGGGCCGGCTGCGGGCGAGCCAGGTCCGGCCTCCCCGCCCACCCGGCAGGCCACGCCGCCCGGTTTCTACGGGATCGGCGGCCCCTCGGCGTCGGTGCCGCCGGAGGTCCATGAGGGCAGAGGCGGCCCGGAAGGCCCTCCGCCGCCTGGCCCGCAACCCGGCCCCGAGCCGGGACCGCACCCGGGCCCCGCGGCTCCTCCGCGTCACTGATCGTATTTGGACACGAATCTTTGCCCCTTGCCACCTGCCCTCGGCGAGAACATAGTTGAGGGAATTCACCACTCCGCGGCGGGAGGCAGGGAACGATGCTGACTATGCAAGAGCCGACTGGCGGCCTGCTCGAGGGCAAGACGGCACTGATCTACGGCGCCGGGGGTGCGATCGGCGGAGCGGTATCGCGGGCTTTCGCGGCCGAGGGCGCCACCGTCTTCCTGGCCGGCCGCACGGAATCCCGGCTGGAAAAGGTGGCCCGGGATATTAGGGAGGAAGGCGGGACGGCGGAAACCGCCGTCGTCGATGCCCTGGACGAGGAGCAGGTGCAGGCCTTCGTGGATGCCGCCGCGAAGAAGACCAGGCGGATCGACATCTCCTTCAACGTCATTTCGTTCGGCGACATCCAGCAGCCCCTGATGGAAATCGACGTCGACGACTTCAGCCAGCCGATCACCCTGGCCACGCGCACCCACTTCCTGACCACCCGGGCGGCGGCGGGCTACATGATCAAGCAGAAGTCCGGCGTCGTGCTCATGTTCGGCGGCTCCGGGCCGCAGACCGTCTCCGGGCTCGGTGGATTCAAGGTGGCCCTGGACGCGATGGAGGGCCTGCGGCGGCAGTGGGCGCTTGAGCTGGGCAAGTCCGGCGTGCGCGTGGTCACCCTGGTGACCGGAGGCATCATCGAGACCATTCCCTGGCAGGTGGAAGGGCGCGAGGAGATCGTGGTGGAGATCGCCAGGGCTGCGCACCTGAACCGCACCGCCACCCTGCCGGACGTCGGCAACGTGGCGAGCTTCATTGCCTCGGACAAGGCCGGCGCCATCACCGATGCCACCATCAACATTTCCAGCGGCGCGATCGTGGACTACTAGGACACCGCGGACTGCCGGGGAGGGCTATTCCACCGTGACTTTGACCCGCTGCACCACGTTGTTGCCCATGCCCTGGTAGTTCCAGACCGGCTCGAGCGGCTGGGTGGCACCGCTGGAGTCCGTGGCGCGGCAGCAGAGCTCGTGCTGTCCGGGGTCCGCCACCCACGGCATCGACCAGACGGACCACGCGAACGGCGCCGCGGGATGTTCCAGGTGGGCGGGGGCCCATTTGCCGTCGATCCCCACCTCCACGCGCTGGACGGCGCCGTGGCCGGACCACGCCCGTCCGGTCAACATCACCGGGCCCGCGGGAAGGAACCGCTGCCGGGTGAAGAAATCCGGAATGCCCGGCGGAACCATCAGCGAACGGACCTTGATCCAGGTGACCGGGGTGCCGGCGTCGTCCGCGTCCTGCTGGTAGCGGTAGGCGACGGACTGCTGGAACCCGTCGAAGGGTTTGGTCAGCACTTGGATCGAGGACAGCCACTTCACGCTCGCCATGCCGTACCAGCCCGGGACGACGAGCCGCAGGGGGTATCCGTGCTGCGGCGGCAGCTCGGCGCCGTTCATCCGGTAGGCCAGAACGACGTCGGGCCGGAGCGCTTCGCCGATCGGCAGGCTGCGCGCATACTGCTGGCGCACGCCGCCCTGGATCCCGGCGTCGGCCCCGGTGAAGGCAACCTCGACGGCGTCGTCCTCCACGCCGGCCTGGGTCAGCAGATAGGCCAGCGGCACCCCGGTCCAGACAGCGGTGCCTACGCCCTCCAGCATCCAGGGCTGGCTCAAGGGCCGCGGCTTGAGCAGGGACCGGCCGTTGCCGGCGCATTCCAGCGTGACCGGGACACTGATGCTCGGTGCGCGGCGGAGGGCACGGAGGTTCAGTTCGAGTGACCGCTGCACCGCGCCGCCGATCCGCAGATGCCAGCGCTCCTCGTCGATGGCCGGGATGTCGAAGTGGTCCAGCAGGTAGTGCAGCCCGGGCGGCGTCACGTCCTCCCGGAGCGCCTCGAGCGGCATCGAGTGGTTCCGCACGGCGAGTTGCAGCTCCTCGGCGGTGAGCGGTCCATGACTGGGCTCACCGGGATGCGCTGCCGGCCTCTGCGCCTGCCGGCGCCGTGCCATGACGGGAGAGGTGTGCTTGGAGAGTTGTTTGGGCATGGGACTGCGATTCTGTGCGGTTTTCGCCTGCCGTTCAGGTCTACGCCGCCGCCCGGAAAGCGTCAATACCGGGCCGAGCCCGGCCGCCGCCTAGAGGGAGTGCGCTTCGGCCAGGAAGTCCACCAGTCCCAGCGGTTCGCGCCCGGTCAGCTCATGCACGGCCGACGTCGGCCCCGCGAGCTCACCGGCGGCGATGGCGGTGTAGGTGCTGACCCAGGCGTCCACCTGCCAGGGCGGCGCACCGTAGTGTTCCCGGGAGGCGTAAGCCTCCTCGAGGGTCTCGTCATGGTAGCTGACGGTGCGCCCGGTGCCGGCGGTCAGCAGAACCGCGGCCGCGGCCAGCGAAAGGTCCGCCGGGCCGGTCAGGTCGTAGCTCCGTCCCACGTGCAGGGCAGGGTCGCGCAGCACCGCCAGCGCAGAGCGGGCAATGTCCGCCCGGGCCACGGCTGCCATGACACCGTTGCCGGCGGGGCCGCGGATCACGCCGTCCTCGCCGGCCAGCAACGGCAGGAAGTCCAGGTAGAAGTTGTCCCGCAGGATCGTGTAGTCCATTCCGGAAGCCTTGATCCGCTCCTCGGTGGCGTAATGGTCCCGTCCCAGGGTGAAGGTGCAGTCAGGGGCCGCGCCGAAGAACGAGGTGTACACGATGTGCTGCACGCCGGCCTCCGCCGCCGCATCGACGAAGGTGTAATGCTGCTGAAGCCGGTCCTCGGCCTCCGCGGCGGAGACCATGAAGAGCGTCTTCACCCCGGCGAGTGCTTCGCGCGCCTGAGCGGCGTCCGCATAGCTGGCGACGGCGGGAACGGCGCCGTCGAGTTCCGGCGCCCGGCGGATGTCGCGCACGAGCAGCCGCTGGGCGCTCCCGGCACCGGCCAGCAGCCGGGCCACCTGGCCGCCGAGCTGGCCGGTGGAACCGGTGACGGCGAGCTCCGGCAGGTCCCGCACCGGCTAGGCCTCGCGGGAGGCCGGCGACTTGGTCTGCGCCGGGTCCCGTTCGGCGAGGGATCCAATGGCGTCGTCGATCTTGTCCATGAGGGCCGGATCCAGTTTCACGCCGGCGGCGGCCACGTTTCCGGCGATCTGCTCCGGCCGGGACGCGCCCATAATGGCGGAGGCAACGTTCTTGTTCTGCAGCACCCACGCGATGCTCAGCTGGGCCATGGTCAGTCCGGCCTCCTCCGCGATCGGCTTGAGTCGCTGCACACCGGTCAGGACCTCGTCGGACATCCAGCGCTCGATCATCCGGGCGCCGCCCTTGGCATCCGTGGCGCGGCTGCCCTCGGGCGCGGGTTTGCCGGGGTGGTACTTGCCGCTGAGCACGCCCTGGGCCATCGGGGACCAGACAATCTGGGACAGCCCCAGTTCCTCCGACGTCGGGACCACCTCCGCCTCGATGACCCGCCACAGCATCGAGTACTGCGGCTGGTTGGAGATCAGCTGGAAGCCGAGGTCCTTGGCGAGGGCGTGGCCGTCGCGGATCTGGTTGGCCGTCCATTCGCTGACGCCGATGTACAGCGCCTTGCCCTGCCGCACAATGTCCGCGAAGGCCTGCATGGTCTCTTCCAGCGGCGTCTCGTAGTCATAGCGGTGGGCCTGGTAGAGGTCCACGTAATCCGTCTGCAGCCGTGACAGGGAGCCGTTGATGGATTCCATGATGTGCTTGCGGGACAGTCCAAGATCGTTGTGGCCCTTGGGGCCGGTGGGGCCGAAGACCTTGGTGAAGATCTCCAGGGACTCGCGCCGCTCGTCTTTGAGCGCCTCACCCAGGACCGTCTCGGCCGCGGTGTTCGCATAGACGTCCGCCGTGTCAAAGGTGCTGATGCCCGCGTCGAGCGCTGCCCGCACGCACTGGGTGGCGACGTCGTTCTCCACTTGCGAGCCGTGGGTGAGCCAGTTGCCGAAGGTGATTTCCGAAATCTTGAAGCCGCTGTGCCCGAGGTATCTGAATTCCATGGGTTCCAACGTAGCCCAGATGGTTGTCCGGGGTAAGGGCTCAGCTGGCCTTGCGTTCGGTATTCTGCCGCTGGCCCTGCTGCGCGGGCTGGTGTTTGAGCATGGCCAGCGAACCGGTGTCCAGCACCGGGCTGGCGGCCGGAACCGCGGGCTTCGTGGACGCCCGCGGAGTTCCGGGTGCGGCGCCATTCCGGTCCGTGGCGGACTCGACCAGGGGCCCAACTTCCTTGAGGTCGCGGACCGGGGCTTTCGGGCTGGGCAGCTCGCGGACCGCCACGGTCACCTGCGGCGCCGCCTCGGCCTCGGCCCGGGCCTTGGCGCGGGCATCGGCACGTTCGACGGCGGCGGCCCACTCCGGGGAAAGCTGGGGCTCCTTGCGGGCCGGTTTGGCGGGCTTCGCCGGTCGCGCTGCCTTGGCTGTTCCGGGATCCTCGGCGGCACGCTCGACTGCGGCCGTCTGGCCGCCGGATCCACGCGGGGACGTCAGGCCGCGGCCCACGGCCATGCCGGCAATGGCGAGCAGCCGGCCGAGGCCTGCAAGCAACAGGACGATCACGAGGGCCAGGAAGACGCCGAAGAACATGACCAGGCCAATCCCAAGGGTGCCGAAGAAAGTCAGGTTCATGGCGATCGTTGTCGGGTCTTCCACTTCGCCTCTCCAATCCAGCCTGCAGTGAGGTCCGTGCCGCAATCGTTCCGCCGGGCGACAGCCCTTCTTAACCATACGGACTATTTCGAACTGACACGCAGGGAAAGGCCTTGCGGGGCAGTATGTGTCCAAGCTGATACCTTCGGTGGCCCGACGGCGGGACCCCGCCGTCGGGATCTCGGGCCGGGCGGGCGGCTATAGTCGGAAGCAGCCCACGCCGGACCCGCCCGGCCAGCCGGAAGGATCCCCTTGACGCACGCCCAGGCCAGTTCCGAGCACGGCGAGGCCCTGTATCAGGGCAACTGTCCGTGCCTGTCGGGCGAGCAGTATGGCGACTGCTGCGGCCGGTTCCACCGCGGTGACGCGGAGGCGCCGACGGCGGAACAACTGATGCGCTCCCGCTACAGCGCCTTTGTGGTGCTGGACGCCGCGTACCTGTTGCGGACGTGGCATCCGGACACCCGGCCGACCCGGCTCGACCTCGACCCGGCCGTGCAGTGGCGGCGCCTGGATATTGTGTCGACCGGCAGGGGAGGCCCGCTGGACACCGAAGGCACAGTCGAATTCAAGGCGTACTACCGGCACGACGGCGAACGCGGGATCCAGCACGAAACAAGCCGTTTCCTGCGCGAGGGCCGGCGCTGGTACTACCTCGGCGCGCTCACCCTCGCCTAGCGCTCCTCGACGGTTTCCACCGGGGTGAAGCCTGCGCGGTCCACCTTGCGGTGGAAGCGCATCCCGGCCAGGCCGCCCAGCATCGCGCCGATCAGGGCCACCACGGCAACGACGACCGCGGCGATCATGCTCGTGGCGGTCAGGTCGCCCTCGTTGACGGGGATGCGCGGGAAGCTGTTCAGGCTCGCCAGGACATTGAACTTCTGACCGGCCGTCATGGCAAGGACGGCAACGACGATGGCCGCGATCAGTGCCCAGATCCACACCATCAGGCCCTGGCGGGCGCCGTTGAACCGGGCCATCCGCCCTGCCACGTAGCCGCCGCAGTAGTAGGAGACGAAGAGAATGACGAGCAGTGCGATGATGCCTGCGATGCCCACGCTCTGGTTCTGCGAGGCCTGGTTGACCGCCTCGTTGACGTTGGTGTTGGTGGCCAGGCCGACGGCGGTGCCGGCGGCGGCGACCAAGGCGGTGAGCAGCACTGCCATGCCGGTGGCGGCCAGCCAGCCGAAGAACGCGGAGCCGATTTTGACGCCGCCGAACTGTTCCTTCTCGCGGGCCACCACGGTCTCGCGAGTGGGCACCTCCTCGACGACGGTGTGGTTCTCGCCGTCGTAGCGGTCGTCGCGGGACCCGTGGATCCCCCGGTTGTCCCGGCCGGCAGCACCTGCGGCAGTACCCGCGGCGGCGGCTCCGGCAACGGGAGCGGCGGGGAAGGCGCGGGTGTCGTTGGCGCGCTCGTCCCGTACCTCGGAACGGTGCTCGGCGCGGCGCTCTGCCGGCTCGTCAACGCTGAGGGGCCGCTCCGCGGTTACGCCGTCCTGGCGGGCGTCGTGGATCCGCGGGTCCTGGTTCCGGCTGACTTCTTCCTCGCGTGCGGTGCGGGGCGTGCGCTCTTCGGGTCCAGTGGGGGTGGTCATGATGGCTGCTCGCTTTCATTGATTGACCCGGACTCATGATTTGAGCCGGGCACGGCAATGCTTCGACCGTCATCAGGTCTTGGCACCACCTAACCACGGCAGCTCAGCCAATAGCAAGGATGCTTACTATTTTTCCGAAGCGTGCCCTCCCCGGCATCGCCCCACGTCAGCGGTACTTTCGGTGCAGGTTCTCGGTTACGGAGGCGCGCGGGCTGGCATCCGCAATCCAAGGGCCGGTCCCCTCCGACTGGTCCAGCACGCCGGCCTCCAGCCACTCGAAATCCCCGGCAAGGACCTTGCGCGTCAGGGCACGGTCGCCGTCGTCGGTGTTCCGCCAGAGCTGGTCGAAATACTCCTCGACCCGGACGCGCGCCTGCTCGCAGTAGGCGTCGGCGAGCTCGTAGGCCGAGGCGCCGCGCTCCGGCGAGGTCCGCAGCAGCATCTCCGCCCGCGAGCAGCAGGCTGCCATCGCGAATAGCTCGGCTCCGATGTCCACGATCCGGCCCAGGAACGCCTGCTTGTGCTCCAGCTTCGCCTGCCAGCGGCCCATCCCGTAGAAGGTCTGCCGCGCCAGCCGCCGCGACGCCCGCTCCACGAAGCGCAGCTGCCTTGCGAGTATTCCGAAGTCGCCGTAGGAACGCGGATCCATGCCGGTGCCCGCCACCAGCTTCGGCAGCCAGCGGGCGTAGAAACCGGAGGCGCCGACGGCGGCCTTCGCCTTTTCCGGGAAGCTGGCGTCCTCGGAGGCCAGCGCGCCAGCGGCGGCCAAGTGCGCGTCCACCGCCTCGCGCGCGATCAGGAGCCGCATGATTTCCGAGGAGCCCTCGAAGATTCGGTTGATCCGCAGGTCCCGCAGCTGCTGTTCGGCCGGGACGGCGCGCTCTCCGCGGGCCTCAAGCGAGTCGGCCGTTTCGAAGCCCCGTCCGCCGCGGATCTGCACCAGCTCGTCGGCGATCCGGCAGCTGATCTCGGTGGACCACAGCTTGGCGAGGGCGGCCTCGATCCGCACGTCCTTCTGCCCGGCGTCGGCCAGCTCCGCGGACAGCTCGAACACCGCGTCCAGTGCGAAGGCACTCGCGGCGATGAAGGCGATCTTCTTGCCCACAGCCTCATGCTGGCCCACCGGGCGGCCCCACTGGGTGCGGGCGTTGGACCACTCCCTGGCGATCTTCAGGCTCCAGCGGCCGGAGGCTACGCAGAGCGCGGGAATGGAGAGGCGCCCGGTGTTGAGCGTGGTGAGCGCGATCTTCAGGCCCTGCCCCTCGCGGCCCAGCCGGTTGGCAGCCGGAACCCGGACCTGGTGGAAGCGGGTGACGCCGTTCTCGATGCCGCGCAGGCCCATGAACGCGTTGCGGTTCTCGACCGTGATGCCGGGGGAGTCCATCTCCACGACGAAGGCGCTGATGCCGCCCTTGTGCGCGGTGCCGTCCGGGTCGGTGTGCGCGGGGACGAGAGCCATCACCACGACGAGCTCGGCGATCACGCCGTTGGTGGTCCAGAGCTTCACGCCGTCCAGCATGTAGGACTGGCCGTCCTCGGAGGGGGCCGCGGTGCTGCCCATCCGTGCCGGGTCGCTGCCGACGTCGGACTCCGTGAGCAGGAAGGCAGTGATCGCGCCGGCGGCGCAGCGCGGCAGGTACTCGCGCTTCTGCTCGGGCGTGCCGAATACCTTGACGGGCTCCGGAACGCCGATCGACTGGTGCGCGGACAGGAGGGCGCCGAGGCTGGGATGGACCGACCCGAGCAGGGCCAGCGCCCGGCCGTAGTACACGAGCGAAAGGCCCAGGCCGCCGTACTCGCGGGGGATCTTCATGCCAAAGGCGCCCAGGGCCGCCAGACCGGAGAGGTATTCGTCGGGGATCCGGGCCTCGCGCTCGATGGTGCGCCCGGACATCGTCCGGCAGTACGCGGTGAGCCGCTCCATGAACGCGTCGCCCCGTTCGACGTCGTCCGCCGGTGCCTGCGGCCAGGGGTGGATGAGGCTGAGGTCGAAGCTGCCGAGGTAGAGGCCCTTGGCGAAGCTGGGCCGGTCCCAGTTGGTTTCCCGGGCAGCTTCGGCGACGGCCCGGGCATCGGCTGCGGTGGCCTGGGGGCCGATTTTCCGGGCGGCTACCGGCACCTCGGTGGCGGGGCTATCGGTGGCCGGATCTTCGGTGGCTGGGTTGTCGACGGCGGAGCTCATTGGGCATCTCCTCTAACCGGGTTGTCCGGCTCGAGCCCTGGATCCGCCGCGGGTGGTGGACCCTTCAGCTGTCCCGCAATACTACCCGCGGGTAGGTGCCGGTACTAGGGGAGGACTGCCCTATTAGTTCGCCGGGGAATTCGCCGGGGAGTTCCACTGTGGAGGCATGGTGCAGCAGCCGGTCCCAGCCGGCGTTGATGCCGTGAACCAGGCCGAGCAGCACGCTGGCGGCAAGGAACCAGGACAGCCGGGCAAGCCCGATCAGCACCAGGGCGGCGAAGGCGGCCGTAATGATGAAGAGGGCAATTACAAGGGCGAAAGCCAGCGTCCCGGCGAAGACCATCGTGCCCGTCTCCACTGCGCTTAGATCGAACTGCATTCTTCCTCCTGCACCCGTCGCTTCGGCTGAACCAGTAGCCCGAGCGTAGGGTGCGGGAGGGGCGCCGAACCAGAGTCCCGGGGCGCGTCCGGTGCCTTGATACGGGATCGAAATGCTACCCGGGCGTAGGTCACGGCGAGGTCGCGAAAAGCTCACCGGCGTCGCCGTTTGCGGAGCACTCCGGCCGCCCGGGAGGTTCAACGAGGAAGGGGAGGAGGCCTGCGTTAACCTTGTAGTTGGCAGTTTTCATCGATCCGCTGCCCGAACCCACCCCCCGGCAGCGATTGGAGAATTGCGTGTCCCGTTCCGCGGTGTCCTCCGCCGACGCCATCAGCGCCCGGCTCCGGGACCTCGAACTCCTCACCAAGGGGCCCGCTTGGGCGCTGACCCGCTCGGCGCCGTGGGTGATCGCCGTCTTGCAGGCCTCCTTCACCCGGACCCGGCCCCAGCTGCCGCTGGAGCAGTTCCATGCCGACGTCGACGCCTTCCTTGAGCAGCTCCGTCGCCAGGACCCCGGGCTGGGCGGATCCGCCAACGGCAAGAGCTTCGGGGATGAGTGGACGCGCAAAAGCTTCCTGACCCGTCGCAACCAGTCCGGTCAGATCGTGTACGAAGTTACCGAGCCCGCGGCCCGTGTCCTCGCCTTCCTGGACAGCCTTTCCAGCGAACGCTCCACCCTGAACGGCTCCCGGCTGGGGACGCTGCTGGGCGACGTCGAGAAGCTCGCCAACGAGACCAACCCGGACCAGAGTGCGCGGCTGGAATCCCTGGAGGAAGAGATCGGTGAACGCCGCCAACTGATCGAGGAGATCAGCTCCGGCGAGTTCGACGGACTGCTCGACGACGAGGAGGCCGTCGAAGCGGCCGGAAACATCCTGGACCTCGCCGCGAGCCTGCCCGCGGACTACAAGAAGATGCGCGACCGGATCGAGGAGCTGGTGGGCGAGCTCCGCAACCAGATCATCGAGGAATCCCTCAGCAAGGGCGCCACCATGGCGCAGGTGCTGGAGGCGGACAAGCGGCTGCGGCAGAGCCCGGAGGGCAGGACCTTCCGGTCCTTCACCGCCTTCCTGGAGGACCCGCAGCAGCAGCTCCGCTTCCGGTCCGCGATCGGGGAGGTGCTTAGCCGGCAGTTCGCCGACGAGCTCAGTCCGGACGAGCGCGAGACACTGAAGAACCTGGTGGCCGAACTGCGCAGCCAGCACAGCCAGATCCAGCGGATTTACGGCAAGCTCAGCGAGAGCCTCAACACGTACGTCCAGAGCGACGACTACCGCCAGTCCGTCCGGCTTCGCAAGGTACTGCGTGAGGCCGAGCAAGCAATCCGTTCGCTGCCCTACGAGCGCGAACGTCCGGGCCTGGTCCGCGGCCCGGTGCTCTTCAACGCCGGATTCGAATCCCTTGCCATGGTCAAGCTCTTCGACCCGGACGAGTTTGCCGCGCCGCCCAAACTGGCCGACCCCATCGCGTTCAGCGACTCGGACCGGGTGCGCTCGCCGCGGACCGGCAAGGCCAGCCCCGAGGCGATCCGCGCCGCGTCCGCCGGCGCCTCCACCCTGGCCGAAGCCTGGGCGCAGCTGCCGGAGGAGGAGCGCCACATCAACTCCATCCGGGCCCTGCTCTCGCACGCGCTGCACCAGGGCGCCGGCTTCGACCGCGAGGCCTGGGAGCCGCTGGACTTCGAACAAATCGACGGTTCCACCCGCACCGCCTACCTGCCCGTCGTCACGCTCAAGAAGGATTGAAGATGACCGAAGTTTCCCTGGAAGCACACGACGCGGAGCCCCAGCAAGGGCCGGAGCACGTTCCCGCCGATCCCTTCACCGTCACCCCGCGGGACACGTTTGTCGACGGCGCGGCCTTCTTCCCCGGGGACACCGGCGTGCTCCCGATGAAGGTACGCCAGGCCCTCGTGAAGCTCCTCAAGGGCCCGTACATCGACGGCGGCCGGGACGAGAAGCTGTGGACCACGCTGCTGGACAACCAGCTCATTCTGCGCAGCCGGCTCTCCGAACTTTTCCTGACGCTGCAGCTGGACCACGAACGCAAGGTGGCAGTGCTGCGCCCGGTGGACCCGGAGGCGATCGGCGGCAGCACCCGCTCCAGCATCCTGCGCCAGCAGCGGGCCCTGAGCCGGGTCGAGACCATCGTGCTGCTTCGCCTGCGCCTGCTGCTGGACCGCCACGTCACCGCCCAGACCGACCCCACGATCACGCGCGAAGAAATCGCCGACCTCGTGGCCCACTACCAGCCCTCCGGCCAACAGGACGCGCTGCGCGACGCCGACGTCGTCACCCGCGCCATCACCAAGCTCCTGGCCCGCCAGCTCCTCCTCAGCACCGGCTTGGACGAGGTCTACACCATCTCGAACGCCCTCCCGCTGGCCCTCCCCTTCGAGAACATCGGCGACATCCCGGCCCAAATCGAAGCCCTCATCGCCGCCAGCACCGACCCCTCCGGCACCGAACCCCTGATCGAACTCGACGCCGACCCGGGGACCTCCGGCGACGACGACACGGACGACGACTCAGGGGACGACGCTCAAGGTGACCTGACCAGCGACGACGATGACGGCGATGCCGCCCCGGGAGTGGCATCGGGCCTGTCGGAGCCGCGCGCTGAGCTGATCGAAGATCAGCTGCGCGGCGCAGGGGCGGGGGCGGCATCGCCGTCGTCGTCACCCGACCCGTCCACCAACGAAGCGGAGGCAGCCGAATGAGCATCGCAACCATGCTCCCGATGGGCGAGCTTACGAACCCGGGCCAGATGCGCCTTGCCCTCGTCCAGGTGGTCAACTGGGGCACATTCCATGGCGCCCACACGATGCACGTGGACCGCAACGGCACCCTGCTGACCGGCAACTCCGGCGTCGGCAAGTCCACGCTGTTCGACGCCATGCTGCGGGTCTTCGATGCCCGGCCGCGCTCCAACGAGGCCGCCGCCCAGCGTGCCGGCGGCGCCGTCGAGGACAAGCGCACCACGTTTACGTACATGCGCGGCAAGGTGGGAGACAAAGCCGTCGGCGAGGGCTCGGCCAGCGCCTTCCAGCGCCCCGGGGCCACCTGGTCCGCCGTCGCCCTGACCTTCGACAACGCTGCCGGCACCCGCGTGACCATCTCGGCGCTCTTCGACCTGCCGAAGAACGGCACCGAGTCGAGCGTCGGCCGGTACTACCTGATCGACAACAAGCCGCTGGATCTGTCCGCGCTCGAGGGGATCGCGGAGAAGCGCTTCACCAAGGCGGCGCTGGACGCGATCTTCCCGGACGCCCAGATCTTCGACGTCCACAAGGCCTTCGCCGAGCGCTTCCGGCGCCTGCTGGGGATCAACTCGGACCAGGCCCTTCCGCTGCTTCGTGTCATCCAGGCCGGTAAGGGCCTGGGCGGCAGCGTCAACACCTTCTTCCGCGACCAGGTCCTCGATGCGCCGGCCACACTGGCCGCCGCGGACGACGTCGTCGAGGAATTCAGCAACCTGATGTCCATCCGGCAGCGCCTCGAGGACGTCCGGCAACAGCGCGACCAACTCGCACCGGTCCCCGGACTGAACAAGGAGTACGCGCAGTCCCTGCTCGACGCGAACCGGCTGCGCGACCTCGCCGGCGAGGAATTCGAGGCCTACAAGCAGCAGCTCGCCGTCACCGTCCACGAGAAAACACTGGCCCGGTTCAAGGACCTGGCCCAGGCGAAGGCCAAGGAACTCGGCGCTGAACGCGGTATCCGCGACGGCCTCGCCAAGGAACTGCGGCAGCTTGAGGCGGACTACAACAACCAGGGCGGCAACGCGATCTCAGCGATCGAGCAGTCCTTGGAGAACGCCCGGGTGGGCCTCAAACTCCGCGAGCAGGTCGAGGAATCCGCCCGCAAGGCCCTGACCGACGCGGGCCTGGAACTTGAATGGACCGCCGCCGGCTGGGAGCAGGCGCACGAGCACGCCGCCGCCCGCTCGGCCGAGCTCAAGGACGACTCGGAAGCGCTCAAGGAACTGCGCTTTGAGGCCTTCGACGGCCATGCGACCAGGAAGCGGGAGCTGGCCGCCGCCCAGCAGGAACTCGTCTCGCTCAAGACGCGCAAGTCCCTGCTGCCGCCGTCGAGCATTGAAAACCGCAGCGCCATCGCGGCGGCCACCGGCGTTCCCGAGGAGCAGATGCCGTTCGGCGGCGAGCTGATCGACCTCGCCGAGGGGCAGGAACAGTGGAGGCCGGCCGCCGAGCGTGCGCTGCGCAGCCTCGCCACCACGCTGCTGGTCCCCGGCGAGCACTTCGCCGCCGTCACCCGCTACCTCAACGACCACGCGGTCCGCGGGGCACTGCGCGCCGTCGACGTCTCGAAGCCGCTCGCCGGCGGGGCGCTGGCCGTGCAGGACGCCGCCGACGGCGACCTGCTGACCAAACTGGACATCCTCACCGCCGGGCCGGCCGCGGAGGCGGGCGAATGGATCCGGGAGCGGATCGCCCTCGATTTCGCCTACCCCTGCGTCGAGGATCCGGACGAACTTGCCCGGCTGGACAAGGGACTGAGCCTGGGCGGCGTGGTCAAGCGCAACCGCCACACCGTGGAAAAGGACGACCGCTTCACCTCGCGGCAGGACTACGTCCTCGGCTTCGACAATGCCGCCAAGCTCGAACTGGTCGCGGCGCAGGTCGAGGACCTGCAGCAGGAACTCGCCAAGGCAGCCGAGCTGGCCCAGAGCCGGGAAGAATCCCACCAGGGCATGACCCGACAGCTCGACGCCCTGCGCCGGGTGGCTGACGACCACCGGCCGTGGGAACAGGTTTCCGCGGTAGTGGCCGCCGACGAGCTCGCCCGGATCGAACAGCGGCTCAAGGATGCCCTCGCCGCGCAGGCCGACCTCGAGCCGCTGCGCGCCAACATCGAAGTCGCCCGGCAGAAGCACCAGTCCAGCACCGAGGCCGCGGCCGTGCTGCAGAGCGAGTACAAGGCCCTCGACGCCCAGCTCACCACGGCGGATTCCCTGCTTGACGCGGCACGTCTGCGCCTGGCCCAGCAGCCGCCGTCGGATGCCACCGTCGCGGCGCTGGAACCTTACTTCGCGGAGTTCGGCGACGTGCTGGAGATGTACGAGCTGGACAATCTCGCCAACCGGGTCCGGACGCGGCTGCTGGCCGAGCTGCACGCTGCCGAGTCGCGCGGGCAGGCCACCTCGGAGCGGCTCACCCGCATTTTCGAAGGCTTCGTCCGCGAGTGGGGCACGGCGATCTCCGCGGACCACGGCACCTCAATCGGGGCCGCCGGGGAGTTCGAGGCCCGGTATCACGCGATTGTCAGCGACGGCTTGCCCGCGCAGGAGGCCGAGTTCCGGCAGTTCTTCAACCAGCGCACGCACGAGTCCTTCAGCACGCTCCTGCACCTGCTGGACGAGGAGCGCCGCTCCATCACCAGCAGGATCCTGCCGCTGAACGGGATCCTCTCCGAGGTGAATTTCCACGAAGGCAGCTTCCTGGAACTAGACATCAAGCAGACCCTCCCGGCAACCGCAAAGCAGTTCAAGGACGCAATCCAAAACGCGCTGAAGGTCCGCCACGCCAGGACAGGGAAGGCCTCTGGGCCGGCCGCTGGGTCCGCCGGCGCGGAGGCGGACGACGACGCCGAGCTCACCAGCCGCTATAAGTCGCTCGAAACACTGGTGAAGCGGCTCGGTTCGCAGACGCCCGAGGACCGGCGCTGGCGGGCCGAGGTGCTGGATGTCCGCGGTCACCTCTTCATCCAGTGCAAGGAGCACCGCGAGGTGCAGGGGTCGAAAGCGGGCAGGAACGGCGGCAAGCGGACCGAGGTCTTCATGCACGCGGACACCGGTTCCATGTCCGGCGGCGAGCGGCAGCGCTTTACGGCCTTCATCATGGCCGCGGCCCTGAGCTACCAGCTGGGCATCGCCGAGCAGGGCTTCACCACCTACGGCACCGTCATGATGGACGAGGCGTTCGTGCTGGCCTCGGAGGAATTCGCCGGCGCCGGCATCAAGGCGCTGCACGAATTCGGCTTCCAGCTGCTCCTTGCCGCCCCGGAAAACGTGATCGACCTGTCCCGGCACCTGGGCTCGGTCACTGAGATCCTGCGGGATAAGCGCACCAACCGCTCCGGCGTCCTGACGGCCCCGGTGATCGCCAACGGGTCCGCCACGGAGGGTGTGTGGCGCTCCGAGGCGAACCCGGTGGATATCGTCCTGCGCTGATCCCGGGGCAGCGCGGGCGTTGGCTGTGGCGGCGCTACGCTGTCCGCACGCGCTGCAGGAACTGTGTGGTCCGCCCTGCCAGGCCGTCGATCTGGCGCAGCACGACGGCGGCCGGATCCGGGTTGATCTCGTTTGCCGGGGGTTCGACCCGGACGTTGCGGCAGCAACCGAATTCGGCGCAGATCAAGGTCCCCACCGTGTTGCCGTTGCGGCCGGACTGCCCGGCACGCTTGGCTACCCAGAGCAGCACATCGTCCTTGGAGAGGATGTCGCGGCACAGCTCGCACAGGACTGAACGGTTCTTCTTGGCGCCGCCTTCAGGGGCCCGGAGCATGATTCCGGTGGGACCGTCCGCGCCCGGCATTACCAGGTACCCGCGCAGCGGCATCTTCGCGTCCCGCCAGCCGAGGAAGTCGAGGCTCTCCCAGTCCAGGGTGTCGAAGTTCTTGGGCAGGTTGAGTTTTGCGGCTTCGGACCGGCTCGCATTGATGAAGGACGAGCGGATCTGCTGGGGAGTGAGTTTTTGCATGGCTGAATCTTTCGGAATCGGATGGTTCCGGCCCCGGGCGGGCAGCAGCACGGGAGGGGGCCGGTAGGTGGGCAGGGGGACTGCCAGCATTCGACTCCGGTGTGAACCGGGTGCTTCCGGGGAATCAGGCAGCGGCGGGCGCGGATTGCCGGGAAAGGGCTGGCAGTTGCGCGGCCGCGTAGCAGGCCAAAGTGGCCACCCCGCTGACCGTGGCAGCGGTCATCATTGCGATGCGCATGCTCACTTCCCCTATCTCTTTCCGAATTCACGGCCGGTTCCATTGCACCGGCGGGCCCCATCCTTGCAAAGCCCGGCCTTGCTGTCCAGTTTCAAGCTGCAACCCCGGCCCCGGCCGGCCCGGGTAAAGCACGCGGTTCAGCTGCTGTTCGCTGCTGTCCCCTGGTGTTCACGCCGCCGTTCCTTGCCGGTCGACTGCACTGGATAGCCTGGACGGGTGGCCGAGAACCTTCTAAAACCGGGACCGGGCGGACGGCGGATCTACGTTGCACTGGGGGACTCGTTCACCGAGGGCGTGGGAGACCGCAGCAAGCGCCTGCCCAACGGGGTCCGCGGCTGGGCGGACCGGGTCGCGGAGAAGCTGGCCAAAGCCGAACCCGGGTGGGAATACGCCAACCTCGCGATCCGAAGCAAACGCCTCCGCCACATCATCACCGAACAGCTGGAACCGGCGCTCGCCATGGAACCGACCCTGGTCACCCTGTATGCCGGCGGCAACGACATCCTGGATTTCGGAACCGACATCGACGATCTGATGGATGACTACGAATATCTGGTGGCGAAGCTGGCTGCAAGCGGCGCCACCGTGGTCCTGTTCACGGGTTTCGACGTTAAAGTCTCCGTGCTGCTGGAACCGCTGAAGCGTCGCAACACCCTCTACAACCGGCGCGTCCGTGAGCTGGCTGCCTGGTACGGGGCGGTGCTGGTGGACTACTGGTGCTTCGATGCCTTCCACGACCCCCGGATGTGGGATGCGGACCGGCTCCACATGTCCAAGGCCGGCCACAAATACCTTGCAGCGCAGGTCCTGGACCATCTCGGCGTGCCGCACAACATCAGCCTCAAGGAGTGGGAACCCCCCGCCAGGCTCGGCTTGCGCGACTGGGAACGCCGGCAGCGCCGCTGGGTGCACGATTGGGTGCTGCCCCTCTTTGGCCGCAAACTCCGCGGCGTCACGCTGGGGGATGAGCTCAGCCCGCGCTGGCCCGCCCCGGTGAAAGTCCCACGTAAGGGCGGGTTGAAGAAGCTCCTGGCCGGCTGAGCTAGCTGTCCAGCAGGTTTTCGTAGCCGGGCGCGACGCGGCTGGCGTGGAACTCTTCGACGTCGAAGTCAGCCACACCGTTGACGTAGAAGGGGTCCTTGGCCAGGGCGTCGTCCAGGTCGGCGCGGTCGGCGTTGGAGAGCAGAAGGCCGCCGGTGCGCGGGATCTTGCGGCCGGCCACCAGAAACACGCCGCGGTCGAACGCATCCTGCAGCCACGTGACGTGGGCCGGAAGGTGGAAGTCGACGATCTCTTCGGGCACCTTGTAGGTCAGGGAGACTACGTACATGGCGCCAGCCTACCGCCTGCCCGCGGCAGAGTGGCGGCAGCCTCGATGTTGAACCGTCAAGCATCGAGGCTCCTAGAATAGAGGCATGACCGAACCGCGCTGGCTCAACGCCGACGAACGCCGGGCCTGGCTGGCCCAGCTCAGCATCAACACCCTGTTGCCGGCTGCGCTGGACACGCAGCTGCATGCTGCCGGGAAGCTATCGCTCTTCGACTACAACGTCCTGGCCATGCTGTCCGAGGCGGAGGGGCAGTACCTGCCCATGAGTGAACTCGCGGCACGCACCAGCGCGTCGCTGTCCCGGCTTTCGCACGTTGTCACCAAGCTCCAAAACCGTGGCTGGCTGGAGCGGCGGCCGCACCCGGGGGACGCCCGCGTCACCACCGCCCACCTCACCGACGCCGGCATGGCCACGATCGTGGAGCTCGCGCCGGCCCACGTGGAGTCCGTCCGGGCCCTGTTCCTGGACGCGCTTGATCCGGACGACGTCGCCGCCCTGGCCCGCATCGGCGAGAAGATCGTGTCCCGGCTCGACGCCGGCCATTGGATCCTGCGGGAGAACACGCCTCCTCCCGCCTGACGGGACCGGCCGCGGGTCCTTGGTTGCTCGCAGCAACGGATGGCAGACTGGCTCCATGGATTTCACAGCCCGCTATGTTGCACTCGGAGACTCCTTCACGGAAGGCGTCGGCGACGACGACCCGGGCCGCCCCAACGGCGTGCGGGGCTGGGCGGACCGTGTGGCCGAGCAGCTGGGAGCAGCCGACCCGGGCTTCGGCTACGCCAACCTCGCCATCCGCGGACGGAAGCTCCGCCAGATCCTGGCCGAACAGGTGGACGCCGCCGTCGCACTCAAACCCACGCTGGTGACCATCTACGCGGGGGCGAATGACATCCTCCGCCCCAAGATCGACATCGATGACCTGCTGGCGGAATACGACGACGGCATCCGGAAGCTGAAGGCCACCGGCGCCACCGTGGTGATGTTCACCGGCTTCGACGCGCGCGGCTCCAAGATTTTCGGCACCATGCGCGGCCGGACCGCCATCTACAACGAACTCGTCCGCGGCATCGCCGGGGACCACGATGCCCTGCTGGTGGACTACTGGCGGTTCAACGAGTATTACGACTGGGGCATGTGGGCCACCGACCGCATGCATATGTCCGCCGCAGGCCATGCCAACATGGCCAAGCGGGTCCTCACCGTGCTGGAACACGACCACTCGATCGATGTCCCGCCGATGACGCCGGTACCCGAGCTGAGCCGTTCCGAGGCGCTCCGCGCGAACGCCCGCTGGGTGCGCGAGTTCGCCGGGCCCTGGGTGGTGCGTCGGGTTACCGGCAAGTCCTCGGGCGACGGCCTCTCGCCGCGCTACCCCCAGCTGACCCGCCTCTAGCCCAATGCCGTGCCGCCTCATGCAAGGAGCAGCAACAGGATGAACAGCAGCCCCCTCACCTTCCCTGCTGGCTTCCTGTGGGGAGCGGCCACCGCGGCGTACCAGATCGAGGGCGCCGCCCACGAGGGCGGCCGCGGGGATTCCATCTGGGACGTTTTCTGCCGCGTGCCCGGGGCCGTTGCGGACGGCCACAACGGCGATGTTGCCTGCGACCACTACCACCGCTCGGCCGAGGACGTGGGGCTGATGCAGGAGCTGAACCTGGCCGCCTACCGCTTCTCCGTCTCCTGGGCCCGCTGCATGCCCGACGGCGTGACGCCGAACCCGGAAGGCATTGCGTTTTATTCGCGGCTGGTCGATCAGCTGCTTGCTGCCGGCATCACTCCCTGGGTCACGCTGTACCACTGGGACCTGCCGCAGGCGCTGGAAGACAAGGGCGGCTGGGCGGCGCGGGAAACAGCCGAGCGCTTTGCCGCCTATGCCGCGGTGATGCACGAGGCGCTTGGTGACCGGGTCCGGATCTGGACGACGCTCAACGAACCCTGGGTCTCCGCGTTCCTCGGCTACGCCGCGGGCATCCACGCCCCGGGCCGCCGGGACCCCGCCGCGGCGCTGGCGGCTGTCCACCACCTGCTCTTGGGGCACGGCCTGGCTGTCAGCGCGCTCCGCCGGCTCGATCCCGAGGCGACCCTGGGCATCACCTTGAACCTGACGGTGGCCGATCCGGCAGATCCCGGGCGGGCGGGGGACCTCGATGCTGCCAGGAGGGTCGACGGACAATCCAACCGGCTCTTCCTGGACCCGCTCTTCAAGGGCGAATACCCGGACGATGTGCTCGCCGACGTGGTCCACCTCGGCATGGCCGGCGTCGTCCAGCCGGGCGATCTCGACATCATCTCAGCGCCCCTCGACGTGCTGGGCGTGAACTACTACCACGGGGACGCCTTCACCACGGACCCGGAACCGCACCGGGACGTGGCCGGCGGAGAACCGGCATCGCCGCTCGTCGCGGCCGACGGCGTCCGCCAGGTGCCGCGCGGCCTGCCCGTCACCGGAATGGGCTGGGAGATCCAGCCCGAGGGCCTGCACCGGCTGCTGACCAGGCTGCAGCGTGAATACACCGGCCCGGCCGCTGTGCCGATCTACATCACCGAAAACGGGGCCGCCTTCGAGGACGTTCCGGACGCCGAGGGCTTCGTCGACGACCGGGCACGGCTGGCGTTTTTCGATGCGCACTTGCGGGCCGTTCACCACGCCCTCGCGGACGGTGTGGACGTCCGCGGGTATTTCGCGTGGTCCCTGCTGGACAACTTCGAATGGGCCTTCGGCTATCACCAGCGCTTCGGCCTGGTGCGGGTGGACTATGAGACGCAGCGCCGCATTCCCAAGGCGAGCGGTCGTTGGTACGCGCGTGTTGCGGCGTCGAACGCCCTGCCCGCGGCAAAGGAATAGCCGGCCAGGTTCAGGCGCGGAACCCGGCTGTGGCGAGGATGCCGCCGTCGTTCCGGACGGCGAGCACTTCAATGTCCCAGCCGCTGGTTGCCCGGTTGAGCATGCTGACCCCGCCGGCCACGATGGCCGTCGCGAGTACATCGGCGGTGACTATGTCCGCGGCGGCGACCGAGACCTGGCGGAATTCGCTACCCCCGGCCCCTTGGGTCCAGATGTGGTCACCGCGTTCAGCGGACCCCGAGGTGGCCAACGCCCTGGCACCAGTGCTGGCACCAGTACTGCCGCCCAAGGGGTAAGCGGCGATCAGGGTCGTGCGGTCTTGTGGGTCCACGATCCCGGCCTGCCACGCCGCCCGGCTGCCCGCGATGGGTGAACCCGCCACCAGCACGTCCCCGCCGGCGTTGAGGCACCAGTCGCTAAGCCCCCGCGCCTTCAGCAGGGCCCCGGCTTCCTTGATCGCGAATCCTTTTACCAGTCCGGACAGGTCCGGAACCCCGTCAGGACGTTCCGGCGTGAACGCGCCCTCTGTCCGCAAGCGCCATTCAGCGGCGTCGGCGTAGCAGTTCCGGAATTCCAGGGAGGCCTGCCGCAGCGAGAGCTCCCCGCTTGCCAGCCGGCTCGCCTCGGACTCGGGGCGGTAAAGGCTGAAGCGGGCATCGAGCTCCACGAAACGCTGTTCGACGACGCTGCTGGCGTCTGCCAGTGCGGCGTCGGCGGCTGACGTCCCGTCCTCGGATCCGACCGGAACCGTAAGGCTCACGACCGTCCCCATGCACCGGAAGGTCCGGGCCCGCAGCTCCGGCCGGCCCCGCTCAGAGGTGCGCTGCATCGAGGGCCGCCTGGAGCGAGGTCAGATAAGCATCACTAGTGACGGTTGCGCCGCTGATGGTTTGTACGTTGGCGGACTGGGCCTGGAGGACCTCGCTGCGGAGCAGGGGTGCGGCGTAGTTGCTGATCTGTACCGAGCGGCCGCCGTCGTCGGTGAGCTGGAGGGCGGTGACATCCGAGATGGTGCCTCCGCTGACGGTGATTTGCACCTGGACGGGCCCGAAGCGGGTCTGCACCACGTCGCCGGTAAAGGTGCCGGCCTTCGCCGCTGCTCCGGCCGATCCGGAGGAACCGGCCGAGCCGGAGGTCCCCGACGACGACGCCGAGCTGCCCGCCGAATTGCCGGAGCCTGAGTTGGCGCCGCCCGCCCCCGTGCCCGGCTCCGTGCCCGCCCCGGCGGTAGCCGCCGTGCCGACGGCGCTGGCCGTGTTCGCCACGTGGGCTCCGGACTGCCAGCCGGCCACCAAGATCCCCGCCGACGCCAGGGTTGCTGAAACTACTGCGCGAATTCTCACCAGTCGAACCTTTCGTAATGGAGCTGCTCTTCCCGCACGCCTGCCCGGCGCGCGTCATCGAGGACGTTTCTTGCCCACTCGGCGGGCCCGCAGACGTAGACGTCGGCGTCGCCCAAGCGGGGAGCGTAGCTGGCCAGCCGGTAGCCGGCCCGGGCTTCGGTTTCCGGTAGCCAGGTTTCGATGCCCCGGGGACGGCGCCCGGTCAGATGGAACAGGGTCGCGCCGCGCTGCTTGCAGAGCTCGAGAATCTCGTCGCCCAGGTACAGCCCGGACCGGCTATGGCCGCGGAGGATCACGGTCGCATCGCCCGGCGCGAACGGGGTGCTCTCCAGCAGCGCCCGAATGGGGGTGATGCCTATGCCGGCACCAATCATCACGACGTTCCTCCGGCTGCGGGCCGCGGTGCTGAAGAGCCCGTACGGTCCTTCCACCGCAACCCGGGTGCCGGGCCGCAGGCGGGCCAGGCTCGCGGAGCCGCGGCCGAGGTTCCGGACCGTAATCCGCAGCCGGCCACCGCCGTCGGCGTCGAGCTGCAACGGCTCGGCCGAGAGGCTGAACGGATGCGGGTGCCACCACTGCCCGGGGGCGAGGAACCGCCAGATGAAGAACCGTCCGCCGCTGCCGGCCAGCTCGTCGAGATGCCGGCCCGTCATTTCGATGCTGACCACGCCGTGTCCGGCGGCCACCACTCGGCTGACCTGCAGCTGGTGCCGCACCGTGGCGACGATGGGCTCAAGGACCCGGTAGTGCAGCAGTGCGGCGCCCGTCGCAATGCAGACGGCAAGCCAATACCAGCGCTGCCAGGTGCCCTCGGCGAACAGTCCGCCGACGCTGAACTGGTGCGGCAGCGAGGTCAGCACGGCGGCGTAGGTCAGCAGATGGACGGCGTACCAAAACTCGTAGGGGAACCGACGGCGGACGGCCACCAGGGAAGTGACGACGACGGCGATAAAAAGTGCCGTGGAGACGAACGCCAGCCACATGTCGGGGACATTAACCCACAGGGCGACCGACTCACTGATGGGATTAAGTCCCTCCGCCAGCCCGTAGCCGGTCGCGACCAGGAGGCCGTGCGCCAGCAGCAGGTAGAGGGACGGCTTTCCGAGTTTGCGGTGGAACTCAAGGGCCCGGTCGTGGCCCACCGCGCTGTCGATGACCGGGAGGCGTGCAGCGAGGAGCAGCATGAGCAGCACCAGGTCCATCCCGGCGAGGCCTGCCACGATGCCCGCTGCAGTGAACGTCCCCGCGACGCTGGAGAAGCCGGCAGCGCCGCCGTCGGCCAGCCACAACGCCACGGCCCCCGCCACCGACGCCCAGGCGATCACGGTCAACAGGTCCGCTTTGAACAGCCGCCTGCGGTGCTGGCCCCTGAAGGGGTTGCCGCCGGCCGGCGCCCGCCGGGCCTCGGGCTGCAGGGCAGTCTGGGTTGGTGTGTTCATGGATCCAGAGTCTGCCCATTGCCTTTCATTTTGCTGTGAAAGAACTGCGCCGCTGATGTGACTTCCCTGCAGGAGGACGACGGACGCTTATACACCCTGGAGGGCCGGATTGGTCTTTAATTCGCCAAGCTCGTAGACTTGGTAGGCGCTAGGTGGCGCGGAGCGTGTGCAATTGCTCCGGTTGGCGGAAATGGCTGAGAAATCAGGCACTTCCGGTGGCCGGTAGTTAGGGGCTCAAGTTGCGTGCACTCCTGTATTCGCCCAGTATCCCGGCACTTCGCAGTGATTCCTTACGGATGTTCACCGCCCGGTGCCGGTGACCCACAATCTTCGCCGCAGTGCTGACTGCAGCCGGTTCCGCCGGTTGCCGGATTCCTGCGGGAGTCGGTAGGGACTGGATGCGGACGCCGCCTGTCGCACGGCTACGCGGAACTCCGCCAGCCGTTTCATTTTATTTTCATTAGGAGAGTCGTCATGGCAGCACACTGCCAGGTGACCGGAGCCGAGCCGGGCTTTGGACACAGCATTTCGCACTCGCACCGCCGCAACAAGCGCCGGTTCGACCCGAACATCCAGAAGAAGCGCTACTGGGTTCCGTCCCTGCGCCGCAATGTCACCCTGCAGGTCTCTGCACGTGGCATCAAGACCATCGACGTACGCGGCATTGACGTAGTCGTCGCCGCCATCCTGGCACGAGGAGTGAAGCTCTAGTGGCAAAGGACAAGGACGTACGTCCGATCATCAAGCTCAAGTCGACCGCGGGCACGGGTTACACCTACGTGACGCGCAAGAACCGTCGTAACGACCCGGACCGCATGGTCCTGCGGAAGTACGATCCCAAAATCCGCCAGCACGTCGAATTCCGAGAGGAGCGCTAAACACATGGCTAAGAAGTCAATGATCGCTAAGAACGAACAGCGTAAAGTCATCGTCGAGCGTTACGCTGCAAAGCGCCTCGAACTGAAGAAGGCTCTGGTTGACCCCAACTCGACCGATGAAGCACGCGAAGCCGCACGCCTCGGCCTGCAGAAGCTGCCCCGCAACGCCTCGCCGGTCCGCCTGCGTAACCGCGACATCATCGACGGCCGCCCCCGCGGTACGTTCCAGAAGTTCGGTATCTCCCGTGTTCGCTTCCGCGACATGGCTCACCGCGGTGAGCTCCCGGGCATCACGAAGTCTTCCTGGTAATTCAGCACCCCTGAAGCCAGTGGCTTGAAAGAGGGCCGGCAACCACATGGTTGCCGGCCCTCCTTGCGTTTAAGCCTGCTTGCGTTTTGGGCATGGCCCGCAAGTCCGGGCTGCCCTGCCTCCGCCTAGGCCGGCGGGGTTTCGGCTCCCGCGGGCTCGGGCGGTGACCGAGCACACACCGGCCACTTTCGACGCCGGGGCGTGGTTTCTGCGTCCGTCGCCCTGTTCTGGCGCGGATTTCCGGGGATCCACCTGCTTAAGGGGTCGATTTGTTCCGGGTCGGGTTGGTGTGTAGAGTAGTTCGAGTCGCCGCCGCTGAAGCGGAAAGATAGCGACCGACCCCCTTGTTGAACGGCCTGGAAAATGGTGCGGATTTCCGTGCTGGTTTTTTGGCTGGGGACCCTTCCATTGCTTCGAATTCGGCGAATACGCTGGTTTGCAAAGCGGTTGGTGATCGGGTAAGTTTGAAAAGTTGCTCCGGAGTGATCCTGGACCGTTGGGTTTGGGTGGTGCCGGGTGTGTCTGTTGTTTGAGAACTCAATA